>JAWVCT010000017.1:0-81118 GCA_033858155.1 Blastocatellia bacterium
AACGGTCTCTGACCGTGACGGGTCGAAGACCCGAATGAAAAAGAAGGTTCGCCGCCGGCAAGTCGCAGACTTGCCGCGCATCAGAGTGGCAGAGCCATTGCCGTAATGAGTCAAGTATATTAGTGCCCTTTCAACGATTTAGGATTGAAACCGTTTGAAACGGTTAGGGTGGAGTCATGATTGCCAGGTCACCGCACCGAAGTGCAGTGCTAATGAGACGGCGAGCTGACCACCGGGTGTAACCCCGGTTTGTGCTCGCTCAGGCAAGTCGCGGTAGAATGATTGGCGTCGATGGACGGATTTTCTGGATCTCTGGCGGTCTTAACCGCGATGATTACGCCCGCCGTGCTGATTTCAGCCAGCGGAACAATGATCCTTTCGACCTCGACGCGTTTGGGACGCGTAGTTGATCGGGTGCGGTCGTTGTCCGATCGTCTGCAGACGATTTCCGATGGCGATCCCAAAATAGATCTATTCGAAGAAAAGCGCGCGATGATATTTGATCAATTGGACAAGCTGACCAGCCGTTCACGCTTGTTGCAGCGAGCGCTGACTACTTTCTATCTTGCCGTCGGCGTGTTCGTCGCGACCAGCGTGGCCATCGGGATCGTGTCATTTTTCAGCGCGCGATGGGCTTTTATTCCGGTCGCGTTCGGTTTGATTGGCGCGTGCTTTCTTTTCTATGGGAGCATGCTGCTGGTTTTTGAAGCGCGCCTGGCGCTCAGCACCACGCACGCCGAAATGGATTTCATCTGGCGCACCAGCAAACGTTTTGTGCCGCCCGAACTGGTCGAGCAGCACAAAACACATTACGTGCATTTCCGAAAGAAAACTAAAAAGTGAGCACTGAGTTAAGAACGACCGAAGCTTCCTATCTTCGGCTGCTGCGCACGGGCGAGCTGCGGCGCCGCGTCGAGGCGCTGGAAGATTTGCTCGAGCGTTGCACGGTTTGTCCGCGCGACTGTCTCAATAATAGATTGAAAAACGAAATCGCGGCGTGCTACTCGGGAAGGCTGCCGATCGTTTCTTCTTACACGGCGCACTTTGGCGAAGAGCCGCCGCTGGTGGGCACCCGTGGGGCCGGCAACATCTTCTTTGGAAACTGCAATCTGCGCTGTGTCTACTGCCAGAACTATCAGATCTCACAGACTCATAAGGAACAAATTAGAAACGAAGTGACGCATGAGCGGCTGGCTGAAATGATGCTGGAACTGCAAGGGCGCGGATGTCATAACATCAACTTTGTCTCGCCCACTCATTTCGCGCCGCAGATGGCGCGCGCGATTTTGCTGGCGGCCGGGCAGGGCCTGCGCCTGCCGATTGTCTACAACACGAACGCGTACGACTCAGTTGCAGTGCTAAAGCTCCTCGACGGCATCGTCGACGTCTACCTGCCCGATTTGAAGTACGCCGAGGATGAAGCGGGATACTTGTATTCGAAAGTGCGGAGTTATCGGGAATGCTCGCGCGCGGCGATCGCCGAGATGTACCGGCAGATGGGCGACGAACTTATCTATGACGGGGATGGTTTGCTGCGGCGCGGTCTGTTGATTCGTTTGCTGGTGCTGCCCAACGATGTGGGCGGCGTGCGCGAATCGCTCCGTTGGATTCACGACGAACTTAGTCCGCATGTCGCCGTCTCTTTGATGGCCCAGTACTATCCGACAAACGTGGCTGGGACGAATCCGAGATATACGTTGCTGTCGCGGGCGATCAGAGAGACGGAATGGCTGCGCGCGGTCGCGGCGCTGGAGGAGTTAGGCATGGAAGAAGGCTGGATGCAGGAATACGACGGCGCGGCGTTTTATTACCGGCCTGACTTTGAAGATCGAGAGACGCCGTTTAAGGACGTGAGGGACTTTCAATCTTGATGGCTGTCAGCGTGAGCCCTGAGATCCTCAGTCTTTCTTGCGTTCGGCTTTAAGGACGCGGTTGATTGTCGCGGGCAGCTTACTAATTTGCTCCGGCTTCCTCAGAAAAGCGTCGACCCCTGCGCCCCAGGCTTCCTTCTCGCAATCGCTTCCTGACAGAATGATGATCGGCGTGCGGCGACGGTGGGTTATCTTGCGCGCCCGTTGCACCAACTCCAGACCACTAAGGCCCGGAATGTCGTTATTGACGATAAGTACATCGTAGTGGTCGTTGCCGGTAAGTTTTTCGAGGGCGCCATAGCCGTCGGTGCAAAGCTCCACGTGCCATTCTTCAGCAGCGAACATCTCGTCGACCAGGTTGGAGGTTTGCTGATCGTCCTCGACATGCAGAATTGAGATTTGGGAACTCGCTCGCTCGACACTCTGCTTTATTAATTTCTTCTTGATCTTTCTGGGCTGGGAAAAAAGATGGCTCCTGCGCGGCCGCACCGCGGATCTGGTTTTGAGCAGATCCTTATGCCGGCTGTTTATTAAGGAGATGAGACTCTGGTGATGCTTGAAGCCAAGCAAGCGAGCGGCTTTGGTTACCGCGCCCCCGGCGTCTCTCAGCGCGCGTTCGATAATAGCCTTTTCACTTTTCAGCACTTCTCGTTTGAACGAGAAGCCTTCCCATGATTGTTCGTTTCCTTCAGGACCTTCAAGTTGCTCAGCGGTCCCCAGCGCTTCGATGACCTGGCGGGCACAGGCTATTAAGCGTTTGCCGGCTGACGGATCCTGGGAACGCTGCAAGAGATCCGCTGCCGTTTGGAATATCGAAGCCAACTCCGGCGGCGTGGTTTGCTCGGCCAGCTCCTCAATGATGCTCAACTTCGCGCGGCCCGCGCCCTCCAAATCACCCGCGGTCTCGGCAACCTCGATTGCGCGATCTAGTAGCACTTTTGAGCGCGGGTAGTTGCCCAGACGCGCCATGACGATTCCGTAAGTCGTCAGAGCCTCGGCCAGGAGTGCTTGCTCGCCACCTTTATCAAGAGTCCTTACTGCGGATCGCACAACGCGCTCGGCTTCCAGGACACGCCCCTCAGCAAGAAATGTTCGTGCGCGGGTTTCGTTTACTTGCGCGAGATGAACTTCGTCGGCGAGCTCAATGAATAAGCTTCGCGCGTGACTAAGATGTTGATGCGCATCGGCGAATCTTCCGATTATGCAGAAAAGGAAACCAAGATTAATATCAACGCAGCCCTGAAATCGGGTATTCCCAGCCTGCTCAAAATGAAAACTTGCGGCTGCATATTCGATCAGAGCTCGGTCTAGATGGTCTCCTCGGCTCTCTGCGGCAGCCAAATTCTTTAAGAGTACCGCGAAACCATTATGGAACGTCCCTTTGAGAGCGTGGTCCGTGCTGTGCTCTACAAGAGGTGCAGATTCCTCGTAACATCGCAACGCCTCAATCAAGCGCCCGGCCCTTCTTTCCACCATACCCGAGCGAATGAGGACGCATGCTCTCAGGTCACTCTCTTCGTTCTTAAGGCGGCGTAACGCGCTGTCTATATTAATTCGCGCCTCGTCATATGAACCTTCACGCCAATAACAGAGTGCGAGATCGGCGTGTGCCTCGGCTACTCCCTCAGGTTGGTCAAGCTCTTCGAATATCTCAAGACTCCGCGTTATCAGGTTCTTTGCCGTCTCCTGGCTACCCTCAGACTGGTGCGTGGTACCCAACCATCCCGCCAAAGCGCCCACCCGGAGTAGTACATCGGCGCTCGTCGCGGTGTCGAGACCATCGACCATCGGCGGGCCGTGACGCTCGGGCCAAAACTCACTCAGTGCTTCACACGCTGCTTCATATTCGCCAGCCTTTTCGAATTGCTTCGCTGACTCGCAGCAGAGCTTAGCTCGCTGTACAAGTGTCAGACCGCGAGTCTCCTGTTGAAGCGCTGCTAGTTGAGATTGTAAGCTCATGTGAGGTCTACCTTTCTGTATACTCGATAAAAAGTTTGCGTCTGCTGGAGCGGGCGACGTCGCTCGCTCCACGAAAGCCAGGCGCTGCCTCTGAAACCTGCTTCCGTTTGTTCGTTTCAAGGAAGAACCGTAATACCCATCAACGAAGTTAGGAGAAAAACATGAAGAACCTAAAAAGACTAGGTGCTGCAATCGCTCTAACGTTTGTGCTCGGGCTGTCCGCCTTCGCCGGGGACGTTGATACACCACCGTGTGCAGCACCTGGCGAAGTTGAAACGCCGCCTTGCGCTACTGCTCAAATGTCACCCGACGCCTCATCTGCGCCGGGAACGGCTCTTTCGACGCCCGCTTCGAACACTGTGGATATCGTCTCAGTTGTCGATGCGGCGTTGAATCTGCTGTCGCTTTTCTAGCAGCCGCATAATTTGCGAACTTCTTAGTTGCCCTCGATCGTTTCGCTGGCAACACAGTCTTAGTGTGCCTACTGTGATGAGAGTCTCCGGGTGCGCCGGAGCCGAACGAGGAGGCCCTCAGAGTCGCGTAGCATAAACCCAGGCCGCAATCAATGCAACCATGTTTGCGATTTTGATTTAAGCAGTTGACGAGCGACGCCTTAGTGTCCGTGGCAATCGCCTGCGCAAGGCGCGTTGGGGCGATAAAGGGGGAAGACGAAGTGGAATCTAGAGTGGTTGTGGTGATGTTTTAGATTTCAAGCGTGACGGTTCGCGCATGACATGCGGGTTCAACTTAAGAGATTTCGGGGCGGGTAATACGATCCACGAAACACACGAACCGCAGCCATTGTGCGCGCGACGTCGTGTGCATTGGTGGATCGTTCCTGTTCAAGTGGAAAGAAGCCCCAAAGCAACTTAGCGCGACCATCAACCTAGCTTTGCTTCTTCGGCAGTTGCAGCGGCGGACGCCTCTGTGGGGCGGCTTCCGGCTCTTCGGTTTCCATCATGTTGGCCAGCACATCTTTGTAGATCTTAATCTTGCCGTCCTGCTCCATGCGGTGTTGCACGGCCATCAGATAGTCATCGAAGACCTGGTTCTTTCGTTCAGTGAGCGCGCTCTGCATTAGCGAGTCGCGCTGCTTGGCGAACTCTGTTAAATCAGCTTCAGTGCGAGTGTTGACGCCCAGCACCAGATAATTCTGATTCAGAAAGATGGGCGTCTTGAGCACTTCACCGGTCTTCGCGGCGTAAAGCGGATCATCAAGCAGCACGCTCGATCCGGCCTCGCCGAGCGGCGTCGATAGTTTGTAGTTTGCTTCGGCCTTGGCTTCGAGTCCGAGTTTGGCTGCGGCGGCTTTCAAATCGCCAGGAGATTTGGCGCTGGCGATTAGCTCTTTGGCCTTTGCTTCCAACTGCGATTTCGCTTTTTCCTGCTTCACCGCCTGCGCCACCTTGTCCTTTACTTCGTCGAACTCCGGAATGCGCGGACCCTTCTTTTCGACCAGCAGCGGAATCGCAAAACCATTTTTGATTCCGGTGCGTTCGCCTACGTCGTTGGGATTGTTCAGAGGGGCGATTGATTCTTCGAATTGCTGCGAGCTGCCAATATTCGGCACGTCGTCGCCGGGTTTCACGAACGGCGTTTCGCGCACCATGTCGCCGGCCGACATGTTGGCTTCCGCCGCGAACTCTTGCGCGACCTTCTGCGGATCTTTTGTTTCTTTCAAGCGATCCTGCGCGCGCTGAGCGAGTTTTTGGGCCACGGTGTAACCCCGGCGATTGCGCAGAGAGACCAACAACTCCGCTTTGGCGTCGTCGAAAGTTTTGGGCACCGGCTCACCGCGACGCAGGATGTAATAAGCGTTTTTGTATTTGATCGGGTCGGTAACATCACCGGGCTGGAGATCGAGTACCTGCTGATACGGGTCGGCAGACGGGTTGGGATTCTTCTTCACGACACCATTCACACGTCCGCCATTTTGGGCCGTGGTTGGATCTTCGGAATTGCCCTTTGCCAACTCAGCGAACGCTTCTTCAGTTGTAGTTTCCTGCGCTCCGCGGGCCTTGGCGACCAACTGGTCGGCTTTAGCTTTGACCGTGGCGTCGAGATCCGGGCGAGCAATCTTCAAGATGATCTGCTGGACCTTAACGCCGGCCTGCTTGAATTCAGGCTTCAGATTGTCGTACTCGTCATGGAGTTCTTTGTCTGATATTTGCAGTTTCTGGCCCGACTTATCCTGGTCAATAAAAACGTACTTAATCTTTTTCTGTGGTACGAGGATGTTGTAGTCGGTTTTGTGTTTCTCATAATACGCCTTCATTTCGTCGTCCGCGGGTTGAATTTTCTCGGCCAGCTTGTCGGCCGAAACAATCACGTACGTCAGATCGAAATTTGTATTCTTGCGTTTGTACTCTTGTTGTACCTCGTCTTCAGAAATGCGCACGCTGGCCGAGACGAACGCTTCGAGCTTCTCGCGGGCAATATCTTCGGCGATACCGCGTTCAAAAACGCCCACGTCACCGACTCGCTCCTGGTACTTGCTCATGTCGAGATTTCCGGAGGCGTCGGTGATCGTCAGCTTGCCGGAAGCATCGCTGAACGTTTTTGCAATTCTTCCCCTGACTTCTGCCTCGGACGCGCCCAGACCCAACCGCGCGGCTTCCTGTTCGGTCACTTTCTTTGAGATCAAGCCGTCGAGAATCCGCTCGTCGGTGTAACCCATTTGAGTGAGGCTGACCTGTCCACCGAACCGGCTGAATTGAGTTTGAATGTTCTGCTTTTGCGTTGCAAAGTCGCCCACGGTGATGTCCGCGCCCCCCACCGTCGCCAGCACCTCGGCGCTCTTGGTGGCCTCAAGGGCCGACGATCCGCTGTTCGGCCTGAAAAAGAGGACCAGACTGACCGCCATCAGTCCCACGAACCCCAGAATCAGGACTTTGCTTGTGCGTTCAAAGCGACTTAGTTGTTTGAGCATTGATAGAAACCTTTTCCGTGTAGACTCGAACGACAAATTCTAATTGAGCGCAGTGCAGGCTGCAACTTGCCACGCCCTTTCGTAGTGGGTCAGTTTGAAAGAGCGGCACGGGTTCACCCTTGAACCGCGCGCAAGATGCGCGTGCCACAACCAAACTGGCCCTCGGGCATGGCTTTTTCAGAAACTTCGGCGTTTTCGTTTTTGCGTGGCTTGCAGCGCGAGTGATATTTTAGCTGCACAGATGCATTCACTCGCAACTTCGACAATCGCCTGGGTCGGTTTCTGTGTTTTCATTCTCGCGATGCTGGCCATCGACCTGGGTCTCTTTAATCGCAAACCCCACGAGATCAGTTATCGCAATGCCGCAGTCTGGAGCGCAGTCTGGGTCTTGCTCGCCTTGTTTTTCGCGGGACTCTTGTTTGGCCCTTTGGGTTGGGAATTATTCGGAGAAGCCCGACATCAGAAGGGCCTCGAGTTTGTTGCCGGTTATCTGATCGAGCTCTCGCTTTCGGTCGACAACTTGTTTGTCTTCTTGTTGATCTTTTCGTACTTCAAAGTCCCGCCAAAATATCAGCACCGGGTTCTTTACTGGGGCGTGCTGGGCGCGCTGCTGATGCGGGTTGGGATGATCCTGCTCGGTACCAGCCTAATCGATCGTTTTCATTGGATTATCTATATCTTTGGCGCGTTTCTGGTCTATACCGGGGCACAGATGCTGCGGGGCGGAAAAACCGAGATTGAGCCTGAGGACAACATCGCAGTGCGGTTTGTCTCGCGTTACGTCCCCATCACGCGTCACTACGAGCGCCGTAAATTTTTTACTGTCGTCGAGGGAAAACGCGTCGGCACGCTTTTATTGCTGGTATTGATTGTGGTTGAAGTGACCGACCTGGTGTTCGCGGTGGACTCGATCCCGGCGATCTTTGGCGTGACGACCGACCGCTTCATCGTTTACACCTCGAATGTCTTTGCGATTCTCGGTCTGCGCACCTTCTACTTTCTCCTGGCGGGAGTCGTAGAAAAGTTTCATTACCTCAAGGTTGGGCTCGGGATTGTGCTCGCTTTCATCGGCGTCAAGATGCTCCTGCCTTTATTGACGAGGCTTTTGGCGGTGGCTTTTCAGGGGCTGGGGTATAAAGCAGCCGGGGATTGGGTACACGGCGTCGAAGACATTCCGATTGGGATTGCGTTGGGGATCGTGGCGACAATCCTGCTGACGTCGGTAGCAGCGTCGCTGATGTGGCCCCTGAAAGGCGCGCAGGAAAGTTCAAAGTGATGAGCCCAGACACGACATCGCCCCGAAGGGTTTCCCCTGCAGGGCGACGGAGCGCGCACCGGAAAGCTCCGGCAGCTATTTTTGGAAGCGGTTCTTAAGAAACCTAAACCGTAGAGAGTCTCGGTGTTGACTCTTCTCCCGCTGAGAACCAAGTTTTAGGAGCCAGCGAGTACAGCCTTCCGTTCATCTTGGTTAGTGCCCAAATCTTAGTCTCAAGGGCGCTGTTTGGTCAAGTAGCAGGTTGACCGCACCTGATACATACAGGGCGCTTGTGTCGCCTCTCTTGTATTTCAATTACCAACGGCGCCAGCAACACTACAACCACCGCGCAAATCACTGTAAGCGGCACCCCGACCTTAACAAAATCCGCAAACTTGTAACGGCCTGGTCCGTAAACCAGCAGATTGCCGTGATGCCCTCCAGCATCACGAGCAATAATGGACCTCATTGCCGATATCGCGCGCTTAGCCCGCCGAAATTTTCTGTTAAAGTCGTTGCCATGGAGCTCTCGATCAAAACACCGCGCGACTTCAACTTTCGCCGCACCGTGCTCAGTCACGGCTGGTCTGCGCTTCGGCCGTTCGAGTTGGATCGCAAGAGTTGGACGCTGGTGCGGGTGCTTGACCTCCCGCAGGCTGGCCCGTTGACCGTACACATTGCACCGAAGAACCGGGAAATAAATATTCGTACCGCGAGGCGACTGGGAAAGAAAGCCGCCGCGGCTGTTGAGCGCGACGTGCGTCACATGTTTCGTCTGGATGATGACCTGGGTGGGTTTTATCAGATGCTGACGGACGATCCAGAATTTGCCTGGGTGGCCCAGCAAGGCGCAGGCCGACTCTTACGGTCGCCGACAGTCTACGAAGATCTGGTGAAAATGATCTGCACCACGAATTGTTCGTGGGCGCTGACCGAAAAAATGGTGAGCGGATTGGTGAGCGAACTCGGCCAGGAATCGGCCGATGGCCGCAAATCATTTCCCACGGCCGCGGTTATGGCTGAAAAGCCGGCTGGGTTTTTTCGCGATCAGATCCGCTCGGGCTATCGCGCGCCGTATCTGGCCGAGTTGTCGCAGAGAGTCGCATCCGGATCGCTCAATGTAGAAGCGTGGCTTACCAGCGAACTTCCTCTGAACGATCTGATTAAGGAAATGAAAAGCGTCAAAGGTGTCGGCAACTATGCGGCTGAAAACTTATTGAAATTGATTGGTCGTTATGACGGTCTGGCGCTGGATTCCTGGACGCGCGCGCGATTCGCGCTTTTGCGCAACCACGGCCGAGTCGCCAGCGACAAGAAAATCTCACGCTTCTATTCTCGTTTCAATTCCTGGCGCGGCCTGGCGTTATGGTGCGATGTGACGAGTGATTGGCTGGACGCGGAAAATTCAGAGAAATGATCGCGATCGTTCAGTTCTCTGGATGCTCCTACAACATCCCATACACTTTCATCAAATAAATGAAATGAAAATTTTAATTTGCAACCGCAACCTTTCATCGCGCGTTATCACTAACTAGATAACGAACAGCGCATAGGGCGTCGGGTTCAGTAACAGGGAGGAAAGTTATGAAAGCTTTTATGAAGAGTACATTTGTGGCATTAGTGATCTGCGCGCTGGCGTCGATCGCGGTTTTTGCCGCCGCCAAAGACAAGGTCCGGACCGGAACGGTCGCGTTCGAGTCGGATACCATGGTCAACGGCACGTTGGTGAAAGCCGGTGAGTACCAGGTGAGGTTCAACGAGCAAACCGGCGAGTTGTCCATTCTTAAAGATGGGAAGGTCAAGGCCAAGACTACTGCGCAACTGCAAACGCGCAGCGAGAAGGCCAGAAATACCTCAGTGAGAACGCTCGACAAAAGCGGCGTTGCCGAATTGATCGGCTTCACCTTCGGCGGTTCCAGTCAGGATGTAGTAGTAAGCGCAAACGGCGCGGCAGTCACGGGTAATAATTAATCTTGCTCGGCAAGGTTTGAAAGGCGCGCTTCGGGACGAATGTTCCGGGGCGCGTTTCTTTTTTTAGATACATTGGATAAATGTTTAGAGGCGGGCTACGCCCGCCCAGTCACTCGGTACACGGCGGGCGGTAGCCCGCCTCTGAACAACCGCAGGCTTTAAAAAAATCACAGACTGAAGTCTGTGCCACTAGGCGCCGGTGCGATATCTCAACCCGAGCGCGAGGATTTTTTGCAGCAAGCCTTCATAGTCGATGCCACAGTGCTGGGCTGATTCGGCAAAATCTTCACCATTGGCAATTTGCGGATTGGGATTAGCTTCCAAAACGTAAATCTGTCCGTCGTCTGTCACCCGATAATCCAGGCGCGCGTAACCGCTGAGGAAGAGGGTCCGGTAGATTCTCTTGGAAAGCCGCTCAATCTTTTCGCTCATCGCCTTATCAATCTCGGCTGCTTTGGTGACGACGCCGACTTTCTCCTGGTAAGCCGGATCCCATTTCAGTTTTGAAGTAGCGATGTTGGGCGCGCCTTCCGGGAGCTTCTCAATCACCAACTCCCACGGCGTGTAGGTTTGGAGGCGCTGGTTGCCGATCACGCTTACATAGATCTCGCGGCCGGCGATGTACTGTTCGGCAATGGCGTGCGTCTTGGTCACGCGATGAATGAACTCGACGCGCTCGGCCAGCTTTTCGTCGTCATTAACGATTGAGGCGCGCGCGATGCCGACTGAACCTTCTTCGCTAATTGATTTCACCAGCAGCGGAAACTTCAGCCGCTTCGGTCGCTTCACTTTGCGGTTCATGTGAAAGACGGCAAAGGCCGGCACATGAATGCGATGGTAAGCGAGTACCATTTTTGAGAGCGCTTTGTCGCGGCAGATCGTAAGCCCACGAGGATTGCACCCGGTGTAGGGCTGCTTCATCAGCTCGAGATAGCTGACCACGTGCTGATCGTACAAAGGGTAGCCGTGAAATTCTTCCAGCAGGTTGAAAGCGATGTGCGGCTTGTGCTCCATCAAAGCATTGCCGATCACTCCCAGGTTGTTATAGACGCCCACCGCCGCTACGTCGTGTCCGATCGTTTTCAGCGTCGAGATCACATCCCATTCGGTCTTATAGGGCGCGATCTCCTTGGCGCTCAGACCCTCGATGCTGTCCGGCGGAACCAGATCTTCATGGCACAACACGATGACACGAAGTTTTTTGAAGGTTTCTGTGGTCACAATGAGATCCTGTGGTAACCGGAGTGGACCACGTTCATGGTTTGCACCGTAAGCATGATCATGGTTTCGCGTTTGGCGTGTTCACGGCTGCCGTTGACGCGCAGTTTCAATTGCCCGGCGCGCTCAATCATCAGTTCATAGACATGATCGATGGCATACTTGTGTACGCCCGTGCCGTCGCCCACCAGTTGTTCGCATTCCCGCTTGATCGATCTGAGAAAGCTCACTGCCGTCATGCGCGATTTGTGTCGCGGTTCAGCCGAAAAAATGCGCCGCAGATCGGCGTCGAGATAAGCCGGCCACTGAAATTCGTATTGGCTCTGCTTGCGTTCATAGTGCTCGCGCAGAGTGACTTTGATCTCGGGCAGCCTTTCCACCTTTCGGCGCACCCGATTTTTCGGTCGCGTGCCGGCAATCTCTTTCAGCACTTCGTCCATGTATTCCAGCTTGAGCAGCGCGGGCCAGGTGCGGTAGCGCCGGCGCCAGTTTGAGCGTGGTTGCAGCCAAACCGCAAACGTTTCGGCGAAGTCTTCCGCCGGATGCGCCTGTGCATACCAGGCGTCGAGGTTTAGCACATAGCGGCGGCTGTTCGGTTTTGGTTTGTAAGATTCCGGGTAGCGTTGAGTGAAGAGACCGAAGACTCGATGCCAGCGCCGCTTGAAGTGCAGGCGAAAAGCATTGTCGATGGCGTGGCCGGCTTCGTGACGCAGGATGCGCATGCACTGGACGTCGGTGCCGCCTTCGACCTCGAGCATCTGTTTTCGTTCGAGCTTCATCAGGCGCGGATGGGCCAGGTAAAAAGGGATCGCGAATCCCGGCACTCCGTCGGGCGTAAACCATTCCGCCGACAACCACACGTGCGGCTTAAAACGGATCCCGCGGTCGTTGAGCTCGCTGTAGAGACGTTTGATGTGAGGTTCGAGGAACGATCCCTTGATCTTTATCGGCAGATCACAGATACGAGTGTCGAGCAGTCGCTCATCCGAAATGAGACTCCATCTGAATCGTGTCGGCACTCGCGCAATTGTAGCCGCGTTTGAGAATGCGCGCTACCCGGGTTTGGGGCCGTCTGCATCGTAATGATTGATGTGGAATCACAAACAGCTTATCGTTGATTGACATGAGAACCACCGTTCTACGAGTGACATCCACGATCGCAGCCCTGATCCTGTCGGCAACCATGATCGCCGGCGGCGCCAGGTGCCGCAGTTCAGACTTTGCATGTTTCAAACGCAGGATGATGCCTCAGGTCGGTCGTAAGATTACGGTGGTGGGAAAGCTGGCGCGAGCCAAGCTCGGCTGGATCGTAACTCTCGAGCACTGGGGGATCTATATTTATTCCGTTAACGGATCGGACAGCTCCAGGATGGAGACTCTCGATGCTTTCAAGGGCCAAACGGTCAAGGTCATTGGCACTCTTCGATATGCCGCGGGTTCCGCTCCTCAACGAACCGATGCAGCAAGTGTCCCTGAGCATTTCTTCTTCGATATGGCTGACGCCAGAGTGATTGGTGATTGGCTTGCGGAAATTAAGTTCCGGGAAATGCGTCCGCGCAAACCGCCATTAGTCGAACTCTACTTCGACGTGGTCCTGCGCAATGCTCGCGCTGAGCCGCGATGGTTTCTGTTGCCCGGCAATCTTGGCCCCGGAACTCAACCGCTGGGCGGCAAAGGCGGTGTCGACACAGTGGAAGTATTCGCGCCGCAGGGCACAGGCCGCGTCATCGTCGGCCATTTTCTTGGCACGGGTGGATTTCAGGCGCTGCTCTTGCCGGCGCACGCACACGTTCGCTTACGGATGTTTCCGATCTCGTACTGGGGAGACTTGCCTGATCATCTTCAAGTAGAAGTAGTGACCGCAAAGCGTCTCACCATCGGCGGCGAGCCAGCCGAGGCGTGGTTCGGGTTGAATCCACTGTGCAGCGCCAGAGCCGATATTGCGGAAAGCGCCTTGAGTCAGACGCGGATGATACGTTCGCGGCATAGTCAGGAACGTAAAGAGGTGAGAGTTCTGAGCGAGGAAGAGAATCGCTTCAAGCTCGAAGTCTCGCTCAAGGCAAACGAATGAAACGCCGGCTTGACTGCTCGGCTTCTCCAGCAACGACGCAAATAGAAACGACAGAGCTGCGGCCCATCGCCCATCAGCTCTGTCGTTTTCATCTCGCGAGCTTTAACAGTTCGCGCCTAATCAGGTGGGGGTTGTTACTGCTTGTTCAAAACCAGCGTCGAATCCACAGCGCCGCGCGGGCTTTCACTGTGGCGGACATCCGTCAGAACTTTGCCGTCACCGGACAGCGACAGCTTTTCGACGGTCGTGAATTTGAAATCATTACCGTCGCGGCTGCCGGTGCGGACTGAGGACAGCTCGAGGGCCTTGCCGTCGCCTGACCAGGTGGCCTTCGTGGTGTTGCTGCCGCCCTGGGCTTCGGTAGTCGCTTCCTTGCCGTCGAGGCTATAAACGCGCGGGCCAGCCGGACCACGGCCTCCGCCCATGCCGCCACCGCCGCCGGGGCCGCTGGGGGCGCCAGCCGCTGGTGCGCCGGCAACGACTTTGGAATCAATTGAAATCTGTTTGTCGTCTTGCGTGATGGTCCAGGTCACGCTTTCGGCGTTCTGCATTCTTGGGTCGAGGCCCTGGCTCTTTGCTTTGTCCAGCGACCAGGTGCCGGCAAAATTAGCCGGCGCAAACGCGCTGGCGGCGACAACGGCCAAGCCCAATGCGGTCATTAGTCCGGCAATCAAAAACAATCTTCTCATTAGAAAAATCCTCCGTTAATTTGTGGTTCGCGGTCTGCGTGATCGAGACTTTTATTGCGAGTTCGGTACTTAAGACGCTCGGCGAGACTATCAGGTTACTATTTGTTTCGGGGAGTGTCGCGTGTCGGAAGCCCGACCATCAGGGAGGGCCTCGTGGGTAATCAAGCCCTCCCTCACGGTCGGGCTTCTGACACACGGCTTAGCTGGTCTTGGGCGCGGGGCGTGGCAATGACGCCCGACCGCCGCCCCCGGCGGTTTGCAGCAAACTCATGGTGCCCATATATCCATAGCCAAAGCAGAACAGCATGAGAAACGCAATCGGACCCCACATGTGCATCCGGACTGCATAACCTATCGCCAACACGAAATAGAAAGCGAAGCCCAACTCGAGCAGTGGCAGCCAACCGTGCTTGCGCTTGTACTTCTTACCCTTCCAGGACTCATCGGTCGCTGTCTCAACCCGATACTTGGGCGTGCGCACAAAGTCAGACTTGACTCCGACCAACGCTTCCAGGACCGCGCGCGCGTTTGAAAAAGCCAATCCGATCCCAAGGCCCATTACGAGCGGCAAATGCAGCATCCGCATCCCGCGTTTCTTGTCCAGGTACCAGACCGCCGTGCCGTAAAAGAGAACTACCGAAACCGTCGAGAAGAACAGCAAGGGCACATCGAGCAACATCAGTTGATGCAGGCCCTGGTTGTAGCGAACCAGCAGCAGCGGAAACTGCATGAAACTAGCCACGATCATCAACGGATAACTGATATTACCTGTCAGGCGAAAGAACATTTCCAGCTTCACTCGCATCGGCAGCGGCGCGTGCCAGATGCGCTTGTATAGTTTGAACCAGACTTGCAGGACGCCCTTGGCCCAACGGCGCTGTTGCGCTTTGAAGGCGTTAATCTCGACCGGAATTTCCGCGGGCGCATCTTCGTCAAGCAGGTAAACAAATCGCCAACCCATCAACTGCGCGCGAAAACTCAGATCCGTGTCTTCGGTAAGCGTGTCGTGCTGCCAGCCGCCGCTCATCTCAATCGCTTCGCGCCGCCAGATTCCGGCGGTACCGTTGAAGTTGAAAAAGTTACCGGAGCGATTCCGCGTCGTTTGCTCGACTACAAAGTGCCCGTCGAGCATGATCGTCTGCAGACGCGTCAGCAGGTTGTAAGAACCATTGATGTGGGACCAGCGCATCTGTGCACAGCCGACGATCGGATCGGTGAAGTGATGAATCAGCTTGCGCAGGAAATCGGGCTTGGGGACAAAGTCAGCATCGAAGATCGCGATCAAATTTCCTTTGGCCGTCTTCATGCCGTTCTCAAGAGCGCCCGCCTTGAACCCGGTGCGATCGTCACGATGAATGTAGTGGATGTCGAAACCCTGCGCCGCATACTTCTCGACTGTGGCGCGCGCTATGCCGACGGTTTCATCAGTCGAATCGTCGAGTACCTGAATCTCCATCCGGTCACGCGGGTAGTCAATTTCCGTTATTGACTGAACCAGACGTTCGATCACGTACATCTCGTTAAAGAGGGGAAGCTGCACGGTGATGCGCGGCAGTTCGTCATCCGTGAACTCACCTTTTGGCTTTGGCGGGAACCTTGAGTAGCGCCAGAAGTCGATCACTTGCTTGACCCGATAGACACCATAGATTGCCAGGACAGTCAGGATGCCAAAGTAAATAACCAGCACGGTCCAGTCGAACGCATCGAGTTGATAGAGTGGGCTGATGTTCGCCGAAGTCTTATCGATGATGTCGCAGTAACCGGGAAAGTCGACGCACAGATTCCCGGTAAGGGGGTGAACATTCGTGGCAAGCAGTAGTGACATGTGATTTTAGATCTTCTGATAAGTGACCGCGGACAAAACAAATCGGGCTCGGATTCTAACGCACTGGGACGGTCGACTCAAAACTTGCCCAGCGAAGGGCCATGTCTATTGAGAGATGAGATTGCCTCGCCGGGTAAGGTGAGTCAGTACCGGGAGCGATAGCGACCGGGTCCCAACACTCCACAGGGCCTGACATCGCGAGAAAGCGACCCGGTCGCTTACCGCTCCCGGTTCGGACCTCATCGACGCGATCATTCAGATTGAGGTAGACAATGCCAGAGTGACTTGACCTTTCTGACCGGCGCCACCGGCTCAGCGGCGTCAAACCCGTGTATTTGCTGGGAATTCGTGCTCTCAAGGACGTGGAACGCTCGTTGCCATTTGCGCGGACGGGATCCAACCCGATCCCCAGCATCCTTAAACCAAAATGAGTACCCCTTGCCTAAATCAGATCTTTGTTTGGATCATAATCGCCGCCGGCACAGCCGTCGTCGTGTTCTCAGGCGCGCACCTGAATTTGGCGCAGATCGATGTTCGCTTTCTACTCCTGGCGCTCGTGACTGTATTGATCGGTCCGCGTCTAAGCATTCCGATCCCGCGCGTCAAAGCCCACATCTCGGTTTCAGACACTTTCGTTTTTCTGTCTCTCCTGCTCTTCGGTGGTGAGGCAGCCATCGTGCTGGCCACAACCGAAGCCCTCTGTTCGTCGGTGCGCATCAGCAAGAGAACCCTGACGCACCTTTTCAATGCTGCCGTGATGGCGTGTGCGACCTTCCTAACGGTTTGGAGTCTGCGGGTTTGCTTTGGCGAAACAATTACCGGGCGTGACGTGTACTCTTCAAACTATCTCGTGATGCTGTGCGCCATGGCGGTAGTACAGTATGCCGGCAACTCGATTCTCGTGGCCACGAGCGCGGCGCTCAAGGTTAGTCAGCCCGTCTGGTCTACCTGGCGCCGGAACTTCATGTGGACATCGATCACTTATTTCGCGGGCGCCCTGGCCGCGGGACTCATCGCCCGGTTCATCGGCAACGTCGGCTTCTTTGCTTTTAGCGCCACGATTCCGATCATCGCTATCGTCTACTTCACCTACTGGACGTATATGAAAAACGTCGAGGCCGCCGCCGCCCAGGCCCAACTGGCGCGCCGTCACGTTGAGGAACTCAACCGGCACATCGCCGAACAGGGGCGCATCGAACGCGCTTTGCGTGAAACTGAAGAGCACTTTCGCAACGCTTTTGATTATGCCGCGATTGGCATGGCTTTGGTTTCGCCACAGGGAGCGTGGCTGCGCGTGAACCGTTCGCTGTGCGAGTTGATCGGATATAGCGAGCAGGAGTTGCTGGACGCGAACTTTCAGGCCGTCACCCACGCCGACGATCTGCGGAACGATCTCGCGAACCTCTATCGTCTGATGCAGGGCGAAACTCCGACGTGCCAGGTCGAAAAGCGTTACGTTCACCGCCTTGGTCAAATCGTTTGGGCCCTGAATAGTGTTTCGCTGGTGCGCGACTCCGACAACAATCCGGTGCATTTCATCTTTCAGATACAGGACATCACTGAGCGGAAGCGTGCAGAGGCAGCCCTACAAAGTCTTTCGTTGGTAGACGAGTTGACCGGGCTTTATAACCGGCGCGGTTTCCTGGCGGTTACTGAGCAGCACCTGGCGTCCATTCGCCGCAACGACAGAGTGCCGGTAATCCTCTATGCCGACCTTGACGGATTGAAAGAGATTAACGACTCGCTGGGCCATCACGAAGGCGACCGTGCACTGGAAACGGCGGCGGAAATTTTCAAGGAAGCGTTCCGCAGCACTGACATTGTGGCCCGCCTCGGCGGCGATGAATTTGTCGTGCTGGCCGCACTCGATCCTGAAGAGGAAGCAGAATCGCTCACGCGCCGGCTGCAGGATCGGTTCCGCGCCAGCAACCAACGTGGCAGCCGTGCGTACGATCTCTCGATCAGCGTAGGCCTCGCACATTTCGACGATGACGAAAGCCACTCGATTGAAGATCTAATGGCCCGCGCGGATCGGGCCATGTACCAGGACAAGCGCCGCAAGCGCTCCCGCCAAATGGTTCCGCCCGCCTTCATCAAGCCACGAATTGAAGCCGTGGCGTAAATGTAGCGCAAGTTGTTAACTTGCGGCATTCCTAAAAAAGAACGCAAGTTAACAACTTGCGCTACACCTTTGCGTTACAATCCCACGCTTGCAGAATCCCGCTTCATCGAACGAAGCCGCTCCATCGCGCTGGCGCACGCTCGTGCTGCTGGCGTTTGCTGAACTGCTGGGCATGTCGCTTTGGTTTAGCGGCTCGGCGGTCGTACCCGCCTTATCCAAAGAATGGCATCTGAGCACCGGCGCCGCGAGTTGGCTCACGCTCTCGGTGCAGTTGGGCTTTGTCGCCGGCACTCTCTTAAGCGCGCTCTTTAATCTTCCGGACATCATCAGCCCGCGTCATTTGTTCACGCTGACGGCGATCGCGGCCGCGATCTCAAATGCAGCTTTCGGATTGCTGGCGCACGATGCCTCGGTAGGAATTCCTTTCCGCTTTCTGACGGGAATGTTTCTCGCGGGGGTCTATCCGCCGGCGATGAAGATTCTGGCGTCGTGGTTTCGGCAAGGTCGCGGCCTGGCGCTCGGCGTGCTCGTCGGGGCATTAACGTTGGGCAAAGCGACGCCTTATCTAGTCAATGGAGTCGGCAGCCAGAACTGGCGTTACAACGTGATGTTTGTTTCTTTGCTCGCCGTGGCCGGCGGCTTGTTGGTGCTGTTGTTTGTGGGCGATGGACCATACGCTTTGCCGGCCGCGCGCTTTGATTGGAAGCAAGCCGGAAAAGTTTTTAGTAGTCGCTCGATGCGTCTCGCCAATCTCGGTTACTTCGGACATATGTGGGAACTCTATGCGATGTGGACCTGGATTCCTTTCATGATTCGGGCGAGCTTGTCGCTTCGGAAAAGCGATCCATCGCTGGCCGAAGTCGCTTCATTCCTGGTGATCGGGGGCGGCGCTGCGGGCTGTGCTGTCGCCGGGTTAGTTGCCGACCGGGTCGGACGCACTATAGTTACGTCGGCGGCGATGGCGATTAGCGGGAGTTGTTGTCTGTTCATTGGTTTCCTGTTCGGTGCGAATCCAATCCTGCTCTTGATTGTCGCGGCGATTTGGGGGGCGAGCGTCGTTGCGGACTCAGCCCAGTTTTCGGCATGCGTGACAGAGCTCGGCGATCCACGATACATCGGGACGGCGCTGACGATGCAAACGTGTCTCGGATTTCTTCTCACAGTGATCTCGATCGAGTTGATCCCGCGGTTTGTCGAGCTGGTTGGCTGGCGTTATGCGTTCGTGATTCTCGCGCCCGGGCCTTTGTTTGGCGTGATTTCGATGTTGCGGCTGCGGCGGCTTCCGGAAGCAGCGAAGATCGCGTACGGCAAGAAGTAGCGGCCACGTAATCAAGTGTCATTAGCTCAGAGCTCGAAGGTTTGACAACTAGTTCGAGTCTGAAGTATTAAAGACGTGTGAGGCGAATCACCGCCCACAATTACAGTGCGGTCAGTGGATTCTGACACGCAGAAAGGTAAAGAAGATGTCTACGTTTAAATTCAAGGCGCTTACTGCGCGCCGCATTCCCGATCCAGTATTTCCCGGTAGTTCCCGCCACGTTTTTCTTTGCGCCGTTGAGGATATGCCACCAGGCTTACCGAAAGGCGCTAATCCTCGTGAACAAAATATTGATCGCGGCATTTACCGCGACATCATGCGGTCGCTTTTGAACGAGGATTGCTCACCCAACACTTTCCATCTCAAGAATAAGGGAATAACAATTCTCGCAGATGAGGTTGTCAAATCGGATGACGAGGAAGCACTCAATGTACGGTTCTCCACAGACGAGCAAGGTATTGTAGATGGGGCGCACACCTATGAGATCGTGATGCGCGGTCAATCCGACCTTGCGGATTTGAACGCCGTCGTCGTCGATTCCGCTCCGATTCGTCAATATGTAAAAGTTGAAGTCCTGACTGGCTTAGACAGCAGTCTGGTGACAGAGATCGCTGGCGGATTGAATACCGCTGTGCAAGTCCAGCGGATGAGCCTCGCTGACTTGGGAACGAAGTTCGACTGGATCAAGGAGGAGTTAAAGGTAGCTGATTTCTTTCGTCATATTGCCTTCAGGCAAAACGAGGTTAACGAGTTTGACGCGAGAGATATCATTCGCCTACTCGATCTCTTTAACATCACCGAGTTTCCAAATAACGGAACCGCCTACCCGATTCGGGCTTACACCTCGAAGGAAGGCGTGCTGAAACATTATCTCGGGAAGGACGGAGAGACGGATTACGCTGATAACTACAAACGCCTCCGGCCCCTCCTGAATGAGATATTGGTTCTTCACGACACAATCAGCCGGTTCGGTAGAGATCTGTACAACAAAGGTGGGGGAAAACGAGGAGGTCGTTTGAAATTTGTTGAGACCTCGAAGTCAAAGAAGATGTTCAAGTTTCCTTTCATTGGGGAAGAATACGAGTCCCGTCTCAGCGGCGGCGCTCTTCTTCCGATGCTTGGCGCGTTCCGCGCAGCGGTGGAATGTGATCCGAACTCTGGAACTCTCTCCTGGCAGGGTGGCTTTCAAAATGTGCTTCGTCTGTGGGAAGAAACGGGCAAGGACATGATGGAAGCCACGCAGGAAACGAGTGAAGAGTTAGGACGAAACCCCAACGCGATCGGCAAGAGCAAGAAGCATTGGGCGTTTCTGCATAATCTTCTCTACCGTCGTCTTAGCTAAGACTGGGTTACCTCCGAGAGATGCCTTCTGCGAAACAGGGGGCGTCTCTTTTTTTTGATAACGAAGTGTTGACGGTTGCACCCATTGCGTTGCGGGAGTTTAATAGAGCCAAGAATGATCGGCGCAAAACTTGGGAATTATCGGATCCTCGAAAAGATTGGCGCCGGCGGGCAGGGAACAGTTTATAAGGCGGCCGACGCCAAGCTGGGACGCGCAGTCGTCATCAAAGTCTTACCGCCGGAACTAACCGTCAAAGAAGCCAATCTCAAACGGTTCGAGCGCGAGGCGCGTCTGGCCTCGGCGCTGGATCACCCGAACATCTGCACCATTTTTGATTTGAACGATATCGACGGCGTTCACTTCATCGCGATGCAGTATGTCGAAGGAAAGAACGTCCGCGACCTGGTTAACGGACGGCCGCTCGATCTGCGCAGCGCTCTCTCGATCTGCATTCAAGTCGCCGACGCGTTGGACGCAGCGCATGGGCGCGGCATCATCCATCGCGACATCAAAGCCGGCAACGTTATGGTCACGCCCTCCGGCCAGGTGAAGGTCCTGGACTTTGGCCTGGCGAAACTCATGGATGGTGAAGGCTCGGGCCCGGGCGGAATCCACCATACTGATCTAACCGAAATTGGTATTCCGTACGGCACCGCCACCTACGCCGCTCCCGAGCAGGCGCGCGGCGATAAAGTAGATGCGCGCGCGGACATCTTTTCCACCGGCGTTCTGCTTTACGAGATGCTGACGGGCACCTGGCCGTTTCAGGGAAAGACCAGCGTGGATGTGCGGCACGCCGTGCTCCATGATGAACCCGAACCGCTGTCTGAGGCGCGACCGGGCGGCGCGCCGGCGCAACTGCAATTGATTCTCGATCGTACGCTGGCCAAAGATCCAAAGCAGCGTTATCAAAAAGTCGGCGAACTGCGCGACGACTTGCGCGCGGTGCTGCGCGAGGTCGAGGCCGGCGGCGCTCAGGGATTCGAACCCATCAGGCCGGTCGCGCCGCGTCATCTTTCGGGCACTGGCCGCATGGGACGGGCGCTGCGTTGGCTGCGTAGCGTCACCGGGGAGCGAACCGCCGCCCAACGCGTCTCGACTTCAGAGCGGCCGGCGCACGAGACGCCGGTAACCAGTGTCGCCGATCGTGAACGCAAAAGTGTCGCGATTCTTCCTTTCAAAAATCTCAGTAACGATTCGGCCTCGAGCTTCTACGAGTTCTCGCTCGCCGATGCAGTCATCACGGAACTCGCCCGTGTGCGATCGTTGGTCGTGCGGCCGTCTTCCGAAATCGTCAAGTATCAGGGCGTGCAGGTCGATCCCCGCCAGGCCGGGCGCGACATGAGCGTCGCCGCCGTTCTGTCCGCGGGCTTTCTTCGCGCCGGCGATCGGATTCGCGTGACCGCGCAATTGGTCGACGTAGAATCCGGCGATTTGCTTTGGAGCGATAAGATTGACGCCGACGCGACCGACATCATCAATGTGCAGGACACGATCACCCAGGAGATTTGCGATGGCTTGCGCCTGGAACTGACTTCTGACGAGAAGGTCTGGCTCGAACAGCCGAAGACCGCCAACGCAGAAGCTTACGACGAGTACTTGCGCGGCCGCGATTGCATGGGCCGGTATGTCTATCACACCATCGCGCGCAAAGACGTCGACGAAGCTATCGAACATTTTCAGCGGGCTGCCTACCTCGACCCGTCGTTTGCTTTGGCCCACAGCGCCTTGGGCGGCGCTTATGCCAATCGCGTCATGAAAGGCTTTGGCGAGGCCGGCGATCACGCGCACGCAGAGGCCGCCTTCCAGAAGGCTCTGGCGCTCGATCCGCATTTGCTCGAAGCGCGCATGCACATGGTGTTCATCTATATGGCCCGCGGCGACAAGGAACAAGCCCGGCGCACGGCCGATCAATTGAAGCAGGAAGCGCCCAACGATGTCGGCGTACATTTTGCCCGTGGCGTGCTGGCGCGGCTCGATGGCGACTACAACAAGTCGCTGCGCAGTTTCGATCGCATGGCCCGCTTGAATCCGGCAGAGCGGGTGGTGGTCAGCTACAATCGCGCGCGCTTGCTTACTTATCAGGCACGCTACGACGAGGCGCTGGCCGAGCTGGACGCGGGCGCCGCGGTCGAACCGGACCATCCGCTGATCAGAACTTTCCGCGCCCGGGCGCTTTATTATCGCGGTGAGCCGGTCAAGGCTGCGGAGATTCTCGAGCAGGTCCTGGAACAGCAGCCGCAACTCGACGGCATCCGGCCAATCTATGCGACTTTCCTAAGCGCGCTTGGGTGGCATGATGAGGCCCGCGAGCAAATCACCGACGAAGTGATCAAGACCGCGGACACGGATCACGACGTCGCTTACTGGTTGGCATCTGCGTACGCGATGGAAGGGGAGCGCGATGCGGCGCTCAAGTGGCTGGCCCGCGCGATTGAACTCGGAAACGAAAACAGGCCCTGGTTTGAGCGCGACCGCAACTGGGATTCGTTGCGCAACGATCCCGAGTATCAGCGAATCGTTAGTTCGATCGTGACACCAGTTTCAGTAGACGAAGACGGGCAGTAGCTTTAGCGTTTTCTTGAAGCTCCCTTTTCCCTTTGGGAGAAGGGCTGGGGGCTTTGCCCAAAAAGTAGGAATGATTATTGTCGCGAAAGGTCGGTTTGTGGCGGGAAGCCCGAAGGACCGTCATGAAATAGCCACGCCCGTAAGGGCGTAGTCGGGACGATAACGAAAAGTCTCGCAGGCCCGAAGGGCCGACACATCCCATGTCGTGTCAGATTCGTGCCGCGCCTTCGGCGCTCGATTCGTCATAGGTTCTCGATCCGCGACTTCACGGTCGTGGCTATTTCCGTACGGCCCTTCGGGCCTTTAGGTGATAGAGGGAACAGAACAGTTTTATGAAAACCTTTGTTGTCGGCGACATTCACGGCCGCTGCGCGCAGCTTCAGATACTGCTCGAGATGCTGCCGCGCGAACACCCTACGGACACGCTCGTCTTGCTCGGCGATCTGATCGACCGCGGCCCGGATGTGCCTGGCGTTGTCGAGCACGTGCTGAATCTGTGCCGTGAAGATCCGAAAAGGATGATTTGCCTGCGCGGTAATCACGAGCAAATGCTCCTGGATTTTGTCGACGGCGCCAGCATGATTTGGATCGAGACCGCGACCGGCGGAGATCGCACCTTCGAACAGTACACTCAGACGTCGCTGCGGCTGCGCGCGGAAGCTGATTTTGATCGGGCGCGCGAGCTACTCGCGGAAAAAATTCCTCTTACTCAAATAGAATTTCTCCGGCAACTGCCGCTATATCACGAAGACGATCACGCGATCTATGTTCATGCGGGTTTGGAAAACGGGAAACATCCAAGCGAGAGTTCGCCCCACGCTTTGCTTTGGACGCGCGACGAGGATTTTTACAAGAGCTACTATGGCAAGCCCTGCGTCTTTGGCCACACGCCGACACCATTTTTGCCCTGGCGCGGGAGGCTGGGCCGTCACGGGATCTATGTCTTCAACAGCGCCATCGGGATCGACACCGGCTACAACCTGCAATCGCCGCTGACGTGCCTGTCGCTGCCTGACTTCACGCTGTATCAGGCCTTCGCCGACGGCCACACCGCGACCCACCAAATAACTTCATTCATTCCGGAGAGTTTGAAAGAGATGCAGCGGAAGGCTCAGACGATGCGAGATTTAAGCGAACAAGTGTAAGACCATTTTCCATTTGTCATTTCTGATTTGTCATTGGTCATTGACTGTTTGGGGATTTGACATCGCGTCGTGACCAAATGGCAGAAATGAGAAATGACAAATGGAAAATGATCTGATGCCGGTGAGCCAAAAGAATTTCCATTATTCGTATCTGAGACACTCAATCGGATCCAGGCGCGCGGCTTTGCGCGCGGGCCAGACGCCAAAGATCAATCCCACGCCGGTGCTGACCGTGACTCCGGTTGTCACGGCCCACATGGGGATCGACGCCGGCAGGCTGGGGAACAAAAACATCACCAATTTGCTGATGCCGATGGCCAGCACGACGCCCATCATTCCTCCCAGAAACGTTAGCGTCATGGCTTCAAATAGAAACTGATTGGTGATGTCGCGCCGCCGTGCGCCGAGCGCTTTACGAATCCCGATTTCGGCCGTTCGTTCGGTGACGCTCACCAGCATGATATTCATTACTCCGATTCCTCCAACCAAAAGCCCGAGGCTGGAAATCGCGATGGCCACCAGGCCAATCATGGCAAAGATACTGTCAAATTGAGTCACAAAGTTATCGGCAGTCTTGACGTCAAAGTTATTGGGATCTCCAAACTTCACGGTCCGGCGACGCCGCAAAATATCTTCAGATTGAGTCAGAGCTTCATTGAGCTGGCCTGAGCGCGCCTTAATCACGAATAGCAGCCAGCCCCTTCCAGGCGCGACTTTTTGCGCAGTGCGCAGCGGAATCAATACGGCATTGTCTTCTTCGTTCTCGCCGAAAAAACCGGCCTTACGTTTTTCCAGCACGCCGACAATCTCGAAGTTGTAACCGCCCATGCGCACTTCGGTGCCCGCGATGTTGCCCTGCTTTCCGGGAAAGAGCGCGTCGGCCGCGTTAACCCCGATCACCATCACGTTGCGTCTCTGCTCTTCGTCTGCCTCGGTAATAAACCGGCCCTCATGGATGATGACGTTGGCAATGGAAGCATAGTTAGGCGTCACGCCTTCAGTGTCTCCCCAGCGATAGTTGTGACCCTGATAGCTAATATTGTCGTCGAAGGGCCCGCCGCTGTAACCGACGTTAGGCGCAGTAACCGCCAGATCTTCAACGGCGCCGGCCTGAGCTTTGATCGCGTCGGCATCGGCAACCGTCAGCGGCTTTCGCAGACGCTCCGCGCGATCCGTGCTGGTCCGCGGACCGGTCGTGAGGTGAAAGGCGTAGATGTTGTTCGTCCCGTACTCTTCGATGATCGCGACGATGCTTTGGCGCATGCCGGTGAGAATCGAGGCAACGACAATCGCTGCCGTGACCCCGATAACGATCCCCAGCACGGTGAGAAAACTGCGAAACTTATTCGAGCGCACGTTATCCAGCGCCATCGTGAGCGTTTCGCGCAGCAGAATTTTTGGGATTCTGAGTTTCATCAGATCGTCACCACGAAGACACGAAGGGCACTAAGAAAAATGAGAGAAGTCGAAGGAGCTAATGCGGCTCTGTTGCCGCCCTGTTTTAGCGCGACGCTTTCGTCCTCGGTCTTAGTGTCCTTTGTGTCTTGGTGGTTAATCATGTCGTCTTCGTCAAAGCGATAATCGGATCCAATCGTGCGGCTTTGAATGCCGGATAAATGCCCGCAATCATTCCGATGACACTCGAGACAATAATCGCCAACAGGATATAGCCAATCGTAATCGTCATTGTGATTCCGGCCAGCGCCGTGATCAGCGTTACGGCTCCGTAAGCCACCAACAGACCCAGCACGCCGCCGAATGCGCACAGCATGCCCGATTCGATCAGGAATTGCATCAGGATCTGTTTGCGCGTGGCGCCGACGGCTTTACGTAAACCTATTTCGAAGGTTCTTTCCGTCACGCTCACCAGCATGATGTTCATGACTACGATGCCGCCGACGAGCAGTGTGATTAGAGTGATCGGCACAACGACGGCCGCGATGCTCGCTGTGAACTGGGCGATCTGGTTATTGAGTTCCTCCACATTGACCAGGCCAAAGTCGTCTTCGTCATTGCCCTTGAGACGATGTTTGTTGCGCATCGTCAGGCGCGCGTCTTCGATCGTCGGCTGAAAGTTCTCGCGGGTCGGGGCCTTGCCGTGAATCTGCAAACCATTACGGCCAAAAATCTGTAAGTGAGTCGTCGCCGGAATATAGATATGGCGGTCGAGCGAATCGCCAAAAAAAGCGCCGCGTTTTTCTTCCACGCCGACGACGCGCATTGGCAGGCCGCGGACCTTCAGTGTTTGCCCAATCGGATCCGTGTTGGGGAAATACTTGTCTTTGATATCGCCGCCCAGCACGCAAACCAGCGCCGACCGCTGCACTTCATCATTCGAGATAAACCGGCCATCGACAATTATCTTGTCTTCAATGTCCTGCATGTTCGAGGTGACACCGAAAACAATCGCGCCGGGAAATTCAATGCCGTCCTGCTTAAGATCGACCTGGCTGCCGACCTCGGCGCCGACTTCAGAACATCCGGCGCAGTGCGCTTTCACCCACTCATAATCGTCCCAGTTCAGGCGCTTGTTCCGGCGATTCATGCGCTCAAACTCGTCGTCCGAAAGATGCTTTGAAGAGGCAATCCGCGCAATCATGAAATGGTTTGCGCCGAGCAGCTTGGCTACTTTATCGGTCACATAAGTGTTCAGCCCGCTGACCGAAGCGCCCACTACCACCACGGCGGCGACGCCGATGATTATTCCGATCAACGTAAGAAAGGCTCGCAGTTTATGCGCGAGGATCGACTGGAGAGCGATCCGGGCAGCGTCGGAATAAAATGAGAAAAAATACCGCATTGCTTTTCGCCGGTCAGAATTCAAGTACGACGAGGCGGCAACAAAAGTTTGGACCTTAGACGACAAAATGCGCGCGAGGTTCCATTAAGAGGACGCGCGGTGCGAGTGTTCTATTAACGCAAGTGTTAGGAAAGGAGATTGATACGAATATTTGCAGCGGCCGACATTGCGATGGAGATGGGAGCAACCGACATGAATGTTTGAGTAGTCGCGGAGCGGATGACTACTGAAAATAGTCCAGCAGTTCGAGGTTCTGTCAAACTCAGCCTCCAGCGCCGAAGGCGCGAAATGAAAGACCGCTTCGGCTAAGGAGTCGCCATTTCGCGCTGTCCGCGCTAGAAGACTTCTACGTACTCTCACCCAGGGCGTTGTCCTGGGCTTTTACATTTCGCGCCTTCGGCGCTGAGGTGGGGCGACGGGATATCGTGGTTGAATGCTAGAGAAATCCCTTCTTAACCAGCCATTCGTGCACGACTACTTTCTTCTCGCGCTTCAGACCGTCAACTTCGTAGTTGAGCTTTCGCATTTCTTCAGTTGAGATCGCGCCTTCAAGTTTTCGCAGTACTTCCCGGAGCGCCGGCGCCCGCGTCAGAGCATCCCTGCGGGTAAGAAACACGGCTTCGTAAGGCGGAAAATAATGTCGATCATCCTCGAGCTGCACCAGATCGAGCGCGGCAATGCGGCCGTCGGTCGAGTTGCCGGCAATCATGTCGACTTTCTTCGAAGCCAGCGCCGTGTAAGTCAGGTCGAGCGCCATTTCGCGTGGCGCCTCGGCAAAACGCAAACCATATGTGCGCGAGAATCCGGGATAACCATCGGCGCGCGAAACGAAGTCATGGCCAAAACCTGCGCGCCACTGCGGGGCGTACTTTGCGGCATCCGAAATTGTCTTCAATTTTAGAGTGCGAGCGTCATTGCCACGCACCAGGATCGCAAACGTGTTCTCAAAGCCGAGCGGCGCGCTGACTTCGACATTGAATGCTCCGGCGTATTCACGTTTGACTTGATCGTAGACCGCGCGCGGATCGGTGATCGGAGGGTGATGCAGAATTTCCGTGAAAGAGGTGCCCGTGTATTCGGGGTAGAGATCTATCTTGCCCGCGACCAGCGAGCTTTGGCAGAGATTACCGCCGAGATCGAACCGGCGATCGACTTCCAGGTTCGCGCTCTCCAACATCTGCGCTACGATTTCGGCCAGCAACTCTGACTCAGTAAAATCTTTTGAACCGACGGTCACCAGGCCATGACTTTGCGACGTGTTGGATCGCGCTCTCATTGCGCGCCAGGTGGCGAAACCCGCCAATGCAATCGCAGCGATCAGCACGGTCCCAATCAGCATTCGCAAAGGCCGCCGGCGACTTCTCTGAATCGTTGGATCGAAGTGTCTCTCGATCACTCCAAAGCCGAAGTCGGCAATCAAGGCCATCAAGGCGGACGGGACTGAGCCGGCCAGCAGCAGGCGGTTATCATCCAATCTTAGACCGCGAAAGATGTATTCACCCAAACCGCCTGCGCCCACTTCAGCGGCAATAATCGCCACGCCGATCGTGATCACTACGGCAACGCGCACGCCCGTGAGGATCACGCTCATCGCCAGGGGCAGCTCAACCTGAAATAGAATTTGCCGGTCGGTCATGCCCATGGCCACCGCCGCTTCGCGCACGTTGCGATCGACACCCAGAATTCCCGTGACCGTGTTACGAATAATCGGGAGCAGCGCATAAAAGACGAGCGCGACGATTGCCGTTCGAGGGCCGATGCCGCCGATGAAGGGCAGGGGAATGAGAAAGCCGAACAGAGCCAGGCTGGGTATCGTCTGCATTATATTCGCGATTCCCAGCACCGGCCCACGCAGACGCTTTCGGCGCGTAATCAAAATCCCCAGTGGTAAGCCAATCGCGATCGCGACGGCGATTGAGATGGACACCAGCCAAAGATGCTGCGCGATATGCGACAGTATGTCGGACCAGTTGGCTTTGAGAAATTCGAGCATGCTTGACGTGAAAGCCGAGTCAAATCAGGAGAACAACATTTGTTTGCCCTGAAAGGGAAACCTAACATAGCCCAGGGCAACGCCCTGGAAACATCAGAAAAGAAAAGCGACCGCAACCCTGTAAGGGTTGCACCATCATCCGATGAATGGCTTTTTGGTAACCCTTTCAGGGTTGAAACTTCGATTCGAATCCAAACCCAGGGTGTTACCCTGGGCTAAATTAATCGAACGCCTTCGGCGTACCTCAGTCTTAAAATTCTAGCGCCTACGGCGCTGCAGCAAAATCATTCTTCAAGGTTTCCAAATATGACTGCGCCAATTCATTCTTTGAACTGAGAAACCCCGCGGGTGTTTCCAGCAGAACAATCCGTCCGGCATCCATCAGCGCAATTCGCGAACCGAGCAGCAAAGCCTCGCGCACATCGTGCGTCACAAAGATCACCGTCTTGCCAAGTCGCGCTTTCAATTCAGCAAACTCTTTCTGTAGCGATGCGCGCGTCAGCGGATCGAGCGCGCCGAACGGTTCATCCATCAGCAGCAAAGGCGGATCGGCAGCCAGTGCCCGCGCCACGCCCACGCGTTGGCGTTGCCCGCCGGACAATTCGCGCGGGTAACGGTCGGCGAAGTTCTCTGGCTCCAGACCCACCAACGAAAGTAGTTCATGCACTCGTGCGCGCACGCGCGTTGCATCCCACCCTTCAAGGTTCGGGACCAGCGCGACGTTTTGCGCAACCGTGAAATGCGGAAAGAGGCCCGCTTCCTGAATCACGTAACCGGTGCGGCGCCGCAGACGGATCACATCCCATTCAGTAGTGGCCTTTCCTTCGACCAGGACTTCGCCGGAAGTGGGACTCAGTAGGCGGTTCACCAGCCGAAGCGTCGTGGTCTTGCCACAGCCGGATTCGCCGAGCAACACAAGCGCTTCGCCATGCTCAACTCTGAGACTAAGACGATCGATGATGGGCCGGCCGCCATTGACCGCGAAACTCACGTCGCGAAATTCGACCAGGGGTTCGGTTTTATGATTCGAGGCCGGCGTTCTCATGCAAAATTTGAATGTACGGTTTTGTAATCGGCATGCTAAGCTTACGACATGCTAGTCACAACGGGAAAGGTATCCGGTGGCGCTATCGAGGTTGAACCCGGCAGTTTGCCGGAAGGCGCTACAGTGACCATCCTCGCAACCGAAGACGGCGAGGTCTTCGAACTTAATGCTTCCGATGAGGCCATGATGCTTGCGGCCATCGCTGAGGCAGAACGCGGCGAAGTCATAAACGCCTCAGAGGTCCTTCGACAGATTAACAACTCTTGAGCGATCAACTCCCGGTTCGCATTGTTAGCAGCGCGGCGCGCGCGATCATAGAAGCAGCGGAGTGGTGGGAGTCTAATCGACCGATGGCGCCTGGTGCTTTTGTCGAAGAGCTGGGGCGGGCGCTTCAGCTTGTTGCCTCGCAGCCCGCCATCGGCGCTCGCGCCTAGAATGTTAGACTTGCCGGAGTTCGACGCATCCGACTCGCTCGCGTACGTTACCACCTGTACTACCGCGTTGCTGCGTCACCGCCGAGAATAGAAATCCTCGCGCTCTGGCATACTAGCCGCGGGGCAGCACCGCCAATCTAGCGCAACCGATTCTAGCGTGACCAATTTCGCATCTCGTCTTTTTGGGTGATAGAGTCTCCTTTTTAAAAGTAGTCTCAACGCTTTTGATAAGTCCGCCGAGGTGTAGATGAGCCAAATCGAACACATCCAAGCCCGCGAGATCCTTGACTCGCGCGGCAATCCCACGGTTGAAGCCGACGTGACGTTGGTAAGCGGCACGATGGGACGCGCGGCCGTGCCGTCGGGCGCGTCAACCGGCGAGCACGAGGCCGTCGAATTGCGCGACGAAGATCCGAAACGCTATGGCGGCAAAGGCGTCTTGAAAGCTGTGCGCAATGTTAATGATGCAATCGCACCCAAACTAAAAGGGATGAGTGCGCTGGATCAGACCGAACTTGATCGCGTGCTGATCGAACTCGATGGCACGCCAAACAAATCGAATCTGGGCGCGAATGCTCTGCTCGCTGTTTCGTTGGCCGCCGCACGGGCCGCGGCGAATTATCAGAAGCTGCCGTTGTATCGCTATCTGGGGGGAGCGAATGCGAACACCCTCCCGGTGCCGATGATGAACATCATCAACGGCGGCGCCCACGCGGACAATAACGTCGACTTTCAGGAATTCATGATCGTGCCCGTCGGCGCCGGAACGTTCAGCGAAGCGCTGCGCATGGGCGCGGAAATTTTTCACACGCTGAAATCAGTCTTGAAGAAGAAAGGCTATGCCACCAGTGTCGGGGACGAAGGCGGTTTTGCGCCGAACCTTAAATCAAACGAGGAAGCGATCGAGACGATCATCGAAGCGATCGCGCAAGCGGGTTATCAGGCGGGTGAGAATGTGCTGCTGGCGCTCGATCCGGCAGCCAGCGAGTTTTACGACGGCGCTCATTACGTGTTCAAGAAATCCGACGGTCGCCGGCTCACCAGCGATCAGATGGTTTCGTTTTGGCAAGACTGGGCCGGCAAGTATCCGATTATTTCGATTGAAGACGGCATGGCCGAGAACGATTGGGACGGCTGGAAATCTTTAACGGACGCGATAGGGGAACGCGTGCAGTTGGTCGGTGACGATTTGTTCGTCACAAACACAAGGTTCCTGCGGAAGGGAATCGAGCTGGGCGTCGCGAATTCGATCTTGATCAAGGTCAATCAAATTGGCACTCTGAGCGAGACGCTTGAATGTATTGAGCTGGCGAAGGATAACAATCGGACGGCCGTGATCTCCCATCGCTCGGGCGAAACCGAAGACGCCTTCATCGCCGATCTCGCGGTCGCCACCAACGCGGGACAAATCAAGACTGGTTCGCTGTCGCGATCGGATCGCATCGCGAAATACAATCAACTGCTGCGCATTGAAGAAGAGCTCGGCAACACCGCCGTCTATCCTGGCCGGTCGGCTTTTCTTCAAGTTACGATCTGAAAATGAATGGCGGACCGATCCACGAAATCACACGAAAACAAGCCAATGTCGATGTTTTCTCCGTGATTGTTCGGGTGGCTTCGTGGATCGTCTTAGCCTTAAAAAGCAGTTTGAAAGTGAGTGGCGATGGATCTGATAGACGTTCGACATCTCTTTGATTACACAGAATGGGCCAATGGCCTCGCGCTGAGCACGGCGGCGGATCTGTCAGAGGAAAACCTGCGTCGCGATTTCGGCATTAGTCACGGTTCGATCCTGGGCACGCTGGTTCACATGGCTGGCGCGGAATGGATCTGGCTGGAGCGTTGGCACGGCCGATCGCCGAGTGGCAAGGAAGCGTGGTCGCTTTGGAGCACCGAATCCTGCGGCGATCTCGCCGGTCTAAATAAGCGTTGGCAGGAAATCGTTGATCGTCGAACTCAGTTCATCTCTGAACTCGGTGAAGCGCTTTTGACGGCGGAAATGTCTTTTGTGCTGCTGAACGGCGACGCAAACTCGATGCGGCTGGTGGATCAAATGCAGCACGTTGCTAATCATTCGACCATGCACCGCGGACAGGTGGTGGGCATGATTCGGCAGATGGGAATTGCGCCACCATCGACTGATTTACTTTTCTACCTGCGGCGCGAGATCCCGGCTTAAGTGGCACAGACTTCAGTCTGTGATTATTATTTGAATCCGCGTGACCTCACTGCGGTTCTACCAGACACAATGATTGATTCCTGGCAACGCGGCGATTATCAGATCAGCACCGATCGCTCCCGTCTCAACCTCGAGCTGATTCACAACTTTCTGTCGCAAGACACTTACTGGGCGACCGGCCGAAGTCTTGAAGTCGTGCAGCGTTCAATCGAAAATTCGCTCTGCTTTGGCATATACCAAGACACCGATCTCGTTGGATTCGCGCGCGTGGTCACTGACTATGCGACGTTTGGCTGGATCGCCGATGTCTTCGTGCTGCCGGAACATCGCGGGCGCGGCTTATCAAAGTGGCTGATGGAAGTGATGCTCGCGCATCCGCGGCTGCAGGGATTCCGCCGCTGGGTCTTGTCGACCAGGGACGCGCACGGAGTCTACGAGCCCTTTGGCTTTATCAAGCTGCACCGGCCAGAGCGCTGGATGGAGCGCCCCGATCCGAATATGAAAGAGAGCCCGGATTATTGGAAGAAGTGAGTGGCATGGGCTTCACGAAGCTCTAATCAGATCGGGCGTTTGGAAGCATCAACCACAGCCGCGGAGCGGCAAAAGATCTGTAGCCCACGGCGTCAGCCGTGGGTCTGGGTTGGGGCCAGCATGATAGCCGCAGAGCGGCGAAACGAAAGACGAAATCACCGAAGTGTTTCGCCCCCTAACGGGGCTTGGGTCTTACTTTGGCGTTCCTGACCCACGGCTCACGCCGTGGGCTACAGATCTTTCGCCGCTCCGCGGCCGGTCGATAACAATCTCGACCTCAAAACGCCGGGTTGAATTCGTACCGACGCCACGCGTGACGGTACTCGATCATCGATTCTTAAAGTCTATGCCACATAAACAAGGGCCACTAGCGCTCATCATACTCGACGGTTTTGGTTATCGCGCCGAACGCGAAGGCAACGCAATCGCCCTCGCCCAGATGCCTTACTACGATGAACTGCTCGAGAAGTATCCGCACACGTTGATCGAAGCGTCCGGCGAGTGCGTCGGGCTGCCGCCGGGCGTGATGGGTAACTCGAATGTCGGCCACCTCTGTCTGGGCGCGGGGCGGGTTGTGCTCACCGATATTGAACGCATCAACCACGCAATCAAGGCCGGTGATTTCTTTCATAATCTGGCGCTGAACGCGGCGATGGACAATGCCGTCAAACACGATCGCCCCCTGCATATCATGGGCTTGCTTTCGGATGGCCTGGTCCACTCTTCACAGGAACACGCGTATGCTCTGCTGCGGATGGCAAAAGATCGCGGCGTGCGACAGGTGTTTGTGCATTGCTTCCTTGACGGACGCGACACGCCGCCGTCGTCGGCGGAAAAGTACGTCGTGGCCATGCAGGAGAAGTGCAGAGAGATCGGCGTGGGAGAGATTGCGACCCTGGTCGGGCGTTATTATGCGATGGATCGCGACAAACACTGGGAGCGAACAGAACGCGCGTACAGACTGTTGGTGAACGGCGAAGGCCGGCATACCAGCGATCCTCTTTCAGCGATCAGACAGTCTTATGAGCACAATGTGACCGACGAGTTTGTCGAGCCCATCGTCGTCACTCGCGCCGGCGGCGATCCGGTAGCGACTATTCAGGACGGCGATTCGGTAATCTTCTTTAACTTTCGCGCTGATCGCGCGCGGCAAATCACCGCGGCGCTTGCGGTCCCAGGCTTTGATGACTTCGCTACGCCGCAGCGACCGCACGTGCATTTCGTTTGCTTCGCCGTGTACGACAAGAACTATCCTTTGCCGGTCGCTTTTCCGCCCGCGCATCCTCCAAATGTTCTGGCCGAAGTCTTCGCCGGACTGGGCGTGCGCAACTATCGCCTGGCAGAAACTGAAAAGTACGCCCACGTCACATATTTTTTTAACGGCGGAGTCGAACAGGAGTTCCCGTTCGAGAAGCGGCTGCTGATTCCTTCACCAAGAGTTGCTACCTATGACCTGATTCCAGAGATGTCCGCATTCAAAATCACCGACAAGGTGCTACGCGGAATCGAGGCCGGGGAGACGGACGTGTTCATCGTGAACCTCGCGAACCCCGACATGGTGGGCCACACGGGCATGCTCGACAAAACGATCGAGGCCTGCCAGTACGTCGATACCTGCCTGGGCTGGATCACGAAAGCCATGCGCACCGCGCGCGGGACTACTCTGATCACCGCGGATCATGGCAACGCCGAACAGATGCTGGATCTGAAAACCGGACAGCCGCACACGGCGCATACATCGAACCCGGTGCCGTTTCATCTGATTGGCGAAGATTCATTGGGAGTAGAATTACGCGAAGGTGGCGCGTTGGAAGACGTGGCCCCGACGATGCTCGGCCTGTTAGGAATTGAGAAACCGTCCGAGATGAGTGGGAGAGATTTGAGGGAGATCTAGCCAGGTTCTTTCAAAGTGATGACGTCGTCTTCGACCGCAACGCGGTCGCGTCCTCCAGCCCAAGGTTGCCGCTTCGGCTACCTTGGGAAGAGTTGAGAATGATTGTCAACCGCAACGCGGTTGCGTCATTGGATCAGAGATGTTCGCACAGCCGCGCAACCGCGTTGCGGTTGCAGGCTTAAACTCTCTCTTTTCCCAGGGTAGCCGAAGCGGCAACCCCTGGGCTGGAGGGAGCAACCGCTTCGCGGTTGAATACCAAGCACCAGCCAGGTGCTAATGACATCGATGTCCGCAGCTACTGAAATCATTACCGAGCAAGCCCGCCCACGCGCGATCTCTCTGCGTTGGATCATTAACGCGCGCGAGGACTTGGTCTGGTTTGTGGGTTCAGTGGCATCGAGCTATGCGCTGCTGATTCTCTACGTCGCGGGAGTCCTGCCGCTGATCCCGATGGTCGTCGGCTGGGCGATTCTGATCGACGCGCCGCATGTCTTTGGCACTCTGTCTCGCACCTACTTTGATCGCTCGGAATGGAAGACGCGCCGGCGTCTCATGCTGGGCTCGCTCTCGTTTTTTGTGATCGGGCCGTTGATGGTCCTGCTCGGCCTTGGCTTAACTTTCTTTTTTCTGGCGGCGCTGTGGGCCTACTACCATTTGGTCAAACAGCACTATGGCTTCATGGTGCTCTACAAGAAAAAGAACAACGACCTGGCGCCGTTGGATAACGCGCTCGATCGTTTGTTGCTGCTGTTTGCTTTCAACTATCCGTTCGTAGCGTTCATAGCGAGCGACCCGAACGCGATGGCCCGCGTGCCGCCAATGCTTCGCAGCGGTGTGAACACCGTTACGACGTTATTGCTCGCAGGCACGATCGTTGTCGGCGGGTGCTGGCTGATTCGCCAGGTCCAGCGCGCGTGGTTGCGCGAGTCTTTGAACCTGCCAAAGTACCTGTTGCTGGCCGCGGCGATTCCGATGCATTGGATCGCTTTGCTGACGCCGATGCCCAATAAGCCGATCGCGCTGGTGGCTATACTCACCATCTATCACAACCTGCAATACCACCGGCTCATCTGGTTTCACAATCAGAAGTATATGGAGCGCGGACATCCTGTCCGCACTGAGGGCGCAGCCCGAACTCCTGTTCGAGAGAAGTATGGCCCTGCCGCACTCATCAGCCGTCGCCTGCTCTACTACATCGCTTTCGGAATTCTCTTCGGTCTGCTTTACCAGGGTCCGCGCCAGGTCCTGGGTTATTTCGGCTTGAAAGCATCGCACGGTGACGTGACGGCGCAGCTTCCCATTCCGATTCAACTGGGCGTCGCGGTCCTCTGGGGCGTCGCTTTCATTCACTACTATTTAGATTCGAAGATCTGGCGCGTGCGGAGAGATCCTTCGGTGGGCAAGGCTCTGAATATGAGTTGAGTCTTTGAAGTTCAATAGCTAAGGATTACTTTCAACGCCTTCTTGAGCGAGAGACGATCAGACTGTCCGAGCTTGCCAAACGTTCGCAGGATTTGACCATTTTCGATTGTGGCGAGAATCGGCTTGATAGTCGAAGCTTTGAGCAGACCAGCTTCCCTCCATCTAGAAACGATGACTTCGCCAATTCGAGGATAATCCGACAGGTGGCCCGTGATAGCCATTAGGATAATGTCTGGCCTTGCCCGGTTATAGGCGTCAGAGCTAACGACAACCGCAGGTCGCTTCTTTGTTGCTGACTGATTGGTGAAAGGGAACGGAACCAGGACTACATCACGGAAGCTATAGGTTGTCGCACTCGGCATCTTCGGGGTTGTCCCAAACCTTTGCAAACGCAGGCTCAGAGATTCTCGATGCGGCTCGGATCAATAAGTGATCATCGCGATGAGCAAGGAAGTCCACGAAGTCTACGACCTCCGCGATCTTTTCCGGAGAGAGTTCCTTAATCTTCTCGATGAGTTCTTTCTCCTGCATGTTTCTTAATTCTGACTGAACCCGCCTTTCCTGAAAGTATAAATCAACGATAAGTCCAGCCTCAAACTGTCTGCAACGCAGACCCATCACTAGCGGCGTTATGAATTGTTGCCTAAGGTTTCGCTTGGACTTTCTTCAGCTTTACAAAAATCCGTCACCACCTCAACAAACTTCGCCGGGTACTCAGTCGGGGGCAGGTGCCCGCAGTGACGAAAGACGATCAGCCGCGAGTTGGGGATAGCCTCGCGTAGTTTGAAAGCGTTGCTGATGGGGATGTGATTATCTTCGTCGCCCCAAACCAGCAACGTCGGCTGTCGGATCAAGCTGGCCTCGCGGATAATTCGTTCGGCGCTCCAGCGGCGGATGGTGCGAATCATCGCGCGGTGCGTGTTCGAAGTCGCCAACAAGTGATGACGAGCTGCGAGCTTGCGCTCGTCCAGCGGGTATCCCAGACGGCGGTAAACGTCCTCGGTTCGCTTACGCAGAACCCAGCGCGAGCCGAGAAAAAGGGGCGTCGCGATGTCACCTACGAGTGGGACGCCGGCCAACCGCAGCAGCAGTTTCTTTTTTGGCTGGTCATTCGTGACGGCCCCGACCAGGATCAGGTTCGCGACCCTCTCCGGACAATCGAGAGCGAGCAACGCAGCGACTGCGCCGCCATAAGAAGCTCCGACAATCGTCGCCTGCTCGATACCGAGGCGATCCATCAAACCCAAAACGGCGCGCGCCTGGGCGGCGATCGTGTACTCACCATTGCCGGGCTTGGCGGAATAACCATAACCGGGAAGATCGGGCGCGATGACGCGAAAGCCGGCGTTCGCCAAAGGCAGAAATACTTCATTCCAAACCAGGTTCGAAGAAATGAAACCGTGTATCAGAATCATTGGCGGCGCGCTCTCATCACCGGCTTCCTGGTAATGAATGCTTACGCCGTCGACACTCGTAAACCACGAATGCTCCGCGTGATAGATGAAATCAATACTGTCGGGCCAACTGACATCGCGCGGGCGAGTAAGAAGTTTTGCGGCCACCGCTCCCGCGACGATGCCGGATGCGCCGGCAAGCAAATAACGTTTCTTCATCACGAGTGAATCTTAGCGCGTACCTTTCGCAGATGAAAGAGGCGAGTCGTTTACGGATCTGCCGTCTGATGTGCGGAAGGGCTACGGCCTTCCGATCAATTGTTGAACGATCATTGGGCTACGCCAATGTGATTAGGGAAACCGGGCGTAGCCCGAATCCGTTACCGGCGACCCGGAAAGTCATAGACTTTCCGCGCATCAGACGGCAGAGCCGGAAGACGCGTCCTCGCAGACTATGCATTCGCGATCACGACCTGGGGATGGACGATCTTTCGCTCTTCGTCGTAAAGCCCCACCGCGATTAACTGCCCCTCGGCGTTCCGCATGCGTACCGGCTGACCATTCAGCCATTCCGCCGCCTCTGTCGATTCGACTGAGAGGTCGATGCCCTGACCAACCCGGCGCGCATCATCCGGGGTCAGCTCAACTGCGGGCAAGTGCGAAAGGGCGGCGTCCGGCGTGATAAGAATTTCTCCGAGCGATCCCGTCTGCGCCTGTTCGTTCAAGCGCTCGAGCGTAGTCGCATCCTTGATCGCAAATTCACCGGCGCGCGTGCGGCGTAGTTCGGCGACGTGTGCCCCCACGCCGAGCTGCTTGCCGAAATCCTCAGCCAAAGTGCGAATGTAAGTTCCGGCCGAGCACACGATCCGCACTCGTAAGTTCCGGGTGCCGTCATCATTTTCATTCATCAATGCTCCATCATGTTCGATGGCTGTCAGTTCGCTGATGGTGACCCGTACGGGTTGTCGTTCGATCTCCTCGCCACGTCGCGCTAGTTCGTAGAGCTTGCGCCCGCCCACTTTCTTGGCTGAATACATTGGCGGCGTCTGTTCGATCTCGCCGCGCAAAGAAGCCAAAGCACCTTCGATCGCTTCTCTGTGAATCTCTGTGTGTCTCTGTGTCTCTGTGGTGAAACTTGGTAGGCGAGTGCCTGTCACATCTCCGGTGTCCGTCGCATAACCCAAACTAATCGCCGCTTCGTATTCCTTCTCGGCGCGGCTCAGGAATTGGGCCAGCCGCGTGGCGCGGCCGACGAGCACCACCAGCACGCCGGTCGCAAACGGATCGAGTGTGCCCGTGTGCCCCACGCGCCGTTCGCTGATAATCCTGCGCACCCGGGCAACCACGTCGTGCGAAGTCATCCCCGCGGGCTTGTCGATAATCAGAATGCCGTCCATGTGATCATTCTAGATTGCCGAACACCCGTTGGCGATTGAAGAGAGGTTATGAGTCCCCCTAGGACGAACTATCTGACGAAGTATCTGCAAGGGCTCGCCTTCTGTCAGGTGCGACAGAAGGTCTGCCCATCATTCGCAAAATATAACGCGGCTAACGGCGCTGGTTGGAAAAATGAAACGCGAGAGCTATAAAGATGTCGTCCCTACGGGACTCAGTTCTATCCATGCCTGAAGTAGAACGTCTTACCAATGCGAAGACTGAGATCAAAGCCAACCGAAGCAGCGCAGGGTTCGGACCTCGATCCCGCGAAAGCTCGGGAACGGGTTTTCCAGCGGGCCGGCAGATTGCTGGCCGCAAAGCAGCGTTCGGTGGAAGAGCTAAGAGAGCGTTTGCTCGAAGGGCGCGGCGCGACCCAGGCGATTGTCGAAGAGATCATCGGGCGTTTGCGCGAGTACGGTTACCTCGACGACGCGCGATACGCGCACAATTACGCATCGTTGCGCGTGCAGCAGAGACCAATCGGCAGACAAAGACTGGAACGCGATCTGAGGATGAAGCAGATCGATAAGACGACCGTGGACGCGGCGCTTGATTCAGTGTTCGCGGAGAAACCAGAAGCGGAATTGATCGATCGAGCGATCGAAAAACGAGTTCGTCTGCGCGGCCGGCCAAAAACGCGCGCGGATGCCAAGAAGCTTTTCGATCATTTGCTGCGACAAGGTTTTGCCTTTGAGCTGGTCAGCGAGAAGGTGCGAGCATTAGCCAGAAATAATCTCGACGAAGAACCGTAACGTAAGAGAGTTTTCGTAGTTCTCCTCTGCGTCTTTAGTCTTCCCTTCGCGCCTTTGCGCGAAACTGCTTCGCGGCGAGGGCTCACGCAAAGGCGCTAAGCAGATACGTAAGGCGCTAAGATTTTCAGGCCCCGAATTCGCCTGCCTCAGCCGCGCATGCTAAACTCCGTTTGATCATGAAGGGTAACGAAATTCGCGAAAAATTCCTCGAATACTTCGAGCGCCACGGCCATACGCGTGTGCGCTCCAGTCCACTTCTGCCGGCCAACGATCCCACTCTGCTGTTCACCAACGCCGGCATGAATCAGTTCAAAGACGTCTTTCTCGGCGTCGAAAAGCGCGAGTACGTGCGCGCGACATCTTCGCAGAAATGCCTGCGCGCCGGCGGCAAACATAACGACCTCGACGAAGTAGGGAAGACGGCGCGGCACCAGACTTTTTTCGAGATGCTCGGGAATTTTTCGTTCGGCGATTACTTCAAGGAAGACGCCATCAAGTTTGCCTGGGACTTTCTGATCAATGAACTCAAGCTCGACCCTGAGCGTCTGTGGTTCACGGTTTTTGGCGGCGACGATGAAGTGCCGGCCGATGACGAAGCCGCGGCCTTGTGGGAGAAAGTCGGCGCAAAACCTGAACGAATTCTGCGCTTTGGCCGCAAGGATAATTTCTGGCAGATGGCTGAAACCGGTCCCTGTGGTCCCAACTCAGAGATCAATTATTACCTCGGCGAGCATCCGGAAGATCCAAACTTCAATCGGGCCGACCTGGTCAATGGGCCGGGCGACACGACGATGGAGATTTGGAATCTGGTCTTTATGCAATACAACCGCGTCGAAGCTGATCCAGGCGAATACAAACTTGAACCGCTGCCCAAGCCTTCGGTCGATACGGGCCTGGGGCTTGAACGCACTGCCGTGATCATGCAGGGCAAGTTCTCGAATTACGATACGGATCTGATTCGCCCGATCGTCGATTTCACTGCGAAGCTCGCGGGCCGCGAATACGATGCAGAAACGCAGGAAGGATTCGCCATGCGCGTGATCGCCGATCATGCGCGCGCGACTGCGTTCTCGATCGCGGATGGAATCTTGCCGGGGAACGAAGGTCGGAACTATGTTCTGCGGAAGATCATGCGGCGGGCGATCTATCAGGGACGGCACGCACTCGGTTTTGATGATCTGTTTTTTTATAAGGTGACGAACTTCGTCGTCGATCAGATGGGTGAGGCTTATCCGGAATTGCGAGACAATCGAGGCATGATTGAGCGAGTTGTATCAATCGAAGAAAAGCTTTACGCGTCGACAGTTGATGCAGGGTTAAATCGGTTCGATGTTTTGGCTAATGAAAAAGAAAATCAAAGTCGAATGACAATTGGAGAGATGGTAGAGCTGGCAAAACGATATGAGGCGGGGGAGGAGAGCCCTGAGATTTACGAGTATTTGCTCGAAATCGAAAGAGTTTCTGCTACACAAGAGTTCAAGCAACTCAGTTCCCAAGTATCAGACTTGATAAGAGGATTTAAGAAAGTTGAAGCGGAGTTTAATCAAAAGTACGGACCAGCTATTAAGCTGTTTTTGGAAAAGCTTGATAAGAATATCAGAATAGTTGGAAACGAGATTTTCAGATTATATGACACCTACGGTTTGCGCGAAGATCTTATTGAATACGCCGCTGAACAGCGCGGATTCGAGGTCGACCGAGAGGGTTTTGAGGTCGAGTTGGAGAAGCAACGGCAACTTGCGCGTGAAAGTTGGAAGGCCGCTTCGGACAGGCAGGTAAGCCCGGTTTATCAGCAGATCGCTATGCGAGGCCGCCCGGAGTTTACGGGATACACATGCACGGCTCTCGAAGGCGTTCACGTAACTTCTATTGTTACAGATGGCGAGCCTGTCGACGCCTTACCAGAAGGCGACGAAGGCGAAGTCGTTCTGGATCGAACTCCGTTCTATGCCGAGTCAGGTGGGCAGGTTGGTGATGTGGGTCGCCTCTTGAACCCGGTCGCTACCGCTCCCGGTACTGACCTCATCGCGATCGTTGGAGATACTTACTCGCCGGCTCAAGGTCTGATCGTTCACAAGGTCAAAGTTGAAAAAGGGACGTTGAAGGTTGGCGACGTGGTCACGGCGGAAGTCGACGTTGAGAAGCGCGATGCGACGCGGCGGAATCATACGGCGACGCACCTGATGCACGCGGCTTTGCGCGAGGTGCTGGGGACGCATGTTAAGCAGGCAGGCTCTGTGGTGACGCCGAATTATTTGCGTTTTGACTTTAGTCATTATCAGCCGCTGACGACGAGTGAGATCGAAGAAGTCGAACGCCTGGTGAACTATCACATCCTGCGCAACGAACCCGTGCAGACCGACGAGATGGCCGTGGAAGAAGCCATGCGTTCGGGCGCGATGGCTCTGTTTGGTGAGAAGTATGGCGAGAAGGTGCGCGTGCTTTCGATCAAAGGAGCGGAGGGAATCTTTTCGAAAGAGCTTTGCGGCGGCACGCATGTGCGCGCGACCGGAGACATCGGTGTCTTTAAAATTACCAGCGATGAATCCATTGCTTCGGGCGTGCGCCGCATACGCGCGGTGACGGGCGTCGATGCTTACGAACGTTTTCGCGAAGACGAAGAGATCATTGGACAGGTCACGAGCAACTTGAGAACGTCTCGCGCTGAATTGCCCGCCATGATCGGCAAGCTGCAAGACGAACTGAAGAAAGCTCGGCGTGAAGCCGACGACCTGCGTCTGAAGATCGCCACCGGCGCCGCCGGTTCGGCTTCATCCAATGGCGACGATGCCCGCGAAGTGAACGGCGTGCGCGTGCTCGCTCGTGAAGCCAGCGGTCTTGATGCCGCAGGGATGCGCCAGCTCTCTGACACGCTGCTGGCCCGCATTAAGTCGGGGGTGGTGGTGGTCGGCCGCAGCAATGAAGGCAAGGCTTCGCTGATCGTGCGCACGTCTGACGATCTCACTAAGAAGATTCCGGCTGGGCTGGTGATCAAAGAGCTCGCTCCAATCATCGGCGGTAAAGGCGGCGGCAAACCCGACATGGCCGAAGGCGGCGGCAACCAACCAGAGAAGCTTACGGAAGCTTTGGAAGCGAGCTACGGCGTGGTCGAACGGATGCTGAGTTAATGTAGCGCACTGACTTCCTCACGCCGAAGGCGTGAAACGAAATAGCTAGGGGTAGCGCCGCCGGTAACGGCCAATGATGGATTTCGACCCTGAGAGGGTCGCATAGCAGGTGTGAGATTATGCGGCCCCTTCAGGGTCGTAATTCATTTGTGGGTGTGATCCGGGGCGTTGCCCCCGGCTATTTTTTTTGACGCTTTCAGCGTCAGATCAAAACTTCACTGAAGGCGGGCGGCACAAGTTGTTAACTTGCAATTGTCAGGTACGCAAGTTACCTACTTGCGCTACAGTTCGTACATGCTCGGGCCGCACGCCCAGCCCTATGAAACGCGCAGCTATCCTTCTCAAAACCGGAAATCGTTTGAAGAGTTTAATGAACCAGGGCGCTACGATCGGCTCCGTGCTCCCGAGCACGCGACCCAGAACATTGTCCTGCACGAAGACCTGCCCGCGTTGAGTCAAACGCGTAGGCAGCTCGCGTCTCCACTGCACCTTTTGTAAGTGGCTCGGCGAGACCCAGCCTGCGGACAACGGCCGCGCGAGAATATTTGCGGCGGCCACCGCATCCTGAATCGCGAGATTGATTCCAATGCCGCCGACGGGAGACATCGCGTGCGCCGCGTCACCGATGCAGAGCAATCCCGGGCGGTACCACTTTCGCAGACGGTCCACCAGCACAGTCAGCAGTTTGAGCTCATCCCAATCGCGAACCTCTTTAACGCGATCACCAAGAAAAGGAGCGAGACTGAGGATGTCCTGGCGAAACGCCTCCAGGCCTCGCGCTCTGATCTGCTCCAGCGCGCCTTTGCGAATGACATAGCCGCACTGCCAATAGGTCTCGCGATTGATCATCACCATGATCTTGCCATTGGCGAAGCGCCCTAAAGCCTGCGCCTGATCGTTTGGCTGGCGCGGCAGGCGAAACCACAACACATCGATCGGCGCGCCGAGCCGCTCGATCTCCAGGCCCGAACGATCGCGAACCACGGAACTGCGGCCGTCGGCGCCCACGACCAGATCCGCGTAAACCTCCAGACTTCCTTCCGGCGTTTTGGCCAGCACGCCAACCACGCTATTTCCTTCTTCGATCAGATCGGTGACTTCGGCTTCCAGTTTCAGCTTGAAGTTTGGATAGCGGCCGGCGTGCTTCTTGATGAAATTCAGAAAGTCCCACTGCGGCATGAAGGCGATGAATTTACATTGCGTTGGGAGGTGAGAGAAGTCGGCGAGGATGATTGTCTCGTCGCCGATCTGACCCGCGATCTGTCTTAGTTCCTGATGAGGGAGTTTTAGAAAATCGTCCAGCAACCCCAACTCGTAAATCACTTCGAGCGTGGAAGGATGAATTGTGTCGCCGCGAAAATCGCGGAAGAAATCCGCGTGCTTCTCGAGCACGACAACTTCGACGCCGACGCGGGCCAACAGAAAACCGAGCATCATTCCCGCGGGGCCGCCGCCGACGATGCAGCAGCGAGTGTTGATCGTGGCGGGGGTATCGAGGGGCATGTGGGTTTAGACGTTAGCGAGCAGAGCGGAAGGCGTCAAGGGGTTGTTTGCGCGTAGCGGTTGAGTGATGAGGTCAGAACCGGGAGCGGTAGCGACGGGGTCCGGGCACTCAATACATTTGGAGTGCGCCGGCAAAGCGAAGCGGCGACGGCGCTTTGGATCGCACGTTACAGATCGCGAGCTGCCAATCCAAAGCGGTGTCGCGCTGCGCTTGCCACCGCACTCCAAAACAACTGACCTCATTCACGATACGACGGTTCTTCCGGCGCTTTGATTTTTGCTTAAAAGAAAACTAAATTCTCTGGGTCACGTAGTAAGCAGTGAAACAGTGATCCTTTAGAAGACGGCAACGGTTTCGACGTCTTCCTCAACACGGATATTTGTCGAGTAAAAAAATCAAAACAGGAGATAGTATGAGTAATTCATTCAGGGTTTTTATAGCCAGCGCCCTCTTCATGGCGTTAAGCGTGGCCGCGACATTCGGCCAGTCTTCACATTACGATGTCACCAACATGGACACAAAAGCGGCCGCCTGCACTGATTTTTATCAGTACGCGAACGGTGGGTGGCTGGCGGCCAATCCGATTCCGGCGGCCTATCCCGCCTGGGGAGTCGCCAACATTCTTAACGAAAAAAATCGCGACGTGCTGCACGAGATTCTGGAAGCGGCCGCCAAAAATTCGAGCGCCCGCAAAGGCAGCAACGAACAGAAGGTTGGCGACTACTACGCGAGTTGTATGGATGAAGCGAAGATTGAGGCTGCGGGTCTTGCACCCATGCAACCGGAACTCGACCTGGTAGCGAAGATCGCTGACCAGAAATCTTTGCAGGCTGAAATCGCCCACCTGCACTCGATGGGATATAACGCCCTTTTCGGTTCCGGCTCAGACCAGGATTTCAAGAACAGCGCTGAGGTTATAGCCGGTATTTTTCAGGGCGGCCTGGGTCTGCCCAATCGTGATTATTACTTCAAGACGGACGATAGATCGAAGTCAATCCGCGACGAGTACGTCAAGCACGTTGCCAAAATGTTCGAATTGATGGGCGACGACGCGACCAAAGCAGCCGCCGAAGCGCAGACCGTCATGGCGCTGGAAACGAAGCTCGCTGAATCTTCGAAGCCGCCAGTCGAATTGCGCGACCCTGAGAAGATTTATCACCGCATGGCAATGACGGCCGTCAAAGACGTGTCGCCTACTTTCGATTGGGTAAATTATTTTCAACGAGTGGGTGGAGTGCAAAAGACGGACGTCAACGTTGCCACGCCGGACTTTTTCAAAGCGATGGACGTGCAGTTGACCGCGACGCCAATCGTCGACTGGCAGACGTATTTGCGTTGGCACCTCATCAACAGGGCAGCGTCCGGCCTTTCGTCAAAGTTTGTCGACGAAGATTTTCATTTCAAAGGCACCGTCCTTTCGGGCACCAAAGAGAACCTACCCCGTTGGAAGCGCTGTGTGAGCGCGACTGACGCCGCGATGGGTGAAGCGCTCGGCGAAGTTTACGTTCAGAAAGCTTTTCCGCCCGCGGCCAAGGCGCGCGCTCTGGCAATGGTTCGCAACCTGGAAGCGGCGCTGAAGAGCGACATCAGCACCTTGAGCTGGATGGGAGAAGAGACCCGCAAGCGAGCCATCGTCAAACTCGACGCGTTTCTTAACAAGATTGGCTATCCCGACAAATGGCGCGACTATTCCACGCTGGCGATCGATCGCAGTTCGTTTCAGGGCAACCGTTTTCGCGTCGGTGCGTTCAACGAGCGGCGTGACTGGAACAAGATTGGCAAGCCCGTTGACCGCACTGAGTGGGGAATGTCGCCGCCGACGGTCAACGCTTACTACAATCCGCAAATCAACGAAATCGTTTTTCCTGCCGGCATCCTGCAGCCGCCTTTCTTTGATGCGGGCGCAGACGACGCGCTCAACTATGGCGGCATGGGATCGGTGATTGGTCACGAGATGACGCACGGTTTTGACGATCAAGGGGCGAAGTTCGATCCCACCGGCAACCTGTCAAACTGGTGGAGCGATGCCGACCTGAAAGCTTTCAACGAGAAAGCGCAGTGTGTCATCGACCAGTTTAATAGCTTTGAAGTGCAGCCGGGCTTGAACCAAAACGGGAAGCTGGTCGTGGGCGAATCCATCGCCGATCTGGGCGGGTTGGTCGTAGCGTATGCCGCATTTCAAAAATCCATGGAAGGAAAGCCGCGGCCGGCGAACATCGACGGCTTCACGCCGGAGCAGCGGTTCTTTCTCGGTTATGCGCGTGGCTGGACCACCAACATGCGTCCGGAACTCGCGCGGATGTTGGTGCTGGGCGATCCGCATCCATTGCCGAAGTTCCGTGTCAACGGCCCACTCTCGAACATGCCACAGTTCGCCGCCGCGTTTCAGTGCAAAGAAGGCGACCGGATGGTGCGTCCGGAGAAGGATCGTTGCGTGATTTGGTAGGTGAGGGAATTCTTAATAGCCGCGGCGCGGCAAAAGATCTGTAGCCCACGGCGCGAGAGGTTGTGGCAAAGCTCGAGTTCTGGAAGGCTGAGTTTTGACACGGAGTCGTGAGCCGTGGGTTATTGGTCTCGACCCCTTGCTGATAAACCGCGCCACGATACATAATGCGCCAAATTCTTCGAAGAGGAGTGCCACCATGATTTCCTTGAAACGACTTTCCCTTTTTAGTTTTGCCGCTCTTTTCATGATCGCGTTTGCCGCGCCCTATGCCTTGGCGCAACAGGCCCCGGCGATTCGTCTGCCGCGGCCCAGCCAAAAGGCCAGCGTGATGCAGACCGTCGGCGTTACCGACATCACGATCACTTACAGCCGCCCCGGCGTGAAAGGACGAACCATCTGGGGCGAGCCGTTGCCTGAGCAGGCCGGCGTCAAAGGCGAAGCTACTCTTGACGATCAAAACGCGCGGCCCAAGGGCGCGCCGATCGTTCCTTATGGTCATGTCTGGCGCGCCGGCGCAAATGAAGCCACGCAATTTGTCGTCACCGACGATGTTTTGATCAACGGCCAGAAGTTACCGGCAGGCAGCTACAGCCTGCACACGATCCCAACCAAAGACGAGTGGACCATCGTCTTCAACGGCACCGCGAATCAGTGGGGCAGCTTCAGATACGACCCGGCTAAGGACACTCTGCGCGTCAAAGCCAAGCCGCAATGGGTCAACGATAATCAGGAGTGGCTGCAATTCAGCATTCCCACGGTGAGCCCGAACTCAGCGACAGTTCTCATTCGCTGGGAGAAGGTCGCCGTGCCTTTTACCGTCGAAGTTCCCAACGTCGAAACGGTCTGGCGGTCGAAGGTGGACGCGGCCATTGCTGCTGCCCCGAACGACGAAGGCATTCCCTTACAGGTCGCTGGCGCTTATGCGAACGACGACAAGTGGGACGAAGCTTTGAAGTGGGTCGACCAGTCGATCAAAGTGAAAGCGACTTTCCCGAATCTGGCAACCAAGGCCAGGTATCTTTACGCCGCCGGCCGCAAAGACGAAGCTCTGAAGGTCGCCGATCAAGCCATTGCCAAAGGCAAGGCTGACAAAGTCGACACGACTAACTTTGAAAAGCGGGTCGCCAGTATGAAGGCGGGCAAGATGTAGTTGGGTGCTTGTCAGGAGAACGGGTGCGGTCCTCATCGCGTCCCCAAGTTGGCCTGCTTCTCTCTGCGCCTTTCGACTTCCTTTGCGCCTTTGCGCGAAACGCTGTTGCGACTGTAAATTTCACGCAAAGGCGCGAAGGGAAAACGAAAGGCGCTGAGATTATCAGCCTCCCTTCAGATCAAATGAAGATTAAACATTTCCGGCGCGTAGGCTTCGTGTTCTGCGTCTTGTCGTTTATCTTTCCGCAACTGGTCCCGGCGCAGACTCGACCGGCGCCGCCACCGCCTAAACCTTTCCAGCTTACCGTCGACAGCATCATGCGCGGGCCGCGTCTGGTTGGATATCCGCCGACCGGAGTTTACTGGTCGCAGGATAGCCGGCGCGTTTATTTCCGTTGGAAGCAGGCCGACGAACCGCGCCTGAAAGAGACGAGTCTCTATGTCGTGAATCGTGACGGGACGGGTCTGCGTCGCTTGTCTGAAGATGAAGCGAAGCAAGCGCCGCCGGCCAATGGCGAGTTGTCGAAAGATAAGACGATGACCGTCTTTGCCGACGAGGGCGACGTTTTCATTTACATGCACGCCAATGGAACACGCCGGCAAATAACTCGCACAGTCGAGGCCGAAACCAATCCCCACTTCACCTTCGATCAGAAACACGTCTATTTCACGCGACAGAGTAATCTCTATGTAATGGCTCTTGATAACGGCTCGCTCGAACAACTCACGGACATTCGGCCCGGTGGCGCGCCCGCTGGAGGCACGCCGCCGAAAGGCACTGACAGTCAGGAGTATCTCAAGAGAGAAGAGCGGACGCTGCTTGACGCCGTGCGCGAGCGCGCCGAGCAGCGCGAAGAGCAGGAGAAGAAACGCAAAGAACGCGAGAAGCGGAAGCCGCTCAATATTCCAGCCGGGCAGAATGCGATCTCTCTAATACTTTCGCCTGACGGTAAGTACGTGATCGCGACGATCAGCGAGCCCGGCGCCGGTGCGAAGAATACGATCGTGCCGAACTATGTTACCGAATCGGCTTATACCGAAGACATCACCGGACGCACGAAGGTCGGCGACACACAGGGCCGCACGCGCCTGATGATTATCGACGTGGAAACCGGCGAATCAAGAAACGTCGATCACGGTCAGCGCCTGCCGGCCACGCCTCCGGTGCAACGCACGGAAATGAATTCAACTGATGCGGCCCGAGTCAGTACCGGGAGTGGCAGCGAGCGGGTTGAGTCCCAGCCCAAAACTCCGGCGACGCCGAAGGATCGCGATATTCAGCTTTCACAACTGCGCTGGTCCGACGACGGCAAGAACTCAGTATTGATGGCTCGTTCCGCCGACAACAAAGATCGCTGGGTGATGTTACTGGACCCGCCCACCGGCAAAACCAAAGTGTTGGCGACTATCCACGACGATGCCTGGATAGACGGGCCGGGCGCGCCCACGCTGGGCTGGCTGCCGGATAACGCGCACGTCTATTTCGAATCGGAGCGCGACGGCTTTGCTCATCTTTATTCAGTATCGATTAATGGCGGCGAGCCCGTGCAACTGACTTCCGGCCAATTCGAAGTTTCAAACGTGCAATTGTCGCCAGACAAATCGAAGTTCTATTTCACCTCGAGCGAGGGAAGTCCGTTCGAACGAAATCTTTATTCGATGGCGATAAGCGGCGGCGAGCGCCAGCGCGTCACCGGACTACCCGGCCAGAATGAGGTCGATGTCTCGCCTGATGACACGATGCTCGCGGATGTGCGTTCGTATAGTAACAAGCCGCCGGAGTTGTACCTGTTCACGAATCGACCTTACTTCGCAGGAAAGACGATGGTCCCTGATAAGCCGGTGACGACCTCTCCCATTCCGGAGTTCTTTACTAAAGACTGGATCGACCCGCGCATTGTCAGTTTCAAAGCCCGCGACGGCGCCACGGTTCACGGGCGGCTGTATCTGCCTGCGAATTACAAGGGCGGTGGGCCGGCGGTGCTGTTCGTTCATGGCGCGGGCTATTTGCAGAACGTGCATCGCTGGTGGAGCTCGTACTATCGCGAATACATGTTTCATCACTTGCTGATGGAGCGCGGTTTCGTCGTGCTCGATGTCGATTACCGCGGTTCAGCCGGCTATGGCCGCGACTGGCGCACCGGGATCTATCGTCACATGGGCGGTAAGGATCTGACCGACAACGTGGACGCCGCGAATTATCTGGTGAAGGAATACGGCGTGGACGCGAAGAGGATTGGTCTTTATGGCGGCAGTTATGGCGGCTTCATAACCTTGATGGCGATGTTCACACAGCCTGATGTTTTTGCCGCCGGGGCAGCGTTGCGGCCGGTGACCGATTGGGCGCATTACAATAATCCTTACACGGCGAACATCCTCAACCTGCCGCAGAGCGACGCCGAAAGTTACAAGCAAAGCTCTCCGATCTACTTCGCGAGCGGATTGAAAGGCGCGCTGCTGATCTGTCATGGCATGGTGGACGTAAACGTGAACTTCCAGGACACCGTGCGGCTGGTTGAAAAACTTATCGAGCTGCGAAAAGAGAACTGGGAAGTCGCGCCATATCCAGTAGAGGATCACGGCTTTGAACGCGAAGAGAGCTGGGCCGACGAGTACAAGCGGATTCTGAAGTTGTTCGTTACGAACCTGAAACCCGGAGTGCGTGTGTCAATCTCACCATAGGCTTTAGGCTGCCGGCTGCTTAGCAGCCTGATTGAATAGCTATCGAGCATTAGCTCGGATCTGATCGAAGGTCACATTCCCAATTCGATATTTTCGCCAGTCCTTATAATCAAAATGCCACCACTCGGCCTCGTAAACGGTGAAACCTTCCGCTTCCATGGCATCGCGCAATAGTTTTCGGTGCCATCGCTGCAATGAGCTGCTTCCCGGATAATCAGGGTACGCTCGGTCAGTGGTCTCGTCATAGGTGCTTACCATTTCCACGGGCTTTTTCGTCTTCAAATCGTAAAGCGTCAGGTCAACGGCGCAACCGCGGTTGTGACGCGATCCTTTCGCCGGGTCGGCGACGAAAACCTTCTTATCGTCGGGCGTCGCGTCCCAGAAAACTTTGGTCACGTACCAGGGCCGGTAAGCGTCATGGATGAGCAAGCCGTACCCGAGCTGCTTCAGCTTGCGGTTGGCGCGGACAACCGCTTCCGCCGCTGGGCGCTGCATGAACGCGCGGGCTGCGGAATAGAAAGTCGTGCCGAGAAAGTTGTTCGTCGTCGCGTATCGGATTTCCAGCCTGATGGTCGAATCGAGTTTTGTCAGTTCCACCAGATCGGCTTCGCGAAACTCTCCGTTCTCTTGCAGCGGTTGCGCGGCGCGCGCTTCCTTCATCAACTCCGGAACGGGACGCAGAGGTTTTACGCGCAGTTGGTTCCCGCTCTCCGGCTCGATTTGCCGGCGCTTCAGAATCACCGTACCTACTGCAACCTGCATCGCGCGCGAGCTGCGATCGCGCTCGAAGATAAGGTGTTGGCGAGCGTGAGGCCCCGGGGAGGGAAACTTGAAAACGTTTCTGATGATTTCGTCGAGCGGCTCAGGCTCAGCTCGTTTGAACGACGCCCAAAGTTTTCCGTCCTTCTCAAGGATGATCACGATGTCGTCGTCGGGACCGTACTCGCCGATTAGTCCGAGCCAACGCACGGGGGGAGGCAAGGGTTTGGCTCGGGCCGTTACGGTTGATTGAGCGGCGTACTTTTTGGAATGAAGAACTGCGCTCGATGCCTTTGAACTGAGAACTGCGATTAAACAACAAGCGATCAGGTTCAGCGTCAGTGATAGCGAGACGAGGCGCATCTGTTGTTTGTTCTTTGGTAGGCGCATGTTTCGTTCTTCCGATTTTTGATTGTTCGTCGCTGGTGCGAAGGAAAGAAATTCAGATACGTCTTAGCCAAACACGATCATGTCGAGCGGCGTGAATAACAGCGGCAATGATTACCAGCTCCTTCTCTTCGATCACTTCGTAGATTACGCGATAGGGAAACCGGTTAGGGTAGCGCCAGCGAATGTTCTTGGTTGGCTGCCGTCGGCAATGCAAGAGTGGATTTACCGCGATCGCATCAAACACCGCCAGGATTTCTTCGATGAACTCATCTCCAAGGCCGGCACGTTGACTGTCGTACCAGTTTGCGGCGTCAAGAACGTCGTCCTCCGCCTGAGGACGCGCAACGACTTCCCACTTCATGACTTTGATCGAGATCGAAGGCGACGCTTCATTTCATCAACTGGGATCGATGAACTTGGATCGGCATGATGTTCTCCAAGTCGCGCCTCAACCAACTCTTCATCGGTGGCTGACAGAGGCGGGTCATCCAACTCCAACGCCCGGCGAATCAGAATCTGCCGTTCCTCAAAGGTAAGGCGCGGAAGCTCTGCGATGACTTCGTTGAAACTCATGGATGAAGCTTAGTCGCAACCGTTGATTTTTTCAATGAAATGAACAGACTGGCGGTTAATTTGGTGATCGCATGAAAAATGGAGTTGGAATGGCAAGGTTTGGCCGTGAGGGATTACGTCGGCGTCGGCGCCCAAAGCAATCTGAACTTTGTTAGCCATGGCGATCTTAATGCCGCGACGCATGGCGGCAGCCGCGGCGAAAGCCTTTTCCGCGCGCAGCCCTTTCAGCACGCCATTCTTCGCGGCGCGCTGAGCAGCTTCGCCGGCCATCAAGGTCGGCACCAGAAACGTCCCGCGTTCGGCCATCATTCGCGCAGCTTCTTCGTCGAGAAATGAACCATGCTCGATAGAAGAAACACCGGCGCGCACCGCCAACTTTATTCCATCGAGGTTCCGATTGACGTCGGCAACGTTGATTCACAACCAAACAAGGACTATGGTCATGCCCAGTCAGCTTTGTTCGTCGGCATTCAGGAGTCTGCAATGAGAATCAGGTTCCCACATCTCAGGTTTTCACTTCTCCTTTTATTTTCGTTTGTGCTGCTTGCGGCTTCGACAGGGTTCGCGCAGGAGGTTGAGAAGGACAAGGCGCAAAAGCAAACCGAAAAGCGAGCGCAGTTGGAACGCAAAACGCTCGGGATGCTGGACGAGTTGGCCACTCAGGCAGTGAGTCTCAAGTTGCCAGAGAACCGTTCGTTCGTTTTGGCCGCCGCCGCCGATCTGTTGTGGACGCATGACGAGAAACGCGCGCGCAATTTGTTCTGGGACGCGCTAAACAATCTCATCTCGACCAACAATCCGACAGTTGAGACCCCGAAGGACTCAGCACAAAGAGACGCGACCGCTAAAGACTCAACCGCGAAACGTTCGGCGAGCGATAGAGCCCGCGAGCTAAGCCAATATCACGCAATCTTCGCTACGCGAGAGGAGTTCCTGCGCAGAGTCGCGCAGCGCGATCCGCAACTCGCCCTGGACATGTTGCGCGCCACGCGTCTGCCCGTACCAGACAATCCGGATGCCAATTATAGCTTGCCCGACGAGCGCGATTTGGAACAGGAAATCGCCAACCAAACCGCGGCGCGCGATCCAAAGCAGGCCCTGCAGCTCGCGCGCGAAAGCCTGGCGAAGGGGCTAACCTATCAGTCGTACGGAGTCTTGCTGCGACTCAACCAAAATAATCCCGAAGCCGCCGTGGAATTTGCGGATGACCTGATTGGCAAGATCCAAACCGCCAACGTGGCGCCGGACACAATCGCGGTCGGGATGGCCTTAATGCTTTTGCGAGCCGCGCGCCCCGCTCCGACTTCAGCCGAAAACACAGCAGTCCTTGGGCCCGGCCGAATCAAGCTGAGCGATGATCAAAGACGCACGCTCGTCGAAATTCTTGCTGATGCCGCCGACAACGCTTCGGCGAATTCGAATCTGATGGCGGGGATAGCGGACGCCATGCCGGACATCGAGCAGCTTGCTCCCGGTCGGGCCGACAAATTGAAAGCGAAACTGGCCGCTCGCGTGCTAACCAAAGAACAGAGAGAGTGGGGGCAATTGGACTCGCTGTTTAGCAAAGGCACGGCGGAAGATCTGGTCAGGGCCGGCGCCGCAGCGAACGATGATGCGCGGGGGGGCTTTTATCAAGCCGCGGCCGCGAAGGCGGTCATGAACGGCAAGGCCGACGCACTGCGTGAGTTTATCAAGAGCGAGGTCAAGGACGAGTCGCAAAGGAGCAGTCTGAATGATTTGCTCGATGCGCATCAAATGAACCTGTTCCTGAGTCGTGGCGACGTCGACGAAGTGCAAAAGCTGCTGCCGTCGATCCGGCTGAAGGAAAAACGCGCGGTGGCGATGGCCGAAGTGGCCATGATGCTGGAGAAGAAAGGCAAACACGACGAAGCCCTGGGGCTGTTGGACGAGGCACACGCGCTGGTCAAATTAGACCTTACCAGTCAGGCCCAGTCGGAAGCGTTGTTGGCCGTCCTGCTCGCCGATGCGATCGTGGATCCGGATCGGGCCTTTACGGCCATTGAACCGATCGTCGATCGCGCGAACGACAACCTCACGAAGCTCTTGCTACTCGATAAGTTGATCAAGAGCGGGTTTGTGAAGGATGGCGAAATCAAGCTGCGGAATCCAGGGATATTCTCGCTCGACTTTGTGGTTTTTAAGTATGGCAAGGGTGTGGTTGCGCTGGCGAACGCGGATTTCAACCGCACGAAGGCATTGACCGATCGTCTGCAACGAAACGAACTGCGCGTCATGGCGCGATTGCTAATGGTTCAAGCGCTGCTGGGCCGCGGCGAACAAACTGCCACGGTTGGCCAGCGATGAAGAATCACTTAATCCTTATTCTCACTTTGTTACTCGTCATTTGGTGCCAGGTTATGCTCACCAATACCGTCTGATTTGCAGGTAGGTTGTCAGGCAGCTTAACGACCAACTCGGTAACTGTTTCAAAGCCGGGAATCTTTCCCACAAATTCAACGCTCAACGGATAGATCTTGTGCTGCGCATCTTCCGCCTCGGCCGTCACGGTTGAGCGGTCTTCACAAAGAGACAAGTCCAAATTAGTAGCGAAAAGAATCACCCCGGTGTGATTGTCTGAGCCCAAATTGAACGGATTGGTCAGCGGAAAAGGATCGCGAAACAAAGTCATCGAGTCGAAAGCAATCGCGCTGTCCGTGTTCTCTTCCGTTTCGATTACCGGCGCCGCTGCCTGGGCCGAAAGTTTAGCGGTTGCACCGGGGGCCATCGAGCTGCTGCAACCTTGATATTGAATCTTGAAGACTGCGGACGCGCCCCGGGAAAGATAATAGAGACTGCCATCGCTGCCCACCTTGAGATCGAGGGGGAACACAATCCCCGTGGCAAAGTCCGAAGCGGCGCCCCTGGCCAGGTCCAGCGTGCGAATCCATCCGCTGCAATAGTCGGCGAAAAAATATTGGCCCACATAGGCCGTGGGAAATTGGTTGGCGGCCGGATTGTAAAAGGTCCCGCCCACAATTGCGCATCCTGTCGTGCTGTTTGACCCATGCCGGTACGCAAAGATAGGCTCGCGAAATCTGGGATCGGATGTCGGTCCTTCACTGATCGGCCATCCGTAATTCGATCCGGTGATGCCTTCGTTGATCTCTTCCCAGGTAAAATCGCCGACATCATTTATGAGCATCAAACCTGTGCCGGGCTGGAACGCGATCGCGAAAGGATTGCGCAGCCCGAGAGACCAGATCGCGCGGTTGTTTCCCTTCGCGGCGCCATAAAAGGGATTATCCGTGGGGATCGAACCATCTGCATTGAGGCGCAGAATTTTACCCAGCAGATTGTCGAGGGTCTGTGAGTTCGACGGGTTCTCGTTAAAGCCGACGCCGACATACAGCTTGCCGTCCGGTCCAAAATGAATCGGGCCTCCGTTGTGAGCCGTCGAGGTCGTAAGATCGTCGAGATCGAGCAGCACTACTTCACTGTTCGCCTCTGCTACGTCCCCATTAGCCGTGAAGCGACTGAGGCGATTGTGTGCTGGGGCGGATGGAACTGTGTAATAGATGTAGACGAAATTATTGATCGAAAAATTTGGATCGAAGGCTACGCCAAGCAGTCCTCGGTCACCAGCCGAATCAACTTTTACCGTCAGGAAAGGCGTGGTCAACAGCACGCTGTTTTTGATCACTCGCAATTGTCCGTCCTGAAGACACACAAAGAGACGGCCGTCGGGCGCAAACTCCATCGCCGCCGCTCGAGTGAGTCCGCCAGCCACCTGCACCTCGGAAAAACCGAGCGGTAAGGTGGCCGCCGAGCTTGCTGTAAATGACTGACAAACGAAAAGACAGAATGTGATAGTTAATAATCTGAGGGTGACAGACAGGGCACAGCCGGCGAACCTTGCGGAGAGTAAAAGCGTGGGCGAGACGTAGATCATGGGAATCCACGGGGACGATCAATTTGTCGAAGCTAGATTCTGTGTGTTCCTGGTTGACTCCGTTCGGTTCTCGGCAGCTAAGTTGAAACGAATTATGAATGCTGCGTTCTATTAAGAGAGCTGAGGCAAATAAATCAGGGTAACTATTACTGTCAAGACCTTGGGCTGGCGGGATTATACATCGTGAGTCGGCAGCCTCCAACAAAATTTCAGACCCTAAGGAACAACTCTTGTGACGAGGTCGTTGTTGCGCGTCGAGAGTTTTGGGGCGAGGTGGATCGTACTACCTCGGCCGCGACATCTTCCAGATCATTTTTCGCGGTAGTAAACTGACTCGGGGCTAAGGCTGTAGGGCGGGAAGGCAATGGTGGAGGTTGCTACCGCTCTCATTAGCACCGTCGCTTTAGCGCGGTGAATCTAGTGGCCCTTACAATCGGAAACGGTTTGAAACGGTTTTCTCCTTCGAACACAACCACACTCACCGAGGCTAAAGCCATGGTGCTAATGGGAAGGGGACGCTAGGATTCAAAAGATTCAAACTGGAGCGGTATCTGCGGAAAGGTCAAGATTGATGACTTCAAAAAATCGAATTCCTTTGTTGCTCTGTATAACGATCGGCTTGGTCGGCTCGATGGCCCTGCTGCTGTCATCCAGCCATGCTGACGGCGGCGTTGGGCAATCTTTTACGCCAGACTTCGCGCCCACGCCGCCCGTCACGCGACCGCGGACGGTGACCGCGGCGACACTGCCTCTGGCCGGTCTTGGGCCGGGGGCCAGTCTTCATGGCAGGCGTCCCTTTCCGCCTGACAATCCGTGGAACCAGGACATTTCAAACTCGCCGGTGGATCCGAATTCGGCCAACTTAATTAAGAGTATTGGCCTTGATGACCGGCTGCATCCGGACTTTGGCACCGTATACAACGGAGCGCCGAATGGGATTCCCTATGTAGTCGTGGCCGGTTCGCAGCCCATGGTGCCGATCAGTTTTCGATCCTATGGCGGAGAGAGCGACCCCGGTCCTTACCCCGTGCCGCGCGACGCGCCGATTGAAGGTGGGCCGACCTCCAAGGGTGATCGTCACGTGTTGGTTATCGATCGCGATCGCTGGAAGCTATACGAAATGTTTTCTGCTGCTCCCGTGAACCACGGCGCGAGTTGGATCGCGGCCAGCGGCGCGGTCTTTGATTTGAATTCGAATACGTTAAGACCGGAGGGCTGGACTTCTACGGACGCGGCCGGGCTGCCAATTTTTCCGGGCCTGGTTCGCTATGATGAAGTGTTTGAGCGGCGCGAGATCAAACATGCGCTGCGGTTCACTGTTGGTCGTTCGCGAAGGGCCTACGTCTACCCCGCGCGCCACTTTGCCAGCGGCGACCCCGATCCCAATCTGCCGCCGATGGGCATGCGCGTGCGTTTGAAGGCATCGTTTGATATTTCGAGTTATTCAGCGGCGAACCAGGTAATCCTCCGAGCGCTGAAGAAGTATGGAATGTTCGTCGCCGATAACGGTCCCGGCTGGTTTTTGAGCGGCGCGCCCGATCCACGCTGGAGCGATGACGACCTGGGCCTGCTGAAAAACATCAAAGGCTTTAACTTTGAAGTAGTGCGAATGGGTCCGCTCGTGACGAAGTGAGAGAGGATCTAAGCAAGTCCTTCCAACCGCTTCGCGGTACAAACCCTGTCCGACATGCCTTCAGTCAAAGGTCACGGGACCTAGCCCTATCCCTACTTAATCTCCGGCATCTTCTCGCCCAGACCCTTCATTACGTCCTCGATGAACTTATCAAGCGCGATCTTCCATTCGCCGTTTTCTTTGACGAACGGCAGAGTGTCCCACTTGTCGGTCTTGTCGTTTTTGACCTCGAGCGTGGCCGTATCCCCATTGATCTTCTCGTTGCGAGTTTCCGGCATCTTCTCGGATTTGTCGTCTTTGTCGACGTCTTTCAGCAGATCGTCGGTCGACTTGTTTTGGGCCTTGCCGAGTTTATCAAACATGTCGAGCGTGCCTTTGGACAGCGACTTCTTCATGCCCGCTGCATCCTTTTTCTTTGAGGCTTCGTAGAACGCTTTGAAGGTGGCAGTGGGTGTCGAGCGGTTGAGCAGGCTACAGGCGGACGCCGCCAGGACGACGGCAAGCGCGGCACACAAAGCGTTAATTCTGTGGGTTTTCATCTCGGTCTCCTTATTCTCGGGCATGTTTACATTTTCGGGCCGCGCTAATATATACCGATATGTGCTTTGGCGTCGCATGGGGAAATAAGTGTTCAGAGTTTGAATGAGAGCGACTTAATCAACCAAGCCACGGGTTAGCGAAGCCATTCGAATCCTGGCGGCCTATCTCATTAGCACCGCGGCTTCAGCCCGGTGATTAGTGGATGTGTTCGAGAAGGAAACCGTTTTAAACGGTTTCAGAGTGTAGTGAGTACTAACGATCACCGCGCTAAAGCGACGGTGCTAATGAGACGAGTACGGGGAAACTGATCCGTCTACGCCATGGCCGTCTTTTGTTGTTTTCAGAAGCTACCGCTAAAGTAACAGAGACCATAATCATGGGCGTCGCTAAGTTAACAAACCTGAACACTATTGTCCCGGACAGCAAGTACGCGCGCGTCGAACGCGAGCGACGTTATCTACTGTCTGACTTGCCGGAAGGTTTGACGCGCGCGGATCATCACCTGCAGATCACGGACAACTACATTACGGGCACGCGGCTGCGCATACGGAAGGTACGTGATCCCCGAACGAATAAATGGGTGGTGAAGTTTACGCAGAAGTTCGCGGCTGATCCTGAAGATCTTTCGCGAACCTTAATCACGAACACCTACCTCAATGCGATTGAGGCCGAAACTCTGGCGGTCTTTGAAGCTAACGAGATTCGCAAGAACCGTTATCCTTTCGAGTTTGACGGGCAAGAGTTTTCCGTCGATATGTTTCTTGGCGATCTGTTCGGGCTGGTGATGGCCGAAATCAGTTTTGAGACGGACGAAGAACTGGATCGCTTTCCCAAGCCGCCGTTTGCGCTTGCAGAGGTCACCAACAATGAGATATTCAGTGGCGGCAGGTTAAGCCAGCTCACCTTCGCAGAGGTGCGAAAGGAAATCGAGCAAAGCGGATTGGTAGTGTCAGAAGCCCGACCGTGAGGGAGGGCAACTCTCAGCAGGTCGAGCGTTAGGATTAGCGTAGCCCTCCCTCACGGTCAGGCTTCTGATACACCGATCGAGATTAAGCCAGAACCGAAGGATTGAATCCAGAATGCGAACTTTTCTCTTACTACTTTTTCTTGTCCTTGCGCTTATGACTTTGGGCGCCTGCCGGAAACCAGCGAGTAATCAGCGGACCAACAGCAACGACGCGACCGTGCATGAAGCGGCGGTGGGCGGCAAGGCCCTGACGGGTGATAAGTTTTATTTTCGCGGCACGATCGCCGGCAATCTCTCGATCGAAATGAATCTCACACGCGACGGCGACCGTCTGAGCGGAACTTATTTCTATCCAAGGGTCGGCAAGAACATCAACCTCACCGGCACGGTCGATAAAGACGGCAACGTCGAGCTGAAAGAGTCGGACGAGAGCGGCAACGCCAGCGGCATATTCAAAGGCAAGTGGAAACCGGCCAATCCCTCTCCTGATCCCAATCTGAACGAGATCGAAGGTAAGTGGTCGAAACCGGATGGCTCGAAAGAAACAGAATTTCAGGTGGACCAACAGCCGATCGAATTCACTGTGGCCGTGCGCGTGACTCCTAAAGTTATCAAGGAAGCGAACAAGGCTAAGCATTACACGATCGATGCCGAGTATCCGCAGATCGAAGGCGATGGGCGCTTTGACGGCTTCAATCGTGAAGCTCGGGGCCTGGTCACGAAAGACGTCGCGGCGTTTAGGACCGCCGAGAACTCTGAGGAAACTGACGCCGGCAGCGAGACGCCGGCGGAGACACTCGATTCGACTTTGAATATTAGTTATGAAATTCGGTGTGCGACTGACGACCTAATCAGCGTCGAGTTTACGGAGGCCTCATACGAGAGCGGCGCGGCGCATGGCAACAGCAACACGACGGTCGTGAATTACGACGTCAAGAATGGGAAGAAGCTGGCGCTGGCTGATCTGTTCAATCCGAAATCAAACTTTATCAGCGTCATCTCGGCTTATTGCATCAAGGATCTGAGGGGGCAGGCGAGTAAAGACAAAGACGGGATGCTGGATGAGGACATGATGAAGTCGGGCGCGTCGCCGCAAGCCGACAACTACCGGGCCTGGGCCATTACTAAGAAAGGTCTCTGGATCACCTTCGATCCGTATCAGGTGGCGGCATACGCCGCCGGCCCGCAGCACGTTCTGGTTCCGTACTCGGCGTTGAAGGACATCCTGAAACCGGACGGGCCAGTGGCCGCGTTCGCGAGGTGATCGTTTAGACTGAGGTAGCAAGCGTAGCGCGACACCGCTTTGAATTTTGACGGTGGTTATCGAGATAAGAACCAAAGCGCCGTCGCCGCTACGCTCTGCCGGCGCACTCCAAATGTGGCGCGATGAATCGTTACGCAGGTTTACTAGTAATCGTCGGAGGGCTTTGCCTCGTATTCGCGGGGTTGCTGATCTATACCGGATGGCTTTCGTGGTTCGGCCGTCTGCCCGGCGACATTCGTTATGAGAGCGATCACGTCCGAGTTTACGTGCCGATTGTTTCGATGCTGATCGTGTCGGTGGTCCTCAGCGTACTCTTCTACTTGCTAAGGCGGTTCTTTTGAGCCACTAACACCCGATACGCTTCGGCCCGCTTCATTCCCAATTCGCGGGCCGCCTTCTTCAAAGCGGCCTTTGCGTCCAGGCCCTCAAGCTCGAGTTCGCTTACTCTTTCAATCAACCTTCGTGAAGGTTCGGTCTCGCCGGTTGTAGGTCCTTCATCAACTGCGGCGCCGCTAATTATGAGTACTATTTCACCTCGCACTGCCACGTCGGAGCCGAATCGCTGCACCAACTCGCGCAGATCACCGCGCACGATCTCCTCGTGAATCTTTGTCAGCTCGCGCGCGACGGCTGCCTGCCGATTGCCGAGCACTCCGAGAGCGTCTTTCAACGTGGCGGCGATTCGATGCGGAGCTTCATATAAGACGAGGGTCGCCGGAACCCGGTTGAGTTCTTCCAGCTTCTCGCACCGCGCATTCGCACGGGCCGGCAGAAAGCCGGCAAAGAAAAATTGATCGGAGGGTAGACCGGACGCGACGAGCGCGGCGACGAATGCCGTGGGTCCGGGAATGGGAACGACGGCCAGGTTTAATTCCATCGCCGCGTTGGTCACGCGAAATCCCGGATCGTTAATCAACGGCGTGCCCGCATCTGAAACCAACGCGACATTTTTTCCCGTCAGCAGCAGTACGCAGATCTGTTCGGCGCGTTCGCGCTCGTTGTGTTCGTGGTAACTAAGAGTCTTTGTCTTGATGCCGAAGTGATTCAGCAGCACCCGCGTTCGGCGCGTGTCTTCGCAGGCCACAATGTCCACTTCGCGCAAAACGCGCAGCGCGCGTTGGGTGATGTCTTCGAGATTGCCGATGGGCGTGGCGACGATGTAGAGAGTGCCGGTCATGCGTTCAGGCATTGTGGCATTGCGAGCCGGACGAACAAAAGCCCCGCTCGCTGGTGAGGCAGCGGCGGGACTATGTCGGTTGACTCGCGGCTACCTTTTAATAGCACCGCGGCTTTAGCCCGGTGATTCTTTGTAGCCGACATCACCTGAAACCGTTTCAAACGGTTTCCGTCCCCAAGCAATCATTAAGTCACCGGGCCGAAGCCACGGTGCTAATGAGACCGGCGATGGCGAAACTGCCGTGCCTGGAGTTAGTAAGGCACGCGCAGACCATATGCGTCAGCCAGCACGTGGAGATTAGATCTCAGCTCGCTGAGATCGGCATCCACCCGCTCACTGCCGGTACGCAGACGCAGATAGCGATCGAGTTGGACGCCGCGTTCCAAGACCATCTGGGCCTCGTCAACGCTGCTATTCAGATCGCGCCCATTCGCCGAGCTGTTTCTTAGTTGCCTGACCGCGCGCCGAAAGTCACGTACTTGCGCGATGGAGTTGTTGTCAATGGTCCTGAACTGAAAGATACCCAGAACTCTCCGTCCGGGCGTCGAGTTCAGGTCGTTTTCCAATTGGGCGGTCGTGTTGTCGAGACGAGAGATCACCTCTCGCATGTCACGCCGATTCGTTCGATCGTACTGGTCGCGATTATTGTAGCGGTCGTTGTAGCGGTCGCGACTATAAACCTGTGCCGACGTTGCCACGGGGACCGCCAAAATTAGCAGAACTCCCATCATCAACGACCTGGTTAGAATTTTGTATCTCACTTTTTCTCCCTCCTTAATTCGCCCGTACGGCGATAGCATCACGGTGATGCGATGAGGACCAATGCGAGAACGTGCGCCTACCCAACTAAAAGCGCGGACATCACAAACAAGTCTTAAGGTTAAAAGAAGAAAAGGTGTCGAACCTTACGATTCGCTTAACAAAATGGAGAGATGTTGGCGGCACTCGGCTTCACTGAGAGGAGTGCGTGACAGGGTCTTTTCGATGATCAACCATTGTGGCGAGCCTTTGATGGACGGCGCCAGAATGAGTTCTGCATTAACCCGAGGCCGGCCAAAATGTTTTATGTTGGCGCAAGCCAGTCCCTCGCCGCGCACGAATCCGTCGACGGGCTTTCGTGGCCAACCGCATTCGAGCGACAGCGTCCGGACGCCTCGGCGCAGCGTTAGTTGACTTCCAACCATCATGGCGGAGCCCCTGCGAAAACTGTGCGACTCTTGTCTTTCGATCCGGATGCCGGCGCCCGAGCGATTTGCTTCTCCGGCCAGCGAGGTAAAGGTAGCGGTGAGCCAATCGATCGCCGTGCGGCGCAATAGATCATTCTTCGAGCGCAGATCGAGATACCTGGCAATGTCTGCGCGACCTGCGTCGCGCGCGCGCTGTGTCGCCTCGGCCAGCGCGACTTCCCATGCGTCCTCGAGTTCGCTCATTTGGTTTTGTGGCACAGACTTCAGTCTGTGGTTTTCTCGCTGTCGGATGACAGACTGAAGTCTGTGCCACTGTTTTCCTTTTGCCGTCGGATCGATGTTATCATGCCCACCCGAATTGTCTCCCCTTAGACTTATGATGGTTTTACACTCTTCCGCGGCGACGATTGTCGAATGAAGAACTCCCTTATCAAGAATTTCGCCCGCGCGTTATCGCTCATTGTTTCGCTGTTTTTCGTTTTATCTCAGGTTGCCATATCGCCGGCCCAACAGCCGCGGACGGCGCGTCGAAGTGCCGCCCGCAGCACCGACTCGGCGGCTTCCAATAATTCTCGTCCGCGGTTAATTCTGCTGCTCGTCGTCGATCAATTTCGCTATGACTACTTGACCCGCTTTGGTGATCTGTTCGGTTCCAGAGGCATCGGCCGCTTGATGCGCGAAGGCGCTTTTTGGAGCGAGGCCAACTTCGATCACGTGCCCACTTTCACCGCGCCTGGACATGCGGTTTTCATGACCGGCGCCTGGCCGTCCCAGACCGGCATTATCGCCAACGAATGGTACGAGCGCGATACCGGTAAAAAAGTTAAGTCCGTCACCGACGACAGCACGAACAAACTTGCCGGCAAACCCGGGGAGAAGGGATTTAGTCCGCGCCGCTTACTCTGTTCGACGATGGGCGACGAATTGCGAATCGCCGACAACGATCGATCGAAGGTGATTGGAATTTCGGCCAAGGACCGTTCGGCAATTCTGCCAGTGGGCCGGCGCGCGAATGCTGCTTACTGGTTTGGCACCGATAATGGAAACATGGTTTCCAGCACCTATTATTTTGATCGTGAGCCTGATTGGGTCGATCATTTCAATAAGCACCACCTGGCCGACCAGTGGTTTGGCGCGCATTGGGATCGTCTTCTGCCCGAAGCCGAATACCTGAAACGCGCGGGCAAAGACGATGTGCCCTGGGAAAACCTGGACAAGTCGTCGAACGATACCAACTACTTCCCGCACGTGATCACCGGTGGGGCGGCGAACGCGAGCAGGGCTTTCTACAAAGCATTGGACTACACGCCGTTTTCAAACGACCTGTTGGTTGCCTTCGCCGAAGAAGCAATCACAAATGAAAGACTCGGGGACGATGCCGACACTGATCTGCTCTCGGTGAGTTTTTCAGCCAACGACTATGTCGGACATCGGTTTGGGCCTTACAGCCACGAAGCGATGGACATGACCTTGCGCGTCGACCGGCAAATCGGGACGCTGCTGGATTTCGTCGATGCGCGCGTCGGTCTGCAAAACGCTATCGTCATCTTGAGCGCGGATCACGGAGCCTCCCCGGCGCCGGAGCAGGCCGCTTCGTTGAATCTCCCGGGCCATCGCTATCAGAACGCCGGCTTGCGCCAGATTGTCGAAGATGGATTAAGAGCCAGATACGCTCGCAAGGATCGTCCGGCGACCGACTACATTCAAACGTTCACCAACAGAACAGAGACCGAATCAGGATTACTCAACGGCAACTTCTATCTTAATCGCGCAGCCTTGAAGCGCGACGGAATCGATTTAGATGAATGCGAGCGCGTCGTGGGCGAGTTGACGATGCGGATGCCTGGCGTGGCGCGCTATTTCACCCGGGCACAGCTTGAAAATCAGTTGATATCGTCAGCCGACCCGATCGCCCGACGCGTGCTGAACGGCTTTTACCCACAGCGCAGTGGTGACGTGATCGTCGTTTTCGAACCCTACAATATTTTGTTTGATCTTCCCGACGACCCGACCGATCCGCGGTCGACGGCGACGCACGGATCGCCTTACAGTTATGACACGCACGTGCCATTGATTATCATGGGGCGCGACTTTGTTAAAGGCATCTATGAGCAGGCAGCGACGCCGGCAGACATAGCTCCGACGCTTTCCGCTTTGCTCGGCGTACAGGCGCCGAGCTGTTCGATTGGCCGGGTTTTGTCAGAGGCTCTGACCAATCCCAGCCGAAGATTTCGCCCTGGCGGCAAATAGAATTCAAAGCAAATTATCCAATGAAACTACCCTTTTTTAATCAGCGGGCAATCATTCTGGTGCTCATCCTGTCGATCATTTCTTTGTTTTGGCTGGGCTCGGACGGCGGCGTTTCGGCGCAGGTCAAATTACCTAAGCCCAGCGGACACGTTAACGATTTTGCCGCGGTGCTGGACGCCGCGACAAGGGATCGTCTGGAAAAGATCCTGGGGAACCTGGAGCAACGAACCGGGATCGAGTTTGTCATCGCGACGCTGAAAAGTACCGGCTCGGAAGATCTCTATGCTTACTCGTTGCGGATTGCCAACGATTGGCAAATCGGCATCCCGACCAGTCCGAAGAAGAGCGTGCTGCTCGCGATCGCCGGCGACAAGGGAGAATTCCTGGCGCACATCAGCCGCGGAGCTCGTTCAGATTTGCCCGATGGCCTGGTCGGCGATATGGGGCAGCGCATGCGCGCAAAAATCGAGAGCGCCGGCTTTAGCGAAGGCTTGCTAACCGGAATCAAGACATTCGCTAATGGACTGGGAGAGCGAAACAATTTTACCTTCGCAGACCTGGACCAACATCCGGCAGAGAAGGTGGCAGAAAATCTGCCGCTACAAAACCTGATCGCTGAACAGCAACGACCGCGAACCGTTCAGAGCCCCGCCGCGCAACCAGCCGAAACGCCAGCAGCGCAACCAACAGAGACGCCTGCTGCGCGTCCAAAGGAGACGCCGGCAGCGCAACCGGCAGAAACACCGAAACCCGAGCCCTCCACTACAGTCGCACCGACAGTTGAGCCGACACCGTCCGCGGCGATTCCGCAAGCCTCAGCTACGCTGCAACCTCAACCCTCAGAAACGCCTGGGGCCTCGCCAGTCGCGCCCGCCGCCACCACGGCATTGCCACAAACAACCGAGAGCCCTGCTGCGCAGGCTTCGCCAAGCGTCGCCGCAACGGAAGAAGTCGCCGCCAACGCGGCGCGCACGACGCGTCCTTCGGCTACGGATCGAAAAACGACGACCGTCTCTCCAGCTAACCCCGACGATGAAAAAGAAGCTGTTGAAGTTGCGTTGGCCCAACCTCCTGAGAAGCGCATCGAAACTCTCAAAGCATTCGTTGCCGCTCATCCCCAGTCACCAGCCGTGCCCAGGGCGAACGAGTTAATCGTGGTTGCGCACGCGATGCTGGGCGATCAAAAGCTGCAAACCGGCGCCATCGTCGTCGGTCTGCAGCAGTTCCGCCTGGCGATTTCTGAGGCGCCTCGCGATATGCCGGATCGTTTGTTCACGGAAGTGATCGCGCGCATTCCAGCGAATCTTTTTCTGCGCGGCCAGCGTGCGGCAGCCATCGAGTCCGCTCATCAGGCCGAAGCTTTGGCCCAGGGCAACCCGAAACGTTTGGCGGCGGTGGCCGGGTTCTACTTGCTACTCGAAGATGCAAATGAAGCCGGGCGTTTGGCTGAGCTGGCGATACAGGCCGGTCCGGATTCTGCCGTAGCTCATCAAGCGCTTGGCGAAGCCCGTCACATTGGTCTGCGTCTGGAAGAAGCCGAAACCGAATTCGCGCGCGCCCACGCGCTCGACCCCAAATCGGCGGGCGCCAGAATCGCGCTGGCCGATATGAAACGCGCGGCCGGCAAGTTTGAAGAGGCGTTGGCTTTGTACCGCGAACAGTTGGAAGCCGATCCCGCGACCAATACCGCGCGCGCCGGATTAGTCGTGTCGCTGCTGGAACTCGGAAAAAAGTCCGAAGCCGATCAGGAACTGAACAACGCGCTGCAAGACAAAGATCAGTCGCGCAACCTGCCCCTGTTGGTGGGCGCGAGCTATTGGTTTCTAGCTCACGATGATCCCGTTCGCGGGCTCGAGTTAGCAAATAAGGCGGTGGCCCTCGAGCCAAGATATGCCTGGGGGCAGATTGCGTTGGCGCGCGCGCTGATAGCCAACCGACGCCCGCAGGAGGCCGAGCGATCTTTGCGCTTTGTGCGCCAGTTCAGCCGCTTTCCGACGACTGATTACGAATTGGCGAATATGCTGGCGTCGATCGGATTGTTTGACGATGCGGCGGTCGCACTTGCGCGCTCGTTCTCTTTGAAGGGAGGGCAAATCGAGACCCTACTGGCCGGCCGTAACGCGGCGCACGCGAGCAGCTTTATCGAACTGCTTGCGGCCGAGCGCCGGGCGGTGATCTTTCAATCTAAACCAGCAGACACGGACGCGAATGCAAAGGTGCTCAAGGCGCTGCTCGCTTTGAACACTGCCTTGAATCAGCCGGAAGGCAGCGCGGCGAATGAAGATGAATTGACCGCCATCGCAAAGGACTTCACTGCTGGCGACGATGCCATGCGCACGTTCCGTCAGGTCTATGTCGCCGAAAGATTCCTGCAAAAGGGTGTGGCGCTTTCAACTGTGATTGACTTGATGGACCAGGCTACCAACGGCGTGGAAGCGGCGTTGAGCGCGCCGGCCGCAACCTTGGCCGTGCAGCCCGATGAATACAGTGAAATTCGCGCGCGGGCGTTGGCCCAGGGTGGCACGCCTCGCATTCCTGATGCGCCACGCGCTGCGCTATCGGGGCTCTTGCGGGGACGCATCGAAGATCTCGCCGGGGTCGCGCTTTTCAAACTCGACAAATCCAATGATGCGGTGACTCGTCTGCGACGAGCGGTGAACGCCGCGCCCGAAGGCACGCCGCTATGGCGTGCGGCGATGTGGCATCTGGGTGGCGCGCTCGAAGCAACCGGCAAGAACGATCAGGCGCTGCCGTATTACATTAAGAGCTACGCGGCCGGCCCACCCGATCCGGCGCGGCGATCGGTGATCGAAAGTGTCTATAAGAAAGTGAACGGATCGCTCGACGGGCTTGATGACAAGATTGGACCGGAGGCTGCTCCCACTTCTGCTCCGAAGCCGTAATGACGATGGAGCGCGGACATCCTGTCCGCCAGCGGGCAAAGGCCGCTCAAAATCCTAACAAACTATCGCGTAACACTGTTCGCGCTGGCGCGCTCAGGCGGACAAGATGTCCGCGCTCCAGTCGGAAGATCAAAACACCCGCAAGCTTGTAAAAGTCTGCGGGTATCTCGAGCTTCCTTCATGGTCCGGCTAATGCCCCGGCTACTGCTTGACTGCGGCGTTGCGTACCGGCTTACCGTCCGAGTCATATTCCTGGACGGTGCCGAACTTGGCCAGGACTGCGCGGGTCTTGTTGGCGTCGCCGACGGCTACGATTTGCAGGTGGTTTACGTCGATGTACTTTTGCGCTACGCGCTGCACGTCATCGACAGTCAGCGCCTCGACCTTCTGCGGGTAAGTATCCCAGTAGTTGGCCGGCAGGTTGTAGAGCTTCTGCGTGATGATGTTCTGCAAGCGCGCCTGTGGATTCTCCAGCGACAACGCAAAGCTGCCGATGATCGCGCGCTTAGCGTTTTCGAGTTCCGTGGCTGAGACTTTCTCGTCGCGAATCCGTTTGAACTCGTTCATGAATTCGCGAATCGTGCCTTCGGTAACTTCAGTGCGCACCGGCGAGCTGGCGACAAAGGTGCCCCGGTACCGGGTGGCGCTGAAGCTGCTGCTGACTGAATACGCATAGCCCTTATCTTCGCGTATGTTCAGGAACAAACGCGACGACGGCCCCGTGCCCAAAATCCGGTTCATCACTGAGAGCGCGATATAGTCAGGATCAGTCCGTTCGATTCCGAGGCTGCCGATACTAAATACAGTCTGCACAGAACCGGGCCGATTAATCAGATGAATCCGGGTCGCACCTTGCGCCGGCACTGCCGGCAGAGAGAGCGCAGTTACCGTTCCCGGTTTCCAGTCACCGAAGGCGCGTTCGAGTTTGGGCAGCATCTGCGCGAGGGTGACGTCGCCGGCAATAAACAGAGTGGCGTTGTTCGGCACATAGTTCTGATCGTGGAAACGAATCAGGTCAGTTGAGGTGATCTTTTTCAGCGAATCGGCCGGCGCGACTATCAGGGCGCCCGGGTGTGTCCCATAGATGGCCTGGTTCAGACGTTCCTGCGCGAGAAACTGTGGCTGGCCACGCAGCAGAGGCTGTTGAGAAATCGCGCGCGATTTGTAGCGTTCAACTTCCTCGGTGGGAAACTTTGGCGTGCGAATTACTTCGGTAAAGAGATCGAGGATCTGATCCAAGTTATCGACCAGCCCGGACGTGCTGACGTTCGAAGTGGACGAAGAAACGCCGGAGTTGGCATTCAACGTGGCGCCAATCGTGTCGAGTTGCTCTGAGAACTCGCGGCTGTTGTGTTTGGCCGTGCCTTCGCGCATCAACAAGGCGGTGGCGTTTGCCAGCCCGTGCATGTCTGACGGATCAGAGAGCCCGCCGCTCATCACTACCATTTCCATCGAGAAGATCGGCAGCTTGTTTTTGCTCTCGAGTACAACGACATGCAGGCCGTTCTTCAGCGTGGCTTCCCGGGCCTTCGGCAGCTTTACCTTCAATAAGTTTTTGTTGACCGGCGCCTTGCCTTTGATCACGGCGCCCTTGGTGCTGCTGGGCGTTTGTGAAGCCATGCCGCCCTGTTGGGCGTAAGTCCCGGAAGTAAGGGCGGCGATTGAGATGGCCGCCGCTAACAGTCTTGATTTCATGATCGTGGTTCCTTTCATTGATCGATCCTCCTACTGCTGCATTCCGGGATTCATGCCGCGGCCCGCGCCCGACTTGGGAACGGTGATGACCACGGTGCGGTTCGTCTGCACCAGATATTTATTGGCGACGCGCTGCACGTCTTCCTTGGTCACTGCGTTGACCTTGTCGATGCGGGTATTGATTAGATTCGGATCACCGTAGTAGACGGCGTACTGGCCGATTGAATTGGCGCGACCCATCGAACTTTGCAGCCCGTTGATATAGCCTCGCCGCGCGCTGCTTTTGGCTTTCTGCAATTCCCAATCGGCGATAGGCTCTTTCTGGAGCCGGGCGATCTCGTCATAAACGGATGCTTCGACCTCTGCGGTTTTCTTGCCGGGTCGGGGAGTTGCCGTCACATAAAAGCCGCCAACGCCGCGACTCTCCTGAGCAAAACTATTGGCGTTGGTGACCATTTCTCTCTCACGCACGAGCTTCTGATTCAGCCTCGAACTACCGCCGCTGCCAAGGACGTTGGCCAACACCTGCAAAGCGTAAAAGTCCGCCGTGTTGCCGGGGACGGTCTTGTAAGCAATGTCGACTCGCGGCAGCCGAGCAAGTTGATCGTCAACTGAGGTGCGGCGTTCGGCCTTCTGTTCCGGTTCAGTCATGTCAACGGGCGGAGGATCGGCCTGGCGCGGAATGTCGTTGAAATACTTTTTGATAATCGCCAGCGCATCGGCGGTCTTGAAATCTCCCACCAGGGTCAGCACGGCGTTGTTGGGTGCGTAGTACATCTTGAAGAAAGCCTGTACGTCCGCTACCGAGGCCGCATTCAAATCGGTCATCGATCCAATGGTCGAGTGCTTATAGGCAAAGTTGTCGTACATCAACTCCTGTTGAATTTCTCCGGTCTTGCCATAGGCGGCATTGTCGAGTCCGATGCGCCGCTCTTCCTGGACTGCGTTGCGCTGGTTGTCGAGGTTCTCTTGGGTGACGGCCAGACTGCGCATGCGGTCGGCCTCGAGGTAGAGCGCGAGTTCGATTTGATTTGCGGGCAGGGCCTCGAAATAGTTGGTACGGTCTTCGTTGGTGGTGCCGTTCATGGTGCCGCCGTTGTTATAGACCAGGATGAAATGTTCAGACTTGCCTACGTTTTCAGACCCCTGGAACATCATGTGCTCGAAGAGGTGGGCAAATCCGGTGCGGCCCTCGCGTTCATTGCGCGAGCCCACGTTGTAAGTAACGTTGACGGCAATGACCGGAGCGTTGTGATCTTCGACTGTGATCACGCGCAGGCCGTTTGGCAGACGCGTGTCTTTAAGATCGACGCGGACGCCGCGGCCGGTCTGGGCCAGAGCGGTGCCGGCCAGCGCGAACAGAACCGTGGCGGTCAGAAACTTTTTATGCAGACTCATACGGTGAAACTCCTGATTAGAATCGAGCAGCAGAACTGCGGATTGTTTGGTTTATGACGAACGAGCGTTGCCTGGCGGTCATTCGCAGGTTTGTCTGGCAGCGAAATGAAAACTGAATCTAATCGGCTCGGCGCGGCCTGTCAAGCACGCGGTCGGCTTACCCTTAAGTCTCTAATAACGCGGACCGCTGGCTGGGGGTTACGGAAAAACGGTAGATTACCGACGATAGCGTCCGGGAATTGCCAGCAGAACGGTTTTCGCGACTGACCAGCCAACGGCCAGCCAACCGCGCCCGCGTTCCGGCCATCCAAGACCACGCCCAAGGTTGCCAAACCGTCCGCGCTGGCGGGCGAGTCATACGCCGAACTATAATGCCGGTCATCGAACGAATCGTCGCTATGCCTAGACAAAGTCTTCTCTCCTGTTGCAAGTCTGAGATCTCGAATTTGAGATCTCAAATCGCCGCGCTGGCAGTTGTGCTGTGTTTCTTCGGAGCAACGGCGCACGCGCAAACCCCAACGGCTCCCGGATCTCGCTACGATGTGAGCAACTATCGAATCGAAGTCCAGTTGAGTCCCGACGAGCACACGCTGCGGGCGGGCGCCGACATTACGTTCGTGCCACAGGAACCCACGCGTTCGGTGGTCTTTGAATTGAACGGGTCGCTGCATGTGGATGGCGTCCAAAAAGACGGCACGGCGCTGACAGGGTTTGTGCAGGATTCCGTCGGCGCGGGCGCGCTCGGCCCGAATGTGCGGATCGATTTGGGCCAGGTGGTACCAGCGGCCCAGCCCGTGACTATCCGGATCCGTTGGAGCGGCGCTCTGACTTCTCCCGAAGGCGGTCCCCTGGCAAACAAACGAATGGCGTATGTGGGCCCTGAAGGTTCTTACCTGATGTATGCCTCGCGCTGGTTTCCATTTCATGATTACGCCGCGGATCGATCCACGTCCGACATCACGGTAATCGTGCCGACCGGAATGCAGGTCGGCGGGATCAGCGACGAACCGGTTACTCCGCAGGTTGATAAGACGGGCACCACGCGTTTTCGCTTCGTCAATAAACAACCTGTCCTAATCGGAAACTTCGTTGCCGGTCAGTACGTCGTCAAATCCCTGCGCATGGGCAAGTACGAGTTGCAGTTCTTTGTTAAGCCTGGAAGTGAAAATCGGATCAGCAATTATGGCGAGTTGATGGGCCACGCGCTGGAGTTTTATACCAGCCAGTATGGCCCGCCGGCGTTCGGATCGCGTTTCATAATTGCGCAAACGGATGACGAGACGCTGGAGGCTTACTCCGGTCCAGGAATTCTTTTTCTGGCTTCGAAATTCTTCGATACTTCCCGGCCCGCGGAAGAGCGCTTGACGCGCGAGGTCGCCTATCAATGGTGGGGCCAGACGGTGGGGCTGAAATCTTTTGACGACGCGTGGATTTCGCAGGGGCTGGCCGAATGGAGCGCCTTCGCCCTCCGCGAATCTGCCCTCAACGGCGCCCAGCTCGATGCGGCGCAGCGGGAAGAGCAGGAGCGCGCGCTGACATTTGAACAGACTGCATCGATCGTGCGGGCGCCGGCTGCGCTGGACGATCAATCCTCGGCTTACCAGTCGATCGTGTTCTACAAAGGCGCGATGGTCTTTCGCATGTTGCGCGAGACGATGGGCAAGGATCAGTTCCATGACTTGATGCAAAAGTTTCTCGAACAGTATCGGAACAAGAGCGCATCGATCGATGACTTCGAGCGGCTCACGTCAAAAGTGGCGGGCAAGAACATGCGCTACTTCTTCGCGCAGTGGGTCGAAGGGACGGGCGTGCCTGAGTTCAGCGTTGACTATCAGATTATTCGCACGCGAGCAGGGAAGTTTCGTACCCGCGGAACCGTGCGGCAGAACTTCGAGAACCTGCACCTGCCGGTCGAGCTGACCCTGCACTCGGAAGGCGACTCGCAAACCAAAGTGCTGTACCTGGACGGCCGCAGCGAAGATTTTGATTTCGAGTCAAACGGACAGCCGATTAACGCCGAAGTCGATCCCAATGACAAGATTCTGCGCATGTCCGACGATCTGAAAATCTCGATTGTGGCCCGACGCGGAATCGAGCTGTTCAAGGAAGGACAGTACGCGGAAGCGCAGCAGCAACTCGAGGCGGCGCTGAAGCTCGATCGCAACAACGCCTGGGTCTATTACAATCTGGGTCTGGTTTACTTCGAACAGAAGAACTGGCAACTGGCGCTCGATAATTTTCAGGCCGCCATCGACGGGATCAGCAGCAAGGCGGCGTGGATCGAAACCTGGGCGCACATCAAACGCGGCAACGCCTACGATGCCAAGGGCGATCGGCCCAAGGCTGTCTATGAATACAACAAAGCGCTACAAGCCGGCAGCAACTATGACAACGCGCAAGCGGTAGCGAAAAAGTTCATCAACATCCCGTTCGATCCCAAGGCTCCCTCTGAGCAGGCACAGAACGCACCGGGCGGATTCTAATTTTGGAGTGCGGCGGCAGGCGGAGCGCGACACCGCTTTGGATTTTTGATAGTATCCACCGCATCCAAAGCGCCGTCGACGCTTCGCTCTGCCGGTGCACTCCATAAAGAACTCGCTCGATGTCGCGCATTTCCAACCATTCCCAACCTCGTGAACTAAAGCCTGAACAAGCCGCAGCCGCGCACACTCTCGACCGGCATCTCTCCGTCACTGCTGGTCCGGGCTCTGGTAAGACGTTTGTCCTGGTCGAGCGATATCTGGAGATCCTGCGCACCAAAAAAGTTTCCGTCGACAACATCGTCGCCATCACGTTCACCAACCGCGCCGCAAACGAAATGCGCCAGCGAGTTCGCGAAAAAATCGACGGGTTGCTACGCGAGACTTCGGGCAGTGAACGTCAGACGTGGCTGCGTCACAAGCGCGCCCTGGAAGGCGCCGTGATCACAACGATTCACGGGTTTTGTTCGCGCCTGCTGCACGAGTTTCCCGTCGAAGCCAATACCGATCCGCAGTTCATGCTGCTTGACGAGCATCAGGCGGCGATGCTGCTGGAAACGGTCGTCGAAGAGACGCTCGCCGACGCCATTCATCATGAGAACGAAAAAATCGTACAGTTGGCGCACGGGACCGGCCGTGCGGCGCTGGCCAACGCGCTGGTGGAACTTCATCGCAAGTATCGCGGTGAGGGATTATCTCTCACCGCGATTGAAAAACTGACCGCCGCGAATCACGCTTCTGAAGCCGATTATGTTTCGGCGTTGAACGAACTGGACGCGCACATGGCCGTGCTGTTGTCTGCAGGCAAGCTGACCAAAGTGGCCGCCGAAAAACGAAACAAGGCCGCGGCGGAGTGGCCGGCATTGCGCGCAATCCTCGCGCAGCCTCCCAATGAAAAGACTGTTGCGATCTATTGCCAGGCGATTGAAGACTGCCGCGAAACACGTCTGAGCAAGAACAATCATCCCGTGGTCGAGCGCCTGGACGAATCGCTCTGGGGCGCGGATTCGACGACCAGCGAACGGCTTCGCGGCCGGGTGCCGACCACAGGGTTTGACCTGCTCGCCAAAGACTACTCGCTGGCGCTGCTCAAACTGCTGCGCGAGATAGATCGCCGCCTCGATAATGAAAAGCAGCGGCTCTCCGTGCTCGATTTCGACGATTTGCAGTTGCGCGCGCTGAAGCTTTTGGATTTGCCCGAGGTTGTAAGCCGCGGGACTGAGCGTTATCGGTTCTTCCTCATCGATGAATTTCAGGACACCAATAGCCTGCAGCGCGATCTGATGACCAGGTTGGCGTTGATGCGCGGCACAAATTTATTCATCGTGGGTGATCGCAAGCAGTCCATTTACGGCTTTCGCGGCGCCGATGTCGATGTGTTTAGCGAAATGACCGCGGCCATTGAAAATGCCGGTGGCGCGCAGCAGCCTTTGCACCTGAATTTTCGCAGCCAGCGACCGCTGATCGACTATTTCAATTTCTTATTCGCTAAAGTTTTCCAGGCGCGCAATGAAGTCCCCAGGGCCGCCCTGGGCCAACTTGGTTATGTCACCCACGAGCCAGGGGTAGCCGAACGTGGCGTCGAACACGAGCCACCTCTCGTGGAATTGCTGGTCAGCGCCCTTCCCGAAAACAGCAGTACCGCTGACGAGCCTGAGGATGCGGCGGACGACCGCGATCCATTGGGCGCGCAGGAACGTGACGCTGAGCAGGTCGCCGCGCGCATTCGAACGCTTGTAAGTGGCACAGACTTGAGTCTGTGGAACCAAGCCTCGACGGATTCAAGTCTCGGCAGCTTCAAATACGGCGATGTCGCCATTCTGCTGCGCGCCTTCACCGGAGTGTGGACGTATGAGAGCGCACTGCGCCGTGCCGGCATTCCTTACTTAACCGTGCAAGGCAAGGGGTTTTATCAGCGGGAAGAGATCACCGATCTAATTCAACTGCTGCGGTTCCTTGATAACACGACCGACGAATTGGCGCTCGCCGCTGTGCTGCGCTCGCCGCTGGGAGGAGTTTCCGACAACGCCCTGCTGGCGCTGCGTTGCGCGCCCCGGATTGGAGATCGAGATGGCCTGGAGCGTCTGCACCGGCGCAATCTGCTGAGTGCTTTGCGACATCGCCACGAGATTCAATTCATCGACGGAAATGATCAGGTAGCCCTGGATCGCGCCGCGTCTCGTTTGGAGGCGCTGATTCCGCGGCGGAACCGCTACGGCATTGCCGAGCTTTTGCGTTATGCCGTTTCGGCGTCCGAATTCATGTCGATCATCGCGGCGAACTTTGACGGCGCGCAGCGCGTCGCGAATGTCGAGAAGCTTTTTCGCCTGGCTGAGCAGTTTGAAAAATCCGGTCACCTGATTCGCGATTTCGTCCGTTTCGTTGAAGAGTTCGAGGCCATCGGCGGCCGCGAAGGCGAAGGCCAGATGGACGAGTCGGCCAACGTCGTGCGGTTGATGACTATTCATCAGGCCAAGGGCCTGGAGTTTCCCGTGGTGATTCTTCCCGATCTGCATCGTGATCCGGCGCGCCGCGAAACTCAGTTCATAATTGATCGGCACAGAGGCATGACCGTTCGCATTCCCGACGGGCGCGGCCAGACCGTGCGCGGCGCGCTCTTCAATGAATTGCGTCAGCGTAATCGCTGGCGCGAAGAGTTCGAAAGCATGCGGCTGCTTTACGTGGCCGCGACCCGGGCCAAAGATCGTTTGATTTTCTCCGGCGCGGTTACGCAGAAAGATCTCAAGAATCTGACGAAAACGGACAAGGAGCAGTGGCTGGCGTGGATTTGGCAAGCGCTGGAGTTGGATGAGCACGCGCAGAGCGGCGTGGTGAAGTTTGATGATGACGTTCAGGTACAGGTAACGGTCGATCGAGAGCGTTATGGTCTCTGGTCGGCCGGTTCGAAAGAGCCGATCGCCGAAGATGAACCTGTTGATCTTGTTGACCCGTCGCGGCCGTTCGCAGAACTATTTCCTTTGCTTGGTGAAGTCTTGCCGGAGCCGGGCCGGGCGCTGCGGCGCTTTAACGTGACGCAACTAATAAATTTTCAACGTTGCGCCCGGCAATACTATTTCGACCGGATGTTGAAGGCTCCGGGTAAGGAAGAGCGAGCAGTCTGGAACGACGCCGAAGCGCCAGAGCCGCCCGCCAATCTCACCGCCACGCTGAAAGGCGCGGTGATTCACCGCTTCTGCGAAACATTTCGTGAGGGCGATGACGCTGAGACGCGCTTGCGAGCAAGTTTCGAAGACGTCCTGGCCCAACGGGAGGCAGAACTTGCCGGTCGCGCTTTCGAAATCAAGCCGCAGCAGGCTCTGTCTGATCTGTTGCCCCTCGCGCAAAACTATCTGAGTAGTGAAGTTTTTCAGCGCGTTTCGCATGCGAGCCGCATAACTGCGGAAGATTCGCAGTCGGCAATTCGCAATCCGCAATCGGAACCGGGCCTGTGGAGCGAGTTACGCTTTCGCCTGCGCCGGCCTTTGGGAATTCTGACCGGCACGATCGACAAGTTACTAATTACGCCCAGCGCCGAAGGTGTTGGGGTTGATGTTGAGATTATTGATTTCAAGACCAACCGGTTCCGCCCACCTGCGACAACGAGCGCCGCACAACCGCGTGCCGCAGTCGCGGTTACCGCGTCTTTGCCGACTCCTTCACCCACGGCAACACGTCGAGCTGAGATCGGATCGCAACCAGAGCAGGCCTTATTTAACTTCGACGTTAAGGAAGAGCCAGGCGAGGAAGTGATAACGACTGGAGATGTTCTGCTCCTTGAGCCGCAGTTGTCGATCTCCGAACAAGCCGAAAATGTCGCGCGTGATTATCGATTGCAAATGCAGGCATACGCACTGGCGCTGCGCGAATTACTCAGATACAGAACCGGGAGCAGCAGCGACCGGGTCAAGGACTCAACATCAGAACAGCCGCTCAAAATTAACACTCTACGAGCGACGCTGCACTTCATCGATCCTAACATCGAGATCAGCCTGCCGCCCGCACTATTGGATCAGGAGACGTGCGCGCGCGCGATTGACGACGCCATGCTTTCGATCTCGAAACTTGACGGCACGCTCGAGGCAGATCTCTTTCCGCCTCTGCCTGCGACTCACTGCCGCATCTGCAATTTTCTTGAGCTTTGTCCTGCGGGACGCGAGTGGCTGAATCTACGGCGATAACGGTATGGAGTGCGGTGGCAAGCGTAGCGCGACACCGCTTTGGATCGGTTGGACAAGTCTGAATCCAAAGCGCCGTCGCCGCTTCGCTCTGGCGGCGCACTCCAAAAATTGGCGTATTCACTCTACTTCGCGTATAAACCTTCGCGCGGAGGACGCACTCTAAAATGGTTACGGTGAAATCTTTCGATGGCGGAGACTTTGACGCCTACTTGGCGTTGCCTGCCGGTGGTTATGGCCCGGGCATTGTCGTCTTGCAGGAGATCTTTGGCGTCAATGAATTCCTGCGGAACGTTTGCGACTGGTACGCGGCGCGTGGGTTTGTCGCGATTTGTCCCGATCTGTTTTGGCGACAAGAGCGCGGCGTTGAACTTACGGATCAGACGGAAGCCGGAAGGCTGAAAGCCTTTGAACTTTACCAGGGACTTGAGCAAGCAAAGGCGGTCGAGGATTCGGCGGCTGCGCTCGAATTCCTACGCCAGCATCCGGCGTGCAGCGGTCGGGTCGGTGCGGTAGGGTTTTGCTTGGGCGGCAATCTTGCCTGGCTGCTCTCGGCCCGTTTCAAACCTGATTGCGCCGTTGGTTACTACGGTGTCGGTATTGAGAAGACGCTCAACGAGGCAGACAATCTCAGCTCGCCGTTGATGCTCCATATCGCGGGGAAAGACAAGAACTGTCCGCCCGAGGCGCAGCAGCAAATTCACGAAGTGCTCGCTCCCAATCCGCTGGTAACAATTCATGATTACCCGGAGAATGATCACGCTTTTGGGCGGCCCGGCGGCGAACACTATGACGCGGCGGCGGCGGAACTGGCGAACTTGCGCACGCTCGAATTCATTGTGCGTAATCTGGCGGGGGAAGGACTGGCAAATGCGCAAGAGTCGCTCTCTGATCGCTGGGACGAACACGTTAAGTATGAGTTCGCGACGCGTGATACCGAAGACACACTCGCGACGATGGTGCCTGATGCCTACGTCAATCATGTTCCGGTTCTGACGGGCGGCGTGGGCCACGAACAGCTTCGCGAATTCTATTCTCAGCGGTTCATTCCGCAGATGCCGCCGGACACTTCGATGACGCCGGTCTCGCGCACCATTGGTACCGATCGAGTTGTCGATGAGATGGTCTTTGAATTCACGCACACGATCAAAATGGACTGGATGCTGCCCGGCGTGGCGCCAACCGGCAAACACGTGAAGATTCCGCTGGTGGTGATCGTTCACTTTCGCGACGGCAAGCTAGCCCACGAACACATCTATTGGGACCAGGCATCAGTGCTGGCGCAACTTGGTCTGATCGATAGTGCGAAGCTGCCGGTTGCAGGCGTTGAGACGGCGGAGAAAGTACTCGATCCGAGTTTACCGTCGAATGAATTGATGAAGCGGTAGGGCAGGGCCGTTAGGCCTGGCATATTTATAGGAACGATCGGGCCTAACGGCCCTCGCGCCTCGTTCATTTTCCGATTGAGCTTACCCACTCTGAATGGATCCGAACACCAACCCCGCGCCACTCGTCAATCGTCTGCGTCGCGATCTCGGTACGATTGAATCTTACGCCGCGCTGATTGGAATCCTGGTTGGGGCCGGGATCTTCAAAGTCACCAGCGATGCGTGGTCCCTGACTGGTCCGAGTGTGATTCTCGGGTATGTGGTGCTGATGCCCGCCATTCTTGCTACCTCAGTCCCTTACGCGGCTTTCATTTCCACGCCCCTCGGCCGAGAGCCCGGCGGTGAATACCTTCACATCTCGCGCACGCTCGGCGGCTTTCGCCTGGCCTACATTGGTTCATGGTTGAAGATCATCGCTTACATTGGCGCGGGTGCTTATCTGGCGAGCGCGCTAGCGGATTACTTGATCGAGTTTACGGGCAGACGTTTCAGCGGCGAGTGGATTCACCAGTCACTTGCTGTCGGCAGCCTGCTTTTTTTCTACCTCGTGCACGTGATCGGTGTGAAGTGGTTCGGCAGGATCCAGGTCGCCATGTGCGCGCTGCTGGGGCTGTCGATTCTGGTGCTGGTTCTACCGGGCTTATTTGCGATTCATGCCGCAAACTATTCGCCGTTCATTACTCATGGCTCACGCGGATTCGCGGCCAGTCTGATCCCGCTTTTCTTTTCCTATGCCGGCTTTGAAGCTCTGGCCCAGACTGCCGGTGAAGTAAAAGACAGCACGCGCCGGCTTCCGATAGTCTTTCTCAAAGGCATCACCGCCGCCGCGGTAATTTTTATCCTGATGTCGACGGTGGCCTTTGGGGTACTGCCGGGGGCGCGTCTGCAAGCGAGCACCGCGCCGATGACCGAAGTGGCTTCGGTCTATCTGCCGTGGGGCGCCGCCGCGCTGGTGACGATCGGCGCGATCATGGCGATCACAACTTCTTTGAATCCCACTCTGATTGTTCCGTCACGTCTGGCCATCATCTTTGTCGAAGATCGCTTAGCGCCGCCCTGGCTCGGCTTCATTAATCCACGAACGGCGACACCAGTGCGCGCTTTGACACTCACGCTGGGCGCCAGCGCTCTGCTACTGATCAGCAAACAGCTCTCGCTGGCTTTGAATATGCGGTCTTTGCGCTGGTGCTGCTCTACTTCCTGCACAGCCTGACTTTTCTTTTGCTACCGCGATGGAATCCGGAGCTTTTCAAACAGATCAGTATTGGGATGCCGGCGTGGTTACAACGCGGGGCGGCTCTGCTTTCGGTTTTTTCGATGGGCGCGTTGATCGTAGTGCAGGTTGTGCAAGACATA
>JAWVCT010000018.1:0-14970 GCA_033858155.1 Blastocatellia bacterium
CACCAGCATCGCGCCGTCTTCAATGATTGAGAGCTGACGCAGATCGCCGCCGGCGCGAGGGCGCTTTGCCCCCGCCAGCGTCACGAGCTGTGAACAATTCAGGACTGCGAGAGATTCAGGCACGAAATTCCGGGACGCACGCTGTACGCGCGCTATCCCTCGTTGTAGAGTGCGGCTCCAGCCAAAGCGGCGAGAATGTATTCGACCAATCCCCAAACGAATCCAATCAAGATCAGGTTCATGGGAATCTGAAATAACGTGCCGTTAATCATGCCTGTGTAGAGATAGATGCCGAACCACATGATGATGGCCGCCACCACTGCAGTCTTTGGCCCGGGACCGAGGCGCGATCTGATTAGCGCATAGAGCCAGACCAAAACGATCCCAAGAATTAGCGTCATCACGACTGCAATCACGATGAAGTTAGTTCCGGGTTCGGGCACGCCAAACTTCCGTAAGATGACTGCCATCTGCTTAGCCAGCACCACGTCGTTCAGTACGTACTCGCCGATGTTCAGTATTAGACCTGCTACCAGGCCACCGAGCAGGACGCGTCCAAAGTTGATCTTCATCTGTTTCTCCTTACTGGGGCTGAAAGAGCGAAATTTCGCGTTGTCGCGGCCAACTCTTATCACAGGGTGGAAATGAAAACCAGCTTTTCCTTCGGCGACGCAGTCTGCGCGAACCATTTCATTAGCACCGCGGCTTTAGCCCGGAGAATTGATTACGCGACGTAAGCTGAAACCGTTTGAAACGGTTCCCCTTCTGAACTTCGACAACTAGTCACCGGGCTAAAGCCACGGTGCTAATGAGAAATGTCTGCGAGATTCAGCTTGCTGACTGAGCGCTTTGTTCTGGGACCGGCAGACCGAAAATGTTCTATCAAGCTGATTTCTCCGCACGCTTCCGGCCCAAAACGAAGAGCCCAATCCCGACGGCATTGGCGATTACCACGACGGCGATAATCTTCAGCGCGAACATCCGGGGACTATCGACATGCGTAATAGGAATCATCGTATAGAAGAGCGCGATCACCGAGACAACGAAACCGGACGCCGACGCGATCTTGAGCCAGAGCGGAGCCCTGACGCCGAATCGGTTGATCGCAACTATCGGAATAGCGAACAGGACCATGTACATCAGGGCGTAGAACACTGTGGCCGCGTTGTCCTGAATCTGAAAGGCTTCCTGCTCTTTCACGCCAATCAAACTCGCCAGGCTAAACGCCAACGTCACCATGCCGACGAAAAGGATCGAGTTTACCGGAGTCTTATATCGCTTATGCAGACGCGTGAACCAAACCGGCAGCAGGTCGTCCCATCCGGCGACCATCGGCAGGCGTGTGTTGCCCGCAAAGTAAATACTCATCAAAGCGATTTGCCGCGCGGCCACGCCAAGAATAGTCAGCGAGACCAGCACCGACACCCAACCAAATGAACTGAATCCACGACTGAGCACCTGCGGAATCGGACCAATTAGATCGACTTCCTCGGGGCTGACAAACGCCAACACTGAGGCGGTGCCGAGGATGAACATTAGCGCGATGATCGGCGCCGAGATCAAAACTGAGCGACTGATGTTTCGCGCCGGCGCGCGACACTCGCCCGCCATGATTGCGATATATTCAAAACCTGACAGCGCTCCCACCGCGAGTTTGCTGAAGACGTTGATATTGTAGGAAGTGAACTCTGGCAAGCTGGTCGAGAACGGGTGATAGTTCTGAAGCGTTCCGCGGCCGGCGGTAATAAACGGCAGCAGGATCAGCGTGGCAAAGGTCACCAGCAGAAATATTCCGCCGACATTCTGCACCCACTTGCCGAGAGCCAGCCCCCGTCTTGATGCAGCAATGATGCTAATCATTAAGACGACGCAGACCGCGGTAGTCATCACCCTATTCTCGTGCATCCACTCGGCGCGCGGCCCGATGGCGTACGCGATGTTCTTCTTGATGATCAAGCCGATGCCGGACATCACCAGAATGCCAAACACCCAGAGGTTCCACGCCACCATGAACGCGATGAAATCATTGAAGGCCAACTTGGCCCATTGATACAGCCCGCCCTCGAGCGGCATGCGGTTGTTAAGAAAGATGACGACGGCGGCCAGCGGTAAATAGAAGGTGATGATCGCGAGCAGCCAATAAGCCATTTGATGGTTGCCCAGCTTGGCCGCCCACCCAACCCAAACCGTGCCGACCACAAAGACCACCTGCGCCAGGACTAGATCGAACAGGCCGAGTTCTTTTTTGAAGACGGCGCTGCGCGCTTCGACCTCACTTTCGATCGCGGCGAGTTCCTTAGTAGAAGTTGTCTGGTTTGGTTCAGCCATCAATATGAGATCCCACGTCTAACTCGGAAAACCTCAAGGTCAGGAAGGGGGGCTTGCCCCCGCATGTCTTTTATCTCCCAACACAGGCGGGGGCAAGCCCCCTTCCTGACCTGAGAGATATTCAAAGTTGAGTTCACGCCGAAGAGCTATGGTCGTGCACAATTCGCCAACCAGCTTTCGTTTTTCGGAAAAGCAAAGTAAACGTTCCGTGCGGCTCGTCATTCGCGCGCTTCAGATGCCAGCGGCCTAAGACTAGCGCGGCGTCCTTGCTCAAGATGTTGATTTCGAGATCTGAAAAGGTGAGCACGCCCATCTTCTCGCGCGAGCTGTAGTTCTTACGATAGCGATCGAGCACCGTCTGCCAGCCGCGCGTGATCGTGTCGCCGCCGACAAACTCGGTGTCTTTAGAACGGTCGTAACCGTCCATGTAGCCTTCGAGATCGCCACGATTCCACGCCGCGGCTTGCGTTTCGATGACGCGTTTGATCGCGTCCGCGACCTTGGAGTCGTAGCTGGATTTATTCTGGGTATCGCCAGAAGGCGATGCGATCGCGGTGGCGACTAAGAGCAAAACGACGCCAAGAGAGTTGAGAAGGTTCGGTTTCATAAATCTCCCGCGGTTTGAATGGCTCCAGCACGAGCCAAATATTTTTAGAGTGCCGGCCGGTTAGAAAAATTCAGCGAACAGGCGCGGCAATCTATCATGCCCGGCCTGTTAGCACTAGCAGTTTGGTGAACAAGAGATTTTCTATTTCGCGTTGTATCGTGTGATTTCGTGGATCGCTCTTGCTGCTCGGTGGTCAGAAGTACCGATAGTGTCCAGTGATCTTCCACGCGAACAGCACGTCTTCCATGCGCGTGCCGGCGCCGATGTTATGCACGATCAGATAATGCTGCGTGGGCTTGTACCAGACATTGACGACCATGCCGACGTGTTCGGTTCCGCCGAGTTGAAGATCCCAAGTGACAATATCACCCGGCAGGAATGTTTCGGCGCCGCCGTCAGTTGAAAGTGACTTGCCCTTGCGAGTGAAGAAAGTCTGCAGGTTCGGCACGCGCCGGTGATCGATATTCGCGTCCGTCCCCTTGAGACCCCAGCGCGTGGGATACGCTGCGAAGTTGTCCCTCATATCTTCATGCAGGTCCTTCTGCAGATCGATCCCGGCATGGCGAAATGCGCGCACGATTACGTCAGAACAAACACCGGTCTCAATCGGCACGTCGCCGTTCGGATATTCGATCTTCTGATAAGAAGGATCGTAGTTGGTCGTCTTTCCAATCTGATCGACGGCGCCATCGATCGTAAGTTTGAGTTGCGGAGGACTCTTGGCCGGCAGGCTAACAGTTTCTGTCTGTTGCTCGGGAGGCTTGAGGGGCTTGGGAGTATTGGCGATTTGTTTTTGGCAGGCCGCGACGACCAATAAAGCCGGCGCCAGAAGGATTGCCGTTGTGAGATTTCGTTTCATCGGAACTCGGATTAGATGCCGAACTTGTTCGGCAAGTTCCCACACCTGCTGTTTAAACGCCGGACTTGTCCGGCATCTTCGGCGGCGCACAAGTGCGGCCTCTAAACAGCGGAGCTTTTTCTAGGCGACCGATCTTTTCTCCAGCCATGACCGCAAATCGTCTCGCATGGCTTGAACAATTTCGTGGCCGGCATCATAACTCTTGAATTCAACATCGCTGGCGCGCTCGCGCAATTGCGCGGCGTAATCGGCGGTACGCGACGGTGGATAAAACTCGTCGCTCTCACCACTCAGATGAAACACCGCTGCACTCGTTTCTTTGTAAAGTTCGCTCGTGGCCCAATCGCCCGGCATTCCGCCACAGATACCAGACACCCCGCGTAGCACTCTCGGATTCGCAAATGCGAAGCGATAGTTCAGCGCGCAGGACTGGGAAAAGCCCAACAGAAATATTCGCCTTTGATCGGCAATGCCATCGGCCACCAGTGACTCAATCAAATCAAGCAGCGCCCGATGGTGGACCGCGACGGATTCTTCCGGACGAAAGTTGGTCAGCCAGCCGAAACCAAATCGCAGCGGCCCGCCGGGCTCTTTCGGATCTCTCAAATGCTGGTGCGGCCCCTGCAACGAAGCGATCGCGAAACCTGCGGGCACGACGGCCCTGGCTTCACGCAGCATCTGCCGCTTATTCGCGCCGTAACCATGCAGGGCGATCAGCAGCGGAGCCGGCGCGGTCCCTGCCACATCGAGATCGTAGTAGAGTTTAATTTGGGCCGAGAGCGAGCGCTCGGTCGGGGAACTGTGTGTCGTGTCTTCTGTTTGCATTGGTTAGAAGAGCCTTATAACACGCCGCGTTGAGAGAGACGAAGGATATTCACAGACTAAAGTCTGTGCCACTTATTCCGGCTTTGCATTCAAATAGAATGACAGCTACGATGCTCGCGTTGCTCAATTCAAATACTATTACCGAACCGGAAGCGAGGTTAGCACAATGAAATTTCCCGGGGGACTCAACATTCAGGGAATGATGAAGCAGGCGCAGCAGATGCAGGAAAAGATGGCGCGCGAAATGGAAGAACTGCGCGTTGAGGCCTCGGCCGGTGGCGGCGTAGTCAATGTGACGATGAAAGGCGACCACGAAATCATTTCGCTTAAGGTCGATCCCGAAATCGTCAAGGAAAACGATATTGAGATGTTGCAGGACATGATTGTCGCCGCCATCAATGAAGGCAACCGCAAAGTGAACGAAGCCATGAAAGGTAAGTTGGGTTCAATGCTGCCTCCCGGCTTGGGGAACATGTTCTAATTTCGAATTTCGGATTGCAGATTTCGAAAGCTGCCAATCCGCAATTCGAATTTCACAATTCGCAATTCGCAATTCGCAATGCTCGACTACGCCGAACCCGTCACCAAACTAATAGACGAATTCAAACGCCTGCCCAGCATCGGGCAGAAGTCTGCGCAACGGCTGGCGTTTTATATTTTGCGCACGCCCGACGCCGAGGTCGAGCGCTTGATCGAAGCGCTCCGTGAAGTAAAGCAACGCATCAGCGAATGCTCGATCTGTAACAACCTCACCGACGTCAATCCGTGCCGCTTCTGCTCTCTGCCGTCGCGCGATCATTCCCTGCTCTGCATTGTCGAGCAGCCTTACGACTTGGTAGCTGTTGAGAAAACACGGAGCTATAAAGGTCTGTATCACGTTTTGCATGGAAGTCTGTCGCCCATTCGCGGCATGCGGCCGAGTGATTTGCGGCTCGACAACCTCCTGCCGCGTTTGAAGCCGGAAAACAACGAAGGCGTCGAAGTGATCGAAGTAATTCTGGCGACGAATCCCAATACCGAAGGCGAAGCCACCGCGAACTACATCAGCCGCCTGCTAAAACCTTTGGGCTTGCGAGTGACGCGTTTGGCGATGGGTATGCCGGTCGGAAGCGATCTGGAATACGTCGATGAAGTAACGATGGATAAGGCTCTCACGAACCGGCATGAGATGTAGATAACAGAAGGCAGTAAGCGGAAAGCAGTAGGCAGAAAACTAAGGCTATGGCCGCTGCGCTGGCGCAAATTTTTCTGGACTTGCGATCATTGCTGAAAGCATTCTCCCAACTTCTTCATAGCCAAGAGTCAGCCGGTCGTGGTTTTCGCGCGACATATATCCGCAATCATGGGAGAAATCGAGCCAGACCTGAGTCTCGGTTGCTTCACCATCGCAATCGGTTAGCTTGCTGACCAACATATTAGGATAGCGCCTTTTCCGAAACCCTTCGGCAAGGTTGGCAGCAACGCTTCTCGAAGAACGGCGAATCTGATCGGTGAGCGAATAGATTTCTTCTCTTGGAAAAGTCTTCGACAAATGGAAGATTTCCATCGCGAGCTTATATGACAACTGGTAAACCTTGAGATCTCTATGTCCACGGAGCACGGGAGCACCTCCTCATGGAAACGATCGTCTTATGTTTGTGCCTACTGCTTTCTGCCTGCTGCCTTCTGCCTACTGCCTTCTCAGAACCGCACATGCTCTTCCGGCGCGCCTTTCATGCACTCGTCGCACTGTTCGGCTGAGTCATAGAACTTTTCGTCAAACTCGACCAGCGACTTGATGGACACGCCTTCAATCTGATCGGGAGCTGAAGTGAAGCGCACGATTGCGCCGCAACCGATGATCGGCGCGCCGAGGCTGCGCACCAGATCGACTGTCTCTTCGATCGCGTGGCCGCTGCGGATGATGTCGTCGACGATGATGCAGGGATTGATGTCGCCCTGGTTCACGTACTGTCGGAACATGCGCTTGCCGTTTTCCTGCTCGGCCCAGTAAATCTGTTGAGCACTCAGCGCGTCGCGCACACCGAAAGCGACGGGAATGCCGCCAGAGCTCGGACTGATGATCGACACCTTGGGTAACTGGCTGGCGATGTCTCGATCGACGCGAAACTTGCGGCTGAGCGCGACCGCCAGCACGCGCGCGGTATCGTAGTAGCGAAACGCCAGCGGCATCTGAAAATAGTGCGCCGTGTGTTTGCCGTTGGGATAGACAAAGTGCCCTTCACGAAACGCGCCGGTGCGTTTCAGGATTTGCATTATTTCCTCGGGCGACGGAATCAGTTGAACGCCTGGTGCTCCTGCCATAGCTTCTCCTGCGATTGATTTTATTGTGATTGCGTTTGCGGCGCGTAGCATAACATCATTGATAAGAGTTTTCACTGGAAGTAAGCGCGCGCTGGATCAAACGACGCTGATCTTCCGAAAGTTCGGGCGGCAAGTCGGCGACCGAGAACCAGTCGGCACTTCTTATTTCAAAGCTGCACGGCTCGGGAGTTCCCAAAGCGGTAGCGCGAAAATAGATTTCGATCTGCCGTTCCCTGGGCAGCGTGCGCGCAAAGAGCAATTCGACATTCGCAAGTTCAATTCCAATTTCCTCGCGCATTTCGCGCCGCAAAGCCGCCTCCGGTTGTTCGCCTTTGCTTAAGAAACCACCCGGAATTCCCCAGCCGCTGTCGGGCCGAAAGACATGTTCGAGCAGCAAAATCCGACCCTGATCGTCAAAAATCATCGCCCCGGCCGTGACCATGAAACGTCTCTGGCCGGTGCGTATCAGACGACGACGGATGAGCGATGGCAGACGCCGCCAAACGGCGCCGAGAAATTCGATGAACATTGGAGAGGAAGAATATCACGGCAGGCGAACTTCAAGTTTGTCGTTGCTTCATGGCACAGACTTCAGCACCACCATAGCCGCGGAGCAGCGGAAGATCTGTAGCCCACGGCGCCAGCCTTTGGGTATTGGTTGTGATCAATGAGATAGCGTTTCTTCACCCATGGCTCACGCCAGGGGCTACAGATCTTTCGCCGTTCCGCGGATGAGATCAGTCTGCTGTACCATGCTCTGGTGATTGACCGCGTTTGCGTTCGTAGTTAATATGCGGTCAATCGGTTTGCGACCAAGTCAGGCGGAAGAAGCAATCATCGGGTACGCGAAAGCGAATCATGTCAGCTAACATCTCAGAAGTCGGTCCTACCGTGTCGCCCGCATCAGCAGCGACGCCGAAGCGCATTACTAATGCCCAAACCGTCTGCAACGAGCGCAACGAGAAAAACAAACTCTGCAACGGACATTTGAAGCAGTTGCGCACGGCGGGCGAAGCTTCCGAGGTGCATTTGCGCGGCGACGATGTGCTTTCCAAGTGTAGTTTGTGTGGCACTCTCTACATGGGCCCGCCCCTCGGCCACGTTCGCGATCCCGAAAAGCAAAGCCGTTTTGTCGAAGCCGAACTCACTGCTTTGCTGCAAGCCGCAGGTGGAACGCTGCCGGTGATCGAGAAGAATGAGAAAGGCGTTTACGTGATCGTCGAGCCGGGTGCGCCGGGACATGGCCATTCTCAGCCGGCCGCGAAAGCGGCGCCTGCGGTCGCTACTCCGGCCGCTGTTCCTGCGAAGCCGACGCCGGCGGCCGCGCAAGCCACAGCGGTGGTTGAGAAAGCGTCGGCCGCGCCCGCCGGTCCGAAACCAGCGGCCCAGCCCGACCGTGAATTGAACCGGCGCACTACCTATGCGGGCGTTGTCGATGTTGGTCCAGTTGCCGGCGAAACCAAAGAACAAAAAATCGAGCGCCTGCAGAAACTGGTGGCCGGAGCAAAGCAACGGTCGGACGAAGGCGGAGCCGAGCCCCCAGCCGCGGTCACCGTGGTTGATTCATCGCCAGCCGCGGACCTGCATCGACCCGCAGCCGAAGCTCAGGCTGAAACCGGCGCTGCTTCAGCAGCCCCGCTGAGCGCCGCGACCGCAAACGCTTCGCCGGTGGCGGGCGCCGAGAGTGCAGCGGATCTCGCGCCTGACAATGTTCCGCCGGCAACGACGCCCACGCCCACTAGTTCGCATGCGCCGAGTGGCGAACCTGATCGGGCTTTGATGAAGAGATCGGCTTATGCCGGTGTGTTGGATACGGGACCGATTTCCGGCGAGACTCACGAACAAAAGATCGAGCGGCTGACAAAACTCGCCGCGGCTGCAAAGCAGAAGTCGGAAGAAGGCGGGTAAGCAAGGTCGTTGTCGCCAATCAACCGCGAAGCGGTTCCAACCTCCAGCCCAACGTTGCCGCTTCGGCTGCGTCGGTTAACGATCGACCTCAACAGCCTAGCTCTCCTTGACCAACAACCCTTCACGCGAAACTTCCCATTTCAAGACTTCCCCGCCTTCTGCCTCCAAGGCGCGTTCGACGTCTTGTTTGCGTCCTTCGGCGCAAAGAAACGCGATGCAGCCACCACCGCCGGCGCCGCAAACTTTCGCGGCTTCCGCGCCGTTCGCCAGGGCTTTCTCGACCAGACGATCCATCTGTGGCGTCGTGATCCCGGGCGCCAGGCGCTTGCGGTTTGGATAGGCAGCACGCATGGTTTCTCCCACTGCATCCCAATCGCTAGCCAGCAACGCGACGCGCATCTGCACTGCGGCGTCACGGATGCGCTCGAAGGCCATGAACACATCCTGGTCGCCCTCGATGTGGCGTTTGAACATTTGCCAGTTATTGATTCCCGAATGACGCGGTTCGCCGGTATAACAAATCACGAAGCGGCGCTTGATTTCTTTGTCGTCGATGGCCAGATGTTCACGTTCCACGCCGTCAGGATCGAGATGGATGGCTGAAGTTGAGCCATAGAACGCGGGATAATAGTCCTGCAACCCTGCCGGCACTTTGATGACAGTGGTCTCAACGTTCGCCGCAATCCCAATGAACTGTCGCCGTTCATACCGATTTCCGGACAGGCTATTCAGCGCGCCGATCAATGCGATGGCCAATGCTGATGACCCGGAGATGCCGGCACCGGCCGGAGCTTCGCTGTGCGCAATTAGATGGAAACCCGTCTCAGGCCGGAAGAAGTGGACCATCTTCGAAACCAGCTCGAGCCGCTCGTCGTGCGCCAGCTCGTCCAAGCGATCGAGGCTCGTTTCAAAACTCATACCCCGGTCGCGTGATTCCAGGATCACACGATCATCGTCGCGCCTCTCGATCCTGACGTGCGCGCGCAACGACAGCGCAAAATTGACGGTCATGGCGCCCGGATGAAAAAGATAAAGGGGCCAGATATCGATAGTGCCGCCGGCGAGATCTACGCGGGTTGGGGCAGAAGCTTCTATGATCACTTTTAATATTCCAATTTGGTTGACGGTGGTTTTAGATCTGAAATTCAAACTGAGATCTGAAATTCAAACTGAGATCTGAAATCTAAGATAACCTGAAATTTGAAATTCCAGCTCTTTCAGTCGCGCGCGTCATGCTTTGACGAGCGTGAGCTTTCTCGCCGGCGCGATGATTTTAAGTGAATCTTTTCCTGAATCTCTCCCGATAATTCTTTGATGCCTTCGATCGCGGCCTGCTCGATTTCACAAAGCAGTTCCGGCTGGACTTCTTCAACCTTCCGCGAAAGCCAAAGGCGCTTGATCAAATAGAAACCGAGGACTCCGGCCACTACAATCACCAGCAGGACTTTTCCCACGTGGCGAAAGTCGCCGATCAATCCCATCACGGCGCTGCTGAAAAAGTATCCGACGCCGCTGAGAATAGATACCCACAGGAAACAACTGGCTAAAGAGAGCGGCACAAAACGCAGATAGCGCATGCCCGCGACGCCATAGAAGGTGCACGACGCCCAGCGCAATCCATAAATGTATTTCGAAACAAAAATTGAGAGCGTGCCGAAGTGTTTCGTCAGCCGCTCCATGCGCGCTTGCGCGTTACGATAAAAGCGAAAGTCACGAACTGTTTTGCCGAAAGCACGCCCGACCGCATAAGCCGCGTTGTCACTGGCAAACCCGCCCAGCGTTCCCCAAAGCAGCACGCGCGCGAAACTGTAACTGCCGAAAAAGTCATTATGAGCCAGCACCCCCGCCATCAGCAGAGTGATGTCGCCCTCGATCATAGCCAGAAAGAACACAGCGTACAGGCCGTACAGCTCGATCAAATGAGACAGAAACTGGAGACTATTCATAAATCAGTGGGCAGTGAGCGGTGAGCAGTGAGCAGTTGCATTAAGAATTCACACGGCTTTCCGCTGCTTACCGCTTACAGCTTACTGCTCACTTTTCAGGCTCCTCTTCCTGTGGTGGAGGTTTTACAACCAGGACGGGGCAACTAGCGTGACGCACCACTGCCTCAGCGGTTGAACCAAAAATTATTCGGCCCAGACCGGTGCGGCCATGAGACGAAATTACGATCAGATCGACTTCGCGTTCGCCGGCGACGCGTACAATCTCGGCGGCAGCGTCACCGTGGACAATGACTTCTTCGACCTCGAGGCCGCTTAGCTCCTCGCAGTCGGCGAGCTCCGGCAACTCGCGCTCGGCCGAGTCTTCCAACTGCTCGCTGATGTCGGCGATCGGCATTGGTTCGGCCAGACCGGAATATCCCACGGCCGGCACTATCGGCTCGACTACATGCACGCAAATTATTCCGGCCCCGGTTGCGCGGGCGATCGCGGCGGCATAAGGCAGCGCATAGTTCGCGCAGCCACTGAAATCGGTCGGCAGCAAAATCTTTCCCAGTTGCAAGGCTACCGCCCGCGATTTTTCAAGTGTATCCGGCATGAGCTTGATGCGACGGCATTCTACACGCACAACGCGCGGTTTGACAGCCCCTCAGCCCTTTAATAAGATGGCCTCGAAATCCCTGCCCCGATGCGAAGGTCGAGTGAAAGGCTTTCACTCATGCCAGATAACTCTGAACCTACTTTTGCCGGAATTGAAGTTGCCCCAACCACGATGCGTGGCGTCGCGATTTCCGCTGCCGGCGTCGTGCTCGCGCGGCGCGCCGTAACTTACCAACCAGAAAATCTGGTCCCGGAGATCGTCAATCTGGTTACCGGCCTGCGCGAAGCAGGCGAGATCAAGTCAGTAGGCGTGGGCATTCCCGGATTGGTGAATCGCGAAACTGATCGCGTATTGATTTCGACCGGGTTGCCGTCAGCCGCCAAAGACGACATCCACTCTGAGTTGATGAAAGCGACGGGCCTGCGGTTTGAACTCGAGAACGATGCCAACGCTGCGGCCTATGGCGAATACAAAGCGGGGGCGGGGCGCGATGCTCGGAATATTTTCTACATCGGCATCGGCGAGGCAATTGGCGGTGCGATAATTCTGGACGGCAAACTTTGGCTCGGCGCATCCGGTTGTGCCGGAGAAATCGGTCACATCACCATCAACACCGAGGGCGCCGAATGCGAATGCGGGAATACGGGCTGCCTGGAAACAGTCGCTTCAGGACCGAACATTGTGCGTCGCGCGAGCGAGCGCCTGGGCCGGGATTCCACGTCGTCGCTCTCGAGGCTGCTAATTGAAAAAGACTTTACGGCCGCGGATGTGGCCCGCGAAGCGAACAACGGCGACGATTTCTCGATCATGATGATCGAACGTACCGGCAAATCGATCGGCACGGCCGTGGCCAGCATGATCAATCTTTTAAGCATCGAACGGATTATTCTGGGGGGCGCGATCATGGAAGCTGGAGACCTCCTCCTGCAACCCGTTATCGAAGAAGCTCGCCGGCGTTCATTCCAGCCCTGCTTTGAAGCGACTACGATTGTGGCGGCGGAGTTAGGTGCGGATGGAGTAGCTATCGGTTCGGCGCTGCTGGCGCGCGATGCGGATGGATCGCCGTAGTGCCGTCTCATTAGCACCTCGCTTCAGCGAGGTGAATAACGCTACCAGCGTTTCGGGAAACCGTTTGAAACGGTTTCAAGTGATTCTCCATGGCTCACGATTACCTCGCTGAAGCGAGGTGCTAATGAGAGTAAGCTTCCCGGAGTTCTTCTTCTCCAAAAAGGGGCTCAATCCAACTTTGTTTCCCTGATCTTCTTTTCCTGCTCAGCCCGAAACTCGCGCAATTTTTCTCTTAATTCCGGCCTGCTGTTCGCCAGGATCGCGATTGCGAACAGCGCGGCATTCGTCGCACCCGCTTTGCCAATCGCCAGCGTGGCCACCGGAATTCCAGCCGGCATCTGCACAGTCGAAAGCAAAGAATCTAGTCCGTTAAGGGCATCGCTCTTCATCGGCACACCCAGCACCGGCAAGATTGTGTGCGCGGCGATGACGCCGGCCAGGTGGGCCGCGCCGCCGGCTGCGGCGATGATTACCTCGAGCCCGCGTGACTCGGCGCTGCCGGCGAATTCGGAAGCGAGGGAGGGAGAGCGGTGCGCGGACATGACGCGACATTCATGCGCCACGCCAAAGCGATCAAGCGTCTCAGACGTCGCGCGCATCGTCTCCCAGTCGGACTTACTGCCCATGACGACTCCCACCAGGGAATTCGAATTTGGAGTTGCGGATTTCGGATTTTCAGACCTTTGCTTTTTCACCATTGTCGTACCTCGGGTCGCGGTTTGGATTTAACAAATTCACAATTCGAATTCCACAATCCGCAATTCTTACTCTCCTTGATCGAGCGAGTAACCACGCTCGCCGTCAAAGTTGCACAGGTTTTCAATCTTGATGAAATCAAAGCCGGCGGCGGCGACCCGGCCCAGCAGATCGATGATCTGCTGATGAGTAATATTCGCGCCCTTCTCCTGCGACATGAAGCGGCAACGCCATTGGTCAGAGCAGAAAGTTTCGGACTTGCCGCCTGGCCAGACCTTCACACCGCGATTGCTGATCATTACCAAATTCAGGCCGTCCGGTGCGACGTTAGCAAGCGCCGCCCCCAGGTTATCGGGCGACCCTTTCAACCAATCCAGAAACACATCGACGCCCACCAATTCCTTCCTGGTATCCGACCGCTCTTTGACAATCGTCTCGCCATAAACGTCCGCTACGTCCTTCTGTTTGTAAGTAACGGCTCGCAGAGTGTTGGGCTTCTTTCCCAAACGATCGACGACGGCCCGCGCGAACTCTTTGGTTCCTACCTTTTGCTTGCTGGATCCTTCGTTATAGATATCGTAGGTGTGAATGCCGTCTTCAACGGTCCGGAGCCAGGCGTTGTGCACCTTCTCGGCAGTTCCCGTCTGACCGATATGCACCAGCATCATGACGGCGCCCAGCAACAATCCCGTCGGATTGGCCAGGTTCTGTCCCGCCCGGCGCGGCGCCGAGCCATGAATCGCTTCGAACATCGCGATGTTCTCGCCGATGTTTGCCGAGCCGGCCAGACCGACTGAGCCGGCAATCTGGGCGGCCACGTCAGACAAAATATCTCCGTAGAGATTGGGCATTACGATCACGTCAAAAGCGTTGGGCGTGTCGGCCAGCTTGGCGGCGCCGATGTCCACGATCCAATGCTCGTTTTCGATGTCGGAATACTCGGCCGCGAGTTCGTTGAAGACTTTATGAAACAACCCGTCGGTAAATTTCATAATGTTGTCTTTGGTGAAGCAGGTGACTTTTTTGCGGTTATGGCGGCGGGCGTATTCAAATGCGTAGCGAACAATTTTCTCAGAGCCCGGCCGCGAAATAATTTTCAAACACTGCATTACCTGATCGGTCTGACGGTATTCGATGCCCGCGTAAAGGTCCTCTTCATTCTCGCGGACAATCACGACATCCATGTTGGGATGTTTCGTCTCGACAAATGGGTGATACGAAACGCAGGGCCGCACGTTCGCATACAGACCCAAAGTTTTGCGCACGGTCACGTTCAGGCTCTTATAGCCACCACCCTGAGGCGTCGTGATGGGCGCTTTGAGAAAGACCTTGGTCTCCCGCAGAGACTCCCACGCGCTGGGATCAATCCCGGAAGAGTTACCCGCCAGGTAAACTTTTTCGCCAATATCGATCGTCTGTATCTGTAATTTGGCGCCCGCCTCTTTCAGAATGTGCAGCGTCGCCTCCATGATTTCGGGGCCAATGCCGTCGCCATGAGCGACGGTGATAGGTACGGTTTGCATTCGTGAGTGCCTTTCTACTCTGCTATCTACGGTTTGAGAAGTTGACGAATATATTCCAAAAAGAAGAACCGAGCAAAGGGGCAGGGGTCGCTGTTGGTTTGGTTCATCTTAGGTCCAATAGATCTCATTAGCACCTGGCTTCAGCCAGGTGATCATCAAGATCGCCGCCAGGAAACCGTTTTAAACGGCACTAATATACTTGACTCATTACGGCAATGGCTCTGCCACTCTGATGCGCGGCAAGTCTGCGACTTGCCGGCGGCGAACCTTCTTTTTCATTCGGGTCTTCGACCCGTCACGGTCAGAGA
>JAWVCT010000019.1:0-25447 GCA_033858155.1 Blastocatellia bacterium
ATGTTCGAGGATTAGTTGCAGACCCGCGGCGTCAAGCCCGGTTCGCTCTCCGGCATAGCCGAGGTCGTGCGGCAACAAATAAAACCGTTGCCCCTGCGCGGTTCCGTGTCCCGCGAAGTAGATGAAGACTGCATCTTCCGGCTGGGTAGCCTTCAGCTTTTCGAGTACCGCAGGCGCATCCGGGGCCGCGGTTCCTTCGGTTCCAGCGAGCCGCCTTAATGCCCTTAAGATATTTCCCTTCGTGGCCTGTTCGTCCAACAGCGGTGCCACTTCAACGTGCTCGTAGTTCGCAATCTGCTGCTGTTGGCGTCGCACCTCTTCGCCAAACGCCGTGGCGTCTGCGACGGCGTACTTGAGATTGTATTGGGTGTTGGAATAGGCGTTCACACCGATGGCCAGAACGTAAGCGGTAGCGGGCCGCTTGAGGCTGTCCGCGCCCGTGAGACTGAGTTCAGCATCCTTGCTCTTGACGTTATCGCGATTGAACGCGTACGCCGCCAGACGGTTCTCTCCGGCAACGATTGTTATGTTGGTTTCCAGGATCGTCGCCGCTTGGCCTTTCAGCACATCGCCGCGCCAGACTTTTACGAGCGAACCGTTACGGAATAGCCGCACATCGCGCGCGCCGCTCCCCGCGTTGTGATCTTTGTCGGCTGGCTTTTCAGTTACTTCAATCTTTACCGTCAGGTTGCGCGCTGACGTACTTCCGGCGCCGCCCTGAGTCATCAATTTTAATTCGGGTTGACGACGGTCAAGCAGCGATATGTTTTTCGGAGCGCGCGGCTTTTTCCCGGCCATCACCTCAGCCAGCAGTCCGGGATAGTAGAACTCGTTGAAGAAGGTTTCGGCAGGCATGACATCAAAGGTGTTGCCGCCAAACCGCCAAAGAATCTGCTTCCATGCAGCGGGCGAGCCGTCGAATAAGCCGTCGGGAGTGACAACTAACCAATCGCTGCCGCGGCTGTTGAGAGCGCCGCCGAGATTTACGAGGGTGGCAAGTTTTTCGCCCGACGAAGCGTCCCAAATATACTTATCGTTGTTCGAGCCGAGGGCTACGAGAAAACGTCCGTCAGGACTGAAGCTGAGAGAGACTATCCGTCCCTCATGTGGCAAGGTCCGCATTGTTTTGCCTGAGGCAACTTCAAATATGTCGATCTTCGTAGCGTAACCTGCAGCCAGCAGACGCTGGTCCGCGCTTACGCAAAGAGTTGTCACCGCCCCGCTCTGTTCGTCATCGTTGATCTGAAAATTGTTGACCCTACGCCCGCTTTCCGTCTCGTAAACGAGGACGGAACGCTCTTTCTTTTCGAAGCCGGTCATCGCGATGAGATTACCGTCGAAACTAAAACCCGCCACCGGAATGATGCCCGTATCTGGGGCCTTGCCTCCGTCCAATTCCCGCAAACGTTTGTCCGAAGCGCCGTCGTAGAGATCTATTCTCTGTTTGTAAACATCTTTGTAGCCATTGGAAAACGGATTAAGAAGTGAGCCCGCCGAAGGATCGTAGAGGTCCTTCATCGGAGAGAAAGGGGCCGCCCTGAAGCGACCATCCGGACTAAAGAAAGGCTTGCCGCGATTAAGCAGCGAGGCGTCATCGTTACCGCGCACGAGGGTTCCCGCCGCGGTATCCCATACTTCGGTCGCCAGGTTTTTCAAAAGCACGTGGCTCGAAATCAGAAGGTGACCGTCGGGGCTGAAACTTACGGCGCCACCAGCCTGAAGCTTCTCGCTGGAAACGGTTGCCATCGCCTCGATCGCCTCAATGATCTGTTCGGGTGTCGTGATGTCTCGCTTCTGAAGCATCGCCATCGTTTTAGGATCGATGGTCTTAATGAACGCCGCTTGCTCGGCGCGCGACCCTTCGTCCGTCGTGCCCGTTTGCAGAGTGCGAGATTCGCGCCCCGTTGCGGTCTCAAAGATTCTGATTGCTTTAGCTCCCGCCGCGACCGCCGCAATCAGGCTGCCGTCGCGATTGAAGCTAATCACTCGGGCGCCCTCGAGAATGTCTCCATTCGTCTTTAGCTCGCGTATCAATTGACCAGTCGCAGCGTCCCACAACTTCATCGCCGCGTTGTTATCGGTAGCCGTAACCAGGAATCGTCCGTCGGCGCTGAATTGCAGCCGTTGCGGCGTTTTGCTGAATCCGGTATTGATGCTGTAGAGCTCGCGGCCCGTGGCGGCCTCCTGGACGCTGACGGTCTCGCTCGTTTTGGCAAAAGCGATGAGGCGCGCATCCGCGCTAAACGCGAGGCTCGAGTTCTCCGCTTCCGGAATTGCCTTGAATGGGAAGTCCCGCAGCTCGCGCCCGCTCAGGGCATCATAGAGTTTTACTGCTTTGTCAGGTTGCCCGATGGCGGCGAATTGCCCGTTCGAACTTACGGCCATTTTCGAGGCCGACAGTTTGAAATTCTTTTGGCGTTGCAACTCTTGTTTCCGCTCCTTGTCACCGCCACCGAATACCGAAAATGAGGGCATTGAGTTGAGCTTCTCCATGCCGGTTGATCCATATTTTGTTTTTTGCGAACGCGACTCAGTACCCGCCGAAAGGTCCCAGACTTTGACCGCGTCTCCGCCCACGCTCGTCAGCGAGCGGCCATCGTTACTGAAAGCGATCGCGCCGACGGGCAGTTCGTGCCCGCGGAAAACCTGCAACTGTTGTCCCGTCTGAACACTCCAGATCCTCACTGTATTATCTTCCGCCCCGCCGACAACGCCTCCCTGAGTGAAGGTCCCTAAATCTCGCTTGTCATTAATGTCCCCACTGCCGGAGGCTAATAGTTTTCCATCGGGACTGACCGCGAGGGCGTTAACATTGCTCGTGTGACCATATAGCGTTCGCAGAACGTTTCCATTCGCGAGGTCCCAAATTTTTATTACGTTGTCTTTGCCGCCAGAGGCCAGCCAGCGATTGTCGGGGCTGAAGGCTACTGCGTTAGCGGATCTTGTGTGGCCTGTTTGAAGCACCAACTCCGGTTTATCGCTCGCAGTGGCGGGTGTCACGGACGCGGGTGTTGGCGTGGGACCTGGCTGAATTCCGAGCCCTCGCTTCTCCTGCTCTTTCGATTGCGCAAGGCCGCGGACGGGCGCGCAAATTACCGACAGCAAAAGTACCACCGAAGAGATTTGTCGCCGCAGACGCAATGAAAAAAATGAAACGTCTGAAGCTACCTTCTTGTCAGCAGAGTCTCTGCTGATTGATGGATTGCAGCGGGCCATTAGATTCTCCTAAAGATAAACGAGGTGATAGCCTTGCGATGAATGTGCTGCCAACCTTAGCTTAGGAAAAATGCAGGAGAGATTAGCAGTCGAAGCAGACAGCAGCGGCTTTTTGCGAATCAAGCCTGATGGGGGATCGAAACTTACGGCAACTGAAGGCCTAAGTCAACGCTTAGGTACTCAATCTATATCCCTAGTAAAAGAAATGGCGGAGGGGACAGGACTCGAACCTGCATATCCTTGCGGACGGCGGTTTTCAAGACCGCTGCACTACCATTATGCGACCCCTCCGCAGCAATGGCTGCGTCAGACTATAACTCAGGGCGGTTTACGGCCTCAACCTCGACTGCGCTCAGGCTGAGTTTCGTAAGTCCTCGCGTCTCATTAGCACCGTGGCTTTAGCCCGGTGAAATTGAGTTTCCGACATCACACCGAAACCGTTTCAAACGGTTTCTGGTCCTAGCCCAATGTCGATCACCGGGCTAAAGCCGCGGTGCTAATGAGAAGATGTCTGAACACGATTTGTCCCTCGCGAAAAGTCGCCGTCAATTCAGTCGTCAACGGTATGCTGTCGCCAGAATTGACAACATTAGATTGCGTGTAGTAGCGTCCGACGCGTACCTATGCGAAAGAGAATTCCGCAAGCCCACCACCTCAGACCCGCTAGATCTTACCCGGGAGATATTTTCATCAGTTGAAGCAAATCGAGCTTCCACCACGCGGGCTGGAAACGCTTTTCGGCGTTCACGACCAGAACATCAAGTACCTCGAGTCGCTGCTCGATGTCCAAATCAATGGGCGCGGTCACAGCTTGAATGTTGACGGCGATCCGAAGGACGTCGAGACGGTCGAACGAATCCTCGAAGACTTCTCATCCCTGTTTGCCGAAGGCCGGCAATTCACCGACAAAGAACTCCGCGAAGCGTTCGCGCAAATCGCCGAAGACCGCGCCTATAGTTTGCGCGATTACTTTACGCGATCGCGCTTCAGTCCGGCCGGCAAGAAGCAGGTCGCGCCGAAGTCGGCGATGCAGCGGCGCTATATCGAAACGATTCAACAGAAGGACATAGTGTTTGGCATTGGCCCGGCGGGGACGGGCAAGACCTATCTCGGCGTGGCCATGGCCGTTCAGGCGCTGATGCTGAAGCAAGTGAATCGCATCGTGCTGGCGCGCCCGGCGGTCGAAGCCGGCGAGAAGCTGGGTTTTCTTCCCGGAGATTTGCAGGAGAAAGTCGATCCTTACCTGCGGCCGCTTTACGATGCTCTGTTCGACCTGGTTGATTACGAGCGGGTAACCCGCCTGCTGGAAAAGCGCGTGATCGAAATAGCGCCGCTGGCTTTTATGCGTGGTCGCACGCTCGCGGACGCGTTCGTGATCCTGGACGAAGCGCAGAACACGACCAGCGAACAGATGAAGATGTTTCTGACGCGCATCGGATTCGGCTCGAAGGCCGTGATCACCGGCGACGTAACGCAGATCGATCTGCCCCACGGCAAACGCAGCGGACTGGTTGAGGCTGAGCGCGTCCTGGCCGGTATCGACGGCATCGACTTTGTTTACTTCAGCGATAAAGACGTGGTCCGGCACAAACTGGTGCAGATGATCATCAAGGCTTACGAGTCGCATACGAAGAAGAGCGAGATATAGGCAATTCTGATTTTTGATTGCCGATTGCGGATGGCCGATTGATGCCTCCTTGGTGCGCTGGGCGATCTTCTTCGCCTCGTTAGAGGCGAAATATTTATAGCCCGCCGTCGTCAACATTTCTTCTAAGCTCCGTAGGAGCGGCACGCGTTGTTCCGCTCCTACGGAACTCGGCTATATAAATGTCCGGGGCTATAAATATTGCGCTCCTAACGGAGCTTTAAGAGCGCGGGCGCTTCAGAGCCCTCGCATAAAATAATGATCGAAGTCGTTAACCGGCAACGAAAGCGTCCGATTGATTGTGCGCGTTGGCAGATGTTCACGACAGAGGCGTCGCGAGCTTTGCCGGTCCCGGCCGAGGGTGTGACCATCGCATTTGTTTCTGATCGTGCCATGCGCGAGCTCAATCGAATGTGGCGCGGCAAATCCGCAACGACCGACGTGCTTTCGTTTCCTGCTGAGCAGAGCAAGTTTGAGAAGGCGGAAGCCTTGAGCCTGGGTGACGTCGTGATTTCAATTGAGCAGGCCGAGCGCCAGGCCAACGAACACGGGCTCAGTACGGAAGACGAAATCGCGCAGTTGATCCTGCATGGGTTGCTGCACCTGTCGGGGTATGATCACGAAACGGATCGCGGCGAAATGAATCGGTTGGAGCTGAGACTGCGAAAGCGACTGGGGATAGACGGGTAATCCCTTTGAAACTCGATGTTGGGATTCGAGGAACCAGCTTTGTCTGTTCACCGTTAGGGTTTACGATTGACTCGCCTCTATGGAAATTGAATTAGCCATCAGTTTTTTTCTGCTTTTGGCGCTGACATCTCTCGCCACCGTTGACATGGCGTTCGGCCAATTGAGCGACGTCGGACTCAGGCGGCTGGCCGCCGAAGCCGAAGAGCATCCGAACGCGCGCTTTGCGCCGCTCCTCAAAGAGATTCTGGAAAACCGAGCGCGGTTCAGCTTTACGCTCTCGGCCGCGATCCAAATTCTGCTGGTGGTTTTTTCGGTCCTCGTTACCTACATTTCTCTGCAATGGTTTTCGGCCAACAGTCTCGCGCTCTTCATCTCACTGGCAGCGGGTTTGGTGCTGGCGGGAATTTTTCGCCAGTTCATTCCACGAATGATCTCTCTGCGCAATCCTGAAGGTAAGCTGCTGCGGCTCTTGCCGGTCCTCAGGCCCTTCTATCGCATGCTCGCGTTCGCGGCTGAGCCCTGGCATCGCTCGTTTGACCGCCTGCGTCAGCAGGAAGAAATGCTGGAAGCCAACAGCGACGAAGAGGACGAAGACAACGACGACGACATCCAGGCGTTGATCGACGTTGGCGAAGCTGAAGGCATCATCGAAGAAGAGGAGCGCGAACTGATCCATTCGGCTTTTGAGTTTGGCGACAAGACCGTGGAAGAAGTTATGACGCCCCGCACCGCGATCATTGCGTTGCCCAACACGGCGACAGCACGCGAGGCCTGCGAGGTGATACTGGAAACGAAGCACTCGCGGTTGCCGGTCTTTCGCGATCAAATCGACAACGTCGAAGGCCTGATTTATGTACGCGATCTGCTGCGTTGCTGGGCCGACAACAAAGCCGACGCCCCCATAGCGCCTTTCGTCCGCCCCGTGTATTTCATTCCGGAAACAAAACCACTGGCCCGGCTGCTGGAAGAAATGCAAAAAGCGCACGCGTATCTGGCAATGGTGATTGACGAGTACGGCGGTGTCGCCGGCCTGGTTACCGTCGAAGACATCCTGGAAGAGATCGTGGGTGAAATCGAAGACGAAGATAAGAGCGGCGAAGACGAGAAAGAGATCGTTCCCACTGGCGATGGCGTTTATGAAGTGCTGGGTGGCACTGAGATCGGAAAAATCGAACGCCTGTTCGACATGGAGATCGAAGCCGACGATTTCACCACGATTGCCGGCCTGGTAATCGCGCACAAGGGAAGCGTGCCCCGCGCCGGCGAGCAACTCAGCTTCCGCGGTTTGGATGTTGATGTTCTGGCCGCCGACGGAAAACGCATCGAGCGTCTGCGGGTAAAGCGAGCACCCGAAACGGGTGACGCCGCCACCAACCGATGAAGACGAAACTAAGAAAACTAGCCGGAATTATTTTGCCCGTTCTGGGTCAACCTTCTGTCTGCGAAGGTTGTGGCGGTCCATTCACCTGCGGCGCGAAACTCAGCGGCTGCTGGTGTTCTGAGATTAAGCTGAGTGACGAAACGCGCGCTGAGTTGAAAGAGCGCTATCGCGGATGTCTCTGTCGCGAATGCCTGGAACACCTGTCAGAACCGCCTGCGGTAGCGGGCGGTTGATCTTTGCTAGAGCTGCACCCCGGGCAGAGATTAACCCGCCCGCTACCCAGGCGGTTCTGACGGTTGACAACGATCGCTGACTCGCCGACTATCTTTCTTCACGTTCGATAATTCCAAACTCTATTTCATAAGGTCTTGGCAAAGAAGCAAAGCAAATTTCTGCGCGGCCGGCGAATCGATCCAAAGCCAATCACCGGCGCAACTGAACTTGTCGATCTGGTCGACAACACTTTCCTGGCTTACAACGCGGCCCGACTGCGCGAAGCCTGCTGGCTTTTCTCACGGAAAATGCTCGAGCCCGACGTTACTGTTGGCGTGACGCTGACCGGCGCGCTGACGCCGGCGGGTCTCGGCATGTCAGCGTTAATCCCTCTGATCCAGGCGGGCTTTATCGATTGGATTATTTCCACGGGCGCCAATTTTTACCATGACACGCATTTCGGAATCGGCCTTAAGATGCATGAAGGCAATGCGCAGACATCCGACATAGTCCTGCGCGACGAAGAAGTTGTGCGTATCTATGACATCTTTTTCGATTACTCGGTGCTGCTCGATACCGACGCGTTCTTTCGCCGCGTGATCGAAGCGCCGGAATTTCAGCGGCCCATGTCGACGGCGGAGTTTCATTATTTGGCCGGACGATATGTGTGGGAACGTGAACGCAAACTTGGATTGAAGCACAGGTCTCTGCTGGCCGCGGCGTACGAACACTCAGTGCCGCTTTACACTTCTTCACCGGGCGACTCTTCGATCGGCATGAATGTCGCGGCCAAGGCTTTACAGGGAAACAAGCTGGCCTTTGATCCTTCTTTGGATGTGAACGAGACTGCGTCGATCGTGCTGGCCGCCAAGCGCGGGTTGATCTACAACGAGGTCAGTACGGGGAGCGGTAGTGACCGGGTAAAAAAAGGCCCTCGAAAAAAGAAAGGCGGGAAATCCGCAATCTTCATTCTCGGCGGCGGCTCGCCCAAGAACTTCGCCCTGCAAACCGAGCCACAGATCCAGGAGGTCCTGGGTATAGACGAACGGGGCCACGATTATTTTCTGCAAGTCACCGACGCGCGGCCCGACACCGGCGGTTTGTCGGGCGCAACTCCGGGCGAGGCGGTCTCATGGGGCAAGGTTGATCCCGATCGTTTGCCGGACGCAGTTGTCTGCTACCTCGACTCGACAGTAGCGCTGCCGATCATCACGGCGTATGCTTTAGCCAAACGCAAACCGCGGCAACCTCGGAGGCTGTACGAACGACGTGACGAGTTCATGAAACTGCTGATCAGTGAATACCAGAAATCCAGCAGACGATAACCAGCGAACCCGGGATGGTAAATACGGAAACAGAACGAAGCTATTACGACTGCGACAAGTGTCCGGCCTATTGTTGCTCGATCTACGATCGCGTGCAGGTTACCCCGCGCGACATTAGACGGCTGGCGAATCATTTTGGCATCCCGGTTGAGACGGCGCAGAAAAGGTTTACGACTACCTGGCAAGGCGAGGCCATCCTCCGGCGCAAAGCGGATCCAATTTTCGGCAAGGCCTGCAAATTTCTTGACCCCACAACGCGGAAATGCACGATCTACCATGCGCGGCCCCTGGTGTGCCGCGAATTTCCGGCCCGGGCACGTTGCGCTTACTATGACCTGCTCACTTTTGAAAAGGTCCAACAGGGCGACGATACGGTCGTGCCGCTGGTCCAAATTACGTTTCGCAACGGGAATAAGTAAAACCAAATGGAAGAATTTCTGAAAACACTGACGGGTCGCCGGATTGATGTCTTTTGCGGCGCCACTTCGAGCATGCGCGGTGACGTGGTCAAAGTTGAGAAAGGCATACTGCATTTGAAAGACGACGAGGGCGAGGTTTGCTATGTCGCCGTCGACAAAATCATCGCGGTATGGGAAAAGCACGACAAAGAACGGCACTCCGGATTTCTGAGCCGGACTTAGCTCTCTGAGCAGACAAATGAATTTGATCGGCGACGCCAGCAAGGCGAGGATCATCGCCTTCATAATCGACAACCTGCTGGCGTGTCTAATCTCAATCTTAACGGCCGGCCTGCTTCACACCGAGAGTGCGATTATCGGCAGCACGGTCGTTTGCTTTACCTACCTGTTCTATTTCTTCATCTTTGAAGCGCTCTGGTCGCGCACGCCCGGGAAGTTTATGCAGGGTCTGGTCGTCCGCAATATCGACGGGACTCGTGCTGGTCTGGGCGCTCATTTAATTCGCACACTAGCTCGTCTTCTGGAAGCAAATCCCATCCTGCTCGGCGGTATTCCGGCCGGCATCGCGATTTTCTCCTCCCAACGCAAGCAACGTATTGGTGACTCGTTGGCGGGCACGGTGGTGGTGCCGCGCAGCGAAGTGGGCGCTTAGATAAACCTGTTGCCGCAAAACTCAAAAGGCCGCACCGGAAATCATCCGTGGCGGCCTTTTCGTACTTCCCATAACCTTCTCGTTATGGCTGATTAGCTTCTGCAAATGCCGGCGTATTGATCGCGGGCGTGACAGCGCGCGGCTTTGCGCTCGCCGCTGGCACCGGCATCGAGTCGGTCGGCACTCGGCGAAAACCGTCGACGCGCGAAAGCCAGTAATCGTTGAAGGGTGAATAGATCACTCCGTGATGCCTTGAAGAGTGATAGAAGCCATGCTCGTCCGCGACGATCCCCACATGCGCCAGGCCGCTGAAGAAAACCAGCGTGCCAAACTTGAACTGATCTTCCTGGCTCGGCTGAGCAAAGGTCGCCCAGTATGAACGTGCTGGGCCGCGGCTGAAATCAAAGCCGGCTTCCTGATAAGCGCGCCACACAAAACCTGAACAATCGAAAGAGTCCGGACCGGTTCCAGTATAGTGATAAGGCGATCCCAAGTGAGATTGGATGGCCGATAACAAGAGTCGATCAAAACGACCGGCTAACAGGGGGGCCGGGGACATCAACGGAACCTTCGGCGCCGAGCCAACGATCCGCGGCCTTCGCTCTTCGCCCAATGGTGGGGCCGCGATGTCCGTTTCCAGACGCGTAACGCCGTTGGCATCGAGGGCGGTGCGGGTTTGACGGGAATCAGCTTCGCTACTCTGGGCAGCTACGTTGGCGGTCACGATAAAAGCAAAACAGACGACGAGCAAGCGGGGGAACAGTATACGAGTATTCAAAGGGGTTACTTAATCTCCTTAATCAGTTTAGGGTCTTGCTCAAATCCTGCGCGGGAGGTGGGAGCAATGCGATTCTAGCGGTCGAGAGCGAGGCGAACAAGAACCAATGTGACCGTTTCGTGATAACGCATCAACGTGAGTTGGAAGTGACCCGAATGAGTTCACCCATGCAAGGATCGAGTTAAGGATCTTGATTGCGAGCGGCTCACTCGTCTCATCCGGGAACACACCCCGGTCACATTGACGCTGAAATTTTTATAGTGTTGCGGCGGGCTCGAACGTTTGGGACTCAGTTTGAATTACTTGTTCACGCCCGATGAAATTTCCGTTCCCGCCGCTGCGTGTCTTTTGGCGACTTCCATACATGGCCTGGTCTGCTCGTTCGATGGCTGGTCCCAGATCTTTCAATGACTCGAATCCACAGACTCCGGAAGAGACTGTGATTGTAACCGGGGCCGACGTCCATCGCCGGCCGTTCTCTTCCAGAATCGTATTCAGCGATCTCATACGGCGGCTGGCTTCCTCTTCGTGCAGCTTGAACATCAGGACCAGAAATTCGTCGCCGCCCCATCTGAATAGCATGTCGTCGGCGCGAATCAGCGATCGAACGGCCCGAGCGACGGCGCGAATGGCCTTATCGCCTACGCTATGACCGAGCGTGTCATTGATCGGCTTCAGATTATCTATATCGATCACTGCTACGCAGCCGTCCACGGTAGCATCCAGGTTCGCCGCGTCGCGACTCAGCAACGAATGGAAGGCATGGCGATTGAGGGCTTCAGTTAACGGATCCATACGGGCCATTAGCTCGAGTTTGTCCCGGGCGATGGTCAATTCGCGATTAGTCGCCTCGACTTCACTCCGGACATTTTCCAGCAGGACCATAATCGTCCCAAAGCCCAGCAGGATCTCCAGAATCAAATCGAAGATCGATGTGTACTGCAGATATGCCAACGGAACAACCATTCCCCAGAGACCCTTGCGCGCTCCAAACGCCGGCAGGTAATGCAGGAAATTGATGGTCAAGAGGAATAGCGCCGCAGCCATGATGCGCAGTCCCGGACTTGACTGTTTTCGCAGCGCCGGCCAAAGCGAGATAAAAGAGGCGGCGAAGAGTCCCGCCATAATCGTCGTCTGCACCATGAAGAGATCGTTGAAGTCCGCGGAAAGCCGGGGCAGCACAATCGCCAACAGCGCGGCGGGAATCAACATCGAATAGCCACGATGAGTCATGCCGGCGCCGCTGGCGAGATATCGGCAGCCCCCAATGAACATCAAACCAAAGGCGTACTCGCCAAAGAAGTACACCGAATAAAACAGCAGGTGTCCGGTGACAATGTGGAAGCCGAGGAACAAACACAGCAGGGCCATCGACAGACTCAGCCAGGCGCGCGTCCAACACTTCAAGGACGCACTCTTTATGGAGCCGCGCATCGACATCGAGAGTAATGCTACGAGGAGGATGCCAACACTCTGAATTGCCAGTCCAACGCTTGCAGTCATTTGTTGCTATCCGTGAATGTGAGTTAATCCGAAGAAGATAGCGAGAAGAAGGAGGGCGATACCCTGCTCGCCTTTGGCATTCTACCGAAAACGGGGCCAGGAGCGCCAGAGTTTTGTTTTGAGGCCAAAAAGCCGAGGTTTAAGGGGCGGTTTGGAAAAGTAAGTAGCGAAGCCCAGCCGAAATCGCGGAGACTGAGTACTAATTTGGAGTGCGCTGACTAGCGCTTTGGAAAGCGGCGACAATTCGCCGCACTGCAAAAAGGACGTCGTTCTCGGGACGCCGGCCGCTAAGAAGGCTTACCCAGGAAATTCAGAACGGCGCGCGCGGCTCGATCGGAAGCTCCGGGGTCGCCAATCTTTGCGGCTACTTCTTTTAATTCGGCGCGCACCGCGGCGTTGCGATCCGGTTCGAGCAGGGCCAACAACTCGCGCGCGAGCGACTCTCCGTTCAATTGATCCTGAATCAGTTCCGTCGCCAGCCGTCGCCCGGCGATGAGATTCACCAAACCGTAATGCTCAGCCGTAATCAGACTGCCCAGCGTGTGCCAGTTAAGCGCCGACTCTTTATAGACAACGACCAGCGGCGTGGCGAGCAAAGCAGCTTCAAGCGTCGCCGTGCCGCTGGCGACCGCCGCCGCGTCGGCCGCGCCCAATGCTTCGCGCGTTTCCCGATGAATGACGCGCAGCGAATCCTTCAGCGCCGAATCATAATCGCCCGCCGCGATTATCTCTCGCGCTTCCTGAGGATCGCGATTCGCAGCCACCATGACGACGAACTGAACCTCCGGACGATCACTGGTTATCAAAGACGCCGCCGCGAGCATTGGCGGCAGAATGCGCACCAGTTCTTTGTGACGACTGCCCGGCAGCAGCGCGACAATCGGCCGCGCAGGATCCAGATCGTTGCGGCGGCAGAATTCTTCCCGTCCGTAGCGCGCGCGCACTTCGCCGGTAAGCGGGTGGCCGACGTACTCGACCTGCGTCATGCCGCGCGCGGCGTACCAATCTTTTTCGAAGGGCAGAATCGAAAGCAATAGATCGACGTCGCGCTGCACGCCGTGCACCCGGTAGGATCGCCACGCCCAAAGTTGCGGACTGATGTAGTAAATGACCCGCACGCCGCGCCGGTGCAGCCAACGTGCGAGCCGCAAATTAAAGTCAGGCCAATCGACCAGAATTACCGCGTCGGGTTTTCTGTCAATGGCCGCGCGTTTCAACTCGCCGAAAGCGCGCCAGAATTTCGGTAAGGCCCGACCGATTTCCCAAAGGCCGAGAATGGCCAGATGGTCTGCTTGCACTATGGAATCAACGCCGGCGGCGCGCATTAGAGTCCCGGTCGAGCCAAAGAAATCGAATTCTGTTTCCGGCGCCGCCTGGCGCAACGCGCGCACGAGGGCCGCGGCATGCGCGTCTCCCGACGCTTCGCCGGCCACGATCATTAGTCTGAGAGAGTTGGTCATGTAGTGCAATTTGTTAAATTGCGAAAGGTGACGGCGCGCAAGTTGGCAACTTGCGCTACAGAACGACGACCTCCTTGTGACGCGTCGCGCGCGCATGTTAGCATCGGCGCATTCCGTTAGCGACAACGGCGCGCCTGCTGCGGGTTCTCCTTTTCGCAGAAGGCGCAATTGTTTATAGCCCTGGCGCGGAGGTCGGCAGCTTTCAAGCGTGCGCTCAACTGCTTCGACAAACAGGTTGCGACTAACGCGCGTTTTGCCGCTCATGGCATGCGTAGCGCTCGCCTGCGTTTGCGCCGGACACGCCAACGCGCAGCAAACAAATCCTGTCGATCGCAAGGTCGAAAACCCAATCACCGACACTCCGAACGTTAACCCGCTGCAACAGAATCAGCCGGTACGCCCGACGTCGTCGGGGAAGGGGCTGCCAATCCAGCCCGGCGATACGCTAACGGTCGATGCTGCCACAAAAGTCGTATCGGGGACCAAAGGCGCAATTGTCGAAGTTGACGAAGGCAATGTCGATGCGCGCATTGGCACGTACCGTTTGCAAGCCGACAAGATCACTGTCTATGACGCAACCAACCTGGTTGTCGCCGAAGGGAACGTCGTCTTTGATCAGGGCGAACAGCAGCGCATCACGGGCAGCCGGGCGGAATGGAATTACAAGACGAAGACCGGCTTCTTTCTCAACTCGACCGGTTATACCAACCAGACCAACGACGGCACTCGCATGTACTTCACCGCCGACCGGGTTGAGAGAGTCAACCTGACGACGATCATCGTTATCAATGGCGAGATCACGGCCTGCGATGAAGAAGTACCCAAGTGGAGTTTTCGCGCGAAGAGAGCGAAGATCAAAACCGGTGACAAGGTAAAGATTTCCTCGCCCACCTTCCGCGTCAAGAATGTGCCGATCATTTACCTGCCCTATGCTTCTCTGTCGCTCAAGCATGACGATCGGCAATCGGGATTCCTGACGCCGACCTTCAGCGCCTCGGGCGCGAAGGGCTTTCGTGTTTCCGACGCTTATTATCTGACCCTCGGGCGCTCGGCCGACTTTACCCTGCGCGGTGATTTCTTTTCCCAGCGCGGCATCGGCATCGGCGGCGATCTGCGCACGCGCGCAAACTCGCGCTCGTTTTTCAACATGGGTTTCTATACTGTCTTCGATCGCATGCTCGGACCGAAAGAGGATGCGACACATCCGAATCAGGGGGGCTCCAGCTTTTACATCGATGCCGTCCATTACTTTCCCAATGGATTTCTGGCGGCGGCTGACGTGAATATCACATCCAGCCTGGCGTTCCGCCAGATTTTCTCTGATTCGATCCAGCAGGCGATTTCACCGGAAGAACGTTCGCAGGTTTTCATCAACAAGAATTATCACGCATACAGTTTTAACTTTCGGCTGAACACGCAGGCGACGTCTTTGCAGGACTCGCAGATTCGCATTCGCGAGCTGCCCAGCGTCTCGCTCGATCGCCGCCCGTCGCCGCTGCACTGGTTCAAGAACATCCCGGTCTATTACTCCTGGGAGAGCGCGGTCGAAGGTGTCAGTCGCAAAGAGACCCCCGGTGACCTGGCGACGTTTCGCGCCCAAGCCGGACGCGATCCGATCATCACGCCTTCGATCGTGCAGCGTTTCGATCTTCATCCGAGCCTCTCTGTGCCGCTGAATTTCTCGGGCTGGTCTTTGACGGCCACGGGCGGCGTGCGGGCCACTTACTATTCAAACTCAATCGATCCGGCGACGGGTCTCGTGTCCGCTCGCGACGTGGTGCGCGGCTATGGCGAACTCGAGTTGGACCTGCGGCCGCCCGCTTTGGCGCGAAACTTCCGGCGCGCTGATGGTTCGGTTCGGTTTCGACATGTGATCGAGCCCTACCTGATCTATCGACGCGTGGCGGGCATCGACAACTTTAATCAAATCATTCGCTTTGATTACGTGGACGCAATCGCCGACACCAACGAGATTGAATACGGCATTTCGAATCGCTTCTATACCCGGCGATCTACTGAGACCGTGGGTAAGAAGGCCGAGCGCGTGGCCCGCGAGAAAAAATCTTCCCTCGCCACCCAGCCTTACGAAGCACTAACCATTACCGTCCGCGGCAAATACTTCTTTGATCCATATTTCGGCGGCGCCCTGATACCGGGCCGGCGGAACCAGTTCTATCCCATCGACACTTTCTCCGGCTTCACCTATGGAGCGGTGCCGCGCAAGTTTTCACCCGTCAACGTAGACGTTCGCTATCGTCCGTCAGAACATTTGTTCGCGGACTTTCGCACTGACCTCGACACTAACGGAGGCAGCGTGCGGGCGATGTCGGCCACCTTTGGCCTCAACCGCGCGCTGATCCAGGCGTTCTCGACTTTCTATTACACCCGGGCCGTGACGCTGGTGCCGAGTCTGCAACAGTATGCCGACGCGGCCGGCAGAGAGCCCGGCACTTTGCGCGGCTCGCAATGGAGCCCGTCGATCTTTCTCGGCAATCGCGACAAGGGATTGTTTGGTGGACTGTCGCTCTTCTTTGATTTTCAGAAGCATCCGTTTGCCGGCAGCAATCGATCTCTGATTAGTTCGACGGCGACCCTCGGCTATACCTGGAATTGTTGCTCGGTCACGGTGCAGGATTACACGTTCAACGTGGGCCTGCGTAACGAGAATCGAATCGTCTTTGCGTTCCGGCTAAACGGCATCGGGACTTTTGGAACTGAGAAGATTGGTCAGTGGGCGAAGTAGGTTGGGTGTTTCTCTTTGATTTTACGCCGCCCTGGTATTTTCTCCCGACGTCGTTCATTCCCGATCTCGTTTTCTCGACCTTCGTTTATTTATTTACCCTTCGTTTAGATGCCGGACTTGTCCGGCATTGCTTTCGCCGGCGGACAAGTCCGCCGTCTAAACGAAGGTGATCAAGGCTGATGAGATTGCCGGCGTGACCCCGTCCTCGGCCCCGGATCTTGTACTCTTCGTTGACATCGGCGGGGCCGGATAATAAAGTTGCTTTGCTCTGGGACAGGCGATTGAGCCGGGATCGTCGATGACTTCGACAAACGCTTTTCCTGCCAGGTCGAAAATACATAACGCCCGATACTTTCTATTGGCCGGCGAACCTAAACCGCTTACAGCAGATCAAAGCACGGAGCGCGACCGCACGAACCAGCAGAGCTTGAAATTCTTTCGCACCGGATTCCTTCGCAAGTTTCTACCATCAAGTATCACCCCTGAATAAACGAGTATTAAGATGAAACACAGGACAATCGCGATAGCTTCAGTAGCGGCGTTGCTGCTGGCTTTAATGGTTTGGAGTTTTGGCTCGTCCGCAGCCAACCGCACCCCGCCCCCGGCAAATAATTTCACCGAGTCGAACCAATCCAGCGCTCCGGCGCAGGGCGATGAAGACGAATCCGTCGATGCCGATCTGGGAAAGTTTGGCTCGAAGATAGATCGCGATACTTACCTGCGTTTGCGCGGAGAGTACCTGGGCCGCAAGCGTGGTATCGAGCCGGGCCGGCCCTTCGATCCAGAGCTGCGCAGCCGCGCGCTCGCACAGATGGATCGACAGGAGAAAGGCCGGCGGCTTGAATCGATGGTCAACGGCGGCTTGACGCCGTCGCTTGGCACCGACGCCGGTGGTGCGTGGACTTCCCTCGGACCAACATCGATAACCAACGGACAGGCCTTGGCAGGCGGAGATACCGCCGTGTCTGGCCGCGTTACTGCGATCGTTGTGGATCCGAGCAATGCGAGCAATGTTTATTTAGGCACGGCGCAAGGTGGCGTGTGGCGATCGCAGAACGGCGGGACAACCTGGGCGGCAATGTTCGATAGCGCAGACTCGCTCGTTATTGGAGCGCTGGCGCTCGCTCCTTCTGATCCGACCGTCCTGTACGTCGGCACGGGTGAGTTTAATGGTTGCGGTGATTGTTTCTTTGGCACCGGGCTCTATCGGATTGATACGGTCACTACAACTCCAAGTCTGGTCGGACCGATTAATCCGTCAGAGACGATCGGGAATCTTACTTACAAGGTTTTCAACGGCCGAGGTATCACTAAGATTGTCGTTGACCCAACTAATGCGGCGACCATATTCGTGGCCACGGGTCGCGGCGTTGCTGGTAGCGGCGGCAATGCTCTAAGCGGTAGCCTGCCGCCTCTTGGAACCCGCGGAGTCTATCGTTCGATGAATGCAACATCCTCACCGGCTGACTTGGTGACATTTCAAAAACTGGCGGTCACCACAGACTCGAGTTTCGACAGCCCAGGAACAGGAAACGTCGACACGACAGACATCGTGATGGAGCCGGGCAATCCGAACAATCTTCTGGTCGCGGTTATTGGCGCCGCGATCAGCGGGGGCATCTTTAGTACAACGAACGCGCTTGCAGCCACTCCGACTTTTGCTCAGGTCTATGCCGCGCAGGCCGGCGTGCGCACAAGTCTTGCCATCAACAAAGTTGGTTCGGTGGTCACCGCATATGCAGCCACTAGCGAAACACCAAACAAGACGACGGGATGTACGACCGCAAACAGCGGAGCCGTACGCAAGCAAGTCGACCCGTTCAACGTTAGTTCCGGATGGTTAACCCAACTCGCGGGCGGCGGTGGCTTCTGTGGGGGCCAGTGTTTTTACGATATCGCGATCGCGGTTAATCCGAATTCAGCGAACGAAATCTATCTCGGCGGTGATGCTCGCGGTAAGGTCAATCCTGCGCCTCCGGATCCCTGTCCTGACGGCATGAAGAAATCAATTGATGGTGGCGCAACATTTTTTCGCGATGACACCGGCTTGCACGCCGACTCGCATGCGCTTGTCTTTGATAGTAGCGCCTCGACTATCTTTGCTGGGAATGACGGAGGGATTTGGAAGAAGCCGGCAAACAACACGTCGGCGAGCGGCTGGACCAATCTCAACACTGCTCCATTGAACACGCTGCAATTCGTAAGTATCGCCGTGCATCCGACGGATCGATTTCTGATGATTGGCGGGACACAGGACAACGGCACGGAGTATCAGCAGTCATCGTCAGGTAACTGGCGCAGTGCTGAAAGTGGCGACGGAGGATATGCGCTGATCGACCAGAGCGCGACTGACTCGACTAACGTAACGATGTATCACACGTTCTTTAATAGGAAGGGTCTTCAGATCGCGTTCGATCGGGCCGTTAATACAACGTGCCTACCCAATAAGGATTTCTGGCCTACGCGCGGCGTGGGGTTCGGCAATACAAATGATCCGACGATTACGTGCGATGGCACTGCGTTGTATATTCAGAACGGACTCAACCTTTCCGATAATGTTCTCTTCTACGCCCCGATGGCGTTGGGACCAGGTTCGCCAAACACAGTCTATTTCGGGACTGAAAAGCTCTATCGTTCTACCGATCGTGGCGACACGATGACGGTTATCAGTCAAGCTCCCATTAATTCAACCCCTTGCAGCACGTCAATTACGGGGCCCTGTCCGATTAGTACGATTGCCGTTTCGCCGCAGGGCGATAACATCCGCATGGTTGGTTTGCAAAACGGGCAGGTGTGGGCGACGTCGGCTGGTGCTTCATCGCTCATAAATATCACCAGCGGATCGTTCCCCACCAATCCGAACGGTAGTACGTCAAACAAATTCGTGGGCCGGGCGGTGATCGATCCTAACAACAAGAACGTCGGTTATGTGACGTTCTCGTTCTTTGCTCCCTCAGGCCAGGGCATTTGGAAAATCTCCAACCTGGTGGCGGCTGCTGCTCCCGGCGCTCCGGCCGGGACGGCTGTTTGGACCGCGGCGGGTAACGGCATTCCCAGCATTCCCATCAACGGGCTGGTAGTCGATCCGCTGAACTCGAACAACTTGTATGCAGGCACGGACATCGGCGTCTACAGCTCGACGGATGGCGGCGCGAACTGGGCCCCGTTTGGTACGGGCCTGCCGCGATCGTCAGTGTTTGATCTGCAAATTCAGCCGAGCTTCCGACTCCTGCGGGCCGCCACGCACGGCCGCGGTGTTTGGGAAACGGCACTGATCAGTCCTGGAGCCAGTACGGTGCAGTTCAGTGCGACTACGTCTTCGGTCAATGAAGGTCAGGTGAGCACCACGGTGACAGTGAACCGCGCCGGCGACACTTCCTTTCCCGCATCGATCAACTATGCCACTGCCGACTCTGGCTCAAACAATTGCGCCGCGATCAATGGTTCAGCGTCTTCGCGTTGCGACTATATCGCGACTTCGGGAACACTCAACTTTGCCGCCAACGAGGCTTCGAAAAATATTCTGATTCCGATCGTGGACGATGCCTATCTTGAAGGTCCCGAGACTTTCAATTTGAATCTCAGCGCCGCGGGCGGTAGTAACGTGACCCTCGGCTCACCCGCGACAATCACGATCACCATCAATGACAACGAGACGGGAAGCAACGGCACAAATCAGATCGATACGTCGAGCTTCTTTGTGCGCGAGCACTACATCGATTTTCTGAATCGTGAGCCGGATGCGAGCGGTCTGAACTTCTGGACGAACAACATCAATAATTGCACTCCGCAACCGTCGTGCACTGACGTGCAGCGCATCAATACTTCGGCCGCGTTCTTTCTCTCGATTGAGTTTCAGGACACCGGCTATCTGGTTTATCGCATCTACAAAGCCGCTTATGGTGACGCTTCCGGCACATCAACATTGGGTGGGACGCATCCGATTTCGGTGCCGGTAATCCGGCTCAACGAGTTTCTGCCGGACACGCAGAGAATTGGTCAGGGCGTGGTCGTAGGACAGGGGAACTGGCAACAGCAGATCGACGACAACAAGACTGCCTTCGCGGAAGAGTTCGTCAAACGCCCGCGATTCTTGACGGACTATCCTTTAACGCTGACGCCGACTGAGTTTGTAGACAAGCTGAATTCAAGGGCTGCCACTGCCAACGTAATGCCCTTGTCGACGGCCCAGCACGACCAGTTGGTGAGCGACCTCAGCGCCGGCATTAAAACGCGCGCCCAGGTTCTGCGCGCGGTGGCTGAAAATCAGACGCTGGCCAGCGCAGAGAAGAACCGCGCCTTTGTGTTAATGCAGTTCTTCGGCTACTTGCGGCGTAATCCGAACGACCCACAGGATGCTGACTATACCGGGTACGATTTCTGGCTCGGCAAGCTCAACCAATTCAACGGGAACTTCGAGAACGCCGAAATGGTCAAGGCCTTCATTAATTCGAGTGAATACCGCCACCGCTTTGGTGTCTGATGTAGCACAGGCATGTATTTCCGGATTGTGAGCAACCAGCAGCGGTTCGCCGGAAACTAAGCGAGGGTCATCGTTAGGGTTCAGAGTTCAACCTTTCAGGTTGCCATGCAGACGCAAGCTAAGCTTGAACTCTAACTGAATAACTATCGAGCGAAGTGGCGGCTTGCGGTTACGGCGGCCCAACGCTTACAATGACCGGCCTGACTGCTTAATATTTCGGGGTAGTCGCTCTTGCTGGCTTGGCTCAAATCCCCAGTGAGCACTTTGATCGTTCGTTCATATTCTTAATGATAAGACTGGTAATCGCCTTTTTATGCGCCGCGGCGGCGTGTATGCTCGTCGCCAGCGCCCTTACTTCGGCGCAGGCGCCCGCTAATCCCACTCCGGATCCGTTTGTCACCCAGGTAACTCATTCGAGCCGCGATTCTTTTGCGGGAGATACCTCGGCCAACGGCCGCTTTGTCGTCATTGAATCCAGCGGCGATATCGCGACAGAGAAGACCGCCACGCGCAACAATCAGGACGGCAATCGCGAGCTGTTTCTGTTTGATTACGCGCAGCGGCGAATTTTTCAGCTTACGGACACTAAGAGCGTGCTGAATCCGCCGGGCAGCCCTTCGCCCACGCCCAGCCCGAGTCCAAGTCCCTCGGTTAGTCCTTCACCCACCGCCAGTCCGACGCCGACGCCCGTGGATCCATCCAGTGTCGCGATTGAAATCAGCAACAACGCCCCGATGATTAGTCTGGAGCCCCTGCTGGTTACGGGTCAGCGCACCTATACGATCGTTTTCAGTTCGAATGCCCCGGTTAGTCCGGCGAGTTTTGACGGCACGAATCCCGCTGCCCCGGGAGCTAGCACCCTGGCCAGCGATGGAAATTGGGAGATCTGGACTTATTCATTCACGGTTGCAGATATTCCCCAGTCAGCCCTGTCCAGTGGAGCAAACGTGGGCCCGATAGATCTGACAACGGGTACGTTCACGCGGGTTACCAACACTCCGGCGAGCGCTCCGCCAAGCGCAGGCTCTTCGACTTTTTCGCCAAAGGTAGCGGACGATAATCGCGAAGCGACGATCAGCGATGACGGGAAAGTAATTGCATTTATTTCCACGCGAGATCTCGTGGCGGGCGGCAACCTCGATGCCGGCGCGGTTCCGGCAGGTCCGAATCCCGAAGTGTTTCTCAACGTGCTCGGATCCTCGACGTTTACCCAGGTCACGAACACAAAATCAGCGTCTATCAACAACCAAATCTTCAGTTCCAACCCTTGTCTTTCCAGCGACGGCTCTGTGCTGGCTTTTGTGTCCAGTGGGAACCTAACAGCGACGAATGACGACTTGAACGCCGAGGTCTATCTCGCCAATTTCAACAAAGGCACCGGTGCGGTTAGCGGTCTGAAACAAGTAACCAAAACGTTGACCGACACAACTACGCACGCGACAGTGAACGGATTCCATTTTGGCCGCCGCTTGAGTCGTGACGGCAAGTTCATCGCCTTCGAGTCCGCGGCCGCCGATCCGAAAGCCAACGCCGCGCCGACTGCGTTCCCGGTCACTTTTCTTTACGATGTGCAGGCTGACACCTTTGCCCAGGTTGGACCGCGCGCCCTGTCGGCGCCGGGAGACATACTCCACTTTCCGACCTTCACTGACTATGACGCTGCCCTGCATCCGGCGTCGGTCGTCTTCACTTCGGCTTTGAACTTTAATACCGACGGAACGTTCCCCACGGCTGAACTGGACGCAACCACCGGCTTGAATAGCCGACACGTGGAACAGCTTTTCCTGGCGCCGATTCCGGCCATATCGACCGGCCCTTTCAAGCGTCTGACAAATATTCCGGGCTTCACGGGAGTGCGCGGAATTCCGAGCAACACTCGGACGCGCATCGTAATGAGCCTGACTTCGGTCGAGTTAGGCGGCGGCAACGCGGATGGCTCAGATGAAGTCTTCTACCAGTTGTTGCCCACCGTCGTGACTGAGTCGCCTGGGACGCTGACGGCGTTCACCGGGGCCAGCCGTATGGCGGTGCCAGTGGCCAGCCCGACCGCGTCGCCCACTGCCAGTCCGACACCGAGTCCATCGCCTTCGCCGTCAGGTAGTCCGACGCCTACCGGCCTGGCCGCGGGTGAACTCGCTTTCTTTCAATCGAGCGTCAGTCTGGCGCCGACGAGCGTGACGGTGAGCAATAGCAATGCATCTGAATCCGGCCGGGCGCCGGCATTGCCAGTCGAGTTGAACGGCGTTTCGGTGGCAATCAATAACGCGGCCTGCGGCCTGTATGCGATCGGATCAGGTGAGATCAAGTTCGTCGTGCCGATCGGATTAGCGGCCGGCACTTATCCAGTCGTGATTAATAACAATGGGACGGTCGTGCGTGCTTCGATCGACATTGTAGGTGCGCAGCCCGATATCTTTACATCTACGAACGGTCCGTTAGGGCGCGCGCAGGTTTGCAACATAACTAATCCGGCGGTGTGCACGCCTGAGCCGTTCACGGTGACGACAAATGATGGGACCGGCACCCAGGTGGCGACGGTGCTGCGTGTTTCGCTGACGGGCATCCGTAATACTCTCGCTAGTGCGATTACGGTTCGGGTGGGCACGACTGTGATCACAGCCACGGCGGCGAGGTCAATCGATTTACCCGGAAACGATCAGCTCGACTTTACCTTGCCGTCGACGGTTGATACGGGAGACGTGCCGATCGTTGTAACAGTCGGTGTGGCGTCCAGCCGTCAGGACGACACTGCGCCGCACATCACAATCAATGCCGGTGGCTCACCGCTGCCGAATCCGATCGTCACCACGGACTTCTTTGTGAGGCAACAATACCTGGACTTCCTGAACCGCCAGCCGGATACCGACGGCCTCGCCTTCTGGACCAATCAGATTAGTTCGTGCGGCACCGATCAGGCTTGCATCGAGGTAAAACGGATTAATGTCTCGGGAGCGTTCTTCCTGTCGATTGAGTTTCAGCAGACTGGTTACCTGGTTTATCGGACTTACAAGGCGGCCTACGGCAACATCTCGAGTACCGCTCCGGTGCCGCTTCGTCTGAGTGAGTTTCTGCCGGACACACGGCAAATCGGGCACAACGTGATCGTGAACGCGACCGGGTGGGAAGCCCTTTTGGAAGCGAACAAGCAGGCGTTCTTTAGTGACTTTGTGCAGCGGTCTCGGTTTACCTCGGCTTTTTCATCCGGGCTGACGGCGCAGCAGTTTGTTGACCAGCTTTATGTGAACGCAGGTCTGACGCCTGCTTCAGGAGCAAACCGAACGGCGGCGATTAACGAGCTCGGCTCCGCGCCCGCCGATACTGCCGCCCGCGCGCGCGCCCTGCGTTTGGTAGCAGAGGATCCAATGCTTTCGCAGCAGGAATTCAATCGAGCGTTTGTGCTGATGCAGTACTTCGGCTACCTGCAACGCGATCCGAACACGGGTCCCGATTCGGACTATAGCGGTTACAACTTCTGGCTGGGCAAGCTGAACCAATTCAACGGCAACTTCGTCAATGCCGAGATGGTCAAGGCCTTTATCACCTCAACCGAATACAAACAGCGATTCGGACTGTGAGCTGAGCCCGCTCGCGCAGGCAACACTCGTCCGAACATTCACGGTTCGCGCTGTCCATGAATGCGTGTAGGAATTGATGGGTATCCGCTGGCCGAACCCAGAACGGGCGTCGGCCATTACACGCTCGAACTCGCCCGCGCTCTCGCGCTTATCTCGCCCTCGGACCAATTCGAGTTAATTTCACCCGCTCCTTTTGAACCAGCAGCGCTTGATGAAATTGAGCACGCGCAACTCCCCAATCTTTCCACAGCGACCCCGAGGGCATCGTCAATTCGCGGCCATTGGTGGTCGGTCGGTTTGCCGCTCTACGTCCGCCGATCGTCGTTCGACCTGTTTCATGGGACCAATTTTGACGTTCCGCTTTGGAGAAGGCGACGCAGTGTCGTCACCATTCACGATTTGTCGGCGCTATTGCATCCCGAAAAGCACCGGTCTCGACTGGTGCGTCGCGCGCGGCTGCGTCTGCCGCTCGTGGTTCGGATCGCGGACATGATCATCACGCCGACCGAAAGCGTGAAGCGAGAAGTCTGCCAGCACTTCAACATCCAGCCCGAAAAAGTGCGAGCCATTCATTCCGCCGCGCGCCGAAGCTTTCAGCCCGTACCATTCGCAGAGACTGCTGAGATAAGAAAACGATTGGGTGTCGAAGACGACTTCCTGCTGTTTGTGGGAACGCTCGAACCACGCAAGAACCTGATCACGCTCCTGAAGGCCTTTGAACAGATCATCGCGCAAGGCGATCGTCGTCCTCAGCTTGTGATTGCCGGAGGGGAAGGCTGGTTGATGGAAGACATGTTCGACTTTGTCAGGAAATCAGCCGTCAGCGAACGACTGTGCTTCACCGGCTATTTGAGTGATGACGAACTGCGTGCCCTCTACTCTTCGTGCAGAGTTTTCATATACCCGTCAGTCTATGAAGGATTCGGTCTGCCGCCGCTGGAGGCCATGGCCTGTGGCGCGCCGGTGATTGCCGGCCGCATTCCAAGTTTGCAGGAAACGCTCGGCAGCGCCGCGCGTCTGGTGGAGCCTTTGGACGTGGACGCGCTGGCCAGGAGCATTGTCGAATTACTTGAGGATGAAAACCAGAGGCAGTTGCTTGCGGCCGGCGGCCCAAAGCATGCGGCGAAGTTTTCCTGGGAGCAGACGGCGCGGTTAACGTTGGATGTGTACGAAGAACTGCTGAGCGGTCCGGCGCGATCTGGTTCCTCTCCATGACTCTCAAGAGAGGACCTTGCTCAGTACTTTAGTGCTGGAATCAATGTGAAGGTCGCTACAGAACCGCGAGCGGTAGCGAGCGGGATAAAGAACCACCGTACGGCAATAAAGGAATTCTTGTTTTGACAAAGTAGCATCCTGGTCCCGCT
>JAWVCT010000020.1:0-10166 GCA_033858155.1 Blastocatellia bacterium
CAAAACGCTTTGAGCAGCACAGAAGACCCATTACCCCTAGTCCGACGAAGGCGAGCGGCGCCATTTCAGGAGGATTACTCCCGATCTTGACTCCGCCGTTGGTGCCAATCGGTACAACCCAGGCAGTCAGCACGTGGCGAAAGTTACCGACCGGATCGCCCTTGCTATGAAACCAGGTTCCGAGCGCACCTACGATCAAGCAAAGAGAAAAGCCCACCTGCAAGACCCTGCGTCCCCAGCTATTCCACTGGTAGAGACCGAGGCCGCCGGCAATCAGCATCAGTCCTATATAGACGAGCGGGATCCAAGTTTCCCATTGGCGCCCAAGCTCTACTCGATGCTCCCAACGGATGTCGATCAGAAGCGATGCCAGCCCGCCCAGCAGGGCCAGAATAATAATTCTATTCAATGGCCAGGACAGGATAGACCTCATGATGCATTCCTCGATGAATGGCTGCCGGGCGACGTGTTCCAAGGTTGATGGACCGGCCCAGCCCGGTCAGTTCGACCTCGCGAGGCGACGTTACCAGCGACGCCACCGCCGGGTCGGGACACGAGGATGGGAACCAGAGCTGAAACCGCCATCACTCCCGCGATTATGTGAAGCGCTCCGCGATAAGAGCCGGTCGTCTGTCGCATATAGGCGATCATTCCCGGTCCAGCGATACTGGCGCAGCCCCAAGCCGTCAGCATCAGACCGTAGATTGGCCCAACATTCTTCGAGCCAAAATAATCTGCCGCAAACGCCGGCATGGTGCCAAAGCCTCCGCCATAACACATGAGCACGACGAACGCGATCATCGTCATTAAGGTGACGGTAGCGACGCTGGGAAGAAGCCAGAAGAGTAGAACTTGAATGCCGAACATCACAAAAAATGTTGCTCGTCTCGTTATCAAGTCGGAAACCCAAGCCCAAAACACTCGGCCGAATGCGTTGCCAATACTCGCTATTCCAACCATGCTCGCGGCCACAATCGCGCTTACCCCAATCAACTCCTGAAAGATCGGCGCCTCCTGCGAGATGATTGAAATGCCCGCGAACGTATTCAGAAACAGCAGCAGCCAGAGCGCATACCACTGCCAGGTCTTGAGCGCTTCACCGAGCGTGTAATCGCGTCCGGCCCGTTGCGAAGTTTGCGAAGCAGTTGGCGCCCAACCCTCGGGTCGCCAACCTTCGGGCGGATTCTGCATAAACATGCTGGCGACAACCGTCACGATCAAATATGCGATGCCCAGATAAGCAAACGTGTTCAATACACCGACGCTCTGAATGAGTCGCGTAGCCACAGGGGCCGTAATCAGAGCGCCGGCGCCGAAACCACCAACGGCAATGCCGGTGATGAGTCCTCTGCGATCCGGAAACCATTTCACCAGGACCGCAACCGGAACGATGTAAGAAAGGCCCAGACCAATCCCGCCGATCAATCCATAACTGAGGTATAGCCACCAGAGTTTGTTAGCCGAGAAGCTGGCGAGAAATACTCCGACTCCATACAGTATTCCTCCAGTGATCGCGACGACCCGCGGACCTTTTCGAATTAGCCACAGTCCGCCAAAGAAGGCCGAGATACCCAGCACGAAAATGCTGATCGTAAACGTCAACGTTACTTCCGAGATGCTCCAGCCGAATTGCTTCACGAGCGGCGCCCGGAACACGCTCCAAGCGTACACAGCGCCCAATGCAACCTGCATCAATACTCCAGCCGCAGCAATGATCCATCGATTATGAGTGCGCATAGATTCTCCTTCTATTCAAGGTCAAGTTGCCTGATCGCCTTGTAGCAGGTGTTGCTACAAAGCCATCCGTAAGTGTCTTCAGGAACAAAACAATGTTGTCCTCTTGTTCATTAGAGAGGCCAAGATTCCCGATCTTACGCGTGAGGTTTTCGGCGACCTCGGGCTCTGGCCAACAAGTGACCTTTTCGCCAGTTGAACCCTGCGCGCACCTGGGAAAGATCTGAGAGGTATTGTAGAAATGCACAACCTCTTTCAAGTTTTTTAAGTAGCCATTGTGCATGTAGGCTTTTATGAAATCGGGGCGCGGTCGCATGTCAACGTCACGCACCGTCGGGACCTGGAACTTCCCGTTGAACAGAAGGGCTAGCTGTCGCCATTGCTGGGGGTTAGGATTGTTCGCACCACTTAACATGCCTCCTACTCCTAAATCTTTATAGGCAAGCCCCTGCGTATTGGCGACGTAGCCGTACTGGTCTGGTTTTGATTCACAATAGAAGGGTTGCGCTAGATTGCGAGGCAGACCGAGGTTAGCAGAAGTGAAATCAGTAAACAGGGGCGCAACTTCTGCTGCTTGCGAGACAACTCCGTTCACGGCGGTTCCGCTTGAGTGGCACTGATTGCAATGTGCTATTCCATTAAATAACTCGTAGCCGCGCTTCTCTCGCGGGGTCAATTGTGCTTTGCCTGCCAGCCAGGCATCGAATTTTGATGAAAAAGAGCTTACCTCCGAAGATGCCTCATAAGACGCGATTGAAAGAGTTATGTGATCGTAGGTCGAATTTGACAGTCCTCGGTCACGCGCACTGAGATGAACTGGATAGGGATCACTTTGGGGAGCCGGTGCGGGCTTACGACAAACACTTGCGATATCTGCGGGCCATTTAATGGCAAATGACTGGCTTCCCCAGATTGTTTCAACGAGCGACCTATACGGCCCTTGAGATATCTTCCAGACAAAACAAGCGCTATCTGGATTCGCCATCTCGAGTGGATTCACGGGAGGCCCCTGAGCCTGTTCCGCCGCCGGATTACTAAGTCGAACTCCGGTTGCTCGCATATCCCAAAAGTTTCCGCCATAAAAGTCACCCTGGGTTGCGTTGTAGTGGAGAATGGGAGCAAAGGCTGCGTACGCGTAGCTCTGTGGTTTTCTGCCTGAAAGTCGGCTGTTCGGCGCCGGCGAAACCGCATTTGTGACGCTTACCCCTCCAGGCGCGGCCACGATCGTCGCATTGAAGACGCTACAGCCTCCCGAGAATCCGGCATTTGCGACGTGACAAGTTGCGCACGCTATATTTTTCGCGGGTGAAAGAGTCTTATCGTAAATCGCTAACTTACCGAGGAGCGTAATTTGTTGATATTGATCCAGTGCAGTTGCCGATGATACTTGCTGAATCAGATTCGATTCGGTGTTGTCTATGAATGAATTGATGTCCGCTACATCAGGATCTTGATTCGCTCCTCCTGGGAGGAGCGATGCTATATCTACGTTTTGGCTACAAACGGAGAACGGCGTCGCTCCCGGCTTCTTCTGCGCCGGAGATGACACGCCACTCTGGGCCGAAGTGGTGTAAATAACAATTGAGACGCCCGCCGCCGCGATGACAACCATCAACATGTCTCTCGAAATTCTGCGCATTATGGATTCCTCCTCCTTTGTTTAATGCCCGAGATTCTTCTCCGTTAGGTTTCTCCCGAACACCACCAGCAGATCGTTGAAAGCGGCCAGCCCGCGGCGAAAATCTTTATTCCAAAACGTGCTCATGAGTTTGAAGAGCCCGGGCGGCTTCGCTTCTTCGGCGTTGGCCTGAACCAAAGCCTTTGGAATCGCACGCGTAAGATCGGCAAGCAGGGCGGGCTCGATCTCGCTGAGCGTGGTGACCAGCAATAGCAGGTTGCGCGTCGCACGAATGGACTCAGGGCCACTGGCCACAGCGACGATCTGCTCGAGAATTTTCTCGCCTCCTCCCAGCGCGCCGCGCATCAGTTCGAGCACGCCGTGATCGTGCAAGCCCTGCAAGACCTCGTACGCAGCCAACACGGCTTCAGCGTGGTCCAGTGGTGCTTGCTGAAGACGCGAGTTGAGTCCCTCGCGCGGATCGCGCGGCGCCAGATGTAAAGGAATTGGTTGGGCCATCTTTTTCTCCTCAATTTCCAATCTCAAATTTCAAATTCGAAATTCGAAATTCCGATGCTCTCCTATCGCTGCCACGGTTGAATCTGAACTAGCTGAGGTCCCGGAGGCCGATAGTCCGCTCGCCTCCATTTACGCTCGACTTCGACTCCGTGCTGCGGCGTGGGATGACCCCAGCGCGAATTGGTCCGAGGCAGAGGGCTTTCGCCAATCTCCGGCAACACCGTCATCTTCACGGAAGTCTCTTTGTATGCCGGCGTATGAGTCACGGGATCGGTGTGGCTGCTCGTCAAACGATTGATGGGGCTCTCGACTGAGTTCATCGGCATGTAGAGTTCCTTGCCGCTAACTCGGTCGGTCACCAAAGCGCGCACTCGGACTTTGCCGTAGCGCGAAGTGAGCTGCACCCAGGTTCCGTTTTGGATTCCGCGCTCTGCAGCAAGTTCCGGTGAGACTTCGACAAACGTATCCGGTGTCTTGGCGCGAATTCCTTCGGTGCGATAGGTCAGGTTGCCTTCGTGAAAATGTTCCAGCAGGCGACCATTGTTCAGATGGAGATCAAACTCGGCATCGGGTTGCTCAGCGGCTTCCAACCACTTCAAAGGAAACAGTCTCGCTTTACCATCCGGAAAGAAAAACTGTTTGGTGTAAAGCAACGGTTGATCGCTGCCGTCAGCGGCAACGGGCCACTGCAGAGAGTTATATCCCTCGAGCTTTTCATAGCTCACCCCCGCGAACAGCGGGGTCAGCGAGGCGATTTCATCCATGACCTCCGAAGGATGCTGGTAGTTCCAGTTGGCGCCGAGCTGGTTCGCAACGTCCCGAATAATCTGCCAATCGGGCCGGCATCCTGCCAACGGCTCGAGCACCTCATAGAGCCTTTGTATTCTCCGCTCAGTACTAGTGAACGTTCCTTCCTTTTCCAAACTTGGCGTTGCCGGCAAAACGACATCGGCGTACTGGCAAGTGACGCCAAAAAAGATTTCCTGCACGACAAAGAATTCGAGTTTGGAGAACGCGTCGCCAACATAGTTTGCGTTGGAATCGACGATGCTCATCTCTTCGCCGATCAGATACATTGCCTTGAGCTTGCCCTGCTCAATGGCATCCACCATCTCGTGATTGTCCAGTCCTTTGTTGGACGGTAGAGTGACCTTCCAAGCCGCTTCGAAACGCGCGCGCACTTCCTTGTCATCAATCGACTGGTAACCAGGAAGATTGTTTGGCATCGATCCGTAATCGCTGGCTCCTTGTACGTTGTTGTGGCCGCGTAGGGGGTAAGCGCCGGTTCCCGGACGCATGTAATTGCCGGTGGCTAAAAGCAGATTCGAAATCGCAGTTGAAGAGTCTGAGCCCTGGCTATGTTGGGTGATCCCCATCGCCCAGAGAACGCAGACACGCTCTGCCTCGGCAATCATGTGCGCAACCTTTTTTAATGTTTCAATCGGCAGGCCAGATCGTTCGGCGGCAAATTCCAAAGTGAAAGGCTCGAGGCTCTTGCGATACTCGTCAAAGCCATTCACCCATTTGTCGATGAAGTCAGTTTTTGCGAGTCCGTTATCGATCAGAAAACGGGTCACTGAAGATAACCAGATGAGATCGGTCCCGGGCTTTGGGTGCAGGAAGACGTCGGCGCGCCGCGCCATCTCATTTTCGCGCAGGTCAGAGACGATTAACTTTTGACCGTGCAGTTTGTGGGCTCGCTTTACGCGAGTAGCGATTACCGGATGGCTTTCCGCCGTGTTGCTGCCGACAATAAGTACCAGGTCTGCCTGGGATATATCTGAGATCGAGCCTGAGTCTCCGCCGTAACCCACCGTTCGAAATAGACCCACCGTCGCCGGTGACTGGCAGTAGCGCGAACAGTTGTCGATGTTGTTGGTGCCGACGACTGCTCGGGCCAGCTTCTGCATCAGATAGCTCTCTTCATTCGTGCACTTCGAGGACGAGATCAGTCCTATCGAGTCTGGCCCGTTCTTCGCTTTGATCTCGGTCAAGCGTCGTGCTATCAGGCTCAGAGCTTCTTCCCAAGTGGCTTCGCGAAAGCTGTCTCCTTCTCGAATAAGTGGCTTCGTCAACCGATCGGTGCTGTTGATATGGTCCCAGGCAAACTTTCCTTTGACGCAAGTTGAGATTCCATTGGCCGGGCCTTCCAGGGGTTCGACTTTGAGAATGTGACGGTCTTTGGTCCAGACATCGAAGCTGCAACCGACGCCGCAATAGGTGCAGACCGTTTTCGTTCGTCGAATGCGTGACTCGCGCATGGCCTCTTCGGCTTCGGATACGCGCATGATTGTGCCGTAGCCGGTCTCGGGCTCAATGCCTTTGACTACTTCAATCATCCCATCCAGCGCCGGCTTCGGCAGCCCTGTGAAAAACCCGGCGTGACCGAGCATCGATTTTTCCATCAGGGCATTGCATGGGCAGACGGTCACGCAGTGGCCGCAAGACACGCAGCTCGACTCACCGATAGTCGAGCCGCCGTCCCACAGCACCCGCGGATGTGGATCTTCCCAATTAATCGAAAGCGTTTCATTCACTTCGAGGTTTTGGCAGGCCTCGACGCAGCGGCCGCAGAGAATGCATTGATTCGGATCGTATCGATAGAAGGGATTCGTATGGTCTTCTTCGTAAGGCTTGGTCCGGAATGGAATGTTCTGATGCTCGACGGCCAGGAGCTTCGCTGTATTGTGAACTGTGCAGTTGCCGTTGCTGTTGTCACAGACCGTGCAGTAGAGCATGTGATTGCCGAGAATACGGTCGTATGCTTCTCTCTGTGCCTTGTCAGCGGCCTCAGATTTTGTGTCAACCACTAGTCCGTCTGAAATAGCAGTCGCACAAGCCCTGACGAGTTGACCATCAACTTCGACCATGCACGTGTCGCACGTTTGGATTGGACCAAGCTGCGGGTGATAACAGACCTGCGGAACTTTGCTGCCCGTGCGATTGACGACGTCGATTAACCGTTCACCGGCCTGGGCTTCCTGGACCACACCGTCGATGGTGACACTGATCATGATTACGCCCCTTCAAAGTTTCAAAGCATTCAAATCAAGCGCGTTTGTCGGTGCGAGCTTCATTAGCGCCTCGGCTTTACCAGGGCTCGTCCTAGTAGCGTCGGTAATAACGACGATAATGACGCTGACGGTTGTTCCTATGTCTCTGGATCAAGTACCCGGTTCCGGCGCCCGCGCCCGCGCCGATCAACGCGCCTTTCTTCCCGCCGATCAGTGCGCCTCCAAGCAATCCTGCCCCGGCTCCGATAAGCGCTCCCTTGGTTCTGCTGTGGTGAACGCGGTGGTAATTACCTCGTGAGCGGCGTTGGGCGTTCACATTGAAAGCTCCGAAGCTTCCCATTAAAAGAACGATGGTCAGCAATGCAGCCAGTGCCTGATGTTTTCGTAAATTCATTCTCATTTTCTTCCTCCTGTCGCGCCCTCGACTTGAATGCACGAGCGCATATTCGTTCGCAATTGCACTCTTCGTGCCGTGGGGCGGAAGTGCAAGAGCGGTCCAAAACTGTGGGTAATCGAGGGAATTATTGAAACGCCAGGAACGTGAGTGCGGGGCGAGTGACCAAATGTCACCGTCTGGTTATGCGTGGTCATCAGCCTAGAGAAGAAGGGGGAAAAACAAAAGGAACACTCGCCACAGATTAACGCGGATAATTCAGATCAGAACCGGATAGAAAGAGGAGGTTTTCTTAACTACTGATCGACTGCTTCAGCGACCAAGCGAAATGGCAACAGGAGTTGCTGCCTGACGCTGCATTTTCAGCAGCTCATCGACCAGAAATAGATCGGTAAGCAGCGCGCGAAGATGAATTGAAGCATTTAAATTGTCGATCAACTGCGAGCTGATCGCGGGCTGCGCTAGCACGAGTTCCATGGCTGCGAGTGAGTCGCCGGCATCGCGGTTCAGCACGTCGAAGAAGGCCTGGTATTTTTCAGCCGGCTCAAGGCCCTCGTTATGTACCGCAGTGGCAAAACTCTCTGCCAGGCCGTTCAAGGCATTGACGGCTAGATCCAGGAACTCGCGAATTTGTCCGCCCGAACGGTTGCCGTTGTCAGTCGGAAGCCCCTGGGCCGCATAGGCCAGCATGAACTCATAGCACTCTTCGATTGTGTTACAGCGCTCTTCGATTTCCATTTCTTGCACCCTCGCCGGCAGTTTTTGGTAATGAACTCGAGTCAACAACCCAGCGGCGGGGATCGTGCTCTTCCAGGTAAAACTCACGACTCATCGAACCAACGATCATTGACTTCGTGATCGGCAGCTTCTCCGGTCGTACCGCCATGTAGATGTGTACCGTCACCAATCCGATCAGCCCCACACCCGCCAGTCCGTGCAACACGTACATCAATCCCCAGGTCATGTCGCCGAACAGGTAGGGATTGCGCGGAAAGAAGATCGTGCGGACGCGGAACATCATGAACACACCCGTGCCGATTACCGACAGCCCGGCCGCTACGATGGCCAGGTGATAGAGCTTGTTCTCCAGGGGATACTTCGCAAACTTTCGCGGCGGCGGCGCTGTTCGGCCGAGGAAACGAAGTGTTCTCCTGAAGGCGTCCTGCAGATCTATCTTGTCCGGCCATATTGACCAGAAGTCCAGAACGAATGAGGCATGGAACACATGGAAGATTACGGAAGCCGTCAAGACAGCGCCCGCGATCCAATGGTAGGTGACCCAATCGAACTGGACTCCCACCTTCGGTAGAAACGCGGTAAACAAGAGCGTGAGCATCGAGGCCGCCATGATCCAGTGAAAGAGGCGCGCTGTAAGTGAGTGTCTCGGAATTCGTTCGGGAAGGCTGGATGCAATGTCACTCGGATCGTCCTTAGCAAATCGCCTGGCTTTTGCGAAATACCGGACGTAAACCGCATGGACCATGAGGAATACCAATCCTCCGATCGCGGCGACCCAGATCAGGAACCACGCGATATGGATGGGAACCTTTTGTCCCCACGGGTCGATGGCCCACTGGATTATACGGTCCACGCTGCCTCCTCTACTCCGCCGACGGCCCGCTTCACGAGGTTTCGCATCAGCGGAATCTTGTAGCCGTTGAACTGCAACGGCACCGCCCCACGCACGGCCAGCTTGCCGGCCATCACCCCGGTTTCTGCATTGGGCGCCTTGCCGCGCACAGCATCCTCGACAGCTTTCAATCGCAGTGGCCGAGCGGCAGCGGCGTTGACGGCAATCCGAATTCGCTCGATGGTTCCACCCGACACGACCATTGCTGAAGCAATATTCAACAGCGGGAAGTCCCAAACGTTTCGATCACGAACCTTCTCAAAATAGAATTTTGTATTCGCCCAGGTGGCGGGAATGCGAATCGCAGTCAGCAGATCGCCAGGCCGCAGGATATGTAACCGAGTGATATCGATTTCAGGGCCGATAAAATAATCCTCGGCATCGACGACCCGCTCGCCTTTGGGTGTGCGCATGACAAACTTGGCATCGAGTGCGATCAAGGCTGGGGCCGAGTCGGAAGGATTCACCGCGACACAACGGTCGGCATGAAGAATAGCGTGTTCCCGGTTGCGCCCATCCGGATCGTCGGCATAGCAGATGTTCCCGCCCGCGCGATAGCAGGGCCATCCTGCTCGGTAATACCAGCAGCGGGCGTCCTGCGAAACGTTGCCGCCGATTGTGCCCTGGTTTCTAATTTGCGGAGATGCTACTAACTCGGCCGCCTGAGCCAACAGACCGTACTTTTGTTTGATAGTCTCGTTGTTAACGATTTCGGTGAGCGTAGTCATCGCTCCGATCTCGATGCCGTCGGCAATGGTGCGAACTCCCTTGAGTTCATCGATGCCGCTCAAATCCACTACGATCTTCGGCCGCTTAATCCGATCCTTAAGCCAGTCGAAGCTGTCCATTCCACCGGCCAATATCAAAGCGTCACTGCCGTTGTGTTCGAGGATCTTCTGTGCCTCAGCCGCCGAAGTCGGCTGAACCAATTCAAATGAAGGCATGACATCATGTATTACAGCCATTGATCCTTCCTCTCAAATCAAATGTGGGCGGTCAACGGATGTTGCATCGGCCGGCCCGCCTCCAGTGACGTCAGAATCGTGTCGAGGTTTACCGGCGCACGTTGGAAGATTTCGTCCCCCAGCGCATCCGACAGCGCGTTCAAGATCGACGCGCACCCGCCACCGACCGGCGGTTCGCCGATGCCGCGCGCGCCCACTGGCGTTTCCGGATCGGGAATGTCCAACGCGCCCCACTGCATGTCTATTGGTACATCCAGAATCGTCGGTGGCTTGTTCTGATAGAAGCGCTTTG
>JAWVCT010000021.1:0-20677 GCA_033858155.1 Blastocatellia bacterium
GTCGGTTATATGTCGCCTGAGCAGGCGCAGGGCAAGACAAATCAGATCGATCAGCGTTCAGACATTTTTTCTTTCGGCTGCATCCTGTTTGAAGCTGCTACCGGACACAAGCCGTTTGAAGGCGACTCGGTCGTCAAGTCATTGCACAGTTTGATCTATGAACCGGCGCCCCAGATCAAAGATCTTAACCCTTCCGCGCCGCCGGATTTGCAGCGCATCATCCGTCGCTGTCTGGCTAAGGATCCTGAGGAACGGTCCCAGGCAATCAAAGACGTGGCGATTGAGTTGAAGGAATTGCGGCGCGCGTTGGACGCAGGCAACGGCTTTGAAAACACTGTGCCGCCTTCAGGGCATAGTGAAACCACGTCCAGCGGCACAACGGTCCAGTCTACTGCCGCCGAAAGCAGGTCGATCTCGCCAGCAGTCTCGAGTGCTGAGTACGTGGTTCAGGGACTCAAACAGCACAAACTATTTGTGGGCCTCGCGGTCGTGATACTGATTGGCGCGGTCGCCCTCTTCGCTTACTACCAGCACGCGCGCAATTCCGAGGCGGCAATTGAGTCGATCGCCGTACTGCCGCTCGATAACAGCAGCAGCGATCCCGATACGGAGTATCTGGCCGATGGTTTGACCGAGAGCCTGATTTATCGTCTGTCACAGTTACCTAATCTGAAGGTGAGTCCGCGCAGTGTCGTTTTCCGCTACAAGGGAAAAGAGACTGATCCATTTAAGGTGGGTCGCGAACTGGGCGTAAATGCGGTGCTCTCAGGTCGCGTTACCCAACGTGGGGACAATCTCAACATCAGCGCGGAGCTGGTCGACGTGCGCTATAACAAACTGCTGTGGGGCGAACGTTACGATCGTAAGACCTCGGAGCTGATGGCGACACAGCGGGAGATGGCCAGCGAGATTGTAGATAGACTTCGACTACAGGTAGCTCCTGACAACAAGGCAATAAGCAAACACTATACGGAAAGCAACGAAGCCTACCAACTTTACTGGAAGGGCCGTTTCTACTGGGCCAAGCGCACCGAAGAGGGCTTAAAGAAATCAATCGAGTACTTTAATCAAGCCGTCGAAAAGGATCCAAATTTCGCACTGGCCTATAGCGGCCTGGCAGACAGTTACATTCTCCAGGGGGCGCAGGATGCCGGTGGAACACTTCCACCAGGCGACACGCTGCCGAAAGGCAAGGCTGCGGCACTGAAAGCGATTGCGATCGACAGCACATTGGCGGAGCCTCACGTCTCGCTCGCTCACATCGCGTATCACTATGATCGCGACTGGACGACGGCAGAACGCGAGTTCAAGCGCGCGATTGAACTCAACCCAAATTATGTGCTGGCCCATCAATGGTATGCTCTGTTCCTGGCGTGGGCTGGTCGGCCTGACGAAGCGGTGACCGAGGCCAGGCGAGCGCGAGATCTCGATCCCCTCTCGCTTCCGGCAAATATGTGTTTCGGTTGGGTACTTGTTATCAACCGCCAGGAAGATCAAGGGATTGAGGAACTACGCAAGACGATTGACTTGGATCCAAACTTCATGATTGCACACCATCGTCTGGGTCTCGGCTATGAACAGAAAGGCAGGTACAACGAGGCTATCGCCGAGTTTCAGAAGGTAAGAGAACTTTCCAGCGGAAAGCCCATTGCAGTCGCGGCGTTGGCCCATGCCAATGCCGCCTCGGGGAAACGCGAGGAAGCGCAAAGAGGAATCGCTGAATTGCAGCAGTTGTCGAAACGAGAATATGTATCTCCGGCGATGACCGCCTCGATATATGCTGCGTTAGGCGACAAGGAGCAGGCCTTTGCATGGCTGAATAAGGCAGACAAGGAACACGATCAATTTCTTCCGCGTCTAAAGACCGACCCAAGATTCGACAACCTGCGGTCCGACCCACGCTTTCAGGAACTAGAGCGGCGCGTTAGCCTGCCGCAGTGATTCCAATTTTTATGCAAGACCTATCTCCAGATACCAGCATCTCGCACTACCGCATCGTCTCGAAACTCGGCGAAGGCGGAATGGGCGAGGTTTACCTGGCGCAGGATTCGAGGCTCCATCGCAAAGTCGCTTTGAAGATTCTGCCTGTGGAGATGGCTGCTAACCATGATCGAATGCGCCGCTTCAAACAAGAGGCGACGGCCGCCGCGGCGCTCAATCATCCGAACATCGCACATATTTACGAAATCGGCGAGAGTGGCGGGACGAACTTCATCGCCATGGAGTTTGTCGACGGCGTCACGCTCCGCGCGAAGATTCATCGCGAACGAACCGAACTACGAAAACTCTTACGGTACTTACAGCATACGGCTGAAGGATTGGCCAAGGCTCATGCGGCCGGAATCATCCATCGTGATTTGAAGCCCGACAACATTATGATCACCCGTGATGGGCACGCCAAGATTCTGGACTTTGGGTTAGCCAAGCTCATTGAACCGCAACTGACTGATCCCGGCGTGGGTGACAACCTGGGCGATGCCGCCACCGCGATCATGCAACAGCACTCAACACCCGGCATGATCATGGGTACGGTCGGCTACATGTCGCCCGAGCAGGCACAGGGCAAGACTAACGAAATCGATCAGCGCTCAGACATTTTTTCGTTCGGCTGCATCCTGTTCGAGGCAGCCACAGGCAAGAAGCCATTCGAAGGTGATTCAATCGTCAAGTCGCTGCACAGCCTGATCTATGAACCGTCGCCGCAGATCAAGGATCTGAATCCTTCGGCGCCTGTCGAACTCCAACGCATCGTGCGGCGCTGTCTAGAGAAAGACGCAGACGATAGGTATCAGGCGATTAAGGAAGTCGCGATTGAGCTAAAGCATCTCCGGCGCGAATTGGAAACCGGCGCCGACTTTGACACCACAGTGCCACCGCCAACGAGTACTGAGAGAGCGCTCAGCACGGACAGTGGCTTAACGAATGCGTCGACTGCTTCCAGGTCGGCATCGATACCGCCGGCGCTCTCAAGCGCCGAGTACGTTGTCCAAGGACTCAAGCAGCACAAATTCTTTGCCGCAATCGCATTGGTGGGATTGATTGGTGCTGTCGGGCTCTTCGCTTACTACCTGCGCGGACGCAACACAAATGGCGCCATCGACTCCATTGCCGTACTGCCCTTCGTGAACAAGAGCAACGCCGCCGACACGGATTATCTCTCTGACGGTTTGGCAGAGTCGCTGATCTATCGCCTTTCCCAGCTTCCCAATTTGAAAGTCAGCCCCACAAGTTCGGTCATGCGTTACAAGGGCAAAGAGACGGACGTGAGAACAATCGCCAGCGAACTCGGCGTCAGTGCCGTGATGACCGGGCGCATTGCCCAACGGGGCGATAGTTTGACTATCAGCGTCGAACTGGTGGATGTGAGAAATAACAAACTGTTGTGGGGCGAGCAGTATGATCGGAAGATGTCCGACCTGTTGGCAACTCAACGTGAAATCGCCTCGACTATTGCCGAGAAGTTGCAGGTGAGACTCTCCGGCGGTGATGACAAGGGAATAACCAAACGCTACACCAACGATAACGAAGCTTATCAGCTCTATCTTAAGGGCCGCTTCTACTGGAACAAGCGCACCGGAGAAGGCATCAAAAAGGCCATCGAACTGTTAACGGCGGCCACCGAAAAGGATCCTAATTTTGCTTTGGCCTACGCCGCCCTGGCTGATTGTTACGTCATAAGCTCGAATTACACGGGCGCGCGGCCGGCGGAAACGATGCCGCAAGCCAAGGCTTATGCAAAAAAGTCCATCGAGCTTGATGGCACACTCGCCGAACCGCATGCCGCGCTGGCGATGGTGACATGGTATTTCGAGTGGGACAAAAACGGCGCCGAACGTGAGTTCAAAAAAGCCATCGAGCTCAATCCTAACTACCCGACCGCGCATCATTGGTACTCGCGCTTCCTGCGAGGTGTGGGACGGCAGGATGAAGCATTTAGTGAGATCAAACGAGCAGCGGAACTTGATCCTTTATCACTCATATTTCTAAATAACATCGCCGAGATCTATCTCGACCGGGGCGATCTAAACGCGTCGTTCAATACTTGCCAACGGATGAACGAGCTTGATCCCGGCTTTTGGTCGGCACATTCGGTTCTGGGAATCGTTTTTGCGAAGCAGGGCCGCTTTGCCGAAGCGAAGGCTGAAGCGCTAAAGGCCGTGGAGCTATCGAATAGATCGGGCGGCTCCCTTGCGTTACTCGGGTATGTGCATGCCCGGTCGGGACGGCGAGACGAGGCACAATCCGTAATTACCGAACTTGAGAAGAAATTTGCCGAGAAGACCGCGGATGCCCGCGACCTGGCCATTGTGTACGCCGGTCTGAATGACAAGGACAAGGCGTTCGAGTGGCTCGAAAAAGCGTATCAGTATCGAAGTTTCCAGTTGGGAAATCTGAGGCTGGAGCCGTTGTTGATAGAGGCCCTGTCTGGTGATCCGCGTTGGGCAGATCTGTTTCGACGCATTGGTTTGTCTTAATATAAGCGACGCTAAGTATGACTGAAACTCTTAAAGCCGATTCATCTATATCGCACTACCGCATCGTCTCGAAAATCGGCGCGGGCGGGATGGGCGAGGTGTATCTGGCTCAGGACACCAAGCTCGATCGCAAAGTAGCGCTGAAGATTCTTCCCGCCGAAGTCGCATCGAATCGCGATCGGATGGAGCGCTTCGTTCGTGAAGCGAAGTCTGCGGCCGCGCTGAGCCATCCCAACATTGCGCAGATCTTCGAAATCGGCGCGCACAACGGAACGCACTACATTGCGATGGAATTCGTGGACGGCGCGACGCTCCGCGAGAACATTCACCGCGAGCGCACCGAATTACGGAAGCTTTTGCGGCACCTGCAACATGTCGCTGAAGGACTGGCAAAGGCCCATGCGGCGGGCATCGTGCATCGCGATCTTAAACCCGACAACATCATGATTACGCGTGATGGCCACGCGAAGATTCTGGATTTTGGGCTGGCCAAACTCATTGAGCCGCAACTGATTAATGCCGGCACCGACGACAACCCTGGAGATGCCGCCACTGCGATTATGCAACAGCACTCAACCCCGGGCGTGATTATGGGCACGGTCGGTTACATGTCGCCCGAGCAGGCGCAGGGTAAGACCAACGAAATCGATCAACGCTCAGACATTTTCTCGTTCGGCTGCATCCTGTTCGAGGCCGCGACGGGCAAGAAACCATTCGAAGGCGATTCAATCGTCAAGTCTTTGCATAGTCTGATCTATGAACCGGCGCCGCAGGTTAAAGATCTGAATCCGTCTGCGCCGGCCGATCTACAGCGCATCATCCGTCGATGTTTGGCTAAGGACAAAGAACAGCGCTATCAGTCAATCAAGGAAGTCGCGATCGAGTTGAAGGAGTTGCGGCGCGAGTTGGAAAGCAGCGCCGGCATCGACACGACGGTGCCGCCCGCAAGTAGTAGTGCGACAGCCCTCAGTACCGATGGTGGTTCGTCCGTTCAATCCACCGCGGCGCGATCCGGGTCGATACCACCAACCGTCTCGAGTGCTGAATATTTGGTGAGCGGGATCAGCAAGCACAAACTTAGCGTTGGAGTTGCTTTCGCGATTCTGCTCGTGCTGATTTCAGGCGCAGGCTACTGGTTTCTTAAGTATCGCGGATCAGCCGGCGCGACCCAGGCGATCAATTCCATCGCGGTGCTTCCCTTTCAAAACAAGAGTGCCGATGCCGACACGGATTACTTATCAGACGGCCTGGCAGAGTCACTGATCTTCCGTCTGTCACAGCTACCTGGTTTGAAGGTCAGCCCGACTAGCTCGGTCATGCGTTATAAGGGTAAAGACACGGACATCGCCAAGATCGCCAGTGAACTCGGTGTTGATGCGGTAATGACTGGACGCCTGGTCAAGCGGGGCGACAATTTGAATATCACAGTCGAGCTGGTCGATGTCAGAAACAACAAGTCGCTTTGGGGTGAGCAATACGAGCGCAAGATGTCAGACCTGCTGGCGACGCAGCGCGAGATCGCCGCGGCCATCACCCAGAAACTGCAATTAAGGCTTGCCGGCGGCGAAGCAAAGGGCATCACTAAGCGCTATACCGACAACAACGAAGCCTATCAGCTATATCTCAAAGGCCGGTTTCATTTTGCCAGGCGAACAGATGAAGACATTCGACGAAGCATCGACCTTTTTCAACAGGCGATAAAGCTCGATCCCAACTTCGCCCTGGCTTACGTAGGCGTCTCAGAGTCTTATAACGTGATGCCATCGTACCCGTATATGTCGCCTAACGAGGCGAATCCGCTCGCTAAGGCGGCTGTGGCCAAAGCTCTCGAACTCGACCCGGACCTCCCTGAGGCGCACACGGTCGCCGGAATGATCGCCGCGACCTATGATTGGGATTGGGCCAAAGCCGAGCGCGAATTCAAGCGTTCGCTCGAGCTCGATCCGAATCTCGCGATCACACATTATCGTTACGCCTGGGTCTATCTGAGTCCGATGGGTCGTCATGACGAAGCGATCGCAGAGATGAAGCGAGCGATGGAATTGGAACCGCTCGCACTTGCGCAGGGGGCCAATTTTGCAGCCGTTTATTTGTATGCCCGGCAGTTCGATAAAGCATTGGATCAGGCCAAAAAGACCTACGATCTGGATCCGACCCTGGTTACCGGACAAAACTGGATGTGTCATGCTTATGACGTCAATGGGATGTACGCAGAATCGCTGGCGATTGCGGAAAAAGCGGCCCAGTCAAACCGTTCGCTCTTTGCTGCTTTAGGTTATGCCTACGCGAAAAGTGGCCAACGAGGGAAAGCCGAGGCCGTGCTGAACCAATGGAAGGAATTAGAAAAAACGAAATACGTGGCGAACTACTGGGTAGCCACTGTCTACGCCGCACTTGGCGAGAAGGACGCGGCATTCGCCGAGCTGGAGAAGGCATATCAAGCGCATGATTGGTTTATTCAGCGCCTAAGGATTGACCCGTACATGGATCCGTTGCGCGACGACCCGCGCTTCAAGGATATGGTTCGGCGCCTCGGTCTGCGTAATGAATAGAACTAACCGAACGAAAGAAAATGAACCAAGACAAAACAGATAAGGGTGCGGGCGAACAGCAGTGGCCCGGCGCGCTGGATGCAATGGTGACTGCGCCGGATCATCATGAAGTCCTGCTTGAAAACGAGCGCGTGCGGGTTCTGGATTCCCGCATCAAGCCGGGCGAAAGAGTTCCCGTTCACACGCATCGCTGGGCGAGCGTGCTCTACATTCTTGGCACGAGCGATTTCATCCGTTACGACATTGAGGGAAATGCGGTCTTCGATTCCCGCGCGGCTTCGCCGGTTGAGAAGGGAGCGGTGATTTGGTCGCCGCCGCTGCAGGCGCATTCGGTTGAGAACCTCGGCGAGAAAGAAATCCGTGTCATCAGCGTCGAATTGAAAGACTAACGGTGCAACACTCGAACCCTCCCGCGCGGCGCAGCGCAATCGATCGGGTCCATCGGGATGCGAGTCCGCTCCATCCCGTTTCAACGGCGACCAGCGTCCGCGTGCGCGAAGGCAGACGCGTCGTGACCGACGGTCCGTTCGCTGAGAGGCGCAAACAACTCGGCGGCTATTACCTGATCGAAGCGAGTGATCTAGACGTGGCCGAACGGATTCCGCCAGCACGATTTGGCACGATCGAAATCCGCCCCGTGCTGGAAATTACCGGCCTGCCGACTAAAGTCTGTGCACTAGCCCGACCGTAAGGAAGGGCTCCGTGTTAGCGGCTTGTAAACTGAGCCCCCTCCCGAACGGTCGGGCTAATGCCCCGGAAAGTCGGAAACAGAAAATCATAGGAGAAACTAAAATGCGATTCATGGTTATTGTAAAGGCAAACAAGGATTCTGAGGCGGGCGTCATGCCGACCCGGGAGGGTCTGACGGCTATGGGGAACTTCAACGAAGAGCTGGTCAAAGCCGGCGTGATGCTCACGGGCGAAGGACTCCATGCGAGCTCGAAAGGCGCGCGGGTTAAATTCTCCGGCGGCAAGCAGACAGTGATCGACGGCCCCTTCGCCGAAACCAAGGAGTTGGTCGCCGGCTTCTGGATCTGGCAAGTGAAGTCTCTGGCAGAAGCGATCGAATGGCTCAAGCGCGCTCCCTTCGACGACGAAACCGAGGTCGAGATTCGCCGGATGTTCGAAGCGGAAGATTTCGGCGACGAATTCACTCCCGAACTTAGGGAACAAGAGGAGCGACTGCGGGCGGAAGTGACCGCGAAAGAGCAGGCGTAGGTCGGAGCGATCAATTATTTTATGGATAGCAATCGAGAACAGGAGCAAGACATTATGCAAACAATCACCCCGTTTTTGTGGTTCGACAATCAAGCCGAAGAAGCTGCGAATTTTTATGTGTCGGTTTTTAAAAACTCAAAGATCCTGAACGGTGCTCGATACGGAGACTCGGGTGCCGAGGCCGCTGGCAGGCCGAAGGGATCAGTCATGACGGTCGAATTCGAACTCGATGGACAGAAGTTCGTGGGGTTGAACGGCGGACCGCACTTCAAATTCAGTGAGGCGGTATCGTTCGTGGTCAACTGCGAGACGCAGGAGGAAGTAGATTATTTTTGGGACAGCCTCTCCGCGGGAGGGTCTGAAGTCCAATGTGGCTGGCTAAAGGACAAGTATGGCCTGTCATGGCAAATCGTTCCGACTATCCTAGCTGAGCTGTTGCGTGATAAAGACGCATCGAAATCGCAAAGAGTCATGAAGGCGATGCTGCAAATGAAAAAAATTGACATCGCGACTTTGAAGCAGGCGGCTGAGCAAGAGTAATCCGGAATTCCTTGTACCACAGGCTGCCAGCCTTGCAGTACATCTAGAATCTAGAGGAGTGCAACATGCAAATTAGTCCTTATCTTAACTTCGACGGCCAGTGCGCTGCCGCATTCAAGTTTTACGAGCAGGCTCTTGCGGTAAGATCACTTTTCAGATGACCTGGGCTGAAATGCCCGGCGCCGATCAATTTCCTGCTGAGTCGCAAAAATTAATCATGCATTCAACGCTGAGTGTCGGCGACCAGGTAATCATGGGAGCCGATTCGCCGCCAGGCCGTTATGAGCAGCCAAAAGGAATAAACGTATCGCTTCATTTGAAAGACATCGCCGCGGGTGAACGCATCTTCAACGCGCTGGCTGAAAATGGAAACGTGACGATGGCCTTTCAGCAGACTTTCTGGTCGCCGGGCTTCGGGATGTGCGTCGATCAATTCGGCATTCCCTGGATGGTGAACTGCGAACAGGCGGTCTAAAAAGACTTGACCGCAGATGACCGCAGTTCGGAATGGGGCGCGGACATCCTGTCCGCCAGCGTGCATAGCACGCTCATCCTCTGGAAGGACAAACATATTCGCGCCGCGCGCTCAGGCGGACTGAAATGTCTGCGCTCCTTCTCGATCCGCGTGCCTGCGTAATCCGAGAGCGTTGTGCCACTTTAGAATTGCAGGTGAAACCCTATGGAGAATAACCAACCCACACTTGGAAACGGCAAGATCTGCTACCTCGAGATTCCGGCGATCGACATCGAGCGGTCGGTATCTTTTTACAAAGACGTGTTCGCCTGGGAGATCCGAGAGCGTGGTGACGGCAGCATCGCTTTTGATGACACCGTGGGGCAAGTGAGCGGCACATGGGTGAAAGGCCAGCCACCGTCAACCCAGCCCGGCATTTTGGTCTACATCATGTGTGACAGTGTCGCCGCCACGATCGAAGCGGTGCTTGCTCACGGCGGCAAGATCGTTCAACCGATCGGTATGGACGCGCCCGAGATAACCGCGAGGTTTGGTGATCCGGCAGGAAATGTATTTGGTCTCTATCAGGAACCGGCGTAGTCTCGGGAACTACCAGCAGGAGAGACTCTCGATGGTGACGAAAAAGACTCGCGCGGCCAAGGCTGCAGCAAGCGATGTAGACAAATATCTCGCGAAGGTTCCGCCGGCAGCGCGAGCCACGCTCGAGAAACTTCGCCAGACGATCAAGGCCGCCGCTCCCGACGCCACCGAGGTTATCAGCTACGGAATGCCGATTTTCAAATACCAGGGAATGCTGGTCGGATTCGCCGCGTTCACCAACCACTGCAGTTTTTTCGTCATGGGCAGGGATGCCATGAAGGCACATGAAGACGAACTTAAACGCTATGACACTTCCAAGAGCACCATTCGCTTCCCAATGGACAAGCCGCTGCCCAAGGCGCTCGTGAAAAAACTCGTCAAGGCGCGGATCGAAGAGAACGAGGCCCGCGCGATTCGCCGGGCCGCCCGGAAAAACGCTAAACGATGATCGTGCACGGTACAGAGGCGACAGCCGATCGAGAGATCGTTTCGACCCGACTCATCGATGCGCCGCGCGACCTTATCTGGCGGGCTTGGACCGAACCGGATCACCTAACGCACTGGTGGGGACCGAAAGGCTTTACCAGTACCTTTCAAGAATTCGACCCGCAACCCGGCGGCGCGTGGCGATTTGTATTGCACGGCCCCGATGGTAAGGACTATAAGAATGAAATCGTCTATCGAGAGTTGGTGAAACCGGAACGCATTGTCTTTGAGCATTTGTCCGCTCCCAGGTTCCAGGTGACCGCCACGTTTGCAGAGGCGGGTAGCCAGACCCGCATCACTTTTCGCATGCTTTTCGAAACCGCCGCTGAATGCGACAAGGTTAAGACGTACGCCGTCGAAGCGAACGAGCAAAACTTTGATCGGCTCGAGGCGCAACTGGCCAAGATGTGAGTTGTCATAATAATTTGGAAAAACCAAGGAGAAGCACCCCCATGATCAAGAAAATTCTGATTGGCCTCGCCGTCATCGTCGTCGTGCTGGTAGTCGTAATCGCGCTCCAGTCCTCTACTTATCACGTCGAGCGCACCGCCACCATCAACGCCCCCGCGGCCGCGGTCTTCGCGCAGGTAAATGATTTTCACAAGTGGAACGCCTGGTCCCCGTGGGCGAAGCTCGATCCGGCGATGAAGCAGACCTTCGAGGGCGCGCCGGCCGGCAGCGGCGCGGTCTACACCTGGACGGGCAACAAGGAGGTTGGCGAAGGCCGCATGACGATCACTGAGAGCCATCCCAGCGACCTGGTCAAAATCAACCTTGAATTCCTCAGACCCTTCGCAGCCAACAGCGCCACCGTGTTCACCTTCAAGCCTACGGGTAATCAAACCACTGTGACCTGGAGCATGACCGGCGAAAAGAATTTCATTGCCAAGGCGTTTCACCTCGTCGTGAATATGGACAAAATGGTCGGCGGCGATTTTGAGAAGGGACTCGCCCAAATGAAATCGGTCGCCGAAGCAGCCGCAGCGAAGCAGTAAGAAAGTTCCCTGCGCTCTGAGTTTCCGCGGTGCGTGTATTCGAGATCAGTTCACCGCTGAGACGCAGTAGAACACGCAATTTACAAAGGAGATCAATCATGAACGTTGTACTGTGGATCATTCAGGTGCTGCTCGCGCTGCTCTTTCTGTTCGCTGGCGGTGTGAAGCTGGTACTGCCCATCGAAGAGATGACAAAGCAGACGGCTCTGCCGGGATTATTCCTGCGGTTCATCGGCGTAGTTGAAGTGCTCGGCGGCCTTGGTCTGATCCTGCCGGGGCTGCTGCGGATTAAGCCGGGTCTCACTCCGCTGGCCGCGGTCGGACTTCTGATTGTTATGATCGGAGCGACGGTTTTGTCACTGCAAACAAGCCCGGTCGCTCTGGCGATGATCCCGTTGGTGACGGGATTGCTCCTGGCTCTTGTGGCCTATGGCCGTTGGCGCATAGCACCGCTGCCGGCGCGCCGGAAATGAGTCGGGACGGCTTCATTAACGCAAGCGAATTCCAGTAAGAATTCATAGAGCTGGATGCGGTATTGAAGTGGCACAAACCTCAGTCTGTGATCCGAGTCAACCGAGACTGAATCACAGACTTTGAAGTCTGTGCCACTAATGCTCTGGGTGAAGCACGGCATGATATCCGCGCCCGATTCCAAATGATTGTTCACCTGATAGACGGCACCTACGAACTCTTTCGCCACTTCTACGGCATTCGCCGCTTCAAGAAAACCGATCCGCCTTTCGGCGCCGTTACCGGTGTGCTCAACACGGTGGCGAAAACGATCGAGGACGGGGCGACGCACATCGGAGTCGCGACCGATCACGTCATCGAGTCCTTCCGCAACAATCTGTGGCCCGAGTACAAAACCGGCGCCGGCATCGAGCCGGTTCTGCTCGCTCAATTTCATCCGCTCGAGCAGGCCCTCGCCGCGATGGGCGTCGTGGTCTGGCCGATGGTCGAGTTGGAGGCCGACGACGCGCTCGCTTCCGCGGCCCACCTCGCGGCCCAGGACGAGCGCGTGGAGAAGATTTGCATCTGGACGCCGGACAAAGATCTTTCGCAATGCGTCGTGGGCGATCGAGTGGTGCAAGCTGATCGGAGAAAGAACGAGATTCGTAATGCGGACGGCGTCCGCGCCAAATTTGGGGTCGCGCCGGAATTCATCGCCGACTATCTCGCGCTCGTGGGCGACGCCGCCGACGGCTATCCCGGCATTGCCGGCCTGGGCGCCAAGACCGCCGCGACCCTCATCAATCGGCACGGCCACATCGAACAGTTCCCTGCCGATTTACTAAAGGAAGATAACCTGCAGCGCGCGCTGCTATTCAAAACGCTCGCGACGCTGCGCACCGACGCGCCATTGTTCAAGAATCTCGAAGAGCTTCGCTGGCGTGGCCCAACCAAGTCGTTTCCGTCAATGGCTGAAAAGATCGGTGATGCGCGGATCGTAACGCGCGTACAGAAGTTACAGAACCGGGAACGGTAGCGCCTGTGTCAAGACTGGTCTGCACATCGGCTTACGCCGAAGGCGTTAGATAATTTAGCCCGGCGCAACACGCCGGGAAATGAGTCAGTGAAGGTTCTTACTCTGAAAGGCTTTGCCATTTCATTATTGAGAAGGTTATTCAACGCTTTCAGCGTAGTGATGAACAAATAGCATCCGCCCCAGGGTGCTCCCCTGGGCTAAGTTAGGTAACGCCTTCGGCGTAACGAACTCGAGTTTTGACACGCCCTCCGTAGCCCTTAGAATCCTTGCACAATCCGCCATGACACGCTGTAATCTTCGATCATGAGCAGCGACGCAAAATCTGAAATCGATCGGCGCGGGTTTCTTCGCGGTGCCATGGCGACTGGCGCTCTGCTGATGGCCGCGCGGACTATGCAGTCTACGGTACTTGCTGCCGGCTTGAATGCCCAACGCCACTTCGCGCCGGTCAAGGTTGCTCGCAATCGGCTCATACGTGAAGTCGTCGGCCTCAGACCCTACCGCGCTGAAGGATTTGTAGTTAGTGCGGAGCGAGTCGGCGAAAAGCTTCTCGTCCATAATTACGGCCACGGCGGCGCGGGCATCACGCTCTCCTGGGGAACCGCGTCACTCGCCGTTGATCTGGCGCGAGACTTCTTGTCAGCCTCCACTCCATTAACAAGGGAGTCTCATCGCCGAAGGGTTGGTCGTGGAGCCCGCCAGCCACGCCATTTCGCCGTGCTCGGCTGCGGCGTCAATGGCCTCTCAACCGCGCGCCTGCTGCAGCAACGCTTTCAGGATGGGCCGGGCACGGTAACAATCTACGCGAAAGACCTGCCGCCGAACACGACTTCAAACATTGCGGGGGGCTTCTGGTCGCCCACTTCGATCTACGATCCTGAAGTTGCCTCAACGAAGTTCATCGAACAGTTTCGCCTCGCTTGCCGGATTTCCAATCGGGCTTTTCAAACGCTGGCGGGACCAGATTACGGCGTGCGCTGGATCGATACCTATGAACTCTATCGCAACGAAGGATTCCTCGCGCGCGAACTCCCGGGCGGCAACGATCTCTATCCGCAAAGCGACGTCCATCGCGATCCGGAGCATTACTTTGGCTTCCCTTATGTTAGGCAGTACAGCACGATGCTGATCGAACCGCCGACCTATCTCAACGCGTTGCTGCGCGACTTCTATGTCGCCGGCGGTAAAGTGGTTGTGAAAGAGTTTCGCAGTCGCGAAGAGCTTGCGCGTTTGCCTGAACCAGTCATTTTCAACTGCACCGGTCTGGGCGCCCGAGCTCTTTTTAATGATGTGAAACTCTCGCCGGTGCGCGGCCAACTGGAAGTGTTGCTGCCGCAACCCGAGATTGACTACTGCTACCTCGGCCACGGGTACATGTTCCCGCGTCACGACGGCATCATTCTTGGCGGCACCTTCGATCACGACAACTGGTCAGTCGTACCTGATCCTGAACAGACCACCGGGATACTTGAAGGACATGCGGAGATAATGAAAGGACTCAAGGACTGAGACTCTTTCACTCCGGTTTCAGAAGCCCGACCGTGAGGGAGGGCCACGCCCGCAACCATTCCAAATAAAAAAACCGGAAACGTCGCGATGAGTGATACGCGAGCGACTTGTGCGTTGGCCTTGCTTACGCGCGGGCTTCTGACACAGACACTTACGCGTGTATTATGTCGGCCTACTCGTGCACGCCTTAATGCTGATTATGAAATTGCCAGTTGAAATGCTGCTGCTCCAGCAGAACATCGGCCAATCCTTCCAATCGCCGGTCGTGCGCATTCTGCTCATCGCGATAGCGTGTGGTTTGCTCTATGTGCTCTGGAGAGAAGTGCGCAAAATTCCGGCGAAGCTCTTCAGCCTGATGGCGACGGCGTTTGTGGACATGGTCGGCCTGCTGATGATCATTCCTCTGCTGCCGTTTTATGTGAAGACGCTGGGTGGCTCGGGCATCGATCTTTTGGGGGTTCACTTTGGGATCGGGATCATCATCGGGTTCATCGTCACGTCCTTTACTATCGCTCAACTGCTGAGCGCGCCGATGTGGGGACGGTTTTCGGATCGAGTGGGACGGCGGCCCACTCTACTGATCGCGTTGGGCGCGTCGGCGATTGCGTATTTGATTTTCGGCTTTGCCCATTCGCTCCTCGTTCTCTTCCTGTCGCGAATGGTGCAGGGAGCCGGCGGCGGCACAGTCGGCGTCATTCAAGCTTACGTAGCCGATTCGACTGATCCCAAAGATCGCGCGCGAGCGCTGGGATGGCTCTCGTCGGCCACCAATCTCGGAGTGGCGCTGGGCCCGGTGCTCGGCGCCTTTGCTATCAAACTCGGAGAGCGCGACGTGATGCCGGGACCACGAACATTACAGATGGGCGGGGCCGCGCCGGGAATCATGGCAGCGGCGCTCTGCATGCTGAACATGATCTTCGTGGCGCGCTATCTGAAGGAATCGCGCGATTTCAGTGAGCAGCCGCAGGCGGGAGAGATTCGCCGCACTTCGTCACAAGCGATCTGGCGCGTGATCTCGCATTCGGGCGAGCCTGCGTCACGCCTGATCTGGATCTATGCGATCGCCATCGGCGCATTTCAGGGAAGCTTTACCGTGCTGGCGCTCTTTTTGAACGCGCGCTTTCAGGTCACCAAAGAGACGATTGGTTATTTCTTCATGTACGTGGGATCGATTTCAGTGTTTGCCCGCGTGCTGCTCCTCGGACGCATGGTCGATTGGCTGGGCGAAGCGAAGCTCTCACGTTTGGGGATCGTGCTGCTGGCGGGCGGTGTTTTAGGAATGCCGCTGTCGCGAAGCCTCGGGATGCTGGCGATTGCGGTGGCGCTGATTCCGCTGGGCACGGCCTTCACTTTTCCATGCGTGACGGCACTGCTGTCGCGGGTCATCGCACCCAGAGAGCGCGGCCTTTACATGGGCATGCAACAGACCTATGGCGGCGTGGCTCGCATCATCGCCCCGCTCTTCTTTGGCTGGGCGTTCGATTCGATTGGCGTATCGGCGCCCTACTTCTTCTCGTCCGCGTTCATTATGGCGACACTCTTTCTCGGATTCGGAATGGACAAATACGCGAAGGGCGAAGTTGCAGTGGCGCAGACGGCGAACGCAAGTGCAGAGCAGGAGGCGTAGCGATTCACGCGGCTAAGCGCGAGAAATTCCGCACCCTTCGTCGATTGTCCGAGCGACTGAAGTCCGTGGCCTTCTGGCCCGCCTGAAGAGCGCCGCGAGCGCCGGCATCAATCGCGCCTTAACAAAAGCTGAGAAAATAAAAAGTCCGCCGATCAGCATGCTGAAGTCGCGCCTACTATGCGGGCCACCTTTGGCCTCGCTGAAAACCATGCCGCCGCAGTCAAGCATAAAGTGATCACGATTGAAAAAACGATGGGTATGACAAAGAGGTATCTCCAGCTCACAACCGTGATGGCGGCAAAGCAAAGGGCGAACGCCCACGCGGTGCCGCGCATGAGCGCCAGAGTCGCTGCCGGAAGGCCACTTAGCTGCCATGCCAATATCGCCGCGAATAGATAAAGCACGCCGACAGAGAATCCGGCCGCCACAAAGAGGTCCCAATACGTGCGGTCGAACCCCTGCACGTCAAAGTGAATTGACCGCATTGAGCCAAGCAGGGCATCGACTCCCCAACTGGGATCAGACTGGCGAAAGCCGAGTGTATGTCCTACCGCGAAAAGCAGCAGAAGCACAGCAGCGACTCGATAAAACATAGATGCTTTCATTCTTGCCTCCAGAGATCACGGCAGCGAGCACCACTATCCTGCCGCGTAGGTTCAAACTGTACCACTACCAGAAATTCAGTAAGGATCATCCAAAAGTGTGTTGCTAAGTCGAGGCTCGGAGCGGTGTACTAACTTACGAACGAGTGATTATTCTTCGATTCGATCACGCGTCTGTAATCAGGATGGAGGTAAGCAATCCGCCCGGCGACGACTGTCGCCACGTTCGCGCCATGGAAGGTATAGCCATCGAAGGGCGTGTTGCGGCTCTTTGATTTCGATCGCGACGCATCGAACGTCCAAGCCAGCTCAGGATCGAGGATCGTCAAGTCGGCTCGCGAGCCGGCACGCAAGCTACCACGTCCTTCGAGACTGAAAATACGAGCTGGATTCGTTGAGCACAATTTGACCAGCCGCTCGAGCGAGATCACGCCTTCGTTAACCAGCCGCTCAAACGCCAGGCCCACGGCGGTTTCCAAACCAACGATGCCGAACGGGGCCTGGTCGTACTCGAGCTCTTTCTCGTCAGCATGATGCGGCGCATGATCGGTCGCTATCGAATCGATCGTGCCGTCGCGCAAACCTTCGATGATCGCGTCCAAATGATCCTGGCTGCGCAATGGCGGACTCATCTTCGTGTTCGTGTCATAGTCCTGGGTGGCTTCATCAGTCAGCGTCCAGTGATGCGGCGCGACTTCGCACGTCACTGGCAGCCCCTTCTCTTTCGCTCGTCGGACGGCTTCGAGCGCTCCGCGAGTTGAGACATGCGCCAGATGAACCCGCGCCCCGGTTAACTCGGCCAGCAGACAGTTGCGTTCGGCGTCGACTTCTTCCGCGGCGGCGGGCATGCCGCGCAGACCCAGCACGAGGGACCAGTGGCCTTCGTGCATTACTCCGCCGCGCGCCAGCGATTTGTCTTCGCAGTGATCGATGACCGGCAAGTCGAACCCGCGCGCGTATTCCATGGCTCGGCGCATCATCCCAGCAGTGGGCACCGGGCGGCCGTCATCTGAAACAGCGATGATCCCGGCGTCTTTCATCTCGCCCATTTCGGCGAGCTCCGAGCCATCTAAATTCTTTGTAATCGCGCCGATGGGAAAAACACTGGCCAGGCCGGCACGCTCAGCCTGTTCGATCACGAACCTGGTGACCGCGGCATTGTCGTTGATGGGATTCGTATTCGGCATCGCACAAATGGTAGTGAATCCGCCCGCGACCGCGGCTGCCGCGCCGCTGGCGATCGTTTCCTTATATTCGTGCCCCGGTTCGCGCAGATGCACGTGGGTGTCGATGAAGCCGGGCGCAACGATCAGCCCGGTGGCGTCAAACACTTCGGCGCCTTCGGGCACGCCATCGCTGTGACTGGAGAGTCCGACAACCCGGCCATCTTCGATCAGCAGACTCTTGCCCGTGTTAGTTCCCTGCGCGGGATCGATCACGTAGCCATTTTGAATCAATAAGCGCATCGCTGTTTGTCTGTGAACGTTCCGCTGTCCCAAGCTCCGTTAGGAGCGTGATATTTATAGTACCGAGAGCCAATTGAGTGCCAGCTCCGGAGGAGCGACATATTTCGGAGACGAGCTATCGGCGATACATGTCGCTCCTTGGAGCTTCTGAATACTTAGGGCCCATGTAGCTATAAATATTTCGTCCCTACGGGACTGACAGCACGAGAACCCTACTCAGAAACCAGAAGCTGCGAGCTTACAGAGAACCAAAGAAGATATTCCCAGGTGCGTTCCTCGCGTCATTGCACGAATAACTTCCCAGTGCGCTCTCTCTTTCCACCATTCTTAGCAACCGGAAGTCGTTTGGCTCCATCCTCTTTGCTGGCCCCAGCCAAGAGGTAGAGCACGGCCATGCGGACCGCGACGCCGTTTGTGACTTGATCCAAAATTAACGAGCGTCCGCCGTCGGCGATCTCTGAAGAGACTTCGATTCCGCGATTCATGGGGCCCGGATGCATCACGATGGCATCGGGCGCTGCCAGGCTCAGATGGCTCAGGTGCAACCCATAATGGACGGCATATTCGCGCATCGACGGAAAGAAGGCATCAGTCTGTCGCTCGCGTTGCACGCGGAGGATCATTACCACGTCGGCATCGACAACCACGTCTTCGATCTTTCGCTCGACGCGCACGCCTTGTTCGATCAAGCCGGCGAATTCGGGTGGCACCAGCGTCCCCGGTCCGGCTACGCTGACCGTCGCGCCGAGCTTCGCCAGCAAGTAAATATTCGAGCGCGCCACGCGTGAATGCAGAATGTCGCCAATGATCGCGACTTTCAATCCAGCCAGCCGGCCTTTGTATTCGCGGATGGTAAGCGCGTCGAGCAGTGCCTGGGTCGGATGTTCGTGCGCGCCATCGCCGGCATTCACAATCGCGGCATTACATACCTGGGCCAGATGCGCCGGCGCCCCAGCCGCGGAGTGGCGAATTACGATACAGTCGGGCGACATCGCTTCCAAGTTGCGCGCAGTGTCGAGCAGGGTTTCGCCCTTAGAGACACTCGAGGTAGAGACGCTGATGTTGACGGCATCGGCCGAAAGACGCTTGGCCGCGATTTCAAACGAGGTGCGAGTGCGGGTCGAAGCTTCAAAGAATAGATTAATGACCGTGCGGCCGCGCAAGGCGGGTACTTTCTTGATTTCGCGTTTTGAGACGTCGAGAAAAGTCTCAGCCGTGTCGAGCAGAAAATTGATCTGCTCGGCTGATAGTTCGCGGATGCCGAGGAGATGTTTGAGTTTGAAGTTAGTGCTCATTCGGCCAGGTGGCACAGACTTCAGTCTGTGATCCACATGCACGCAACAACACAGACTCAAGTCTGTGCCACTCAAAAAAAAAGCGGCCATCGGGGCCGCTTCACGCTGCAGCTTCTGCTGCCGGTCGCTCCACAATTACGACCCCTTCGTCTTCGTCAAAATCGGTGAGCATGACCTTAATAATCTCGCTCTTTTTCGTCGGCACCAACTTGCCGATGTAATCCGCCTGGATGGGCAACTCGCGATGTTCGTTGCCGCGATCGATCAGCACCGCGAGCTGCACGCGTTTGGGACGGCCAAAATCGATCAATTGATCCAGCGCCGCGCGCACCGTGCGGCCGGTATAGAGCACATCGTCTATCAGGACAATCGTGCGTCCTTCGATGTCACCGGGCAGTTCCGTGCCGCTGACAATCGGTTTGGCCCCAACCGTCGAAAGATCGTCGCGATACAAAGTAATGTCGAGGATGCCAACGGGGGGACGCTTGCCTTCAAGGTCAGAGATTTTGTCGGCGATACGGTTGGCCAGCGGGACTCCGCGGCGGCGAATGCCTACCAGCACCAGGTCGGTCAAGCCGTGGTTTTCTTCCACGATCTCGGAAGCCAGCCGTGCCAGCGCGCGGTTGATTCGCGCGTCATCCATGATCCGAGCTTTTTCCGTGAACTCCATCGCGAGGGATACTACCAAGAACGATGAGACCGTGACAAGTGTGTCTGCACAAGACTAGAAAACTTTTCCACGCCTTCGAATGCTATCGCACCCGCCAACCTTAAACCGCAAGCAACCAATGAGGCGAAACGACCCATAAGAGGCTTTGCGCCTTGACGTTTCTCCCATCGTCTCTATACTGAGTCGTCCAACAGGATCTACGAACGTTTATTTTTGCGGGAGCCGCAAGTCAGAAAACCAGGATCGATTTCGTTTTGATGTAGACCCTCACCCGCCCGACGATCTTCCTTTAGCTTAACCAAACACTAATTACTAATCATGCCGTGAAGGCATCCGAAGGTTCGCATTTCTTTGTGCCGATCTCTGCTTGGGATCGGTGCGTGCATTGATCTCTGCCGCGGAGGCCTGCACACCGAACCTCTAATCAACTGTTCTCAGGAGAATCAATGAATCGTCGAAAGAAATCCCCTTACGTAATCGGACTGCTCTTTATTTTACTCGTCGCCGCTCTGGCGTTTCCATTTTCCGGCGGCGCCGCGCCCGACCTGCAAACTAAACCCGAGGTCCGCAACGCGAAAGCGCGTGAGTTGCCGAATTTTGATGCGTTTGGCGCGAGCACAAAACGCTCCGCAGCCATCGCGCAATCTGACGCTCAAGCTCAGACCCAGCCTCAGTCTGAAGCTGGTCACCTCGTTCAATTTG
>JAWVCT010000022.1:0-12382 GCA_033858155.1 Blastocatellia bacterium
GCGAACCGCAAACCTTTTTCCATCGCGATGGGCGCAATCAACTCGATGTTCATTTCCACGTTGTCGCCCGGCATTACCATCTCGACACCTTCCGGCAAGTGCGCCACTCCCGTCACGTCCGTGGTTCTGAAGTAAAACTGCGGCCGGTAGCCCGTAAAGAACGGCGTGTGTCGGCCGCCTTCTTCCTTCGTCAGCACGTACGCTTCCGCCTTGAACTTCGTGTGCGGCGTGATCGAACCCGGTTTGGAGATTACCTGCCCGCGCTCAATGTCCTTGCGCTCCACTCCTCTTAACAACAACCCGACATTGTCTCCGGCCGTACCTTCGTCCAGAAGCTTCTTGAACATCTCGACACCCGTGACCACAGTCTTGATGGTCGGGCGAATACCTACAACTTCAACCGTCTCGTTGACCTTCACTTTGCCGCGCTCGACTCTGCCCGTGGCTACCGTGCCGCGACCCTGAATCGTGAAGATGTCTTCGACCGGCATCAGGAATGGCTTCTCAATGTCGCGCGCCGGGGTCGGAATGTAAGAATCAACCGCATCCATCAACTCCAGGATGTTCTTTTCCCAGGCCTCGTCACCTTCCAGAGCCTTCAAAGCCGAAACCTTTATCACCGGAATGTCATCGCCCGGAAATTCATATGCGCTTAGCAGTTCGCGCACTTCCAACTCCACCAGCTCCAGCAGTTCGGCATCGTCAACCGCATCAACCTTGTTCAGCGCCACCACCATGGCCGGCACACCCACCTGGCGAGCCAAAAGAATATGTTCTCGGGTCTGCGGCATCGGACCGTCGGTCGCCGCCACTACCAGAATCGCTCCGTCCATCTGCGCCGCGCCCGTGATCATGTTCTTCACATAATCAGCGTGACCAGGACAATCGACGTGCGCGTAGTGCCGGTTCTTGGTCTCGTACTCGACGTGCGCCGTGGCGATCGTGATGCCTCGTGCTTTCTCTTCCGGGGCTTTGTCGATCTGATCGAAAGCGATGAAGTGCACCTTCGGATTACCCTTCGCCAAAACCTTCGTTATCGCCGCCGTCAACGTCGTCTTCCCATGATCCACGTGCCCAATCGTCCCGATGTTCACGTGCGGCTTGCTGCGATCAAATTTCTCTTTGCTCATCTTTTCCTGTTCCTTATTCTTGTGGTTCTCTCTCTAATTAACTCGACGCCGTCCAGCTTGAATCACAGACTAAAGTCTGTGCCACCATTCATGGAGCCCGCGATGAGATTTGAACTCATGACCTCCTCCTTACCAAGGAGGCGCTCTACCCCTGAGCTACGCGGGCTTGTAGGGCAAGTTGTTAAATTGCCTTCGCTGGTCCAAACCTCATTGGGACAAGTTAACAACTTGTCCCACCCGAATAATTGGAGCGGGCGACGAGATTCGAACTCGCGACCCTCAGCTTGGAAGGCTGATGCTCTACCAACTGAGCTACACCCGCTCATCTCTCTGAGATTTCAAATCTCAGGTTTGAAATCTGAAATTTCAGTTGGTGCAGGGGGTAGGATTCGAACCTACGTAAGGCGTTAGCCTGCCGGGTTTACAGCCCGGTGCCATTAACCACTCGACCACCCCTGCCTATTTGCCGCCAATTAAGCATGCGAATAGAACCGGTGAGATAACAGACCCGACTTGCCTAAGCGCGCACTCCGACCCTAGCCGCAAACTCGTCACTTTAACTGACGTTAGTATGGTTTTGCAAGTGCGCTAGTAGAAAGGACGTTGCGCTGTGCAACGACGCACCCTTCCCTCATTTCGGCCTAACGCTGATATGGTTCTTTTGGAGCCGGCGAAGGGACTTGAACCCCCGACCTACTGATTACAAATCAGTTGCTCTACCAACTGAGCTACGCCGGCTGACTTGCGGCTGGCCCATACTAGCAGCAACAAAATTCAAAGTGAAGCAAGCGAACCCATCTCTCTCAGACTCGGTAAATTCGTTTTTTGTCTTAACAAACACAGAGCGTTTGCTTGAACTCAGAACGGGTAACGCACCTGGCGAAACGAGCAGAGTCAATTGAGAAAGCTTTTGCTCGCTAACGACCTGCGCGTAACTTGACAACGCTTTGCCCGTTTCCTATTCTAGCCGTTCGCGTTTTAGGCGCTTAAGATAGAAGGACTTATCTATGTCAACATACTTTCCCAGCGGCCAGAGCCTGGCCCAGGAGCGGAATTGGTTCGTCGTGGACGCTGCCGGCAAAACCGTCGGACACCTGGCTTCGGAAGTCGCTGCCATGCTAACGGGCAAACGAAATCCGAAATGGACGCCGTTTCTCGACATGGGCGACCATGTGATCGTAGTCAACGCTCGCAAGGCGACCTTCACCGGTACTAAAGGGACGGCCAAGATTTATAGTCGGCACACCCTCTATCCCGGTGGCTTGCGACAGACGACCGCGACTGAAATGTTTACCAAGCACCCAGAGCGCGTGATTGAGTTTGCCGTGAAAGGCATGTTGCCCAAGACTAAACTGGGGAAGGCAATGGCTAAGAAGTTGAAAGTCTATGCTGACGCCGAGCATCCTCATTCGGCGCAGCTACCAAAACTCCTCGAACTCCCTTCACGCAAAAATCAAAAGTAGAAAACCGAAACAGAAGGATTAAGACGTGGCAGAAATTCAATACTACGGAACCGGGCGGCGAAAGACTTCGACTGCTCGAGTTTATTTGCGACCAGGCGCGGGCAATTTCCTAATTAACCGGAAAGCCTTCGAGGCCTACTTCCCCAACGAGACGCACCGCATGATTATTCGCCAGCCGTTTAATCTGACTGAAACGGGCAGCAAGTTTGACGTTCTGGTTAATGTGGCGGGCGGCGGCCCCTCGGGCCAAGCCGGTGCAATTCGCCACGGCATCACTCGCGCTTTGATGTTGTATAACGCGGACCTGCGACCGGCTTTGAAGCAGGCTGGCCTGGTGACCCGCGATCCGCGCATTAAGGAACGCAAGAAATACGGACAGAAGGGTGCGCGCAAGCGCTTCCAGTTCTCGAAGAGATAACTTTGAGATCTCAAATTTGAAATTTGAGATTTCAGAAATCCATTGTCGTGATTCTAATTGGTTGCTTTCAAAGCGAAAGCACTAGTCGCGGCGAGTACATAAACCAATTGACATAAAGGAGAAAGCTTTTTGGTTACGGTTACGATGAAAGAGTTGTTGGAGGCCGGTGTTCACTTCGGCCACCAGGTACGTCGTTGGAATCCGAAAATGAAAGAATACATTTTCGGAGAGCGCAACGGTATTTACATTATCGATCTGCAAAAAACGCAGAAGATGTTTCGCGAGGCGCTGCAGTACGTCTCGAACATGGTGGCTGAAGACCGCGGCAAGACCGTGCTCTTCGTTGGAACTAAGCGCCAGGCCCAGGATGCAGTGCGCGAAGAGGCGGAACGCTCGGGACAGTATTACGTCAACCAGCGCTGGCTGGGCGGCCTGCTGACGAATTTTCAGACGGTGCAAAAGTCGATCAAGCGCCTCAAGGATTTGGATGTGATGCAGACCGACGGCCGCTATGAGAAGCTCACTAAGAAGGAGCGAATCAAACTCGATCGCGAACGGCAGAGCTTGGAAAAGGTTCTCTCGGGCATCAAGTCAATGACTCGCCTGCCCGACCTGGTGTTTGTCATCGACGTTCGCAAGGAAGAGATCGCCGTCGCCGAAGCAAACAAACTCGGTATCCCGGTCATCGCTGTGGTCGACACGAATTGTTCGCCGGAAGGAATCGATTACGTAATCCCCGGAAACGATGACGCCCTGCGTGCTGTGCGTCTGTTCGCGGCACGCATCGCGGACGCCGTGATGGAAGGCCAACAAATGTTGACCGAAGGCGGCGCTACCGACGAAGGGCCGGCCGGAGAAGAAAAACCGCCGATCGCAGCGCCCAGCGATACTGTAAGCGTAGCTCCCCAGGCCGCGGTTGAGACCGGAGAGCCGGTACAAGAATCCGCGTCGCCGGAACCCAGCGCTGAACCAATCAGTGCTCAACCTGGCGAAACTGCTCGGCAAGACGAACCCGCAAACGAGAATGCGGAGGTCGTCGCCGCAAGTTAGAATTAAGGCAATATCAAACGCCTCGGCGAGCGCAGCCTCAAAAGCGGAACCTCCGCCGGGCTGCGCCTTTTCATGAGTTGTGTAGCACAGACTTCAGTCTGTGGCTTCAATAACCAGGAACCACAGACTGAAATCTGTGCCACCACTTAGGGAGAAATAAGGAATCATGGCAGAAATAAACGCAGCCGCAATTAAGGCGCTGCGCGAAAAAACGGGCGCCGGAATGATGGACTGTAAGAAGGCCATCACCGAAGCCGAAGGCAACGAAGAGCGGGCGATTGAGATTCTGCGCGAGCGCGGGTTGGCGTCGGCCAAGAAGAAAGAAGGCCGCGTGGCCGCCGAGGGCGTCGTCGCCTCTTACATACACATGGGCGGCAAAGTCGGCGTGTTGGTGGAAGTGAACTGCGAGACTGATTTCGCCGCCCGCAGCCCCGAGTTTCAGCAGTTGGTGAAAGACATCGCCATGCACATCGCCGCGGCCGAGCCCCGTCACGTCTCGCGCGCAGAGGTGGCGCCGGAAACTTTGGACAAAGAGCGAGAGATCGCGCGGGCCCAGGCGAAGAACGATCCCAAAAACGCAACCAAGCCGGATCAGGTGATCGACAAGATCGTCGAAGGCCGGCTGAACAAGTTTTATGAAGAGTTCGTTTTGCTGGACCAGCCGTTTATCAAAGATCCGGCCCGGACAGTCGGCGAACTCGTCACGGACAAGATCGCCCAAACCGGCGAGACGATTACTGTTCGAAGATTCGCTCGCTACAAGATGGGCGAAGGCCTGACCCGGCGCGAAGACGACTTTGGCGATGAGGTCGCGAAACTCGCCGGAAGTTAATTCACGATCTCGTTCTTCTTTGCGCGTTTACGTCTTTGCGTGATCCAATCTCACGCAAAGGCGCCAAGCTCGCAAAGTTAGACCACTTTTCAGAATGAGCACCGAACTCGATAATCAACCCGCTTACCGCCGCGTGCTGCTGAAGATTTCCGGCGAGGCGCTGATGGGCGAGCAAAGCTTCGGCATCGACGTGGATATCGCGCGTTCCGTGGCCGCGGAGATTAAGCAGGTACACGACCTCGGCACTCAGATCGCAGTAGTGGTCGGCGGCGGCAACATCTTTCGCGGGCTTTCCAAAAGCGCCGGCGACATGGATCGCTCATCCGCTGACTATATCGGCATGCTGGCGACCGTGATGAACGCCGTCGTGTTGCAGGATGCTTTGGAAAAAACCGGCATTCAGACGCGCGTGCTATCAGCGATTCACATTCCCCAACTCGCGGAACCGTTCATTCGCCGGCGCGCTATCCGTCATTTGGAAAAAGGCCGCATGGTGATCTTCGCCGCCGGAACCGGCAATCCTTTCTTCTCGACTGACTCGGCTGCGGCCCTGCGCGCTCTAGAGATCAAGGCCGAGGTAATTTTGAAGGCGACCAAGGTCGACGGAGTGTACTCAGCCGATCCCATGACCAATCCTGAGGCAACGCGATTTGATTGCATCACCTATCAGGAAGTTTTGGAGAAGCAGTTGAAAGTGATGGATGCATCGGCAATTTCCCTGTGCATGGACAACAATCTCCCGATCGTAGTCTTCAACATGCGTACGACTGGAAACATCGCGCGCGCAGTTGCCAACGCTTCGGGCATAGGGACGCGCGTTTGTTTGCAACGACCCTAGCGTTGACGCTTGACTAGACCCGGCGTTTTGTCTATTCACGGTTAACGATTTCTGATTTCACGGCTTCCTACGGAGTTCGTCATGAGCGAAAAAGACGTCATCAAAGAAACCAAGCCGCGCATGGATGCGGCGATTGAGGATGTGCGCCGCAAGCTGTCCACGGTGCGCACCGGACGCGCGGCGGTAAGCCTGCTCGACGCCGTTATGGTTGACTACTACGGCACGCCTACGCCGCTAAACCAGGTCGCTTCCGTGCATGCGCCCGAACCGCAGATGCTCACCGTGCAGCCGTGGGACCAGACGCAAGTGGCAAATATTGAGAAGGCTATTCGGGTAGCGGATCTGGGCCTGAATCCATCGAACGACGGCAAGCTGGTGCGGATTCCCATTCCGCCGCTCACCGAAGAACGCCGCAAGCAACTCGCCAAACAGGTTCATGAAATCGCCGAGGAACATCGCACCGCCATTCGCAACATCCGCCGCGATGAGAACGATAAGCTGAAGAAGATGCTCAAGGATAAAACGATTTCCGAGGATGCCGAACGCGCCGGCCTGGACGAAGTGCAAAAACTCACCGACTCGTACATCTCTAAAATCGACGATCTCTCAAAGTCAAAAGAACATGAACTCATGAGTATCTAACAAGTGGCACAGACTTCAGTCTGTGACTTTGACGCGGCTAACACAGACTGAAGTCTGTGCCACAATGATCGTATCTCTCGCCTTATCGTTCATTGCCATCGCGAGTGGCGCGCTGCTCACCTACGCCTGGGATGAGGACGCGCCGCTCGCTTCGCGTTTATGCACCGGCACATGTATCGGATTTGCGCTCTTGGGCCTGATTGGCCTTGCCGTCTCATTACTGATCGGCCTGACGGCCACGACCTTAGCCGTGACGGCGCTCCTGCTGGGAACCCCCGTGCTGCTGCTCCGCAAACCACAGATCCGAGCCCAAATAGATCAGGACCTAAAGCAAGCGACCCAGGCAATCAGCCGGGCGACTACCCGGCCGGATCGGTGGGCGTTTATCTATTTTCTATTCTATGCAACGGTCGCGATCGTAATGTGGCTGGTGTTCGCGCGCGCGATTTTTGAAAAGCCGGAGGGCATCTATACCGGCGTGCTGAACAACTATGGCGACCTGCCGTTTCACCTCAGCGTGATCACGCGTTTCGCCTTTGGGCAAAACTTTCCACCCGAAGACCCCACGTTTGCCGGCGCCCGATTTACCTATCCCTTCATGACCGACTTTGTCTCGGCAATGTTCGTGCGCGCCGGGGCCAGCTTGCGCGATTCTCTCTTCATCGAAAACTACTTCATTGGCGTAGCGCTCGTCGGAGTGCTGCATCGCTTTGGCCAGAAGCTTCTGCGCAATCGCACGGCCGCGATTCTGACGCCGCTGCTGATCATTCTGAACGGCGGCTTGGGCTGGGCGATGTTGGCTAAGGACGTGAACAAGACCGATGGCGGAGTCTTCCAGGTCCTGGCGCACATTCCACACTCGTACACAATCCTGCCTGAAGTTGCCGAAGGGTGGCGCTGGGGTAATGCAGTGACCAGTTTGCTGGTGCCGCAACGCGGATTCCTGCTGGGGATACCGCTGGCGGTGATTGTGTTCACACAATGGTGGGCCGCGTCGCAAGTCAACGCAGAAGTAAAAAGTAAAAAGGTAAAAGGCAAAAGTGAAGAGCGTCGGGAGAAGAGGCTGGCGTCTGCAAAGAGCGCGAGTAGCGGAGCCGGGTCAGTCGTCGGGAACTCTTCTCTTTTTACCTTTTCCTTTTTACTTTTGCCTTCGTCGCGGCGGATGCTGGCCGCCGGCGTGGTCGCCGGTCTGTTGCCTCTGGTGCACGCGCACAGCTTCATCGTGGTGATGGGAGTGGGCGCCTGTCTGGCTGTGATCAACTGGCCCCGTTGGCGCGAGTGGCTTGTTTTCCTGGTCGTGGGATCGCTGATCGCTATCCCACAGTTACTATGGTCAACCCATGGCAGCGCGGTCAGCACGCGCGCATTTATCGGTTGGCAGTTCGGCTGGGATAGCAGCAATGCCAATTTCTTCTGGTTCTGGTTTAAGAACACCGGCCTATTCATCCCGCTGCTGATTGCGGCCCTGCTGTGGAAGCGCGAAGACTATCTGATTTCGCGGAAGCTCCTGTTCTTTTTCCTGCCGTTCACGCTCTGCTTCATCATTCCGAACATGGTTAAGCTGGCGCCCTGGATTTGGGACAACGTGAAAGTCCTCTTCTATTGGTGGATCGCGTCCGCGCCCCTCGTCGCGTTACTCCTGGCGCGCCTGTGGGAGGGAAAAACCTGGCATCGGGTGCTGGCGGGCAGCTTGTTCGTCGTGCTCACGTTGGCCGGCGCCCTGGATGTTTTCGCCCTGGTCACCAGCCAGGGCGAGTATCAGGAGTTCGATCGCGACGGAGTTACGTTTGCCGAAATGATCAAGCAGCAAACACCGCCGCGCGCCACGATCCTGCACGCGCCGATTCATAACACACCGGTATTCCTGACGGGCCGGCGATCTCTGATGGGTTATCCCGGGCACATCTGGACGCACGGGATCGACTTTGGCCAACGCGAAACCGATATCAAGAAGATCTATTCCGGCTCGCCTGACGCCGCGAGCTTGCTCAGCAAATACGGGGTCGATTATGTTGTAATCGATCCGCAGGAACATTCGGTCATGACTGTGAATACGGACTTCTTCAGTCATTACCCGGAAGTTATGAAAATAGGTGAGTACCACCTCTACAAAATCAAGCCGTAAGAATTCTCGCGCTAAAGCCGCGCCGGCAAATCAGGCCAGCGAGACCCGCGCGTCGGACGACAGTGCGGATTTGTCTGAGCGTGCCTGGAGACTGTCGTCTCTGGGGATTCTGATCATCGGCGCTTTCCTGCGGCTGTACAATCTGTCCCTCGTTCCCTTCCACCACGACGAAGGTGTCAACGGAAATTTTCTCGTCACGCTGGTTCGCGAAGGCAAGTACACCTACAACCCGGAAAACTATCACGGCCCCACGCTCTACTTCTTTTCCGCGGTGATTCCCTGGATTGCCCGGTTCTTCGGCGGGAAAGCCTTCGGCGACAATTACGGACTGACGACGTTCAATATTCGTCTGGTAACGGCGGCTTTTGGCATCGGGACGATCTGGCTCGCGCTACTCCTGCGCAAACGGATTGGAACGATCGGCGCGTTATCGGCGGCAGGCTTGATCGCAATCTCACCGGGCGCAGTTTATCTCTCTCGCTATTTCATTCATGAATCTCTGTTCGTCTTTTTCACTCTCGGAATCGTCGTCGCCGCTTTGAAGTACTACGACACTGGGCGCGCCACCTATCTAATATTAGCTTCGATATCCGCGGCCTTAATGGTGGCAACTAAAGAGACCTGGATCATCAACGGGCCGGTCCTCCTGATCGCGCTGGTTACGACCAGTATCTATTTCTGGCTGCGTGAGAAGTTGGCGGGAAGGCAGAGCGAATCGTCTTTGGGCGAGCGTTTGCGGCAAACGATTGAGCGCTTTGGCGGACCTGTGCCGCTTACGACGGTGGCGCTGGTGGCCTTTGCCGTCTTCATCACCGTCAACGTGCTGTTCTATTCGTCGTTCTTTACCAACTATCCAAAGGGCGTCAGCGACGCGATGCAGACGCTGCGGTTTTGGTCGCATCGCACGCACGAGCACGAGCATCCGTGGTACCAGTATGTTTACTGGCTGCTGCGGGAAGACTCACCATTGATGATCCTTGGCGGCCTCGGAGCGTTAATCGCAGTGTGGCGGGCCAACAATCGTCTCGCGGTTTTCCTTTCGCTCTGGTCGTTCGGATTGCTCGCGGCGTATTCCCTGGTTGGTTACAAGACACCGTGGATCAGTCTCAACTTCATCGTGCCGCTGGCGCTAACATCCGGTTATGCGCTCGAGTCGGCTTACCAGAAGCTGAGAGAGTTTGGCCAGACGCGTCTCTTCATCGTGCTCGCCGTTTTGATCGCCGCGCCCTGCGTTTACCAGATGTATGAGCTTAATTTTGTTCACTACGACGATGACGCCTACCCGTATGTGTATGCACACACGCGGCGGGAGATGCTGCAGATGCTCGACGAAATCGATCGCGTCTCGAAGCGCGCGGGGACCGGCACGGATACTGGGATAGCGATCGTGTCGCCCGACTACTGGCCAATGCCCTGGTACCTTCGCGACTATAAAAAGGTCGGTTACTACCAGCAAATCGTGGCCACGAACGAGCCAATCATCGTCGGGTCGATGGCGCAGGAAGAACAGCTTAAACAAACCTATGGCGATCGTTACGTGCTGATCCCGTCCGCCAAGGAAGACGGGAGCTATGATCTGCGTCCCGGCGTTGATCTCTTGCTGTATGTGAGGAAGGACGTGGCGAAGTAGTTAGTAAGGAGTAAACTGAAGCGAATGCCGAACGGTTCGCTGAGATTTGAATGGGATCCAAGGAAAGCCGCGAGTAATCTGCGCAAGCATGGCGTTTCGTTCGAAGAAGCCGCTTCAGTGTTTAATGATGTCCTCGCAACGGTGTACGAGGACCCAGACCATTCGGTGCGTGAAAAGCGATTCTTAACTGTTGGCACCTCCGGACAGGGACGATTGCTCCATATCTCCTTCGCGGATCGTGGTGAGCGAATTAGAATCATCAACGCGCGAAAGGTAACCAGAAGAGAGAGAGAATTCTATGAAAAGGAAAGCCGCTAAAGACTCGGATGAGATGAGACCTGAGTACGACCTTAGCAAGCTCGAGTTTGTCGGTAGAGGAATCTACGCCGAGCGATATCGATCGGGAACAAACCTTGTCTTGTTGGAACCCGACGTTAGAGAGGCCTTCCCTGACGACGAATCCGTCAATGAGGCTTTGCGGGTGATTGCAAAGGCCGCGAAGAGACGAGCTACACCAACTCGAAAGAGCACAACGAAGGTTCGGCGTCAGTCATCACAAGCCCGATCAGGGAAAGCCCGAGCTGCATGACGAAGGCTGCATTCCATTCGCGAGGCATTACTTGGCGGACCAACCAAATATAAATCATAACGTCTACATCCTTGGCGCAGGTTTTTCCGCCGATGGCGGCGTTCCAGTGGTGAGCAACTTCCTTGAACGTATGGCGGACAGCATGGATTGGCTCTCAAGCGAGGGACGAACCCGTGAAGCAGAAGCGGTGCAAAGTGTATTCAGCTTCAGGCTCCGCGCGGCCGGTGCGGCGTACCGCGCTCAAATTGATGTTGAAAACATCGAGGAATTGTTCAGTCTTGCCTCGGCGAGTGAAAGCAGGAGATTCACGAAAGACATAACGACAGCCATTGCGGCAACGATCGATTTCGCACGATGTACTAGCTCGGTTTCTGAATGCGTCGTAGGGAAAAAAGTTGTCGTAGGAAACGGATGGAAGCGCGAGGACGAAACCATTCCCACATATCAACTTTATGCGGGAATGATAAGCAGTCAAATGTGCCGGGGCTCGTCGGAAACGAAAAATAGTGTCATTACATTTAATTACGACACCCTTTTAGAAGATGCTCTTGCGGATCTTCAAATTGAATTCTCGTACGGCCTACCAACCGCCGCAGCTGAGTACCGTGATTCTGGAAAATCAACTCCACCTCCGGCTGCACCCCCATTAGGCATCTTCAAATTGCACGGCTCTGTCAATTGGGGCACGTTAGCTAAGTCAAACAGCAAGATAAGGATCTATCCCAACTATCGCTCTGTTCCTGCCAATGAAAGACTCTTGTTGGTACCGCCAACTTGGCGGAAAGTGTTTGGAGGTCAGTTGGGCGCAGTATGGGAGCATTCGGTCAAGGCACTAACCGAAGCGACCAGAATTGTCGTAATTGGGTTTTCGATGAGACCTACCGATGCCCACTTCAAGTATCTTTTGGCCGCAGGACTTCAAAACAATATTTCGTTGCGCAAATTCTTGTTTGTTAACCCGGGGCTTCAACTTGGAGGAGAAGAGGCCAAATTGCGCAGCAATCTGTACACGATTCTTCGTGAGGAACTGGAGGACAGAGGAATCGTTGAGTTACTTCCCATACGCGCTGATGAACTCTTTTTCTCCGGTAAGTACGCAGGCACGATTTGTAGGTACCGCGATCCTAACTTTCTCGACATTCGATATCCAGGGAAAGAAATGTTTCTCATTCATACTTAGCAGAATTCAGTAAATTCCTATGATGCGCTTACCCAAATTCGACTACCGCGTCCCGCGCACGATCGCGGAGGCGGTGAAGATCATCGGCGACGTTGGGCCGGAGGCGCAGTTCGTCGCCGGCGGCACCGATCTGTATCCGAATATGAAGCGCCGGCAGCAGACGCCGCGCACGGTAATCTCAGTCATGCGTTTGCCGGAGCTGAACAGTATCGACGGAGACGGTAAAGGCGGAATCAGGATTGGCGCGTCGGTCTTACTCACCGACATCCTTGAAAATCCAGTTATTAAAAGCGACTATCCGGTGATCGCGGCGGCGGCGCGCACGATCTCGACTCCGCTCTTGCGCAACATGGGCACGATTGGCGGGAACCTTTTGTTGGACACGCGCTGCAACTATTACGACCAGAATTATGAATGGCGCAAGGCGATCAATTTCTGTTTGAAGAAAGACGGCGACGTTTGCTGGGTCGCGCCGGGAAGCTCGA
>JAWVCT010000023.1:0-7010 GCA_033858155.1 Blastocatellia bacterium
TCGTCGGCGCTCTCATGCACTTCGAGATCGTCAGCTATACCTGGATCATTGTGGGACTGCTGGTGGGCTCGACCCTGGGGGCAGCCATGGGCGTCTGGGTGCCCATGACCGCGATGCCGCAACGAACGGCACTGTCGCACGCATTCGGCGCCTTTGCAGCAGCTTTGGTCGGCATCGCCGAGTATTACGCCTACACGCACGGCTTCAAGCCTCTGGTTGAACTCGGCCACTTAAAGATGAGTGCGATGGGTTTCGAGATCATGCTCGGCGCGCTCACGACGACAGGGAGTTTGATCGCGTTTGGTAAGTTGCAGGGCATCGTGCCCGGTAAGCCCCTGGTCTATCGCGGCCAGAACATCTTCAACATGCTTCTGCTGGCAACGACCATCGGACTCTTCATCTATTTGATCTTCGTACCGACCGCAGTTATCCCTTTCTACCTGATGCTGACGTTCGCATTTGTATTCGGCATCCTGCTGGTGCTGCCGATTGGTTCCGCGGACATGCCGGTGGTGATGTCTCTGCTGAATTCCTACGCCGGTCTGGCGTCGGCGGCCACGGGATTCGTGCTTTCGAACAACGTGCTGATTATCGCGGGCACGCTGGATGGTTTCTCCGGATTCATTCTTTCGATTCTGATGTGCCGGGCGATGAATCGTTCAATGACCAACGTGCTGTTTGGAGCGTTCGGCAGCACTACGACTACGGCCGCAGTCGAAGGACAGCAGGGCGAGATGCGCGAAGTGGGCCTGGAAGACGTGGCGGTCCAACTCGCCTATGCAGGTCAGGTCGTGTTCGTTCCTGGCTATGGGATGGCCACGGCGCAAGCCCAGCACGTGGTGCGCGAACTTGGCGACACGCTCGAGAAGCGCGGCGTCACCGTCAAGTACGGCATTCATCCTGTCGCCGGCCGCATGCCCGGACATATGAACGTGCTGCTGGCGGAAGCGAATGTTCCCTACTCGTCTCTGTATGAGTTGGAACAGATCAATCCGGAGTTTCCGACGACTGACGTTGTAGTTGTAATAGGAGCTAACGACGTTGTGAACCCTGACGCTCGCGACAATCCGAACAGTCCGATTGCCGGCATGCCAATCCTGGAAGTTGATCATGCCAAGTCGGTGGTCGTGCTCAAGCGCGGTCAGGGCAAAGGTTTTTCCGGCCTTGAGAACCCGCTCTTCTTCAAACCGAATACCGGCATGCTCTACGGCGACGCGAAGGATTCGTTGACGAAACTCGTGAGCGCAGTGCAGCACGCGTAACCATTTCGGTAATCCCCACGTATTAGCTTCTTGAAGAACCATTTAACGCAAAGGACGCAAAGTGCGTCGCTAAGGTACGCAGAGAGGATCCTTTGCGTTCCTCAGCGAAATCGTCAGCGGCCTTTGCGTTAAGAATTACATCCGGCACACTCAACCAACAAGGAATCATTGATGCGTAAACTTAGATTCTATTCGCTCGTTATCCTGCTGACCCTTTCGTTCGCGCTGCCGACCACTTTCGCGCAACATCAAGGGACTAAAGCAAAATCCGCAGTCGCGGCGACAACTGCGGCCGCGCGCGGCGTCGACACTATTTCCGCGGCGCAGTTGAAGAACTATCTTTCATTCATCGCTTCCGATGAGATGGAAGGCCGGGACACGCCTTCGCGCGGACTGGATACGACGGCTAAGTTTATCGCCATGAATCTGGAGCGTTGGGGCTTCAAACCTGCCGGCGATGACGGCTCTTTCTTTCAAAAGATCGTTCTCCGGCGCGATCAACTCGATGGCGCACACTCGTCCGCTGAGATCAATGGACAGAAGTTCAATTTTGGGGACGACTTTCTGCCCAACGCCGTGGGCGCAACTCTTACCGGACCGCTGGTCTATGTAGGTCACGGTTGGGTGGTGAAGTCGAAGAACATCGACGCCTATCAGGGCATCGACGTCAAAGACAAGATCATCGTGGTTTTTGGTGAGGGACTGCCGCAGGGCGTTACGCGCGCGGACCTGACGGGGAAGATGGGCGAAGACTGGATCAGTCCGGCGCTCTACGCGCAGCAGCACGGAGCCAAAGGCGTAATCGCGGTCTCCGAATATGGAATGCTCCTGCGCTGGGATCAAACGCGGCAGCGCCTCGGCGGCCCGATGCCCAGAGCGCAGGTCGAAAAATTCATGACCCAGACCGGCCCGCCCGTGCCGGTCATCTGGCTGTCTCCCCGAATGGCGTCTGCTTTGTTCCAGGGAGAAAAATATTCCGCGGCGGCGCTGATGGCTTATGGATCGGGCGTTGGGCCGGCGTCGGTCTCAGTGCCGAATGGTCCGCCAGTCACAGTTACTCTGCCCTTTGAGTTGAAGGCCAGTAAGAACGTCACTTTCACCATAGCTGCAAAGAACGAAAAGCCCATGACGCAGAATGTCGTGGCCGTTTGGGAAGGCGCCGATCCGGTGCTGAAGAATGAATACGTCGCCGTGGGCGCTCACTATGATCACATCGGCATCTGCGCGCCGGGAACGGCCGATCCGATTTGCAACGGCGCTGACGACGACGGATCAGGCACGACGGCGCTGCTCGGGATGGCGGAGGCGATCTCGCACGCGAAGCAGCGGCCCAAACGGTCAGTGCTGTTTGTCTGGCATTGCGGCGAAGAGAAAGGTCTTTGGGGTTCGCGCTATTTCACTGACTATCCGACGATTCCGCTGGATCATATCGTGACTCAGCTAAACATCGACATGATCGGGCGCAGCAAGAAAGACGGCGACACGAATCCGCGCAACGCTACTCTTTCCGGTCCCAATCAAATTTATGTGATTGGCTCAACGATGATGAGCACGGAACTGGGCAAGCTGAGCGAGACCGTCAACAAATCATATCTGAACCTGCAATACGATCTGCGATACGACGACCCCAACGACACTAATCGTTTCTTTTTCCGCAGCGATCATTACAACTATGCGCGCAAGGGCATCCCGATCATTTTCTTTTTTGACGGCGTGCACGAAGACTATCACCGTCCTGGCGACGAGGCGCAGAAGATCGATTACGAAAAGATGGAAAAAGTGGCGCGGACGATTTACATGACCTTGTGGGAGGTCGCCAATCTACCGGTGCGCCCCAAGGTTGATAAGCCTTTGCCGGCGCAGTTGACGCAGGGACGTGGTTAGTTTAAGAGGATGACGATTGCTTCAAAGCTGGGCGTTGAGCCGCGCGGCAATTGTCTCCTTGGGAACGGCGCCGACGATTTGGTCGACCATCTTTCCGTGCTTGAAAATCAACATGGTCGGAATACTGCGGATCTGAAACTGGGCGGAGGTCTGCGGATTCTCGTCCACATTGAGCTTGGCTATTTTGTAACGACCGCCTGACTCAGCCGCCAGTTGATCGAGCACTGGCGCGATCATTCGGCAAGGGCCGCACCAGGGCGCCCAGCAGTCGACCAGCACCGGCACTAACGCCGAAGCGCTGACAACTTCGCTCGCGAAGGTTGAATCTGTCACGACCTGAGGCTTGCCGTTGGCGCCGGCCGTCGATGCGACTTCGGGCAGCTTAGCTCCGCACTTTCCGCACACGGCCTGATTGATTGTGGCTGCGCGCTCGTCCACTCGATTTTTCGCGCCGCACTTTGGACATGTTTGGATTGCCATAGCTAGCCTCCTTGATTCGCAATTTGATTATGAGCCCTCCCTCACGGTCGGGCTAGTGCCCCGCTCACTCATTCCGTCTTTGCGCCTTCGCGCCTTTGCGTGAAAGAGCCCCTCCCTTACGGTCGGGCTACTGCCCAGCCGGACGCGCAAGCCGGCAGCTTGCGCTACTTTCAGAGATGCTTTCGGAAATGATCCAGCACACGACGCCACGCATCGGCAGCGGCTTCGGCGTTGTAGACTTGCGGCCGCGTGTCGTTGAAGAACGCGTGATCGGCATCATAGCTCACCACTTCAATCGGTAAATTGTATTTCGCGGCGATCTCTTCCAAACTCTTTACCTTTTCCGGGTTGATCCAGGCGTCGCGTTTCCCGGCGATGAAGAGCGTCGGCGCCTTCAGTTTGGCCAAGACAGTCTCTTCGGGAATGTCGCCATAGAACGGAGCAGCCGCCTTGAATTCCGGGAGCTCGCAGGCAGCTCGCAAAGCGAATGTCCCACCCATGCAGTATCCGGTGATTGCGAACCGGGTGACCTGGTAAGCCTCGGCCGCGGCGTCCATTGCTTTGCGAATTATCTCCAGGCCATCTTCGATCGCGAGGGCCTGCATCATCGCCGACGCTTCCTCCGTGTCACGCGCCACTCTGCCGCGATAGAGATCCGGCGCGACGCACAGATAACCTTCGTCCGCGTACCGGCCGGCGATATCGCGAATGTGATCGTTGATGCCCCAGTATTCCTGAATCAGGAGCACGCCGGCGATGGCATCGGCCGGCGTTTTCGTTTGCGGTCGCGCGACATAAGCTGTAGTCGCGCCGCCCGTGGTTTCGAGATTTAAAGATTCGACGTTCATAGTTGATCCTTGGCTGCAAAGAATGTTCGAGACGGAATTATAAGGGATTGCCGTTCACGAAGAAATGACAGGCTGATGAGTCGTCTGGTTCAGGGCCGAGAAATCGCCTCCTCCGCCTCGATCCGCGCTTCGCATCACGCCACCGCGACGTGATGAGGTCGGTACCATCCGGTACAAACCAACCTGCGCATTGTGATATAAATTTAGTCCAGCTAATCAAGCTCCGATCAGTTAAAGAGGAAGACAATGAAAGTCCTTTCCATCCTACTTTTCGTGCTGTGCTCCAGTTTTGGTCCGGCGGGCAACAAGGTCGAGCTCGCCGATCTGGTCTTCATTAACGGCAACGTCTACACTGCGAACGATCAGCAGCCGCACGCCGAAGCGATTGCGGTAAAAGGCGATCGGATTGTCTTCGCCGGATCTAACGCCGACGCAAAAAGATTCCAGGGCACGCAGACTCGCACCGTCGATTTACACGGAGCAACCGTACTGCCGGGAATGACCGACGCGCATCACCATCTCGAGGATGTCGGCTTTCGCGAGATGACCCTCAACCTCGAGGGCATCACCAACCTGCAGGACTTTCTGGCAAAGGTAAAAACCAAAGTCGATCAGGCAAAGCCGGGCGCTTGGGTGACCGGCCGTGGTTGGATTGAAACTTTCTGGCAGCCGCCCGTGTTTCCCACGCGCTGGGACCTGGACAAAATCGCGCCAAATAACCCAGTGATCCTGCAGCGAGCAGACGGACACGGCACGGTCGTCAACAGCGCGGCGCTGAAGATTGCGGGCATCACCAGAGACACCCCGAGCCCTTTTGGCGGTGAAATTTCGAAAGACAAAAACGGCGAACCGAATGGCATGTTGCTCGACGCAGCGCGCTCTCTGGTCGACCGTAACATTCCGCCTACCTCTGCCGCTGATGTTGAACGCGCGGTCGTGCTGGGAGTGCAGAGAGACATCAGCCTGGGTTGGACCCAGATCCAGAATCCCGGCGGAGACTATCGTGACGTCGCTATCTATCGAAAGCTCTACAATGATGGAACGATTAAGCTGCGCATTTACAAAGTGCTTTCGGCGCCGGGCAAAGAAGCTCAACGGCTTTTATCTGAAGGACCAATCATCGGCGCGTACGGCAATCGCCTGACGGTGCGCTCGCTGAAATTTTATGCGGACGGCTCGCTCGGTGCGCGCAGCGCGGCATTGCTCGAACCCTATTCAGACGCTCCCGGCACTTCCGGATTTCTCAGAATCAAGGAAGAGGATTTGCTGCCCGTGCTTGTGGAAGCTTTGCGGAAGGGCATTCAATGTGAGACGCATGCCATCGGCGACAAGGGCAATCGTTTTATTCTCGACGAGTACGAGAAAGCACTGAAAGCTGTCCCGCCCGATCAGCGCAAGATCGCCGATCCACGCTGGCGCGTTGAGCACTCTCAGATCGTCAATCCGCTCGACATTCCTCGCTTCAAGAAGTTGGGCATCATTCCTTCGATGCAGGCGTCGCACGCGATCGGCGATTTACATTTCGCGCCCGCGCGTCTGGGAATCAAACGTCTGGAAGGCGCCTATGCCTGGAACAGTTTCGTTAAGTCAGGCGTAATCGTTCCCGGAGGATCGGACGCGCCGGTGGAACGCGGCGAGCCGATGATCGAGTTCTATGCCGCCGTGGCGCGCAAGGACATCAAAGGATTTTCCGGCGAAGGCTGGCACCCTGAGGAAGCTCTGCCGCGAGAGCAGGCTTTGAAGATGCTGACGATCTGGCCCGCCTACGCGGCGTTCGAAGAAAAACTGCGCGGCACAATCGAAGTGGGCAAGCTCGCCGACCTGACCGTGTTGTCTGCTGATATCATGAAGATTCCCGAGATGGATATTCTGAAGACGCATTGCGTGATGACCGTGATTGGCGGAGAGATTGTTTACGAAGCGAAGTAGAGGAGCGTCGTTGCCTATCTCATAGGGAGGGCTATGATAGAATCTCGCCATGTCGCAGAATCTCGTAATTGAAAACGGCAAAATCACATTGCCGGACGACGTGTGTGACCGTTACCGGCTCAACGAAGAAACGCCACTTCGTATGATTGAAACGCGCAACGGGATTTTGCTGGTCCCGCTTACTAATGAACCAATGAGTGCTGATTTGCGCGACGAACTTGAAGCTTGGCAGGAGCTCGGCGCCGAAGGCTTTGGAATGTTTCCCTACGAGGAACTTGAGACGTGACCATCGGGGATATTCGCTGGGTCGACTTACCGCCGCGAGGTGGACATGCACAAAGCGGACGACGCCCGGGAATCATTGTCCAGTCGCAAAGTTTCTTAGACCGCATTCCCACTGTTCTGGTAATTCCACTGACATCCCAACTTGATGCGTTGCGTTTTCCCGGCACTGTGTGCTGGTAGAAGCCGATGCGCAAAATGGATTGAGACGCGCTTCAGTCGCCTTAGTGTTTCAATTGACCGCCCTCGACCAGCGTTACCTAAAGGATCTTCTGGGCAAGGTCACGACGAATGTCATTAATGAAATCTGGTTGGCTCTCGATGA
>JAWVCT010000024.1:0-15341 GCA_033858155.1 Blastocatellia bacterium
TGAATCATCAGTTTCTGTTGATTCAGATGAAGGACGTGAACCTTCCGCCGCAGTACGAAGCAAACATCTATGTCGGTTATGACAACGCGAGCGATCGATACGTCGCGCACTGGATCGACGTGTTTGGTGGCAGGTTTTCTGAAACGTTGGGTTATGGCACGCGCAACGGCAACAGCATCAAGTTTGTTTTCGAATATCCGGACGGGCCTTTTCTCAACACGTTCACCTGGAGTCCTGAGAAAAAGATCTGGACTTTCCTGATGCAGCAGAAGGACGCAACCGGCAAATGGGTATTGTTTGCGGAAGATACGCTGGTGCGAAAATGAAGCCAGCACCACCTGCGTAAGCCCGTGGACCCAGCGGTCAACCCGCGAGTTGTGTGCGTGACCCACCCGCTCACGCAGGTGGTACTGGATCTCATGCTGCGGAGAAGGAAACCTTGACCTATGATTTCGTTCGCGGCAACGCCCACGGTCTTTGGGAATTCTCAGTCAAGCACTATTCAATTCTCGCCGGCCGTTACCGCTCGTTCCAGGGCGGCGACTTCCGGTTCGGCAATCTGCTCGACCGACGTTTCAGTCTGGAGCCGATTCTGAAATGCCGCGTGAACAAAGGAAGCGAACAACGGATGCGGAGCCAGCGGCTTAGATTTGAATTCTGGATGAAACTGACAAGCAAGAAACCACGGGTGTTCGTCGCGCGAGAGCTCGACGATCTCGATAAATTTTTCGTCCGGTGAAGCACCGCTGAAGATCAGCCCGCTCTGCTCCAGCCGCTCGCGGAACGCAGGATTAAATTCGTAACGATGCCGGTGGCGCTCGCTGATCTCTTCCACGCCCCCGTAAATCTGGCGGGCCAGAGAGCCCTCACTCAAACGACAGGGCCAGGCGCCCAGACGCATGGTCCCGCCGAGCTGCTCGACGTCAACCAGATCCCTCAACTTGAAAATGATCGGATGAGGCGTCTCGACATTGAACTCAGTCGAGTCCGCATCTTTCATTTCACAGGCGTATCGAGCATATTCGATACAGGCCGTTTGCATGCCCAGGCAAATTCCAAAGTACGGCGTGCGGGTGCGCCGCGCATAAGAGATCGCGCGGATCATTCCTTCGACGCCGCGCTTGCCAAACCCTCCCGGCACCAGGATCGCGTCGAAATCTCTGAGCCGCGACTCGTAAGTGTCGTCCATCAACTCTTCCGACTCGATCCAACGAACGTTGACGCGCACATTGTTCGCAACTCCACCGTGCGTCAGCGCTTCGCGCAGAGACTTATAAGAATCCTCGAGCTCGACATATTTACCGACAATCGCAATTGCCGTCTCGCCCGCAGAAGGCTGCCGCACCGTCGACACTAATTTGCGCCAGCCGGTGAGGTCACCTGGTCCCGCCATCTCACTCAATTTCAAAGAGGAAACGATCAGTTCGTCCAAACCCTGATCGTGAAGCGACAGCGGTACGTCATAGATGGTGTCGACATCCTGCGCGCTGATGACCGCAGATTCCTTGACGTTACAGAAGAGCGCAATCTTTGAGCGCAGATCGTGCGACAGCGGTCGATCCGAACGACACAACAGCACGTCGGGCGCAATGCCGATCTCGCGCAACTCGCGCACGGAATGCTGGGTTGGTTTAGTTTTCAGTTCGCCGGCGGCGGCGATATAAGGCACCAGTGTCGCGTGGATGAACAGCGCGTTCTCGCGGCCGTCTTCGTTGCCCATCTGGCGAATCGCCTCCAAAAACGGCAGCGATTCAATGTCGCCGACCGTGCCGCCGATTTCCACAATCACGACGTCAGCTTCACCATTCAGCGTGACGGCGCGAATCGCTTCTTTGATTTCATTGGTGACGTGCGGGATGACCTGAATCGTCTTGCCGAGATAATCGCCGCGGCGCTCTTTCTCGATTACTGAAAGATAGATTCGCCCGGTGGTCCAATTGTTGGCCTGCGAAAGATGAGCGTGTGTGAAGCGTTCGTAGTGACCGAGATCGAGATCCGTCTCAGCGCCATCATCGGTCACGAAGACTTCGCCGTGCTGGAAAGGTGACATCGTGCCCGGATCGACGTTGAGATAAGGATCAAGTTTGATCAGTGTCACTCGCAAGCCACGCGCTTCCAGCAAGGCGCCGATGGAAGACGCCGCCAGGCCTTTGCCCAAACTCGAAACCACGCCACCTGTTACGAAAATATATTTAGGCATCGTTCACTCCTTCGAAAATTCAAAAGTAAAAAGGTAAAAGTAAAAAATGAAGCGCAGGTTGGGCAGTCCTTCTTTTTGCCTTTTACCTTTTTACTTTTTCCTTGCTTCCGCCCCCGCTTCGGGCGGATCATCCGGCTCTTCTTCGTCGTCATAGATTCCCCGACGCAAGTCCTGCTGAACCTCAACTGCCTTCTTCACGGCCGGATCCAAAATCCCCTGCAAGCCCATCAACCCCGTCGCCCGCCCGCCTTCTCTTCTCCGCCGCTGGAACTCTTCCTCGTCCTTCACGTCGTAGGGTTTGGTGATCTGATTGAGCAGGAGCAACCCGCCCACAATCACGAGTGCGATAATTCCAAGTCCAATCCAATCGCCAGCACTCATTCAATCTCCCCCATCGTTCTAACCCCACCATCCACTGTTTAGACGGCGCACTTGTGCGCCGATCCGATAACGGCGGACAAGTCCGCCTTCTAAACTGAGTGGCACATTCTAGACAGCGAGTCTTGTTTCGTGCTCAACCAGCGCGCGCACTCGCTCCAAATCTTCCATCGTGTCTACTCCAATGGACGGCGCCGCGGCCGCAACGACTTTGATTTTCACGCCGCGATCGAGCGCGCGTAACTGCTCGAGCGATTCCCGTCGCTCGGATTCCGACTGCGGCCAGCCGGCGAACTCCAAAAGAAATTCGCGCCGGTACACATAGAGACCCGTGTGCTTTCTAAAAGAAAAAAACAGCGCCGGTTCATTCCTGAGCGCTGCTTCGATAGACCCATGCTTTGTCACGGCCTGATTAGGCCATGGAATCGGATTACGCGAAAAAGAAGTAGCATAGCCCTGCTCGTCAACTACGACCTTAACCACCGCCGGCTTCAAGACCTCCTCGGCTTCAGCGATCGGTTCACAGGTGGTAGCCATCATCAGTTCGCCGTTTATCTCCAGCTCATTCACCGCGCGGTCGATTGTCTCAGGCTCGATCAAAGGTTCGTCTCCTTGCACGTTGACGATGATCCCGGCGTCGAGATTGCGCGCCACTTCAGCAACCCGGTCAGTACCGCTCGCATGGTCAACACGCGTCATCACGGCTTCGAAACCGGCGGAGATTACCGTTTCGAAGATCCGCGCATCGTCCGTGGCCACTATCGCCCTCGACACACTATGCGCCGCCGAAGCGCGTTCCGCCACCCACAAAATCAACGGCTTGCCGGCGATTTCCATTAAAGGCTTGCCGGGCAGACGAGTGGAACTGTAGCGAGCGGGGATTACTGCGACTGCAATTTGTTTGGAATTTTTTTCCGTGGGATCCACGGGATTACACGTTAGCGCGGTAGAGACAGAGATGTCAATGCTAGCGGCGTTTAGAGTTAGTGTGAAGCGAAACAACTCTCATTAGCACTTGGCTTCAGCCAGGTGACTGGGAACCACTATCAATCCAGAAACCGTTTGAAACGGTTTCCGGGAAATGGTGCTCGCCCCGTCACCGCACTGAAGTGCGGTGCTAATGATACTTAGACCTTATCGCTTGCTAATAATAAACGTCGGCACCATGCCGCCGCCGGACGTGACGTTAGCAAGTTCATTCGAAGACAGCCGCGTAAATGCCGACCCAACCTTCCCGTTGAAGAGCAGAGGATCGAGGTCGACTAACTGCTCGGCGAAAGCGATCGTTCCCTCAGGCGTCAGCGCCGGAAAGACTTCGCGGGCCGTCGGCACGCGTTCCTGCACGAGGTAATCGCCGTTAGTGAGCGCGTCTTGAATCGCCTTGTCCCAGCCAACTTCATCCGTGTTCCAACCGATGTAAATTCCGTGCCCGCCATAGTCATCGTTCGGCTTGAGCACCAGACGATCGCGACGCTCTCCGATGAACTCCAGCAGGTCGATCTCGTCGCCGTAGTAATCGCTCTTGCCCGCGCGCACCAGACGCGTCCAGGGAACGTGGCCGCTAATCATCGCCCGTTCTTCCTCGCTGAAAAGTGCTGAGTGCCGCGCGTCGGTGAGGACGGCAAACAGCGCCTTCTTGTGAATGATCTTGGAACGAAAGCTATTGACCATGCATACCGCACGCGCTCGATAAGCATCAAGTAGCGCCGGATGCTGATTCATAATCGGCAAATACTCATTGACCAGCAGACGCTTGTAGACGATGTCGATTTCAAATTCGCCGGCATGCAGACGGCCGTTGCTAAACTCCAATTCTTCGGGCGTCGCGATAATCGACGGGTATCCTGCGGCTTCAAAATACTCGCGGAAAAGCTCGAACTCTTTCTGCGTCGGCATCCCTTTCAGGTCCACGATTGCGATCTGCGGCGCCCGATCCGGGCGGCGGCCGAGGAACTCTTCATAGCAGTCGATAAGCAGCTTCAGCATCAATGGCCGGCCTTCAAAGCGCCGCAACTTGTAGGTCTCGGCGAACCGCTTCATCACCGGCAGCTCGGTAAAGATCTCATACGCGGCGTCGGCGTACGCGATGCCGGCCGGGCTCTCGCCATTCAACTCGACAAAGCTGTACACGTCTTCGGTAAGAAATGAATCGAGGCGCGCCGTCGGAGAAACGGCGCGATAACCCGGGTCGATTTGGACCAGCTCGCGCTCGATCTCGGTAAGACCAAGTTCGTCGAGCAGAGACAGGTCGGTCACGGCCGCGTCTTTGACTTTCTCAATCGCGTTCCAAACCGTCTCACAAACCCGTACCACGTGCGCGAAGTCTTCCTCGGTAACAAAGTGAGGCCGCAAATAGGGCGACAGCCGCCGCCCGCCAAAGATAAGCCGCGCGCGCTCGAGACCCTCGTCGAGCATCGTCAACGAACTCTGCGCGAGTTCTTCGTCACTCAACAGATCGTGATAATGAGCTACGGCTTCGTTCAACATTCGCAATTAGCAAAGAATATTTTCTTACGGAAAGCGGGAGTTAAGATAGCACAGGCGAGGCAGTAGCCCGACCGTCAGGAGGGGCGTGACGATTTAGGTCGGCACCTGACCTAACGGTCGGGCCACTGCATCCTAAACTGGTCACAGATAGGACAGCCACCAATCACGGCGCCGCGCCTTCAGGGCAGCGAACCATTTGCAAAGCGGATAAAGCAGGAGCACGCCGGCAATCCAGCACGCGTAGACGACCAACAAATTGAATCCGATTCCCGTGAGCGGAGGGCTGGCGAACTTATCGATCGGACTTTGAAACTGCCACGCGACCGGTTGGCCGGCGATCAAGCCAAGGACGACCGCGATCAGATGCGCCGTGTACCACTGCAGCAGATAGAAGAACAAAGGCACGCGGCCGAAGGTAACGAAAATGGATCGAACCCGGCTGCCGAATGCCTGCGCTGACCCAACTCTTGAATCAAACCACCAAAGCATCAGCAGCGCCGGTCCCAGCGTCATCAATAGAAATTGCAGGGACGGCGGATACTTGGTCGTGTTTACAAACGAAAGCACAGTAAAGACTATGTTCTTTTGTTTTGACCAGTGAGCGGGATCGCCATAAACGTCCAGGGCCCGGATAAAAATGAACAGTGAAGTAGACGTCAGTCCCATCCACAGCAACCAGCGACGGCGGCGCTGGGCATCGATCTGATAGAGAGAGCCCAGCGCGTACCCAACGGCCATCACGCCAATCCATGGAATCAAAGGATAGACGACTATGACTATCGGACTCGGAAAATCCAGGACCGGGAAGACCGAGAAACCCTGGTGTGCAATCATCCAAAGCTTGGCGCCAAACCCTGGCACCGGAGTGCCGGGGCCTTGCCACCCTGTCGCCTGAAAACGATCGAGCAGGTTGTGCAGAGCAATCATCCCAATCCCAAACCCAGCAACCACCTTAAGTGGCAAATGGATCAGGGCCGCGAGAAAAATCATCGACACACCAATCGCCCAAATCACCTGCAAAAAACCAAGGAAGCGGTAATCAAAACTAAAGAAGATGCCCAAACGAACAACCGTAAGCTCGAGCACGACGAGCCACAGTCCACGGCTCAACAGGAATTTCGATAGATCCCGCTTACTCTTGCCACGGGCAAATTGAAGATAAGCTCCCGTGCCCGCGAGGAAAACAAAAATCGGCGCGCAATAATGCGTAATCCAACGAGTCAGGAAAATCGCAACTGTAGTTTTCGTAAGATCGGTCGGATCGAAAAGGAACCCACCCGAGTGCACAAAGTCACGCGTGTGATCCAGCATCATGATCACCATCACAATGCCGCGCAGAAGATCGATTGAATCGATGCGGGAGCGACCTGCAATTGCTGGTTCGGGTAAAGTCATTTCGTTACATGATGTGTTCATGGTCATCGACGTGAGCGTCGGCCGTCACTTCAGCCAGAGCCTCTTCACTGCTCTTCAACAGGTCAATCAAACAACCAACAAACCACTCCATCCCGTGCGTTAGCACGTCCACGTTCTCCGGATATACGTCAAGTTCGTCCCTTTCTAAATTCTGGTTTCGCGCCCTCATCAGCGCGATCTCTTTAACCAGCACCCAACCTTCCTCATGAATCGGCAGCACATAAGCGGAATAGTTAACGCGAGCAAAAGCAAAAAAAGCGAGTTCAATATCTGCTAGTATTTGCGCCTCGCTGAGCGATGTCCTGGTTACGCGGCCCTCTGCGAAATCAAAATAGGACTCAAGCATGATGATCTCTTTTTCAGACAACGTCGCGCCGGAACGCTTACGGCCGCCATACGCTTGAAATGACAGTCCTTGCACCGTGCCGTCGATGAAGGCAAAGACCGCTCGCAAATACATGCTCCGCCAGTAGGCCTTCATTTTTCGATCCGCCTCAGCGCATTCGTGGAGCTCGATCAGGCAGTCTTCCGCGTGGTCCTTGAGACTGAGAATCAGAGAAACATCGTCAGAGATCATGGTGACTGCCCCGCTACTTCTGCTCTAAGAAGGTCTAGCCGGCTGCTGAAAAACTAATTTGAAGTGCGGCGGCAAGCGTAGCGCGACGCCGCTCTGGATTCGCTGACCACGAAAATGCCAGGAAATCCAAAGCGCCGCCGGTGTCGGCGCACTCCAAATTTGTAGCTCGGGACATCAAATAAGAGTTTTTCCGCGCCCTGCCAGGATTTTGCCGAGTGGTTTCACTTCTGCTGCTATTACAGGAAGGTACCGTCCGGCCTCATAGATGTAAGCGGACGCCCGAGAACAGCGCGGCGCCTACAATCTAGCCAGAAGACGTCTTCACGTCACAGTTCGATCTGGCGCGCCGAAATCACTGGCTTAAGGTTACGAACATCATCAATCGTTTCCCGATCCAGAGGTGCGTCAACCTCAATCACGGCCATCGCTTCCCCGCCCCTCTCGCGCCGTCCCAGATGAAACGCGCTGATGTTTATGCCTTGCTCACCGAGAATTGTGCCGACCCTTCCAATCACTCCCGGAACATCGCGATTGTGCATCACGAGCATGCGCCCGCGTGGGGCGGCCTCGATGCGGAAGTCATTGATCTCTGTGATGCGGCCCTCGCGTTCACCCGCGGCAATTCCGAACACCGTGCCGGACGCGGTCTGTTCTGCGCCTGCGCACACTACGCGCGTGCGAATGGCTGGAGCCAGTTGGCCGCCACGCACGTATGAAGTCGTCACCGTAATGCGCCGCTCTTCAGCGATCACAAATGCGTTGACGACATTGACGCGCGCGCTGACATCCCGCAGCAATCCGGCCAGGAACGCGCGCGTCACGGGCGCGGCATCCAGCTCAACCATCTCGCCGGCAAACTCCAGCCGCACTTCTCGTACGGCGCTATCTACGATCTGCGCCTGGAATCGGCCGAGACTCTCAGCCAAAGCCAGGTACGGTCGCAGCGCGTTCAATTCCTTCGCGCCCAGCGCCGGCACGTTAACAGCGCCCCGCAAAGCGCCGGTCAGCAGATAGTCGCGCATCTGTTCAGCGACAGTGACGGCGACGCCTTCCTGCGCTTCCGTCGTCGAGGCGCCGAGGTGCGGAGTCACGATCACTTCTTCGAGACTGAGCAAAGGATGATCGGGCGGCGGTGGCTCCTGCTCGAAAACATCCAGCGCTGCGCCCGCGACCACGCCTGATTTAATGGCTTCATAGAGGGCGCCCTCGTCCACCAGTCCGCCGCGCGCACAATTGATTACCCGCACACCCTGGCGCATTTTTGCGAACGCCTGAACGCCAATGATTCCACGAGTCTCGGAAGTCAAAGGCGTGTGCACGGTAAGAAAATCCGCGCGGGCGAACACTTCATCAAGCGATGCTGCTTCGATTTCCAGATCGCGAGCCTGGTCGGGAGCGATAAAAGGATCGTGTCCGACGATCTTCATGCCAAAGGCGCGCGCCCGCGCCGCCACCGCACGCCCGATCCGGCCGAGACCGACAACACCCAAAGTCTTGCCTTGCAGCTCGGCTCCAATAAAGCGCTTCCGTTCCCACTTCCCAGCTTTCACGCTCGCGTTTGCTTGCGGTATGTTTCGCGCGAGGGCAATCAGCAATGCCAGAGTGTGCTCGGCAGTAGTGATCGTGTTGCCGTCAGGCGCGTTCATCACTACAAGGCCCCGCGCAGTGGCTGCGGGCACGTCGATGTTGTCGACGCCGACGCCGGCGCGGCCAATCACTCGCAATTTCCGCGCAGAATCCATCAGGTCGGAAGTGACTTTGGTCTCGCTGCGCACGACCAGACCGTCGCTATCAGCGAGGGCGTCTCGCAGCGCCTCGGGCGCGAGCCCGGTTTTCTTCTCGACCAAAAATCCCGCATCACGCAAAGGCTGCAAGCCCTTGTCGCTCACGTCATCGGCAACAAAAATCTTTGTTTGAGTTATAGACATTTAGGATTGGACTTGATTTCAGTTAGCAAAGAGGTGGTATGGTAACAGCCTGTCGAATTCGCGTCGAGTAGAAGTGGCCCAGACTTCAGTCTGTGATTGAGTCTTGGGTACTTCCGAACACAGACTTAAGTCTGTGCCACAGGATCTCATGGACATATTCGTTTATCGTGAAGGTTCCGATCGGGTGGAAGAAGGTTTCACCGTCGAGCAAATTCCTGACCTATTGAAAGACGACAAGGTCGTCTTTTGGATCGACCTCGAAGCGCCGACCGAAGCCGACGATCATCTGCTCCTCGACGTCTTTCACTTTCATCCTTTAACAGTGGAAGACTGTCGCGCCAACCGGCACCACCCCAAAGTCGAAGAGTTTCCCGATTACATCTATTTCATCGTGCATGCGGTCAGGACCGACGCCAGCCCCGATCGTTTCAATACCATCGAGCTGGACGGTTTTTTGGGACGCAATTATGTGCTCACTTACCATCACGACAGGTTTGACAGCATCAACAAGGTAAAGCAAACCGTGCGCTCCAGCCCGGTGACCTGCCAACGGGGCGCTACGTTTCTGTTGCATGCAATCATCGACAGCATCGTGGATGAATACTTGCCCGTGATGGATGACTTTGACGAACGCATAAATGAATTGGAAGACAATATCTTTACCTTGCATCGTGCGAATGAACAGATCCTTGGCGAGATACTGGGACTGAAGCGAAGCGTCCTGCGACTGCGGCGGATCTCTTCAAAGCAGCTCGAGGTTTTGTATCGCATGAGCCATGGCCAGTTTCAATTAATCTCCGGTCCCGTGCTGCCTTTCTTTCGCGACATCTACGACCACCTGGTGCGAGTAACGGATTTGGCCGAGAGCTATCGCGATCTGATTAGCGGCTCGCTGGAAGCTTACCTGTCGGTCGTGTCGAACCGTTTGAACGAGATCATGAAAGTGCTCACGATCTTTTCGGCGATCATGCTGCCGCTGACCTTTATCGCCGGAGTATACGGGATGAACTTTGACAACATGCCCGAGCTGCACTCCCGTTATGGTTATTACACAGTTTGGATCATCATGATTGTGGTGGCGGTGGGGATGCTGGGATTATTCTGGCGTCGCGGATGGATTGGCAGTGGCGTAGTAAAGAAAAAGAAGAAAGACGAGGAAGAAATCCAACTATGACCTGTCAGGCTACATGAAGACGAGAACTCCTCTTAGCCGTCTTCAGACGGCTTTCCCGAAGGGTTACTAGACCAGCCGTTTACGGCTGGGTGAGGCGTAACGCATCTACCCTGAGCCCGTTTTAACGGGCTTCACGCAAGCCGAGAAAGACTCATTCCGGTTCAAGTGGATCGCGGATACGCTTTCCGCTACCCAGCTCCCGGGAACAATAACAGGTACGCCGAAATCAAAACGGAATTGACTATTAACGCGTAGGCTCCCGCCGCGAGATCGTCGGCCATTATGCCCAGCCCCGTTTCCAGATCCTCAAGCTTTCGAATGGGATAGGGCTTCCAGATGTCGAACGCGCGAAACAACAGGAACGCCGTGAAGATGCTCCACCAAGTGTGCAGCCAGAAGGGCCCCGACAAGAGCGCTATCATCTGACCCGCGACTTCGTCGACGACGACTTCCGCAGGATCTTCTTTCCGAAAAAGTCTCTCGGCGCGGGTCGCGGCCCAGATGCCTGCCATCGTCACCACGAAAATCACGACCAGCATTAAGGTCATTTGCGGCGTAAAGATGTGCAACAGCGTCAGCCTCTTCACTAATGCGTTGGCCCCAAGCACGCGAAAGCTTACGCCCCAGATAGTCAGGTAAAGAGCAACACCTACCAGCGAGCCCATGGTCCCGGGAGCAATGGGAAAGTAACCAACGCCACAGGTAGAGATCGCGAGTGCGAGATAGTCGCCGGCAGTCTTATGTTTGGAGGCAGGAGGAATCGCCGCCGCGGTTACGACGTCGGAATTAAGTTCGTCACTGGATTCTTTAATCGCCATAGTGGCACAGACTTTAGGAACCTCTGATCAACTCTCTTCGGCGCGTAGCGTCGGTACGAGCTTAGCCCGGCATTTCAACGCCGGGATCAGGTTGGTTAGTAGTTCCTGTCGCGTAGCGACAATTGAGTCCGGCTTAGTTTCAGGCGTCGCTACACGACGTGAGTTCTTCGTTCGTCTTTCCCCGCCTTGAAAAGCCGGGCTAAATTCAAGTCTACGCTACGCGTCGAAAGTACCTGTTCAGAAATTCCTTCAGTCCGTCATGATTCGGGCAAGCGGGAACACAGACTGAAGTCTATCTTACCTAAACAATGCTGCCCACGAGATCGTATTCCTGCGCCTCGGTAATCAGCACGTTTACGATTTGCCCAGGCTGTGGAGTGAAGCCGTCCGGCGCATCGCTTATCAGAACACAGCCATCGATGTCCGGCGCCTGGGTTTCCAGACGCCCTTGCCAGAGCAACTCGCTCTCTGTCGATTCACCTTCGAACAACACCCGCACGGTTTCGCCGACACGGGTCTTGTTCTTTCGCCGAGAGATTTTCGCTTGTTCCTTCATTAAGCGCGTGCGTCTCTGTTTGGCGATTTTTGCATCGACCTTGTTCGGCAGCTCGTAAGCGGGCGTACCCTCTTCGTCTGAGTACGTGAACACCCCGACGCGATCGAATTCCACGGTCTTCACAAAGGCAAGTAACTCTTCAAAGTCTGCATCGGTCTCTCCCGGAAAGCCGGTAATGAACGTCGTGCGCACCGCAATGTCGGGGACTCGCTCCCGCACACGTGCGATTAAGCGCTCGAGACTGGCGCGATTACCACCTCGCTTCATTAGTTTTAGTACGTTCTGTGAAGCATGTTGCAAAGGCATATCGAGATACTTGACGGCCTTCGGTTCTTCAGCCAACACGTCGAGGAAGCCATCGCTGATGTGGGTTGGATAGGTGTACATCACGCGCACCCATTCGATGCCGTCTGTGTGTGAGAGCTCGCGCAGCAGATGTGCGAGCGCATCCGGCTTACCCAAATCTTCCCCATAGCGCGACGAATCCTGGGCCACCAGAATCAATTCCTTCACGCCCTCTTCCGCCAGTTGCTGCGCCTCGGCAACGATCGATCCAAAACGCCGGCTGCGAAAATGTCCGCGCATCTGCGGGATGAAGCAGAAAGCACAGGGACGATCACAGCCTTCGGCGATTTTGATAAAGGCATAGTGGCTGGGAGTCGCGAGCACTCGGGGTGTCGATTCGTCGTAGAGATAAGTTGCGCTCTGATTGCCCAGCGGAACAATCGGCAGCGATCTTGGGTTCGTGTTGGGATCGCAAACCGCGAGGATGTCGTTGATCTGACTGGTGCCGATGAACGCGTCTACCTCGGGCATGGCCGCCTTCAACTCATCGCGATAACGCTCGACCAAACAACCAGCTACTATCAGCCGCGTGGCCTTGCCTCCCGTCTTCAGACGTGCCGCTTCCAAAATCGTATCGATCGATTCCTGCTTGGCTGAATCAATGAACCCGCACGTATTGACGACGACCGTATCCGCTTCAGCAGCGTCGGCCGTGATCTCATATCCGTTTTGCTTGAGCTGCCCCATCATCACCTCGCTGTCGACGAGGTTCTTGGGGCACCCGAGACTGATGAAACCAATTTTAGTCATGAATTCTCAATTTCTGAATGCGCGATCAATTAACCGCAAAGGTCGCAGAGGATCTTCGCAGAGGCACGCAAAGGTCAACCCAGCATTCAAGGCCTCAGCGTCCTTTGCGAAAACCTTTGTGCTTTGCGTTTCAATTCTGCCTCCGGCTTCGTTCAAGCTGAAACAATAGCAACTCAATCTGCTTTTCTTCCCACGCGGATAATCGCTCTTCTCCATATCGCACACGGTTATAGGCATGCGTGATGGCCCGAGCTTCACTCAGATCTACCGAAGCAGCAAACTCCAAAGGCGTTTGATTGGACTCGCGTTTAATGCCTTGCCGTTCCAGCAAAGCGATCAGCCGTTCGTAGAAATCGACACGTGAACTTTCCGGCTCAACGCCGGTCCGCCATATTTTCAAGCCGCGTCGCCAACCAAAGTGCCGAACTCGCCGAACAAGTAGTACGACGACCATCAGTGCAACCAGGCCAGCCAAACTGATCATGACAGGGCGAATCATCGCCGGTACAGCGCTACGCGCGCGGTCGATTGTGTTGGATGAACTGCGCCGCAAATCCAAAAGATCCTTGCGCAGAGATGTCGCCAGCGAATGCTGCTCCTGCTTGTCGTATCCAACCACGTACTGGAACCACATCAACTCGAGCGCTTCGCTGTACTTGCTCAATTGGGCAGCCAAACCGGTGCGCACGAGCGCCGTGCGACCAGCCGCCGGCGTCGGGTCGAACGTCACCCACGAGTTCGTCTTCGGAAAATAAACCTCGACCCATGAATGCGCGTCGCTTTGGCGCACGGTGTACGCGCCGGCCGCCTCGTTATACTCGCCCGGCAGAAAACCGTTGACGACCCTTGAGCCTATGCCTCGAGTGCGCAGCATGATGGCCATCGCCGTGGAAAAATATTCGCAGTGTCCTGAGCGGACACGGAAAAGGAAATCTGCGAGAGGATCCGGACCGCCCGCTTTCAAATCCAGAGAGTACTGGTAATTGTCGCGCAGATAGGATTCGATCGCCCGGGCCTCGTCGTAACCGTTGCGCGCTCCTGCACGCGCGGTTATATCTTTCGCCAGGGTCCCGACACGTGGATCAAGATTGTCCGGAAGGTAAAGGTAGCGTGCCGCCGGCGTTAGATAATCCATCCGATCCGCGCGCAGTGCGATCGGACTGGGAGCAGTGGTGTCCGAATAAACCTTGTACACCAACCTCTCCTGGTCGTGCGGGCGCGTTTGAATTGCTCCCTCAGAATCAACTCGGATAAACGGCAGACGGCCCTGGATCGCTAGGATCCTTGGTGCGCCGAAGAGAACCGGCGCATCGATGGGCTCGATCAAAAAGGTCTGGGCCGTTAATCGCGCGACGTCTTCCGTCGTGTCGAGTTTGAAGAATCCACGGTCGTCTGTCTTGTCTTCGAAGTTTCTCGCTTCTAAGGATTTGTTCCAACTGCGTCCGGTGAATTCATCCAGCGCCACACCTCTCCAACGCAAACCCGCCGAAGGGAGAACGCCGGCATCCTCAATCCTGACGTGCATGACGACATCATCGTTCCGTTTCAATTGTCCGATCTCACCGAGAGTCACGCTGTCGGAAAAACCAATGACACCTGACACCTTGCCCCCGCCGCGTTTAAGCGCACTCGAAGCAGAGCGCGGCGCCATCAAAAAGAATGGAAGCGCGAGCACGACGATCAGGAAAAGCAAGCCCAGGGAAACAAAGGGGAGGCGGCGCGTTTCGAGATAGCGTCGGCGCCACCGGAGCATGGGCAGCTTGCGAAACAAAGTCGTATCCGGCGGGACGAGTAGCCTGGTTTGCGTTGCTGTGACCTTTCGGCCAGCCTTCTGGATTTCAAACGCGACGATCGTGGTCAACGCGCAGAGCAAGTAAAGCACGAGCGTCGCCATAAACCTTGGGCTGGCACTGAGACCGGCGGCCAGCAGCACTTCGAAAAACGAAATCAAATAAAGAAAGAACCAGTCGCGATCGCCTTTGCGCTGCAGCAGTTTGACTGCTGACAAAAACAGGATAAGGTGAGCGAGCAGTGTCACCTCAACGCTGCCGCGCGTCGCAGCTCCACCTTCCAGGAATTGAATATCAAGGAATACAGGGAGCAGACGCCAATCAAGATAAAACAACGGCAGCGACACCAGAATAAGGATCAGCGCCGCACGTTCAGAGAATTGCCACCGGCTGCCTTCGAGCTTCAACGCGACGACCATAACGATCGCGAATGACGTCGCCAACCATCCCCCAGTCGCGCCGGCGACAAACAGCGCCAACGTCGCTGCAGCGACCGTGGCGTAGGAAGCAAAACGAAAGTAGGTATTGAAGTTCATTGGTTGATGGTCCTTGAGTTTAACCCACGGCCCACCATTCATGAAGCCTAGCAAAGTTAGATCTACTAAAGCCTGAACGCTAGCCCGACCCGAAGGGGGACTCTCCCCGCACAAAACCGCTCGAACGGGTCAGGCGGCGCAATCATAAACAAGTGATGTGAGGGAGAAACCAGCGTCCAACAGTTATTAGGTTGCTGCGCGTTCAGCCAACCAACGAAAAAGCCCGCTCAAGTTTTACCTTGAGCGGGCTTCGTTTAATAATCCCGGCGGCTTCCTACTCTCCCACGCAGTTGCCCGCGCAGTACCATTGGCTCCAAGAGGCTTAACTTCCGTGTTCGGGATGGGAACGGGTGTGACCCTCTCGACACAACCACCGGAAAACTGTT
>JAWVCT010000025.1:0-8480 GCA_033858155.1 Blastocatellia bacterium
CTCAACCCGGCGATTTGCTCTTTTACTATCAACCGTGGGTGCAGAAGTTCCCCTACCACGTAATGATCATGCTCGGCTCGCCGCATATCGCGCCCAATGGCGGCCAGGATTGGGTCGTCTATCACACCGGCTCGTCGCCGACCGACCAGGGAACGGTAAAGAAAGTTCAGCTTTCAGTTCTTGACCATCACCCCGATCCGCGTTGGCGGCCGGTCGAGAGTAATAAAAACTTTTTGGGATTCTATCGTTTGAAGATTCTTAATTGAGTTACGTAACCGTTTGGCCAAGTTACAAGCGAATGGCGCGATGAACAATTACCACAAAGTCACAAAGAGCACGAAGCAAACAACGAGGTCCCTTGTTGCTAGTTCGATTTCTTTCGATTGCTTCCTTGCTTGTCTTTGTGCTCTTCGTGTCTTGGTGGTGAATTTTTTTCTTTCCTCTGAGGAGGCTATCGAAGGTGTCTGAAACTAAATCGGCTTTACCCCGCTATCTCGCAACCGCGGGAATCTACCTGGCAATCGTTGCCTCGGCTTTTGGATTTAATGTCATTCGCTCGCGCGCCGCGCGAACGCCCGCGGAGGCCGCCGCGCCCGCACCGTCTGTAGTCAGCACCAAGCCTTACTTCTCGCTGACCACCAATCGCACTTATGCGCCGAACGAAACGGCGCGCATGTGGGCCAGCTATCAAAATGTCGACTATCTCGATTTTCGCGTCTATCGAGTGAAAGACCCCAGCAAGTTTTTTAAGCAGCTCGACGACCCACATCAAATGGGCGAGAAGGAAAAGGAAGCGGCCTCGCAAGGTTACGGCAGCCGCGTTTCGATTCTCGAGCGCACCCATCGTCTAAAGACTTCTCTATTCTCGGCGGTCCGGGATTACGTGCGCTCGCATTTATTAAAAGAGCACCGCGAGACGTTCAATCAAAAATTTCGTAAAGAGCAGGCGCCCGAGCAAACGCCCCTGAATGTTGCCGATTACGCGCGCGTGCCGCTGTTGAATCCGGATCAGAAGGTCAAGGATTGGCGCGAAAAGTTGCCCCCGCTCGAGCATGATTACGACAGCCGCGTGGTCTCGCTCGGGAAACAGGAACCGGGCGTGTATCTCGTCGAGGCAGTGAATGGAGACTTGCGCGCTTACTCACTCGCCATTGTTACTAATCTCACCATGATCGAAAAGACGACGAAGGATGGACAGGTCCTGGTCTACGTCGTCGACCGCAAGACGGGCGCGCCGCATGAGGGCGTCAGTGTCGAAGTTAGCAAAGCGAAACAAACACTCGCGACGGGGGCGACCGACAAGACCGGCGTTTTCAAGGCGGAGATCAAAGCTCCGCCAACACCTGAGACGGCGCCCGAAGACGTCGATCCCGAATCGACTGCAAAAAATGTCTACCTGATCATGGCGCACGAGCGCGACAACTTTGTGATCTCGGATGTCGAATCATTTTACTTCGGCGGCCAGGGCGGTGAGGACGACGTTCTTTCGGGCGAAGATCTCACCAGCTACATCTACACAGATCGGCCCATCTATCGGCCCGCACAGAAAGTCTATTTCAAGGGAATCCTGCGCCAATGGGGCCGCAACGGCTACCAACTGCTCGATAGCAAGACCGTGAACGTTTCCATCGAAGATCCCAACAACGGCAAAGTCTTCGACAAGGAACTGCCGCTTTCAAGTCGCGGCACATTCAGCGGCGAGTTGGACATCGCGGATGAAGCGCCCCTCGGCAGTTACAACATCACCGCCGCGGTGGGTGAGGCAAAATCCAGCGGCTACTTCGAAGTTCAGGAATACAAAAAACCGGAGTTCAAAGTTACCGTCAAAGGTCCGAAAGAATTCGCAGCGGTAGGTGAGAAAGTAAAGTTCACCGTTAACGCCAACTACTTCTTTGGCGCGCCAGTCACGAATGCCGGCGTGCATTACTACATCTACAAACAGCGCTATTATCACTGGTGGTGGGGCGGCGATTCCAGCGATGAATTCGACGACGCGGCCGGACCCGACAACGAAGGTGGCGACGAACAGGACAGTGGTTATTACGGAAACGACATGGTCACCGAGGGCGAGGGCACACTCAATTCGCGCGGCGAGATGACCGTCGATTTCGAAGTGCCAAAGCCCGAAGATAAAGACGAATGGGACTATTCGTATCGCCTCGAGGCCCAGGTGACGGACGCCTCGCGCCGCGAAATGCAGGGCGCGGCATCGTTCATCGGCACGCGCGGCAAGACTGTCGCCGACGCTTATCCCGAACGCTATCTCTACTACCAGGGCGATGCCGCCAAGGTCAAAGTTAAGACCGCTGACTATGCAGGCAAGCCGGTGTCCGAGAAAGTCACCCTCAAGTTCGTCGAGCAGAAATGGGAGAAGGTCGAAAAGGAAGAAGAAAACAACGGTTATAAGTACAAGACGACCGATTACATTCTCCACGAACGCGAGCTGGCGACGGCCGATGTGAACACCGATACCCAGGGCAATGCGACGTACGATTTTACGGTCCCTTCGCCCGGCAGCATTTACGTCAAGGCGATCGTCAACGAAGACGGCAAACAGATCGTGAATCGAGGCGGCTCGTTCTATGCCCCGGACAAGAAAGGCGAATGGTCGGATTTTGAGTTCAAAGACTTTGACGAAAAGTCGATCAAACTTGTGCCCGACAAAAAGTCTTACCAGCCAGGCGAGACGGCCCACGTGCTGGCGATGCTGCCAACGGACAAAGCTCATTTGCTCGTAACGACTGAATTATCAACCGTCATGACTGTGCGACAGATCGATGCGACGGGCCGCAGCATCGTGATCGACGTGCCCATCGATCGCAAGTATGAACCGAATGTCTATCTAGACGTGTCGTTCGTCAAAGACAGCGACATGTACAACCAGAGCCAACTGCTGGCCGTGCCCGCGCGCGACAAAATGCTGAAGCTCGACATCGTGCCGAACAAGAAAGAGTTCAAGCCGCGCGACGTCGCTTCCTATACGATTCTGGCGCGCAACGAGGACGGCTCGCCGGCCGCCAATGCTGAGGTGAGCCTGGGCATTATTGACGAAGCGATCTACAGCATTCAGGCTGAGACCGCCGGCAATATCAAGCGCGAGTTTTACGGCAAGCGCTACGACGAAGTGCAAACCAGTCTCGCGATTCATTACACGTTCACGGGGTACGCGGGCGACAAACCGGCGAACCTCGCGCGAAACAAGTCAGGCTATCAACTGGCTGACTTTAAGAACGAGAGTTCCTATGCCGAACCGACGATCCGGCGCGAGTTCAAAGACACTGCTTTCTGGCAACCGGACGTCGTCACCGGCGGCGACGGCAAAGCCACTGTCAGTTTCAAATTGCCGGATAATCTGACGACCTGGCGAGCGACGGCGCGCGCCGTCACCGCCGACACGCGCGTCGGTTCCGCGGTGCAGAAAACGATCGCGCGCAAGGATGTCATCATGCGTCTCGAGATGCCGCGCTTCTTAACCGAAGGCGACACGGTAACCATCTCGGGCGTGGTGCATAACTTCCTTAAGAGCGATAAATCGACAAAGATTTCGCTCGAGCTTAACGGCGCGCAGTTGCTGGATTCGCCGAACGAAACCGTGACAATCAAGCAGAACGGCGAGCATCGCGTCGACTGGCGCGTCCGCGCCGATCAGGTTGGCAAGCTAACGCTGCTGGCCAAGGCCCTGACCGATACGGAATCCGACGCGGTCGAGATGAGCATGGAAATCGTGCCCCACGGTCTGAAACAGACGATGGGCAACACGACCACGGTGACTCAGAACGACGCGGAACAAACCATCTCGCTGAATATTCCGGTCAATCCCAATGTGCAGGCCCGCTCGCTGCGCATTGAAGCTTCATCGTCGATTGCCGGCACGTTGTTCGGCGCGCTCGATTACTTAACGAGCTTTCCCTATGGCTGCACTGAACAGACGATGTCGAGTTTCCTACCGAACGTAATCGTGGCGCAGGCGCTGAAAGACATACCGACGGCGAAGCTGCGCGCTTCGAATGATCTCGACAAGAAAGTTCAGAAGGGCATGGATCGTCTCTACGCGTATCAGCACGACGACGGCGGTTGGGGCTGGTGGAAGGATGACAAGACCGATCCGTTCATGACTGCTTACGTGGTCGATGGACTGACATTGGCGACTCGCGCGGGTTATCAGATAGACACGGGCCGGCGCGATCAGGGGCGCGAGAAACTTTCCGCGATCCTCACCGCCGGCAAGCGCGACGACGGTAATCCTATCGATGACGAAACGCGCGCCTACATGATCTACGCCTTCACCGAAAGCGGTGACAGCGACGGTCATTACCTGGAAGAGCTTTACGGAAAGCGCGACAAGCTTGGTCCCTACGGACGCGCCTTGCTCGCACTCGCGTTGCACGAGCGCAAGGATGGCCGCGCGAAAGAAATTGCTAACGTCATCGCCGGCGCGGCCCGTGCCGATGAATTCGAAGCGCACTGGCAGACGGCGCGGGTCAACGATTATGGCCGCGACGTCTATCTGGACGCTGAAGCCACGGCGCTATCTTTGAAGGCGCTGGCGCAAATCGATCCGGGCAATGCGCTGCTGCCGAAGGTCGCTCGCTGGCTGGTGAAGAACCGGCAGAACGGTTACTACTGGCTCTCGACAAAGGAAACGGCGTTTGCGATCTATGGTTTGACTGACTATTTAAAAGTCAGCAAGGAACTGTCGCCCGACTATTCGTTCGAGATTTATTTGAACGGCGCGCAGGTCGCCACGCAACATGTGGGCGCCAGCGACGCGGCGAACGCACAGGCGCTTGTCATTAACAAAAAGGCCGGCGAGGTAAGCACCAACAATCAGATTCGGATCGTGAAGCACGGCAAAGGCGCGCTTTACGTTTCGAGCTCGCTGGAATATTTCACCGCGGACGAGAACGTGCCCGCCCAGGCGTCACAGAATTTGAAGATCACTCGCGAGTACCTGCGTCTGCGGGTGTCTGAAAACGAAGGCGGCAAGGCGAGCTGGAAGATCGAACCGTTGACGGGCGAGCTCCGTTCTGGCGACTTGATCGTGGTGCGGCTACACCTGACCGGCGCGCGGGCGCAGTACGTGATGATCGAAGATCCGATTCCCGCGGGCGCTGAACAGGTGGCGCAGATCAGCGGGATCTATCTGAACTATTCCACCGGCTCGTGGTCGGATTGGTACAGCAACCGCGAGTTTCGTGACAACCGTACTGTCATCTTCGAGAATTATTTTGATGGCGACGCGACGTTCCAATATGCAATGCGCGTGGAGGTGCCCGGCGAATTCCGCATCGCCCCAGCACGCGCGGACTTGATGTATCAACCAACCATCCAGGCCAACACGAGCAATGACCGCTTGCGGATCCTGGACAAGAAATAGATTTGGAGTGCGGCGGCAAGCGCAGCGCGACGCCGCTTTGGTTTTCGCGCCAACGAGGTCGGCGATGAAAGATCAACTAACCGCAGAGGACACAGAGTCCGCACAGAACACACCGTGCGGCTACGCCGCGCGAGACCAAGGCGCAGCCTTTAACTCATTCTCGAGACAGACGGAAAGCCATAGGCTTTCCGCACATCAGGCGGCAGAGCCGAAAGAGGACGACTCTATGATTTCAATCAAAAGATTTCTCGACACCACCAGATCAATTCTGACAAACCCAAAGGCTCTCGCCATTCTGGCCGTTCTTTACGCCCTGCTGCTCGCGACGCTCTACGGCTTTATCTCAATTCGCGAGGCGACTCTCTGGCAAGTCACACTGACTCTGTTTTTCCTCGTACTGATACCCGTGGAGTTTTTCGCTCTACAAGCCGCGATCCTGCAGCACACGCGTAGGCAGAAGTTTCATTGGGCGCAAATTCTGCGCGATGCAATCAAGATCGCCGTCGTCACTATTCCGATTGTTCTTCTCGGTTTCTTTGTGTCCTACTTACTCAACAAGTGGCAGGCGCACTACCCCGCTCCCGAGCCCTTGTTAGCCTTGCCGACGGCAAAGACGCCTCCCGCGCCGATGCATTGGCCGAGCGTGCTGTTCGCTACAGTGCGACTCCTCCTTCTGGGAATCATGTTACCGCTCGCGGCCATTCAGCTATGGATTGAAGTGACCGTTCGCGATGCGCGCGCCTCGCTTGGCGGTGGGGTCAAGACGGTGCTACAGCGTATTGGCGACGCTCTGGCGCGCGCCTTCGCTTTTGATGCAGTTCTCACTTACGCGTTCGGCCTGATCATCTTCGTCCTGGTTCCCTACGCGATTCTCTTCCTGGGGAATCCGCCCAAAGGAAACAAGACTGACTTTGCGGTTTTCATTGTCCGTCTGCTGCTCGTTTTTCTGTTCACACTAATTGGCTGGATCGTCACTCTTTCGACGCTGGCGAAACTCGAACCAAGCCCGCCCGTCCCGGGCACGACAATCTCTGACGCTCCGGCCGAGGCGCCCGCGTGAAGATTGTTAGGCCGGGAATTAACTATCTCGAACGTATGATCCGACCGCATGCGTGGGTGCTCTCTTGCGCGTGCGCTGCGATTTTGCTGCTCAGCTTTCCTTTTCAGCACGGCGGCTGGTCTTCGCCAGTGCGGCCCTCAACAAGTTTCGACCAAAGCGAAGCCGACCAAGTCTTGCAGGAGGCGGCGACGGTCGCGCTCGGCCAACGCGGAGGCACGATCATCGTCATGGACGCGCAAAGCGGACGCATACGCGCACTGGTAAACCCCAAGGCGGCTTTCGCCGAAGCGGCTATGCCCGGCTCAACGATGAAGCCCTTCACCGCGCTGGCCGCATTGCGGGCCGGACTTATCGATCAAGACTCACGCACGGCGTGCCCCGGACGATTCACCGGTCTTAACTTCTCTCTGCCATGCGTGCACGCCGATCATCTGCCGCCATTTACTCCGTCACAAGCGATCGCGTATTCGTGCAATTATTATTTCGCCACGCTGGGACAACGTCTTGGCCGCGACAATTTGATTGAAACGCTAAGGCAGTTCGGCTTTGGTCAACTCACTGGACTCAACGAAGTAGCCGGTACCCTGCGCCCGTGCGAGACGGGAAACAGCGCGCGGCTCGCCGAGAGCAATCATGCATCAGGCAAAAGTGACTGCGATGCGCGCTCTGCGATTGGCGAAAGCGATCACATCCAGGTAACGCCGATTCAGTTGCTGGTGGCCTACACGGCACTCGTCAACGGCGGGCGACTGCTTCAGCCTCGCTACGCTAACGACAGTGTGCCTGACAAGACCGAGCGCGCAACGATAGATATCTCCGAACGACATCGCGCAATTATCACTGAAGGGATGGCGGGAGCAGTGCGTTACGGAACGGCCCGCAGCGCTCACCTCGATTCGCTTCCCCTTTATGTCCTGGGCAAGACGGGAACGTCCGTGCCGCCGAAAGGCTTTCGCTCAAATGGTTGGTTCGTCGGATTTGCTGCCGCTTCGCAACCCCAGGGCGAGCCGAAGCCTGATGAGCTCGAGCTCGCCGTCCTCGTGCTGCTGGAACATTCGCATGGCGCCGAGGCAGCCGCGGTCTCGCGGTCAATCTTTGCGGCCTACGCGGGCGCGCGTTCGCAGAACTCAAAAGTTGAAACCACCTCAGTTCCGACGAATGACAAATCCGCAGTTAGTAATTCGCAGTCAAAAATCAAAGTGCACTTGGTGACTGAGAACGTAACCGAGGAACTGTCTCTGGAAGATTATGTGCTCGGCGTGATGCGCGCCGAAGGCAGCATGGAGACGGCGCCAGAAGCGCTGAAAGCTCTGGCCATCGCCGTGCGCACCTATGCTTTGAAAAATCGCGGCCGGCACGCAAAGGACGGCTTTGACTTCTGCTCCACCACGCACTGCCAGAGATTCGCCAGCGGTGTCCGAAGCCCGCGCGTAAGCGAGGGCTCCTATAGTGATCAGGCCCTCCCTAACGGTCGGGCTTCTGACACCATGATGGCCGCGGTGAGATCGACTGAGGGTCAGGTGTTACTCGATGATCGCGGCCAACTCGTCGAGGCTTACTTTGGCGCCTCGTGCGGCGGGCAGACGGCAAACGTGGGCACGCTGTGGGGCGTGACTCCGCCGGCATACTTGCGCGGAGTACGCGACGAGTATTGCCTCTCCGGTCCGCACGCTAATTGGAGCGATACGATCAAGCGCGCTGATTTGCTGCGCGCACTACAAAGCGATGCGCGAACCAATGTCGGAGATCGGCTCGACCAGGTGTTCGTCAGCAAGCGCGACGAAACCGGACGCGCGGAATTCATTACGCTCGAAGGCGAGCACCGCAAATCCGTGCGCGGTTGGGATTTCAAGATCGTTGTGGGCCGGGTGTTGGGATGGAACGTGCTGAAGAGTTCACGTTTCGAAATCGCGCGGGCCGGATCGAATTTTGTCTTTCGCGGCAGCGGCTTTGGTCACGGTCTTGGGCTCTGCCAGGAAGGCGCGCACGTGATGGCCGCGCGCGGCTCAGATTTCCGGCGGATTCTGGAGAAGTATTTTCCCG
>JAWVCT010000026.1:0-68921 GCA_033858155.1 Blastocatellia bacterium
CGAAACGTGGCCCATTAATCTGAACGGTCTCTGACCGTGACGGGTCGAAGACCCGAATGAAAAGGAAGGTTCGCCGCCGGCAAGTCGCAGACTTGCCGCGCATCAGAGTGGCAGAGCCATTGCCGTAATGAGTCAAGTATATTAGTGCCGGTGAAACGGTTACCATCTAATGAACGTCAGTAGCCACCTCAGTGAAGTGAGGTGCTAATGAAAGCTCGACCGATTTCAAACGATCTAGTACCGATGGTTCAGATAACGTAGCCACACATTTCGTCGCAGCGGCTATAGTGATGCATCGTTTCTCATTTCACGGGTTACGAATTAGGATTTATTCCGCGAGAGAGGAACAAGCCCGGTTCATCACGGGATAAACTCAGGAGCAATGCTTACCAAGTCGATCATCATCGGCACTGCCGGTCACATTGATCATGGCAAGACCGCTCTGGTGCGCGCCCTGACTGGAGTGGACGCCGACCGTCTGCCCGAAGAAAAGCGACGCGGCATCACGATAGACATTGGTTTTGCCGATCTCGATCTGGGCGACGTCCGCGCCGGCTTTGTTGATGTACCCGGACACGAGCGGTTCGTCAAAAATATGCTGGCAGGCGCGCACGGCATCGACGTGGTGACGCTGGTGATCGCCGCTGATGAAAGCGTGATGCCGCAGACGCGCGAACACTTTGATATCTGCCGCCTGCTCGGCGTGCGCAAAGGCCTGGTGGTTCTCACCAAGAAAGATTTGGTGGACGAAGAACTACTCCAGTTGGTTCGGTCAGAAACCGAAGAGCTGGTGGCCGGATCGTTTCTCGATGGCGCGCCCATCATCGCGGTTAGTTCGCGAACGGGCGAGGGAATCGAAGCGCTGAAGAACGCACTGCGACAGACGGGCATGGAAGTTACGGCTCGCTCAGCGGATTTTGTTACGCGACTGCCGATCGATCGCGCCTTCAGCATGCGTGGATTTGGCGCGGTCGTAACGGGAACGCTGATCGCGGGCGAGATTGCGCAAGGTGACGAGCTGGAATTGCTGCCGGCGGCTACCCGCGTGCGCGTGCGTGGCGTGCAAGTGCACGGATCGCCGGTTACACAGGCGATCGCCGGCCAGCGGACTGCCGTCAACCTTGGTGGTTTGGAAGCCGCAGCGATCGAGCGTGGTATGGTCCTGGCTCAGGCGGGTCGGCTCCGCCCGACTCAGGCCGTGGATGCGTTGGTTAACCTGCTTGAGAATACGCCACGGCCGTTGCGTTCGCGACAGCGCGTGCGGATTCACCTCGGCGCGGCGGAAGTTTTGGCGCGCGTGCGTGTGTTGGCAGAGGGTGGGGAGATCAAACCCGGCCAGAGTGGTCTGGTGCAACTTCGGACTGAGGCTCAGATCGTCGCAGTGCTCGGCGATCGAATAATTCTTCGCTCTTACTCTCCGCAAGTTACGATCGGGGGTGGCTCGATTCTTGACCCTTTTCCTGTCAGACATCGTGCGCGAGATTTCTCGGCAGCGCGCGCGCGTCTCGAAGCTCTCTCAAGCGGCAATCGCGCCCGACAACTTGCTCTGTTCGTCGCCGGCGCCGATCGAGAAGGCATGGGACGCGCTGATTTGGCAGCCCGCACCGGCTGGCGCGACGAAGTGATCGAAGCGGCGGCAAAGGAGGCTGTCGCCGCCGGCGCGATCCTTGATGCGGAAGGGATCCTGTTACACCGGGAAGGATTTGATGAACTGAAGCAACTGGTGATCAAGGAGGTGGCCGCGCACCACCAGCGCGAGCCGCTCTTGCGCGGGCTGGCGAAAGAGGTGTTGCGGGAACGTCTCTTTGCCCACACGCCGCTTGAAGTATTTCGCGGCGTGATCGGGATTTTGGAAAAAGAAGGATCGCTGGTCGCTGAAAAAGAGATCGTGCGCCTGCGCGAGTACACTCGCGAGCTTACCGACGAAGATTCGGGCCTGCGGGATCGCCTGGAAAGAATCTATCAAGACGCCGACCTGGCTGCGCCGGGCTTGAACGAAGCGATCGAGCGCGCCGGTGGGTCGGCACAGCAGGGCCGAAAAATTCTGCAACTTCTAATTGACTCAGGACGGCTCGTTAAGGTCTCTGGCGAGATGTATTTTCATCGCGCGGCCCTGGACGATCTAACCAGTCGTGTGCGCGATTACGGAGCAAAGCAAAAGGATCGGGCAATCGATGTCGCGGCTTTCAAGGATCTGGCCGGCATCTCGCGTAAGTACGCGATTCCGCTGCTTGAATATCTCGACCGCCAACGCGTCACGCACCGCGAAGGCGACCGGCGGATCGTGCTGTAAGAGGTGATCGTAGTGCCTACGCGTGAGTTTAGCTAACGGTGTATAGAGTACCGACTTTAGTAATCCCTTTTGTTCGCTGAGAAAGAGCCGAACTAAAGTTGGTACTCTATACGCCTGTAGCCCCAGAGCAATGTAGTTCCCTCAACTGTGTTCAGAGTACGACTACGTACGCCGAGGGCTTTTAATCTTCAGTTCAAAGTTGTAAATTACTCCTTGATTCAGGAAGGGAACTAATCATATGCGATTCATCTCTCTGGCATCCATAGCATTCATGGTCGCGGTTGCGGGGCTGGTAGCGTGTAATTCACACGAAGCGCTGCTCTCGCAGACGCCGCGGACCTCGGCGACGCCTCCACAGGGTACTCCCCCTCCTGCAGACAGTGCCCGCCGGATCAAAGCGGCTGAGCTGCACGACCTGTGGGAAAAAGGCGACGTGGTAATCATCGATACGCGAGCTGAATCGGCTTACAAGGACGAACACATCAAAGGTTCGATCTCGATGCCGACCGGAACCGTCCTGGCGAGAATAGAAGAGTTGCCACGCAACAAGATGATCGTGGCCTACTGTACTTGACCACAAGAACACACCAGCGCCGGTGCGGTGCTCGAACTCAAAACTAAAGGAATTGATAATGCGGCAGCGTTGTTGGGTGGTCTGGCAGCCTGGAAAAGCGCCGGTTATCCGGTTGAAGGCGCAAGCGTGAAACCGCAATAAGCAGAAGGTAGAAGATAGAAGGCAGTAGGCAGTAGGCAGAAGGCAGAAGGCAGAAAGCAAGTGTAGCGCGATTCAGCCATCTGCTTCACGCTGAAGGCGTGAAATGTAATAGCCGGGGCAACGCCCCCGGTAATGTAGTGATCGATTTCGACCCTGAAAGAGTCGCATAGCACAAATATTGTGCGACTCCTTCAGGGTCGTAGTTCATTTTGAGGATCGTGATCCGCGGGCGTCGCGCTCGCGCTTGCCCACGGCTATTGCCTGTGACGCTTTCAGCGTCTGAGCAGAAGACTAAATGGCTTACGGGATGGTCATAACTCCTTAGCCTGGCTTGCTGGCCCACGCGACGTGCTTGCTGCCTCTTGCTTTCTGCCTACTGCGCCTTCGGCCCTTAAGTCTGCGGCACCGGCTGTGTACGCGCAAACGCCGGCAGCGGAGTCACCACCCGGCCCGAGGGCACGCACAACACGGGACAGGGAGCGTTGCGCACGACGCGTTCAATCTCAGAACCCAACGCTGGTGCGCCGCCAAACAGAGACCCGTGAATGCTGGTGCCAATCACAATCAAGTCCGCGTCGATTTCAGCAGCCAGCCTCACGATTTCCGCATAAGGCCGTCCTTCGGCGACGTGAGTCAGTACGCGGTCGTCACCTTCCCCCGCAAACGTCTGCATTCGTTCCTGCACCTCCGCCCGCATCCGCGACAGGGCTGAATTCGCGCCCTCTGGAAACATCACCGAAATTTGTTCAAAGTAATCACCGATGACGTAGACCGCGTGGAGTTCAGCGTTCGTGGCCGCAGCCATCTCGCGCGCCAAATGAGTCGCAGCGATGGACGATGGCCGAAAGTTTGTCGCCAGCAGAATTCGTTTCAGATGAATCTCCGTCTGCTGTCCACGATGTTCGACAAAGTCGTGCTGCGGCGGCTTGAGCGTGAGCACCGGACATGGCGCCTCCGCGATAATCTCTTCAGCCGTCGAACCCCACAACGCGCGTGCAAGTCCACGCCGGCCATGGGTCACAACCGTGACCAGATCGATGTCATAGTCACGCACCGCCGCCGCTATCTCGTGCGCGGGTTCGCCCGCCACCAGAACGGGTTCAACTTCCAATCCATCGACGAGAGGATCGGTCAGCAGATCTTTGACCTGCGCGCGAAGTTGACGAAGCCACTGCGTATCTTCGGCTTCGAGGAGGTGCTCAGGCATGGTCATCAGGTTGGGCGGAACTTCAGCCGTCTGTACGCTAAGCAGCACGAGGCGCCCACCGCCGTGACGTGCAAACCCGGCTGCATATTTCAATGCCGAACGCGCATGCGATGAAAAGTCGGTCGGGAAAAGAATGTTTCTGAACGAGGACATGAAAGTCAGAAGTCAGAAGTCAGAAGCCAGAGGTCAGAAGTCGGGCGTTACGCAAGCGCAGGGCTGACCTCTGCATTTATCTTGCTTCTGCCTTTAAAGAACTTTCGTGCCCGCGATGCGATCGAGCTGCGATAGAAAACCTGAGCGATCCAGAGTCTCCCTGCGTTTTCGCACGACCGAAAACAATTCCACTGCCACCCGTTCGCGCACGCGCCGGGCGCGATCTCCGGTGGCGACGCCGTTAACCACGCGGCGTAAGGCTTCACTTAACCCGCTGGCGTACGAGCCGGCCGGAATCTCAATCGTCAAAACTACCACTGAATTAGCGTACGTAAATTCGCCGGACATCGGGTCGAGAAAGGTGTAATCGTCGGCCAGCTCTAAACGGGCTGCGTTGAAAAGCGAAGTAAAGTCGGCTCCGGCTCCCTTCAAAGCGCGCTCAACACCGCCCACCAATTCGCCGCTCGTCTTCAACACCGCGGCCCACTCGATCTCGTCTTTGGGCTCGGCTGGCATTGCGGCCTCGACCACTTCGGTTGAAATCGGAGCGGGAGTTCCCGCCCCACTATTGGCGTCTGGGCTCGGCGGCGGCGCAAGCGGCTTCCGTATTGGGGGACCCTCAATCTCCGGCGTCAGTGTCGGTTCATCTGAAGCCGCATCAAGAACCCGGGCTACTGATTCAGTCGGGGCGTCCGGAGTGTAATGAACGGACAGATCGTCCGCATCGGTCCTCGCAGCCAAATCCGAATGGTCGCGTTTCGTTTCCAGAGACCGGACGCTTTGCGGGGCGACTGCTTCCTCAGGTCCTTCGAAAACACTAATTGTCCCGGGCGTTTCACGCACGCGCAAAACCAGCCGATGAAGCGCCGCTTCCTCCAGGCTGTCGGTGCCGACAGCGCGATCTATCTCGTGCACAAGAGGAGTGCTGGAGCCGGTCATGAAAACATCCGCCGTGTAGTCTTGCAGCTCGACCCGCACTCGCCCGACGAATTCGCGCTGCGACAGATTACGCAGCAGCGCCCAAAGATTGACGAAGGTCGTGTCGAGATTTTCGTAGATGACGCGCGATTTCGATTCAGAGCTCATGGGGCGATCAGTTTAAGGATTGAAGTGGAGCATGACAAGCCGAAAGCGAAAAGGAATTACCGTCATTCAGGTCTCAGATTACACGGAGCAGGTTTCAATTTCCCGTTCTCGCTCGTTTAGAGGCGGGCTACTGCCCGCCATCTTTCGGACTATCGATCGGCGGAGTAGCCCGCCTCTAAACCAATGGTTCACTTTCAGAGCTATCGTGCAAGATTTTCACCCGCCAATCAAAAAGCTTGAAAGTTAGCACCAGTACGCCTTACACTCCGCACGTTCTTTCGCGAATACTGCAAGATCGGCGTCGAATTCAAAGGTCGGGAGGCACACCTTGCTTCGCGGAATCTTTCGCACAAAAAATCTGGACGACATTCTGGCTTCGATCGGTGGACCACAGCTCTCGCTCCGGCGCACGCTTGGTCCTCTCAACGTTACCCTTATCGGCATCGGTGCGATTATCGGCGCGGGAATTTTCGCCACGGTAGGCACTGCGGCCGCCGGAGAGCGCGATGCCCTGGGACATTTGGTGCGCGCCGGCGCCGGCCCATCGTTGACGTTGTCTTTCGTGATCACGGCGGTCGTCTGCGGGTTCACCGCGCTCTGCTATGCCGAGTTGGCCTCGATGGTGCCAATCTCCGGCTCGGCCTACACCTATTCTTATGCGACGCTGGGCGAGCTCGTAGCGTGGATAATTGGCTGGGATTTGATTATTGAATATGCTATCGGCAACGTCGCCGTAGCGATCAGTTGGGCCGGCTACTTTAATCACCTGCTGGAGAATTTCGGAATAGCTCTGCCCGAGTGGCTGGTTAACAACTACCGCACGGCCAGTCCCGAGGTGCTGGCGGCCGCCCCCCATTTATTCGGGAAGGCGATTGTCTTTAATGCTCCCGCGTTTGGCATCGTGGCATTAATTACAGTCGTACTGGTCTGGGGCATCAGGGAATCGGCCGGCTTCAACGCGATCATGGTCGGGATTAAGATTCTGGTATTGCTGTTTTTCATCGGCGTAATGCTCTACTACGTTTCGCCGCGCAAGATGGAAGCGAATTGGCACCCGTTTCAACCGATGGGATGGGCGGGGACGTTCACCGGGGCGGCGGTAGTCTTCTTTGCATATATAGGTTTCGATGCCGTATCCACGGTGGCCGAGGAGACGAAGAATCCCGGCAGAGATCTGCCCATCGGCATCATCGCCTCTCTGATTGTCTGTACGGTTCTCTACATCGTAGTCGCGGCTATCTTCACCGGCGCCGTTCCTTTTAGTTCACTGACTCAATGGACGCCGGCGCAACTCGATAAGTCTTTGTCGGTTGCCTTGTCGCAGGTTGCTCCCGCGGCAAAGTGGCAAAATTCCGTGGTGGACTTCGGTTCGGTGATTGCCCACACGGCTGTGCTGCTGGTGTTTCAATTGGGCCAGCCCCGCATTTTCTTTTCCATGGCCCGCGACGGTTTGCTGCCACCGGTTTTTGCGTCGGTGCACCCGCGCTTCCACACGCCGCACGTTACGACAATCCTGACCGGGGTCTTAGTCGGCGGCATTGCTGCGTTTGCGACTGTGGATGAAATGGTAAGCCTGACAAATATCGGGACTCTCTTCGCATTCATCCTGGTTTGTGTTGGAGTGATCGTCCTGCGATACAAGGAACGCGATCGGCCGCGCACCTTCAAAGTGCCGCTCGGACCATGGCTCTTGCCGGGGCTCGGGGCGTTGTCATGCGCCTTTCTGATTTACTACTTGCCCGGCGGATCGTATTGGCGATTTGCGGGATGGCTGATGCTCGGGCTTGCCATTTACCTGTCGTACGGTTACGTGCGCAGCAGTATAGGCAAGAAAGCAGGGCGCCCTTTTCCAACTCCGGCAGCTTTGAAGATCGCCGGTATCGGTTTCTTGCTCGTTGCTATTGGCTTGTTCGTGATTCCCCACGACTCATCGCCGGCCAACATGATTAGCCAGGCAATGCACAGCGGTGAAGAGGGTCACGCGAGCACGCTAACGGGATTCACGATGATCCTGTTTGGTTTGGTGTTGGGAATAGTCGGAGCGCTTGTGGGAGGCCGAGACTCGAATCCGGCGGGATCGTCGGCGTAGAAATAGCTGAGGGCTTACAGTCGTTTTGACTTAAGATCATGAATGATCTCGCGGCTGGCATTCGCGCCCGGCATGCCCGTTACTCCACCGCCCGGATGCGTTCCCGCGCCGCACAAATACAACCCTTCGATTGGCGTGCGATATCGCGCCCAACCAATTACTGGCCGAAAAGCGAATAGTTGATCCACGGCCATCTCGCCGTGATGAATATGCCCGCCGCTTAAACCGTAGGTCTCTTCGAGATCAAAGGGCGTGATTACCTGTCGCGCGATGATCGACGCTTTCAGTTTCGGCGCGTAATCTGAAAGCGCGTTCACGACTATGTCACCGAGTTCTTCCCGTCGCGAATTCCATTCTCCATCTTTCAAATGATAAGGAGCAAACTGCGCGTGAATCGACATCACATGTGATCCCGCGGGCGCCAGCGTCTCATCTGTGAGAGAAGGGATCGCGAGGTCAAGGTATGGACGCGGCGACATGTCACCGTACTTGGCTGCGTCAAACGCGCGTTCGAGATAATCAATGTCCGGCCCGATATGAATGCGCCCGGAAAGTTTCTCAGTTGCCTCTCCGTCAGAAAGCGCAGCGAATTGCGGCAAGCTTGATAGGGCGAGATGGACTTTCGCCGCCGTGCCTTGCGCGCGGTAGTTGCGAATCTTGTTGAGGAAGCTGGGATCAAATTCGGCCGGATCGACGAGCTTCAGAAAGGTTGTGCGCGGGTCGGCGTTTGAAATCACGGCTCGGGCTGAAATCTCTTCGCCGCTGATCAGGACTACTCCGACGGCTTTGCCATCTTTGACACTGACACTCGCAACCTCCGCATTTGTGCGAAGCTGCACACCAGCTTCGGTCGCCACTTTGGCTAATACTTGGGACAGCGCGCCCATGCCGCCTTTGACGAATGTCGCCGGCGCGATCGCGTGTCCGTCGGTCGCGGCTTGGAGTAATAAGGCCGCGCTCGTCCCGGCCGACCAGGGTCCGGCGAAGGCGCCAAAGATGCCGCGCGCCGCTACGATCGCGCGCAGAAGCTCAGTCTCGAACCACTCGGCGGCGAGATCAGCAACGGCCATTGGGCCATAGCGAAGCAGCCGATACTCGTCCTTCTTGCCAAGACCGCGAATCGCCAGACCGAGCTTGCCGAGCTCCCACAGCTCTCCCTTTGAAACCTTATCAATATCGGGTGGCGTCATCCGCAGGAGCGGCGAGAGCGCGCGGCCAATGCGCGCAAATGTCTTTACGAAGTCGAGATAATTGTTCGCGTCCTTTGCCGACAGATGGGCCAGCTCTGCAGCCGTGCGCTTCGCATCTTCGTAAATAGAAATCGATTGACCGTTGGGGAGTGGCGCGAACAAGCGGACCGCGGGTTTGATGAACTCGAGATGACGTTCGAGCTGGAGATCTTTGATTACTTGAGACGACAGGGGGCCGGTGCTTTGAGCGAGGGTCGAAGCACGAAAGCCTGGATGGAATTCTTCGGTGACACACGCGCCACCGGCGATCTCGCGCCGTTCGAGCACGATCGGTTTCAGACCGGCCTTTGCGAGATAGCCGGCGGTGACCAGGCCATTATGGCCGGCGCCGATGATGATGATGTGATTTTGGAGTGCGCCGGCAGAGCGAAGCGGCGACGGCGCTTTGGTTTGTGTCATTGTCGATTTAGCTATAGATAACAAACGATCCAAAGCGGTGTCGCGCTCCGCTTGCCACCGCACTCCAAATCACTTCTGATCTTTCAAAATCTCCGTCGCCGCGTTACGACCGCTGGCGCCCATGATGCCGCCGCCCGGATGTGTCGCCGAACCGCACATGTAGAGATTGCGAATCGGCGAACGATACTGCGCCCAGCCCGGAGCAGGCCGCAGAAAGAAAAGCTGTTCCAGCGTGAGCTCGCCCTGGAAAATATTTCCTTCGGACAAGCCGAAGTCGCGTTCGATGTCGAGCGGGGTTAGCACCTGCCGATGAAGAATGATGTCTCTGATATTCGGCGCGTGCTCGGCGATGGTGTCGATCACGGTGTCGCCAAACGCTTCGCGCTGCTCGTCCCAGGTTCCTTCTTTCAAGTTGTAGGGCGCGTACTGCACAAAACACGACATGACGTGTTTCCCAGGCGGCGCGATTGAAGGATCGGTCAGGCTGGGAATCACTATGTCGATGTACGGGCGGCGCGAGTAACGGCCGTATTTCGCATCGTCATAGGCGCGTTCCATGTATTCGACGCTCGGCGAAATCGAAACTGCGCCACGCAAGTGCGGCCCGGCGCCGGGCATGCATTTGAAATCGGGCAGACCATCGAGCGCCATGTTCACCTTGCCCGACGACCCGCGAAACTTGTAACGCTTTATGTCGTCGACAAAATCAGCCGGCAGATGCTCTTCGCCCACCATTTTCATAAACGTCAGGCGCGGATCGACGCTCGACGAAATAACGTCGGCGTAAATCTCATCTCCGTTTTCCAGCACGACGCCTTTCGCCTGGCCATTCTGCAAAATGATTTTAGCGATTGGAGCTTCGGTGCGAATCTCAGCTCCGAATTCGCGGGCCGCGTCACCAATAGCGTTCGAGATCGAACCGGTCCCGCCGCGCGCCAGGCCCCATGATCGAAACGCGCCGTCAATCTCACCCATGTAGTGATGCAGCAGGACGTAAGCCGTGCCCGGCGAACGTACACCCAGAAACGTGCCGATGATTCCTGACGCGGCCATCGTGGCCTTGAGCACGTCCGTCTCGAACCATTGATCGAGAAAGTCGACGGCGCTCATCGTCATCAACTGCACCTGGTTATACTTGTCGTCGGCGGAGAGCTTTTGAAAGCGGCGGCCCATCGTCAGGAGATCGAGCAGACCTTTGGGATTCAACGACGCCGGATCGGGCGGAGTCATGTTCATGATAGGTTTGACGAAATGCGCCATGTCGATCATTGCTTTGCCGTACTCGTCGTAAGCCTCGGCATCCAGCTTTGAATGCCGCGCGATCTCACGCCGCGTCTTCGCATGATCGTTAACGCGCCAGAGGTGGTCGCCGTTGGGCATCGGTGTGAACGTGCCGTCAAGCGGCAGGATCTCCAGCCCGTGTCGAGGCAGATCGAGTTCACGAATGATCTCGGGACGAAGGAGCGATACGACGTACGAGCACACCGAGAATTTGAAGCCGGGAAAAACTTCTTCCGTCACGGCCGCGCCGCCAAGCACATGTCGTCGTTCGAGCACGAGCACGCGCTTGCCCGCGCGCGCCAGATACGCCGCGTTAACCAGGCCGTTGTGGCCGCCGCCGATTACAATGACGTCATATTTTTGATTCATCATATAGCGCAAGTTGTACTTGCGAGCGGCAAACTTACAGTTCGCATTACAAAAACCACCTTGATGAAGATTGGCAAGCATACTTATAATCACTCGCCCTGACAAATTCGTCGTCGATCTCCAATTTCGTATTTTGCGGGAGGGAATGATGAGTCTTAGTGAAATGATAATGCCAGAGTTCGAGCAGGAAATGGCTAACACGCGTAAGACGCTGGAACGCGTTCCGGATGAAAAGTTCGAGTGGAAACCCCACGAAAAATCATCGACGCTTGGTGGCCTCGCGACGCATTTGGCGAATATACCAAGTTGGACCACGCACACTTTCGATAAGGACGAACTGGATATTGCGCCGAAGGACGCGCCGCCTTTTCGTTTGGAACAAGCGAAGTCAACCGCCGATCTGCTTGCCGCCTTCGACAAGAACGTTGCGGACGCGCGGGTGACACTCGCAGGCGCGAACGATGAACGCTGGTTCGGAAAGTGGTCGCTGCTCCGCGGTGGTGACACGATTATGACGCTGCCGCGAGCCGCGGTAATGCGCGGTTTCGTCTTGAGCCATTTGATTCATCATCGAGCGCAGCTCGGCGTCTATCTGCGGCTGCTCGACGTACCGGTGCCGGCGATCTATGGGCCTTCAGCGGATGAAGGTGGGTTCTAGAAAAACGTGCTGCTAGCTGATGCGGCAATGCGATCCACTAAGTACAGATTGTTATTAGAGTCGTCTTCGTGTGAGTTCGTGGATCAACTGTTACGACTCGTGGAGTTGGAACCTGCGATATGGACCGCAGGCTGTGACGCTATTAACTAAACTGACGAATCGCCTCAGCGACCCTAACCGCCTCAACCGCCGGCTTCACATCATGAGCGCGTACGATGTGAGCGCCATTTAGAACCGAGGCGGCGATGCTCGCGATTGTTCCATGAAGGCGCTGGTCGGCGGGCGCGTTGTCGAGCAACTTTCCAATGAATGACTTGCGCGACGTGCCGATGAGAATGGGAAAGTCAGCAAATTCACGCGCCAGTTGTTCAAGCTTTGCTATCAGCTCAAAGTTTTGATGCGCTGTCTTACCAAAGCCGATTCCCGGATCGATTGCGATGCTTTCTCTGGCGACGCCATGTTGCTCGGCAACGGCAATGCTCTCGCCTAGGCTGCCGATGACTTCGCCCATGATGTCTTCGACCGGCGGCAACGCTTGCATAGTTTTGGGAGTGCCGCGCGAGTGCATCAGGACGAGTCCAGCTTTAGCTCTCGCCGCTTCATCAGCAATCGAGGGATCGAATCGCAGGGCCGAGATGTCATTGATGATCTCAGCTCCGGCTTCCAGCGCCGCGCGGGCCACCGAAGCTTTTGTCGTGTCTACCGAAATGGGAACAGACTTGGCCGCTATGAGTGTCTCGATCACGGGAAGCACGCGGCGCAGCTCTTCTTCGCCAGTCACAAACTCGGAACCGGGACGCGTTGACTCTCCGCCGATGTCGATGATGTCAGCGCCTTCGGCAATCATCTGTAAGGCTTGCTCGACCGCTCGCTCGTGGGAAAAAAACTTTCCCCCATCGGTAAAGCTGTCGGGGGTGACGTTGAGCACGCCCATCACCAGGGTCCGTTCGCCGTACGGCAACGAACGGCGCGCAAGTTTCCATTGGCGAATTGGCATAAGAGCAAAAGTAAAAAGGAAAAAGGCGAAAGTAAAGCGGAATGGCGAGGATGCCCGCCCGGCGTTAGAGTGTGGACGTGCTGAAAGTTGGAACGGTTCACGAAGGCGACGCTACGGAGAGTCGCATTTCGTGGATCGCTATTCCCGCTACTAGCCAGCGTTCCTAACGGTCTCAGCAGCCTGCTGAGTTGGATTGGCACGAGGCATTCAGGCAAAGTCCGAGGGCAGATTTCTATCGACGGATTGATCTGCGATTCAGCCCAAGCGAACGGCTTGCGCCAACCGTCGCCTTGACCATGCTCGGGGCCTTTTGTTATAAAAACCGTTCCTGCTCAGCGCCATAGCGAATGCTGTGCAGCCGCCAATCATTCCGCAGTAGCTCAATGGCAGAGCATTCGGCTGTTAACCGAAGGGTTGTAGGTTCGAGTCCTACCTGCGGAGCCAGTTTTAGTAAAGTAACTAATATAAGGACAGGCCTTAGTTGATTGACTCGGCAAGGCCTGTCACAACTAAGGCACAAAGTTTTGGCTTTGGATGCCGACTTGTATTTTCATGGCTTTCTTTCTTAACCGTTATTGGAGTCATTATTGACCAGGCGAGGGCGGCGAAGTTCGCCATTTCTTGGCGTTAGAAGAATAGACTTCCTAAACGAAAGTTCAGACTCTTCCCCATGCACGCGCAGGCGCCCCGCCGGTTATTAGGCAAGTTGCCCGTTCAGCTTTCGCAGAGACGCTTCGGACATGCCGAATCCGGTGAGACATTCCGATGTTTGTGACACTTAGCCAAGAGATCGTTTGGTGGCGTATCTTCAATGTTAACCCATCTCACCGCATTCTTTCACATCCCTATTTTTGTTTCATTAAAGTGCTCTCCCAAATTTGAAGATTAAGACACCTAGTATTCTCTAAATGTTAGATCGTCTACTTTCGGTATTGACGACTCCACGGTTCTTTCAGCTATCCGCTCAAACGGGTTTTCTCGCTAGAGTTGCTTTGGCGGCCCTCTGACCCTGTCGCGGTAACAATCATTAGAAAGTGATGCGACTAGAAAATGATTGACTTCCGCGAATAGTCGGCATATAAGATTGCCGATTTACTTGCAACGACTAGCTCCTCCGAGCCTCTGCAGCTCTCCCGCATACTCGCCAGTTAGTCTTATCCGATGCGTCGGCTTTCGCTACTCGAGTGATCTTCTCAATGAGAAGCATCATCGGCTGAACACCGCCTACGGGGCTTCAATGCTAGCAGATCTGAGTTTTGGTTCGTTATTGGCCATTGCGATCATGCTTCTGAGACACTTTCAAAGCACGGGTGGCTCGCCGACCCAATACACGTCGAAGACCTGTTGGTAACAACCGACAAACCCGGCCTGGCCATTAAGCCTGAACCGGTCATCCGGAGCGGAGTGCAGCTTCATCGTCCGGGTGCATTAATCGGCAACCAGTCCAGCCAGTGGAGAAAGGTTCCGGAAGAATCTTGGTGGCTGAGTCTCCGGTAGAACATTCAAGGAGCGTCGAAAATGAAAATCATACAACACCTTTCGCAAAGAAGACGGCCCACATCCAGTTTGGTTTTAGCGGGAATGATCATGGTATTCGGATGCTCACGTAATGTCTCTGCTCAATGGACGAGTCCGTCTCCGAACCCGAACAACAACATTTACTATAACAGTGGCAACGTCGGCATCGGCACGACTACGCCGAATACAGCTAAACTAGTAGTATCCGATACCCTTCAAAACGCTGCCCGCATCGCTTTCACCGGCCAGGAGTTTTATGCGCCTTCGACAACATCAAGCGATGGGTTAGCTCTATTACTGGGCGTCAATAGGACCGGCAATCGTCAGCTTTGGATCGCGGACACGGCTGCTCTGGCGCAAAACAGCACCAATTCAGTTCTCCGCATTCTGGTGGGCTCCATTGGCACCCCAGTTGTTGACGCAATCACCACAGACGGGCTTACGGGTAGGCAACTGCAAGTAGGTAATGGCGCCGGAGTCTACATGCAAGGGAATCTCGGCATCGGCACGACGAGTCCTGGTAACTATAAATTAAACGTCAACGGCTCCTTGATTGGCGCGGCGACGTACACGAGTTACATCGCCGACGGCTTGTATGGAGCAACGGCACTCCCCTCGCGGATCAATACTTACAATTCCAACGGTGGCATTTTGTTCGGATACGAAGACCTGGGTTTGGGTGATTATTCACCTCGCATTGGTCTGCACCAGACCTACGATGCTACCGGATCGCCCTATATCACAACTACCAGAGCATCAATCGGTTTAGTACGTAATGGAAACATCACTATCAAAGGAGGCCCAAGCAATACAGAGTTTCTTCGTATTGATAACTCTGGCAATGTGGGCATCGGGAATTCCCCCTCGTACAAGTTGGACGTTAATGGAACCATTAATGCCACTGGGATATTGGTTAATGGTCTACCAATCAACGGCGGCAATAGCCAATGGTCAAATGGCACCAACTCGATCTCATATAATTCAGGGAATGTTGGCATTGGAACGGCTAACCCGGACCAATACGCCAGGCTTCATCTTTATGGCGCGGGCGGCCTCGGGCAGGATATTCAAACCAACACCAATGATTGGGTTAGGCAACGGTTCGTCACTCCTGCGCGAACCTATGGCTGGTTCTTGGATGGGGGCTCAGCCGGTCTCGGTCAAGGAAAGTTTGGGTTGTATGACTACACCTCTAACCAATGGCGCTTGAATGTCGATACCGCTGGCAATGTGGGTATCGGGACCACGACTCCCACTAACGGGTACAAACTCGACATCAGCGGCAACACAAACGTCACAGGAAATCTAAACACCACGGGCACGATCACTGGTGGGAACATTCAGGCCAAGTATCAGGACGTAGCCGAGTGGGTTCCAGCGTCGGAACAGATACCCAGCGGGACAGTCGTAGTTCTCGACTCGACCAAATCGAACCAAGTCACTTCATCGAGTCAGTCTTACGATACGCGTGTCGCCGGTGTTGTCTCGGAACGACCAGGCCTTGCGCTGGGTGAAAGCGGCGGCAACAAAGTGCTCGTCGCTACCACCGGTCGCGTCCTAGTCAAAGTCGACGCCAGCCGGGCATCAATTCATATCGGCGATTTGTTGGTGACGAGCGACGTGACCGGCGTGGCAATGAAGTCAGAGCCGGTCAACCTGAGCGGCGTGCAACTCCATCGCCCAGGCACGTTAATTGGAAAAGCGCTCGAACCCCTTGAGAAGGGTTCGGGGAAGATTTTGGTTTTACTGAGCCTGCAATAAGACATTCGAGGGAGAGCCAAAATGAAATCGAACTCAGGAAAAGCGAAAACAAGAATAAGGTTTGGCAACGGGATAGGTGTTGCGTTGTTGCTTCTGGCTGCGGGTACGCAGAGTGTTCTGGCTCAATCGAACACTTTTCCAAACAGCGGCAATGTCGGGGTCGGCACCACGAGCCCGCAGGCGAAACTCGACGTCCGGGGAAGCTCTTCCTACGATGTCAGCGGCGTTTTTTCGGCGATTTATGCAAAGGGTACGGCTGATTACCCGATGGCCTTAATCCTGGACGGCGGTGGAACAAACGACGGCATTGCGCGGATGCGCGCCTTGAACAACGGTGCCACCAAGTGGCAATTGAACTTCATGGACGACCTGGTCTTTTATAGTTGGACAAACAACACTTTCCTGAACGCTCTAACTCTCAAGAACAACGGTAATGTCGGTATCGGAACGGCATCCCCATCCGATCTACTCCAGTTAGACTCCCCAGCCGGCTGGGGACTTAGGATCAGATACACAGGAGATGGTCAATATCTAAGGATTTCAGCTAATCAGGTCTCGTCCTTCACGTCAGCAGGAGTCGGAAGAGATCTGTACCTGAACACGGCCGGTGGTAACGTCGGTATTGGTACGACTAGTCCCACAAGTAGATTGCATGTTGCAGGAGACGGTAGAGTCACCGGAAGCGTAACCGTAGATGGCAACATCAACGCGAAATATCAGGACGTGGCCGAATGGGTGCCTGTTTCTCAGCAACTTCCGGCGGGCACCGTCGTAGTCCTCGACACAACCAAATCCAACCAGGTCACTTCATCTAGTCAGTCTTACGATACGCGCGTAGCGGGGGTTGTCTCGGCACGGCCGGGGCTTGCCCTTGGTGAAAGCGGCACTAACAAAGTTCTCGTCGCGACCACCGGCAGAGTCCTCGTCAAAGTTGACGCGAGCCGCGCTCCGATTCACATCGGTGATCTGCTGGTGACGAGCGACGTACCCGGCTTGGCTATGAAGTCTGAGCCAATCAATATCGGCGGCGCGCAAATTCATCGTCCCGGTACGTTAATCGGAAAAGCGCTCGAACCCATCGAAAAAGGTTCAGGAAAGATCCCGGTACTGCTAAGTCTCCAATAAGAGGAGTTGAATGGTGGCCCTATGAAAAATAAACCTCTTTTGTCCAAGCTGCTAACCCTCAGTTCGTTCCTGGTGGCAACGATTATGCTGTTAATTCCAGTCCCAAAGGCTGAAGCCCAATGGAACCCCAGTCCGAGTCCGAGTCCAAACACCAACATCTATTACAACGCTGGAAACGTGGGCATCGGCACGGCTAGCCCCTCTGCGGTACTCCACGTAAAGGGCGACGGCACCGGAATACTCGTGGAGCGCAACGCCGCAGACGGCGGAGGAGCCGTTATCAACTTCAAGAACTCACTTGGCGATCTGGGTTTCGTCGGCCGGATGAATAATGCCGGAGCATCGGCGAATAATATTCTCGGGCTATCCGCTGACGGATCAAATTACCACCTGGCCATTCTGCCGAGCGGCAATGTGGGGATAGGCACGACGGCGCCTAAGCGAAAGCTTGAACTAGTGGGCGATGTAGGCGGCCTAAGCTTTGAAGCCGGCAGCGGTACACCCAATTCTGGCGCAATCAGATTTGGCGACAACAGTGGCTGGAAATTTCATGTCGGTCGCTCTCGAGACAGTGTTGGAGGGTCACTGAATTCCGGCACTTCCGGAGTGCTAATGACTATTCAGGACAACGGCAACATTGGCATCGGAACTACCGGACCAGTATATAGGCTGGATGTTCAGGGCGGCTTTACCAGTAGCGCGTCGGGATTTATCAGTAAGAATAATCCGTGGGGCACATCAGATTCGGCATTCTTTCCCAACGGGATTACCACTGCCGGCGCGACGAATTGGATCTATGGTGGCAATACCTATATTGGCAATGCTCCATCTAATGGCTTTGGTCACCAGTTCAGCGCTGCCAACGGGGCCTCGAATGCATACTTGGCGATCGGCGGCGGTAGCGTGGGCATCGGAACTATTACCCCGAATTACAAACTGGACTTGCAGGGCGGCCAGATTAATGCCTCTGGTGGTTTCTGCATCAACGGGGATTGTAAGACAGCATGGTCACAGGTAGGAGGTGGCGGAAGCTCACAGTGGACTACGTCCGGTTCGAATCTCTATTACAACTCTGGGAACGTTGGCATCGGAATTACGAGTCCCTCCTTTAAATTGCAAGTTGGGTCGAGTAATGGACAGAGTCTCATGGGAGATTCAGGGACACAGGTTTTCCATCAAATTCGTCCGAACGCGGGCAAACAAGGCTGGCTGGCGTTTACCGAAGACGGCGTAGCAGACAGATGGGCCGTTGGCATTAAGAACGCAGACGCAAAACTCTACTTCTCTACCGGCAACCTCGGATCGTTATCCGATAAACTGGTTATTGACGGAAGCGGCAACGTTGGCATCGGGACGAACACCCCGGGGTCGAAATTGGTTTTGGTGTCGGGCAGCGGCAACGCTTATTTCCTGAATGATACCACCGGGCTGGGATCGCTGTGGGGGTTTGGTGGTGTCAATGGCGGTAGTCTCGCTATCGGCGCCTATACACCCAGTGCAGGAAATCTGATTACGCGTCTGGGCATTAACTACGCTGTGCATAGCGGCAACGGCTCCACTCAGTTCGCAGTCATGGGGGCAAAACAGAGCCCATTGATTGAGCTAAACGCTCAAGACGGTTCAGTTTCATTGTTCGGCGAAAACGGTAGCGGAGCCGATTATCGAACGCCAAGCTTAAATCTCGGAGTCTCTGTAAGAGGCGACGGCAAGGTCGGCATCGGCACCACGGCGCCGTCTTCTAAACTCGACGTGGCCGGTGAGATTCGCTCAAGCACGGGGGGATTCAGGTTTCCCGACGGTACTTTGCAAACTACATCAGCTTCGGGTGGAGGAGGAGGAACGATCACAGGCGTTACTGCGGGCGCGGGCTTGACGGGTGGCGGAACAGCGGGGGCGGTGACCGTCAACAATGACGATAGGGGCTCCTCTCAGAACATCTTCAAGAACATCGCTAACACCTCCGGCACGATTCAGTTTTCGGCTGGCTCGAACATTGACGTTATTCGTTTCGCGGGAAGTGGTGGGACAACCGTCTCTTTCGACGCCAGCCTAAAGAAGGTCACTATCGATGGTCCCAGCTCTACTCCGGCAGCGGCAAACATTTCGGCCGGACAGTTTGGACAGAACACAGGTGGCGGCAATTACACCTTCCCCGGAAACGTAACGGTCAATGGAAACCTCGCGGCCAAATATCAGGATGTCGCTGAATGGGTTCCGTCTTCGGAACAAGTGTCACCCGGCACCGTCGTAGTTCTCGACCCAACCAAATCCAACCAAGTCACTTCATCTAGTCAGTCTTACGACACTCGCGTGGCCGGTGTGGTCTCGGAACGGCCCGGGATTGCCCTCGGCGAAAGCGGCAACGGGAAAGTGTTGGTTGCAACCACCGGCAGAGTCATGGTTCAAGTCGACGCCACTCGCGCGCCAATTCATATCGGAGACTTGTTGGTGACCAGCGACGTTTCGGGAGTCGCGATGAAGTCTGTGCCGGTCGACCTGGGCAGTGTAAAGATTCATCGGCCGGGTACGATCATTGGCAAGGCACTTGAACCACTAGAGAAGGGATCGGGAAAGATTTTGGTGCTACTGAGTTTGCAGTGAACAATTTTTTGAAAGCGAAAACAAGATGAAAATCAAACGATGGTGGACAAAGCAGAGACTTGGGACATTAGCCTCTTTCATCGCCGCTGCGTTGGTGCTATTGGCGCAAGCTGAAACTGCGCGAGCCCAATGGACCGGACCCGACGCGGGCAATAATATCTATTACAACTCAGGCAATGTAGGCATCGGCACAAATGCTCCCAGCACGGTATCCGGTCTTGATTTGTCCAGTTACAAGATCTTGCATGTCTTCAGCGGTGGGACGACCGGGACTCGACTTGTTATGACCGGCGGCAGCAGTGCATCTCTTGACATGATCCACTCCGGAGCCTCCGCAAATCAAGAATGGTTCAACCTCTCAAGCAATAGCGGCAAAGGTTATATTAGGGCTGTTAGTGACCTTGGCGCGGTTACTTATAATTTCCTGGTGGCGGACATGAGCAATGGGAACGTGGGTATCGGCACAACAACCCCGGCGGATACTCTTGTACTTGGCAAACCCGCGATTACTAATGCGTTAAGATTGAACCGTGATAGTACCAGTTATGAAGGAGGCGTCAGATACACCCAGGGAGCGACCAATGAATGGTACTTCGGGACGAGAGCTGCTGCACCGACTTCGGGACTACATCTTTATGACTATACTAAAGGTGCTGACATTGCCGTGTTTGAAGCGAACAGCAACATATATTTTCAACCCACCGGCAACGTCGGCATCGGCACCTCCTCCCCAACCAGCAAGCTCCACGTTATTGGTGACGGCAATGTCACCGGGAATCTGACAGTTGGCGGCAACATCGCGGCCAAGTACCAGGACGTCGCCGAATGGGTGCCTTCATCGGAACAGATTCCCAGTGGTACGGTGGTCGTTCTCGACCCAACCAAATCCAACCAGGTCATTTCTTCCACTCAGGCTTATGACACGCGTGTGGCGGGTGTTGTCTCCGAGCAGCCCGGCATTGCTCTGGGTGAGAGCGGCGCCGGCAAAGTTTTAGTCGCTACCACCGGCAGAGTCCGAGTCAGAGTCGACGCTACCAAGAGTCCGATTCATATCGGGGATTTGCTTGTAACGAGTGAGGTATCCGGTGCGGCGATGAAGTCAGAGCCAATCAAAGTCGGCGGACGGCTGATGCACATGCCGGGAACCTTGATCGGCAAAGCACTGGAGCCACTGGAAAAGGGTTCGGGAAAGATTTTGGTGCTGCTTAGTCTCCAATAACTCCCTTAGCGAGGATCGAAATGAAAACCAATTACCATTCGTCATTGCGAAATTTACTCAAATGCGGGTTTTTTTCGGTCGCTGCCGTTATTCTGATCGGAAGCTCTCACGGCATATCAGCCCAGGCCCAATGGAGCACCCAGACCGGAACCACTAACATTTACTACAACGGCGGCAACGTCGGCATCGGAACTCCGACGCCTGTGTACCCACTCCATGTTGAGGGTGCGTCGAGCGATCCTCTGTATTCGCAAGCGTACTTCAAGAATACGAGCACCGTTTACCCGTACGGGGGCATTGCGGTGGACAGCGTCAACCAAAGTCATATTCGGTTCCTCCTCGGTGGAGCGCTTAAGTGGCAATGGCGCGTCGGGGCGGGTAGCGGCGTCGATGATCTACGGGCGTACAGTTGGAGCTTGGGCGCAGACGTACTCACACTCAAGAATAACGGCAACATCGGTATTGGAACCTCAACCCCAGGCTCGCCGCTGGTAGTCATGGGCAACGAACCGTCGCCTGATTACGCAACGGTCCGCATTAAGCCGACGGTTACGCACGGAGGCATCGTCATTGACTCAGCGAACGATGCGTCTCAAGTACACCTACGTTTCTACAAGAACGGCACGCCGAAATGGCAGTTCCGCGTTCCCTTCCAGGATGGCACTGATGACCTTCGCGTTTACAGTTGGGTCGCGGGTGCCGATGTGCTGGTCATAAACCCAACCGGCAACGTCGGCATCGGCGTTGCCTCGCCCACTACCAAACTGCATGTGCAGGGAGATGGCAAGTTCACCGGTAACCTCACGGTTGACGGCAACATCGCGGCCAAGTACCAGGACGTGGCCGAATGGGTTCCGTCCTCGGAACAAGTTTCCGCCGGCACAGTCGTGGTCCTCGACACAACCAAATCCAATCAAGTCGTTTCATCGACCGTAAGCTACGACACCCGCGTCGCCGGAGTAGTCTCGGAACGACCGGGGCTGGCTCTTGGTGAAGAAGGCGCGGGCAAAGTGCTTGTGGCCACGACGGGCCGCGTCCTGGTCAAAGTGGACGCCAGCCGCGGCCCGATTCATATCGGCGATCTGCTGGTAACGAGCGACGTGCCCGGTGTCGCCATGAAGTCCGAGCCGGGCAAGGTCGGCCAACGCATGATGCACCTGCCGGGAACCTTAATTGGCAAAGCGCTCGAGCCTTTGGAAAAGGGTTCGGGAAAGATTTTGGTGTTATTGAGCTTGCAGTAATCGTAAGGAGAGAACCTCATGCATGCCATTAGTCCGTCAAGATACTCGGTCTTGGGCCGGGCAATCACGGTGAATCTTATTCTTTGTCTGCTGTCTGCTTCGACGCCGGCAGCTCCCCAGACAATGGTGGCGCTCGCCACAGAATACAGAATCAGTTTGGGCTTTTGGTATCGCGCCAGTACTCTGCCCAAGCTAATCCAGGGCCAGGGCGGTAATTCTAAGCGGCAGGAAAAGCAGTCTGAACGGGACGCACGGGTGTCGCGTTTGCAGATCTTTCCTGGCGACTTGACGGTGCAGCTCGATCAGCGCGTCCGTTTTAATGCGATTGCCTATACCGCCGACGGTTCACCAGTAAGTGGTATTAATATCCAATGGAGCGTGCAGCACGAGGGCAAAAAGAGAATCGGCTCGATTTCTCAGCAGGGCGAGTTCCTGGCTTTTGCTCCGGGTAAAGTAAAAATTATCGCCGAAAGCGCCGGACACAAAGCACAGACTGATATCATCGTGCCGGACGGCCAACGCCTTCCCAAGCCCACGGACAAACCTACTAGCGTCATACCGGTCTCCAATCGAAAAAAACCTACTGGGGTCGGAGAAAACCGACCCAAATCTCTGCCAAAGTCCGACAGTCAACAGACTGCGCGCAAAACAGTAAAGGATAGTGATCTCCGAACGAAATCGCGGCGGGGCGTCACCTTCGCTCACGCCCGACCAACTACGGCAGCATCGATGCCCTTGCTACCTATGGACGGTTGGAATGACGATAACTATGCCTCGTCAACAGATCCGCGCAATGATGTTGGAAGTCCTCCCGGAGCACCCATGGATGGTGGCGCGGGCAGTGGAAATTTTCAGTTTGCAGCTCCCATTTTGGGTTTGCCTGGCCGCGGCATCAGCATCTCGCTCGGGCTGGCCTACAATTCGCGCCTTTGGAATAAGTCCGGCAATCAAATTACCTATGACATCGATCGCGGCTGGCCCGCACCCGGCTTCTCGCTGGGTTTTGGAAAATTACTGGGCATGGGTGTCTACAATGGTGGAATGCTGGTTGACGCCGATGGTACCCGGCATAGTTATGCAGGGACCGTATCTCCGTATGGCAGCGTCTCGCACTTTTTGGGTCACACGACTGACGGATCATTCATCGACTATTGGTATGACACCGGCATTGGGGGCGGAATCGTCAACGCCGAAGCTCGTCTGCCAAATGGCACCGTGATCAGTTATGGAGCACCGGGTCCCGGAGCCGTTTACCCGACGTCAATCCAGGATGCCAACGGGAACTATATAAACATCACTTACGTTGGCAATGCCGGGCCGCGCATTCAAACGATTTACGATACGCTGGGTCGGACTATTCAATTCAGCTACGACTCAAATGATCTTCTGACGGCAATTACCGCTCCCGGATACGATAACGGCCAGCCACGAACCGTAGCCAGATTTCATTATCGCCAACTTTCGCTAAGCGCCGGTTTCAGCGGTTTGACACAGGTTGTGCGCGAGCCGAACCCATGGGTTCTGGACGGAGTGTATTATCCATCGACAAGCACCGGCTATTATTGGGATTCCAATTCCTATTCAACATACGGAATGCTTGTTAACGTCGTCGAGCAACGAGGAATGAGTTTCTCGGCGTCGTCCGTCAACGACATGGGTACCTTGACACAAGGGCAGACCACCCAGACGGAAGCGTATAACTATCCAATGACGGCAGACAGTAGTTTGACCGACGCCCCGACGTACACTTCCAGCACTCAGAGTTGGACTACTGATGGAACTAACTTCAACTCGGCTACCACCGGTTACCTGGTCCAGGAGAACGCTACCAACCCGGCACAACCTACAATTCCATCGCGGAAGATTGAGATAACTCTACCGAATCAAACCAAGAGCATTCAGTATTCCTATGACTATACGAGCCTCTCAGACACCGATCCGCGGAAGCCGCTTGATGGTTTGGTCTACCAGGATCTAACGCTCGATTCAGCGGGTACGGTGCTGCAGGGCAGCACTTCCACGTGGGAGAAGGGCGCATACGACGCGCCGCGCCCACTGCGCGTAGAAAAAACAGATGAAAAGAATCAGACGACTGCTGCGACTTTTGTTTATGGGAGTAATTACAATCAGGTAACCGACGTGCAGGACTTTGATTACGGCGGCTCTAGTCTGCTGCGCTCTACTCGTACGCAGTATCAGAATAGTGACAGTTACACAGGACACCCCGATACTTTTTACTACGTGGGCCGGCATATTTTCAGCCTGCCCACAAAAGTCGAAGTGTATGCGAGCGACAACACCACCAGAGTTTCGCAAACTGACTACCAATACGACGGCCAGTCCCTCATCGCAACACCCAACGTGGTGCAGCATTCCCAGGCGTTCAATCCGTTTGCCGATGCGGAAGGTTTTTGCGGCTTCGAGAACGATCCGAGCGATCCCGATTGCCAGGGCGCATGCCCCGATCCCTACAACTCGAATTGTGATGGTGACTGTAGGCAGATCTATGTCTGCCCATATCTCTCATCAACTGACTACCGCGGCAACCTTACCCAAGTCACCAACTACGCCGACGCAATCAATCTGGCCGGAGCGGTAGCTGAGACCAGGCATTACGACACTACCGGCAACCTGGTGATCGCCAGCACTTCCTGCTGTGAGCAAACCAGCTTCAATTACACGGTCGACACGCAGTTCGCTTATCCGCAATCAAAGACGCGCGGTTCAGCCAGCGACGTGTATGCTCAGGTGCATACCAGCGCGACTTATGACTTCAACACCGGACTGGGTCTGTCGGGGACGGACGCAAACGGAAGGCAGTCGCAAACAAGTTACGACTCAAACACGCTGCGCCCAACCACCTCGATCTCGTCCACCGGCGCGCACTCTGACTTTGATTATGACGACGCGGCGATGACCGTGACCTCGACAACTTATCTCGCGTCAGGAGATGGTGGCGGGATCGCCGACCAGAGTGTGAAGTACCTCAATGGCGCAGGCCAGGTGCGGCAGGAAAAAGCACGCGGGGTTAACAATACCTGGGATTTTGTCGACACGATCTACAACAACCTCGGCCAGGTTTATCAACAGTCGCGGCCGTATCGCAGCGGCGACACGCAGCAATGGACAACCGCGACCTACGATGCGCTCGGGCGCACCAAAATGGTAACCGCGCCGGACGGAAGCGTAACGCAAACTTTTTATAACGAAGCGAGCCGGCCCGACGTGGCCAGCAGCACTCCCGGCGAAGCCACCCGAGTGCAGGACGCCTGGGGACGTGAGCGTTGGGGCCGCACCGATGCCAGCGGGAGGCTGGTCGAGGTTGTCGAGCCAAATCCAGGCGGCAACGGTTCGGTGAGCAGCAGCGGTCTGGTGACCACGTATGCCTACAACAACCTCGGGAACCTTACGACAGTAAATCAGGGAGCACAGACCCGCTCATTTGCCTACGACTCACTGGGCCGTTTGACGGCGCAGAAACTGGCCGAGACGAGCGCTACGCTTAACAGCGCAGGCACGTATGTCGGCTCGGGCACCTGGAGCGATGTTTTCACCTACGATGAGCGCTCGAATCTGACTTCACGCACGGATGCGCGAGGTGTTAAGACTGTTTATGGCTACAGCAGCGATCCGCTCAATCGTTTGCAGTCGGTTTCCTGGGACACGAGCGGCTTTGGCGATACTGCAAATCCCATTCTGTCCGCAGCGACGGTCAGTTATAGCTATCGCACCAAGTCTTCCGGCGCGCAGCTTCTCGACGTCACGCAACCGAGCAGCGTCACGGCTTCCGGTGTTAGTACTGAAAGCTATGGCTATGACTTTGAAGGGCGAGTCTCCAGCCAGACCGTGACCATGGCCAGCCGCTCTTCTTATCCATTCGTGACTGATTACAGCTACGACTCGCTTGATCGTGCGACGGACGTGCGCTATCCCGCTGAGTATGGCAACGGCAGCGCGCCGCGCAAAGTTGTCCATCACAACTACGACATCGCCAGCCGCTTGACCGGTCTTACCTATGACGGTCAATCGTTCGCTTCGAGCATCGTGTACAACGCAGCCAGCCAGACTACTTCACTGAATGTCGGGAGCGGCACGAATCAGATTGCCGAAAACTACTCATACAATGCGCAGACCGGGTTGCTCGACAATCAAACCGTGGCGCGTGGCGCAACGACGCTGCTCAATCTCTCTTACGACTACGCGGGAGCGAACGGGAAGCGCACGGGACAACTGACGAAGATTCTCAACAACCTGAACCACAACAAGGATCGCGGCTATAGCTACGATGCCTTAGGCAGACTGGTGCAAGCGACCGGCGGCCCATCTACTGGCACACTTTGGACCCAGACATACACTTACGACCGCCATGGCAACCGCACTTCGGTGAGCGCCAGCGGCAACTCCGCAAAACTGTACGACAAACTTAAGTTTGTCCTACCTTCCGATCCCAAAGTCGACTTACCAACCGATCTGTTGGCTAAGAACAACAGCGTAGTTATCCCCAAAATCGATGGTAACCCGACCGTGTGGGAGGGCTCCGAACCAGTCTCGGATTCGTCCACTTCGCTTTTTAATCCAGCGAAGAGCAACACGACCACTCCACCGCCGACTGATCCACCAACCTATACCAACAATCCTCTGGTGGCCGGAGTCGAAGTCAAAGTGGTGCATATCACCGAACTGCGCGCCGCGATTGATGCGCTGCGCGTCCAACGCGGGTTGTCCGCGTATTCGTGGACTGAGGCGATCACCACGAATACGTTCATAAAAGCTGCTCATATTCTCGAGATGCGCACCGCCCTGGATCAGGCGCTGGGAGCAGGCAGTTACAGTGCCGGGCTCGCCTCGGGCCAGCCGATTCTCGCGATTCATATTCAGGAACTGCGCGATCGGGTCAATAATGCCTGGAACAGCGACAGTTCGTGCCCGCCGGGACAGACACTCCTGATCGATCAGTTCATCAAGAACTTCTATCAGGGCGCTCTGGCGCGGCAGCCTAACGCGAATGAGTTGCAATCATGGAGCAGCCAGTTGCGCCAGGCCTACTACCTGGGACAATCGCAGTTACGCGCTGCGGCACAGTACATGGGCCGGCAAATCTTCAAGTCGCCGGAGTACGCCAATCGCGGGCGTGACGATCACAATTACGTTTACGATCTCTACTGGGCCTATTTGCAAAGACAGCCTGACGCTGGCGGGTGGGGTTTCTGGACCAACGACGTTGCAGCAAATGGCCGAGACCACACCCGCGTGGCCTTTGAAACTGACGGCACCGAGTTTTTTCCGAAGCTTGCGACCCTGTGTGCCGGCTCGTCGGCTTCAGCGCCGATTCCTTTGGACGGCCTGGCGAATCTCGCTTACGACACCGCCACGAACCGCATTACGACAGCCGGTTTTACTTACGACGCTGCCGGCAACCAAACGCGGACCGTGCGGACTGACGGCTCCGCCCAGAGGTTCCAGTATGATGCCGCGAATCGTTTGATTCAGGTGCGTGATGACTTTGGCTACACGCTCGAGGCCTTCACCTATGGAGATTCGAATGAGCGATTGATTTCAGATGAGGGAGGGTATCGTACCTACTATGCGACCGAAGGCGGAGGGGTTATCGCTGAATACACGGACAGCGGCAGTTCAACTACGCCTGCGTGGTCGAAGAGTTACGTGTATCTCGGCGCGCGTTTGCTTTCGACGCTCGCTCCAAACGGCAGCGGCGGCGAGGCTGTTCAGTACCATCATCCTGATCGATTGGGGACCAGGCTGGTCACTGATCCCTCGAATGGAACTGCATTCGAGCAAGCCACGCTGCCCTTCGGCACGCCCTTGAATGCTGAATCCACCGGCGCGACTAATAGAAGATTTACTTCTTATGATCGTTCTACGACGACAGGATTGGACTATGCCGTCAACCGTCACTACGACGCACAACAAGGACGATTTACGCAATCTGATCCCATCGGAATCAAAGCGTCGAGTCTTGAACATCCACAGACGCTCAACCTTTACAGCTATGTCGGGAATGACCCAGTTAACAAAATGGACCCCAGCGGATTGTTCTGGGGCGCACTAAAGCGTTTCTTTAATAAAGTCGGTCAAATCCTCAGCGCCGTTGGGGCAGCAGTTGGGCGAATCCTTAACAACCGATGGGTGAGAATCGGGGTGTTCATTCTGGGCTTCATAATGCCGGGGCTACAGATTCTCAGCGAAGCGCTTGCACATGTTATAGGTATTGCCATTGACATTTACAACTATGCCGCTGACATCACCTCTCAGCTCCAATTGTGGGGAGCCGCACTCCAGGGACATTGGAAGGAGTTTGGCCTTAGCCTCGGGATCTCTGTTGTTGGAGCAGCGATCTCGGAAATTGTAGATCCGGTTGTCGAAGGAGTTCGAGACGCACTGTTCGATCCTAAGTTCGATGAGCTTGGTGATTTGTTCGTTGGTGGCTGGAACGGACTTAAGAGCGGTCTAGCAAAATTTGGACAGAACCTGACCCGTGATCTCAAGAACATTTTCATTCCCTTCTACGGTATCTACGGCGGAGGACAGAATCCCCGCGATGACGCTTTTGATGAAAACACGCAAAACTTCAAGGGCGATGTCCCACACCCATTCGATCAAACAGATGGTAAGTACATGACTCATGATCTGGATTGGCGTCGAGCCGGATGGAAATACGATCACAAGCTAATTACCGCAGACGAAAAGAGCGCACTAGTTCGCGCGGCTAACAAGCGGTTGGTCAGGGGTCTACTTAGGTCCGCGCCACGTGTCCATCTTTTGGACATCGCGTTTGCCGGTCAGTTCGGAGGAAGACCACTCATTGGCAGCGGTTACAAGTTCCTTGCTCTGGCCTACTTTGGTGTCAGAGGATACGTCCGGTGATACTTTGATATGAGGCTATTCGAACGAGAAACATGAAATATTACGCAAAGAGGGTTTCCTACAAGAGACGTAGAAACGTCGATCTGATTCTCCGTCTCTTAATCTTCATTAGTTGTTTGGTTGCCTCTTCCAGCCTGACGTGCCCTGTGATTGCCACTAGAGTCAACCGCTCGCCAGCCCATGCTCCAGAGTCAAGACCGGGGCCGTCTCTGACGATTCGTTTGCGCGCAGTTTTACAGGTGGGGACCACGTCTGACAAACCTCTGATTAGATTCTCAGCGGACGGACAATTACTTGCGACAGGAACCGGTCATGGTCCTGTCAAAGTATGGCAGACGCTAAGCGGCAAATTGATAGCGGAACTTGATGGGACAGATGGACAATCTCCTCGTGCTTTCTGTCCTACGAATGACCGGCTGCTGGCTTCAGCAAACCTGAAGTCAGTCTCGTTATATGACCTCAGCACAATGAAGCTAAAGTCAAACATTATGCTTGATAAGCTCATGGGAGGGTTGAATCTGTTTGGATCATTCTCCCCTGAAGGACAGGAGTTTCTTATTTACAGCGAAGGTAGGGTGAGCTTGTGGGAAGTAGAAACGGGCCGGCTGATAACTTCTTTGCGATGCAATGGGGGCTTCTTCCAATCGAGTTTTAGTTCTGACGGCAAAAAGGTTCTGACCTCCTGCAATGGAGAGAAGACAGCAAGGCTCTGGGATGCCAGGAGTGGGAAAGCCATCGTGACATTCTCGAATGAAAGCAATGTCGCAGTTTCCGCGTTCAGCCCCGATAAGAAAACTGTTGTAACCACCACTTTGTCCGGCCATGTGTCGGTGTGGGACGCTGTCAGCGGGCGGTTGATGAAATCCTGGCAGGGACATGCTGATGTAATTTTTTACGCCGGGTTTGCCCCTGACGGAAAGGTCCTCACTACGCTCAGTCGAGACGGCAACATGAGACTGTGGGACGTCGAGACGGGAAAACTTAGTGGGACATTACGCGTTGGTCGTAACGCAAATGATGTGGTTTTTAGCCCCGAGGGTAAGCTCTTAGTGGTGATTGGCGAAGGCGGGAAACATGAAATCAAAGTTTGGAATATTGCCAAGGAGCTTCCTGTCCTGAATATTGCTGGACACCGGAAAGATATTCGCAATGTCGAGTTCAGCCCTGATGGTAGCTTGCTTGTTTCGTCCAGTGATGATGCTGTCAACGTCTGGGATGTGATCAACAGAACGCATCTAGCCAAACTGGACAACGCCAGTTTTCCCGCCAGTTTCAGTAACGACGCTAGGATTCTGGCGACGAGTGGGCTCAAAGGCACAGTCATCTTATGGGATGTTGCCACACACTAAGCTTCTTTGGACATTAACGACAAAGATCCGGGTCAGGCCTAAAGACAAAGATCGGCGAAACCGAAACCGGGGTCACGAAACCAAAACCGGTCAGAAACCAAGACCCCGATTGAAACCCAAACCAAACCGGGGTCAGGCTTTGCGATTTTGCGATTCTGAATCAATGGCTGGGTCGATCTTCTTCCAAAAGAATTCGCACCATCAATCAAGACGTTTTCACCGCATGCAAACATCATCGCATCTCTGCTGAAAGCCTATCTCTTCAAGACTCGCCTCGCGATGCAAGATTCTTGCACGCGAACTGAATTGACGTGAGGAGGATCTGGCGGTTAGGATGCGCGGCTCATGCCCAGGAAATCGCGCGCCGAGGTCGAGGGTAAATGAAAATCATTTAGCAATACACGAGCGGCGAATGACTGGAATCGCAAATCGCAAGCCTGACCCCAGTCCTAGGGCACGCACGACAACCACTGGTATGTTTACGATCTCTACTGGGCGTATTTGCAAAGGCAGCCGGATACGAGCGGCTGGAATTTTTGGGAAGGCGTAGGGAGGGGTCAAAACCGGGGTCAGGCTTTGCGATTTTGCGATTCTTCTCTCTCTTGCAACGTAAAGGTTAGCAAAGTTGGCGTCGGAGATTGTTAAGCAAATACCGGAGTGGAGACTGGGTGAGAATCGCAAAATCGCAAAGCCTGACCCCGATTTGTTCTCGTTGGGCGGGCCGACGGGAGGCGTCGCACTGGTCCAAAACTACCGTTCTGGCCAAATCAGTGGATTCGCTTTCGGTGGTGCGCAAGTGGGCTGGAACAACGTAGCTACCGGGACTGGTTACACTGGATTTGTATGGGGCTTAAATGATTCAAACTCTAACTACTCCGGAGGCTTTTCTGGCGTGACGGGTGGAGGTAACTTCGGTGGTTTCGCGCAGTCTTCCAGCGGAGGCGTGACTAACGGCGTTGCAGGCATGATTCCGAATCCTCGGGGCGTTACAGTAGTGGGTGCTAACGCTGGCGTGTCGTTTCCGACCGGCGTCAGGGTTTCAGGTGGGCTAAACGCAACAAACTACACACCGCCACTTCAATTGGGTAAATGGTGGATGCAGGCTGCTAACGTCAATTGGATAGACACACCGCTGATTGCAGCTAACCAGGTTTGCAGATGAGTAGCATTAGAATCATCGCTGGAGTCATTTTTTTCTGCCTTGGTACTGCGTCGGCGATTATATCCACCATGTTCAGAACGATGATGATTGGTGAAGTCAACCGTAAAAAAAGCGAAGACGAACTTATCTCGTACGTTGGCTCTACGCCCCTGAAGACGCAACGGATCTTTAGTGAATATCGCCGCCTACATCCTAACGGGAGGTTGCATCTGTATGCGAGAGCTTCATTGATCGTAATGATGATAGCTCTATTGATTACGGCCGTATGCTTTCATATTATTGGTTAAATAATTTGATGACTAACAGTACAGTCATCGCCGGAATTATACTGATTTGTCTTGGCGTCTCAGCGACGATTATTGCCATCATGTTCCCAATCATGATGATCGGCGAAATCAACCGTCAAAGAACAGAAGAAAACCTCATCCCGTACTCTACCCTTACGCCGCCGAAAGATGCTAGGGATCTTTAGTCAATATCGCCGCCTATACCCAAATGGGAGATTGCGCCGCTATGCAATTGCTTCATATATCACAATGGCGGCAGTTTTTTTAGAACTTTGCAAATGAGTACGAGACTTGTCGCAGCGATTATCTCCCTATGCCTGGTCATTATCGCCGGGGAGTTGGCCAACACTTTTGTGATTAGGATGATTGGTGAAATCAACCGCAAGCGCGAAGAGGGAAATCTTATCTCACCCTTTTGGTTTACGCTCAACAAAGTTCTCCGAGTTTTTAGGGAATATCGCGCTCTGTATCCGGAAGGAAAGCTACACTTGTATGCCAAAATCTCATTTGCAACCGCAATTATTGCTCTAATTATTGTAGCTGTATGCTTACACATTATTGGCTAATGATGCTAGAGATGGGCACGTCGGGATTTACCTTTTTTGGGAACCTAGGTGGGTATCGGCTGAGTACAACAGCCATCGTTCTGATCATTCTGTTTTGTCTGGCCGTTTCTGCCATATTAACGTGTAATCTTTTCTTGACAATGATGATTGGTGAAATCAACCGCAAGCGAGAAGAGGAAAGCCTTATCTCATACTTTGGGTTTGCGCCTTCCAAAGCACTTCGAGTTTTCCGAGAATACCGATCTCTTTATCCCAGCGGAAAGCTACACATCTATGCGCTTATTACCTATGTCGTCGACGTGCTCGGTTTAATCATAGCGGCTGTTTGGCTAAGCATTTAAAGGTGGCGGTTACCCGGAGACAATCTCACGATATAGAGTGATTTAGGATTATCGAGAGCATCTAAGCACCCCATCCTCTGGGAGTACATCGCTAGTGAAAAACTTGGAAGAACGACCCAAATGGGTTGCTGCCGGCGTTATCTTTTTCATCTTGGTCTTCCTGGCAGGTTGGGGAGGCCTCTTCCTCGAGAGATACATGGAACGCCGAGCGCGTGATACCGTCTTGAGCGCGCTTAGTGAGTTGTCACCCAACGCGACCGTGACGATAAATGTCGAAGCTCGAGAGCAGGCGCCAGTTCTTCAAGCACTCGAACCAAAGCCTGGGATCCGCCTCCTTTTTAGTTAGTTAGAGCTTTTCAAAAGCGCATCGCCTGGTAGGCGAATGCCATCATCTATTCGTGCACGGGATGTCTCCCGGCTACATGAAACCGGATCGGCTCATCCCGATGCGCTATATCGAGATGGCTGGCCGTGCCATCAGGCCTCCAGAGACCGAGGCTTTCGCTCTCGCCTCTCCTGACCCCTCGCACAGGCCAACTTCGCCCCGCCGCTGGAACTCCTCGTAACCGATACCGTCACGAAGCATGACGTAGCAGTTGATGAGTAGCTTCCGGGCCGCTGCAACCTTTGCTTTTGGGCGGCCTCTACGGCGGCTAACCTCTAAGTAGAACTTCCGTATCCGATGATCGCGACATGCTTGAGCTGCCTGGCCAAGCAGGTGCCGCGCGAGCCGTGAACCATGTTTGCTTATCTGCCCGATCCGTTTTGTCTGTCCGGAGCTTTTCTCCAAAGGATCGAGTCCTACGAAGGCGACTACCTCTTCCTTTCGTCTGAAGCGTCGAACTTCGCCCAAGGTGTGAACGAGTGCCAGAGCGTTGATCACTCCGATGCCCGGATGCGTCATCAGCAGTCGGGCCCGCTCGTCCTCTGCTGCCAGCTTCTCGAGTCTCGACTCAAGAGCTTTCATCTGTGCGGTGATCTCGTCAAAGAGCACGAGACGTGACCTCACCAGCAGGGTCTCGATCTCGGTAACAGGCGCATCGACGAGCTTGCGTCTGCCCTTCACCGCCGGCATCCGGAACCTCGCCAATCTCTTCCCACGTGCGAATGCCTGCAGCTGGTTGGCTATCGACGTCCTCTTCTGCACCAGCGTCTGCCGGTAATGCAGCAGGTCCAGCACTTCGCGGCTCTCCTCCGACCGCGGCACGATCGATGGAAAGGCTCCCCGCATCAGCAGATCCAGGATCGTCTCCGCATCGCGGAAGTCGTTCTTGTGTCTCGACAACGCTGCTCGCCTGATCATCCTGGGATCGCCTATTTTGAGCTTGTGCCCGCCACCAGCGAGCATCTTCTCAAACCACCACAGGCATCCCGTGGCCTCCACGCCGATCACAGCGTCCGCTCCGCACTTGCGGTAGAACGCCCTTATCGACTGCTTGTCACTGTGGAGAAACCTCCGGTACCCGATTTCTCCGTCCTCGTCGCTCGCATATGCGACCGACTGTTCGTATGGATGAAAGTCAACTCCGATGTACACTGTCATTGTTGGTCTCGTAGGGTTGTTCTTTTGTCAGAACCGAGTTTCTCAAACTCACCTCCGCGAGACCAACTTCATAGCATCAGGCCTGCGATTCTGCGATTCTCAATGCTGCTCAATCTCTCTTGCGACTATGCCGGAGCGAACGGCAAGCGGACCGGCCGACTCACAAAGATTTTCAACAACCTGAATCACAACAAAGATCGGGGCTATAGCTACGAGGCTTTGGGATTGACGCGCTGCGGGTCCAACGGGACTTGGCGGCGTGTTCGTGGACCGACTCGATCACTACAAGTACTTTCATAAAAGCCAGTCATATTCTCGAAATGCGCACCGCGCTGGATCAAGCTCTGGGCGCGCCCTCAGGTGGCTACAGCGCCGGCCTGACCTCGGGCCAGTCGATCCTGGCGATTCATATTCAGGAACTGCGTGATCGGGTCAACGCGGCGTGGAGCAACGACAGTTCGTGCCCGCTGGGACAGACACTCCTGATCGACCAGTTCATCAAGAACTTTTATCAAGCCGCTTTGAACCGGCAGCCCAATCCAAACGAACTCCAATCATGGAGCAGCCAGTTTCGTCAGGCTTACTACCAGGGACAATCGCAGTTACGCGCCACTGCGCAGTACATGGGTCGTCAGCTCTTCAAGTCGCAGGAGTACGCGAACCGCGGACGCGACACCCACTGGTATGTTTACGATCTGTACTGGGCGTATTTGCAAAGACAGCCCGACGCCGGCGGCTGAGAGTTTTGGGAGGGCACTGTCAACTGGGATATTGAGCACCAGCTCGATGGCCGCGAGCACGGTCGCGTTGTAAGTATCCCCAATTTAGGACCACCCATAAGTAGAGAGATCCGGTTTTTGGGTTAGCAGATATTCTCTAGCCGGCGGGTCGGCAAGGGTGTGGGACGTTGAGACGGGAAGACTGATTCTAACCTGGATGGATACCCGGCGGCGACTATAGTCTTAATCCTCGTGCCAGCACTGTCATTACGAGGACTACGAATCAAACCAGGAGGTGAGGGAAATTAGCAGCGCCCGCTTTACCACGGACGGGCAGTTCATCGTCACGATCGGCAAGACCGGAGATCAAGACACTCAAGTAACCAAAATATGGGACGCTGCAAACGGACACCTGCGGGCGTCGCTTGCGGGCTATGCCGTTTACGTGGGCTCCCGAGCATCGGATCTGTTCCCGACAGTAATCACGGTAAACGATCGCGAGTTGAAGGTCTGGAATGGCTCAAGGGGCGAATTAACAAAAACCGTTTCGGCTTTTACCAGGGTTCACTCTGACTGGCGATTCTACCTGGACTCAGTGATTAGTCCGGATGGTGAACGCATTGTCACATCTCGCGGCAAGAGTATGGCGTTGTGGAACACCGATACTGGTGGAGTGGTAGCTTACCTTAGGGCCGCCGAGGATAGGAATCTCTTCCGTCTGTACGGCGGAAGAACCCTGGAAATCTACGAGGCCAGGTTCGCTCCCGATTCCCGAACAATTGCCACCATCGATTCTTATAACAGAATCGAGATCTGGGATGCGACTACGGGGCAATTGAGATCAACCCTGAACGGACACCTCGACTCGATCTACAACATCGAATTCAGTGATGATGGCCGATTAATCGGGAGTGCGAGCCGCGACGGAACAGCTAGAGTCTGGGACGTATCAACCGGCCAGCTCAAGCACAACTTGAGGGCGGAAAACCAAGTCTCCCGTCGAATATCAGAATCAGACGAGGCTTTGGAATCTTGAGAGCGGACAATTGGTGGAAGAATTGGCGGGAGATAAGGATATCGAGCTTCTATTCAGCCCGGATGGTACTCTTCTAGTTACGATGAGTGAAAAGACGGTAAAGGTGTGGAATGGAAAAACCGGCGATCTTATTACTGTACTTCCAGGTGAGCGACCACCGGTCCGCTTTAGTTTCGAGGGAAGATTCTTCGCCACGACGGGACCTCAAACGAGCGTTCTGTTGTGGAAGTATTAGTCGAAGAGGTTGAAGCTGAAACGCTAGGTTAGGCTATGAACCAACCAGCCCTCAGAACTAACGCTTTGAGCCAGACTGTGAGGTGGTCTATGAGCGCGATATTGATCTTCTTCGTCTCGAAGAGATGCATGCAATGTGTCCACACCGTTCCGCTGTTGGTTAGATATGGACCTTATGGATTTTGTCCTCTTTCGCTCAGGATTGCTGGTCGCTCAATTGCTGGTTTGGCTTAGATGGAGAGCGAGAGTCAAAAGAGGTGTTGATTAGTAACCCCCCCTCGCGGACCGTCGGGAAAACCGTTAACATTTCCGCTGCTCGATAAAGAAAAAGTTGCGAAGAGTGTCCAGTGTGGGGAGCCAATTCTAGTAACGTAGGTGATGTAAAGACAGGCCTTAGCTTATTGAGTCGGCAAGGCCTGTCACAACTGAGTCACAAAGTTTTGGCATTGGATGCCGACCCCGACTCTTATAGGCTTTCTTTACCTGCCGTTATTGGAGCGATTGTCGACGTTAGCGAGGGCGGCAAGTCGGGTAGATGCTTGCCGCCAAATCTGCCGACTGAGGATTAATTCCAAACATACGGTCTCCGCGAATCTTCGTTCATTCAAGAGCGCGATTCCATAATTCAGCCGGGGCTGAAGATCTCGCAGAGCCATGAAGACTCCGATGACATCGTTGCTGATTTGAAATCCCCTCGCTGCATTGATTCTTATCTTCTCAGCACGTGTGATTCCGCATTTGGCCTGGCGTCACTCGTGACCCCCTTCCTAAAAACAGTAGCGAATAAAAATAGAGAAAGCCGGGCAATTAACAAGATGGGCGAGGCCCATGGCGATTCCATGCGAAGGTAAGGAAGATTGAAGTTGGAGTGTGCTATTAATCTTCAGGCGTTTGATGTGCAACCGTGATCAGTGCCGGTGAGACACGTCTTAACTTCTTTACAACGGCATTCCACAACTTGATTCGAGCTAAGAGGGAAGCACGTGCGGCATTCTCGACTTCCTCCTGTTTGCGTGAGTCCTCTCCGCAAAGTTCCCACAGCATCGCGAGCGCCATCGGAGTGTGATGATCGCCGTCCAATATAATGTGACGTTCCAGGTAGTCACTGAAAATGGTCGTTTGTTTAGGAAAGCGGATATGCATTCGACCGGCGAGCGACCGAAACATATCGGGAATTACCTCCTCGCGGCCAAGCGCGAAGGCGGCAGCGATCATATGCGGTTTTCCAGTTTCGATGATCTCCCAGGTGCTCCTAACAAAAGACTGCGCCGGCAACGGCACCCGCCCCACGCGAAGGGCCTCGCGCACCGGGGTGCCAGACCTTAGGAGTTTCAAGAAGCAATTAATCGCTCTGGTATCCGCGCCGCACTGAACCATCGCGGAAAGATAAATCTCGAAATGACTTTTATAGAGTCCATCGGCATTCGTATCGCTCTCTTCACTTAATACAATCTCGTTGATCAGGCGTCTGCTGAGATTATTGGCGGTCGGTAGCCACGGCACTGTAACGCATGTCAGGCTCTGCTGGAGTGCCTTCAGCAGCGACATGAAATCCCACACCGCAAAGACGTGGTGCTCCATGTAAAGCCTCAATTGAGAGGGCGTCCTAATGCGATCGTAAACCTCGTGCTTCAGCAATCGCTGACGAAGCGGGTGAAGGAGTTGCTTAATATAGCTTATGGCAGCGGATTCGAGGGAAATTACTGCCGGCTTTCCTACGGAAGCCGATGTGTTCCTCGGTTGGGCCATGTGACCGTTCTTACTCATAGTGGTTCCCTCCATAATCATTTGGTGAGATGTTGGCACTAATCAACGAGTTCAAGTAAATGGAGGTCGTCGTGGCGTGCCTTGAGGTCCTTAAGTTGGGCCTTCTGCGTCTACGATCGAGACGTGACTCTCAACCATGTTTCAAAACTCAGGTATCTCGATAGATTCACCAAATACCAGGTTGTTAAGACTCACCATTTTCTTCGCGCCTGCAGTTCCGGATCAAGATCGCTCGCCACACCGATCCCGATCGTGCCTCTTTAGTATTGTTTTCAGCGCTCATTATGGCTTTCGCTAGGTAACCAGTGGAATATAGCCCTGCTTTATTCCCTCATGCTCAATATTCCGCGAGGCCGTTGGTTCGTTAGGCAAAGTTGCAGACACTAACAATTCCAGGCTCTCTAATCCTTCGAGTAAGTTTAATAGAGCCTCGCGGCCAGGTACGGAAGCTGCGGTACTCATGTCAGCCAACGCCTCGATTGCATCGACCAATTGTGTAGGCGCCGCGCCCTGTTTTGCCAAGTCTAAGACCAGAAGGGCGATCTCTTCCAAGTGAACAATGGCGGGGGTCCCATCTCGATGAACATAGAATCCAAACGTGCCGCTCTTAACGGGCCCAGCATTGGGAAGGAACTCAGCTACGTGCTCAAAACGATCAATAACGATAGAGGGATTAGTGTACATTGCGCCGTCGCTAGCCCCATCCTCCGATAGTACAGACGGCGGCGGATTAGAATTTGAGCGGAAAAGATCCTTGTGCCGTTCCCACCGAACCATTTCTTCCGTAGCCAAGTCCAAAAGTCCTCTCGACCTAAGATATGACTCCAGGAAACCAAGAAAATCGGTCAGTGTTCCCTGGTAAAGACGAGCCGAGAGGGTGCTGCGCTGCCTATTTGTTGACGCGATCCAACTAGTCCAGGCAATTAACATGTCTAAGGGGTCGACCACCGTCTTATAGACTCTTAGCATTAATTCCCGCAAAGCATTCGTCATTGGGAAAAACTCGTCTGCTGCTCGAATGACTCCCACATCGAGGCCCTCATAGGAAGCCAGCCTCGAGTATCTCGAGAAGATTTCAAAATGATCCGCCATCAGCTTGCAATTCTCTGCGTGAACTTCATCAGATAAGGGAAAATCCACGAAATGATCGTCGAAAACCAGATGTGGTTTGATCTGCTCAAAATGCGGGCTGCCACGGTATGGATTGAAACCGAAGAGATGGACCGTAGTTTTGGGCATACCGAGAAAGTAAAAAGCTTCTTTGAGCGTCCCGCGCAGTGAAATATCGGACTCACCTGGCAAGCCGGCAATGAATCCTACGGTGGCGCCGATACCAGCTTCAATGCTCTTGCCGATAATTCGTTCGGCTTCCCCCAGGTCGAGGTTCTTGTTGATTCTTGCCTGCATCTCAGACGTTCCCGCTTCAACACCAAAATAAATATCTCGACAGTTCGCGCGACGCATCCAGTAGATCTGTTCTTCGTCCAGCGTGTCGGTCCGCGAACTACACGTCCAAGTTACGTTTAGGTTGCTTTCGGCGAGTGTGCGGCAAAACTCGATGACCCAACGACGATCAGTAGTCAGTAGATCGTGAGTGAAGTTGAAGTCAGTACGACCGTAGGTGGTCTTAAAGTACGCCAACTCGCGGATGACCCGACCAGGACTCTTGATGCGATGTTTCCGCTGCCAGTAAGGAGCTGTAAAGCAGAAGTTGCACTTAAAGGGACAACCACGACCGACCTCGAGATAGACGATGTCTTCAGGCGCCAGGTCGAGATATGAGAAATTCGGAAACGGTAGCATGTCCAGGTCTTCAATAAGCGGCTCTCCTGTTGTCGCGACAATCTCATCAACCTCCCGATAGGAGAGATTGCCAACTTTGGTAAGATCCCCATCGCATTTTAAAGTAGCCAATAGCGAACGGAAGGCGTTCTCTCCTTCTCCGCGAACGATGAAATCAATGCAGGGGAAGTCACGCAGAGTCTCATGATGCGCGGCAGTGGCATGGACCCCGCCGAGCACGGTTAGAGTTTGTGGGTTTTGGGATTTGATGGATTGGCAAATGCGAAGGAGATGATGATAGGAATCCGATTCAGTCATAAAGCCGATCAAGTCTGACTCATAGCCTAAAAGCCACTCTGCCGCCTCATCATAAAAGCGGCGAGACATGGACAAAACATGCTGGTTGATACTCTTATTAATATCGGCAATCTGCACCGTTGCTTCTGATTCGACTGCTCCCGCCAGGGATACTAGCCCCATTGGCGCAAAACACTGCGCATACCGCGTGCCGTTGGAAGCAGTCGAGCGACCTGCTCCCAGGTGAAAGACACTATGATCAAGATGCGGGCTGGTAACAAGCAGTATTTTCATCGCAAGCTCCTTCAATGCTAAGGGCAAGTGAGATCTGTCGGCGCGCTTCACTGCTAATTCGGTTTACTATCTCCGGCAGGTGACAACATTCAAGCAGTGGATTCAGCAACACCACGCGCAACACTACTCGGCCTCCGACTCGCGTGGTCGAAATAAGGGGACCTCCCGTTTGAAATAACTCTTTCTGAACGGCAGTATTAACAGCGTCCAATGCTTCATCGCCCAGTTCGGGGTGATAGATTCTGAAGCAGACAATATTGGTGTCGGGCTCCGCGATAAGAATAAATTTGTCGTCGGCCCTGACGCGCGAGGCGAACTCGTTTGCAAGTTGTAATGTATGGTCAACTAATTCGGCATAGCCCTCTTTCCCAAAGTGCTTGATGGTCATCCAGAGTTTGAGCGCCTCGAAACGGCGTGAGCCTTCCAGATGCCAGGCTCCGGCATGAGGCCGATCGTCATCACTCTTGAGCGCATATTCGCTATAGAATTCCAACGGGCCCCGGCTCGCTTGATCTTTAAGTAGCAAAGCTCCTACCGCATAAGATACGTAAAGGGTTTTATGGGGATCCCAGGATACTGAGTCTGCTTCGGCCCATAGTGATACTGATTGGTCTTCATGCCTACTTAGACACATCATTCCACCATGTGCGGCATCAATATGGCACCAAGCGCGGCAAGAGCGGGCGGTCGCCAGGAATTCCTCGGTCGCTTCTAATGCTCCCGTATTGGTTGTACCTGCGGTACATACGAACAAAAATGGAGTGAGCCCTGCTTGCCTCGCCTTGATCGTCGCTCCATGAAGCTCGCCCGGACGCAGGCGTCCCTGGCCATTAGTTGGCACGCGGATCACCGACGCACGTCGCAGCCCGGTTATCGCGGCAGCTTTCTCAATCGAGAAATGGGCCTGATCGCTAACCATAATGCAGTAGCGGTCGTTATTCTTAGACAACTGCCAATCTTGTGCTCGCTTAAGAGCGAGGTAGGTTGCCAGGCAGTTGCTCATAGTGCCGCCTGAAGTAAGCAGTCCTGTAGAGCTTTCTTTAAGTCCAAGGCGGTCTGCCATCCAGCGAATACTTTCCGCTTCAAGCTCTGCGGCCAACGGCGCTTCTTCCCAGATGAATGCACACTCATTCATCGCGCCGATAAGAACGTCCGCTACGACCGAAATCAGTGCGGAGGGGGGGACCATATGGGCTAGAGTCCATCTATGACGGTTCTTGATGGTGTGCGGGACGATGTTCTTGTTGACATCAGAAAGTACATCATGAATCGAAGCTCCATGCGACTCGCCGAGTGAAAAACTACCTGTCTCAGATGGAGGCACAAACGGCCTTCGAGGCTGAAAAACTTCGCGCAATACTTGTCTCAACAACCGGTATGTGCGCGCCGCATCCCTGGGGCTAATGAATGAGCTCTGAGAGGTTTCAATAGACATAGCTCATTTCCGTTCGTAGGCGTTCCGTGCGCAGGCGCAAGTCCTCCTTCTCAAAGTCGGTCGCGCCGCAGCCAAATAATTCATCATTAAGAATTAGGGACATGATGGGGCAACGGTTGGCACAAAAGTATTCCTTGCTACTATAGGGACAACCGTTGCACACTTCGAAGTTGTCCCAGGTAATGGCGCGCATTTCGCGGAACGAGTTTTCCCAAAGTTCAGAGAATTTTTGACTGCGAACATTGCCGGCACCGAAGGCTTCGGTTGACGCGCTTGTCACGCAAGGATAAATTTCTCCGTCAGCCGCGACATACGCGATTGAGCGCGAACAGTGCTCCCTCCGAGTCATATACATCAGGTTAAGAGCGTAGTTGAAGAATTTGCTGACGCACATGCCTGTCGTTTGATCCTTTTCACCCTCGAATTTCTTTTGCAGCATAAAGAGATTGGCGGAGGCGGCGGCGTCTTGTTTGCTTAAAGCGTGAGTCTCCAAATTAACAAGACCGCGACCCAAAGGATTGAAGGTCACCGTGCGGAAGATGATGTCCCGATCAATGCACCAGTGAAGTAAAGTTTCCAGTTCGTGGATGTTGGCCTTGGATATGACGGTTGAAATTGAACACGGAATCTCCATCTCTTTCATCAGGGCCAGCTTTTGCTGCATGAGCGTAAAAGTCGACAGTCCTCCCCGTATCAAGTTATGTGCTTCCATGCCATCTACACTTAAGGTGATGCGACAGTTATTACGAGGAACTCTGGCGAGAATCTCCGGAGTCAAGTAGCTGCCGTTGGTTACTACGGCAATAATGAAATCAAGCTTTGCAGCGTACTCAAGGATTTCGGGAAAATCCGGTCGCAAGTATGGTTCGCCCCCGGCGAAAACCACCGAAAACGTACCGATCGATTTTAGATCATCGAGGATTCCTTTGATCTCGTCGAGTGCAAGCTCATTCTGTCGGGGGTGTCCAGCATCGATATAGCAGTGCGTGCAGGTCAAGTTACATCGCCGGGTAACTTCAAACCACACGATCAACGGGCTGCGAAGGTGAAAGTCCGGCCCAGCCTTAAAATTTTTGAGCCGATGGGCGTCCAGTTCATCCTGAGTACCGGCATGGCTCAAGAGCGGTTGGACCGAGTCATCATAGAGGTCAATACAGCCATTGGGGAACACAACTAGGTAGCCGAATTCTTCTTTGCTATAACGGATTTGCGGCATTGTTTTTACTCCCGCCCAGAACTTCGCGGGTGCGGATCATTCGGAGCTAAGAACTAAAATCAAACGGGATAATTAGTAAACAGGTCGTATAGCTATTACCTATTAGAGACTGCACGTCTGAGGGGTTGGGTGGTATAGCTCGTCCTACCAGCCTCTTATAGACTTGCCAATAAGACCGGGCCATCGGTTTAGAATCTGAGAGCATTTCTGTTCCGTGGCCCGTTCTTTGGCGTTACTCTCGGTAAGAACCGGAATTCTTGATAGGTCAACCGAGGTGTCTAGCGCGGGATCTTACTTCGCGGTTCCAACCTGGATAGATGCCGGTGAAATCTTATCGTTGACGACGTCTACCAGAACTTCCACCCTTCCGAGGCTTCCTGTATCCTTCCAGAACTGTTGTATTTGCTTCTTCTGTTCCTCGGTGAGCTTGATCGTAATCCCTTGAACCTTTTTTTCCGTGTACGACATTTTTTTCTCCTTTGGTGGCGCATTCAGATCCGCCCCGCAGGACGGCAAGCCAAACGCGATTGAAAGTCGATGTGAGCAAAACCTCTAGATCTCTAACCTCTCGTGACAGTTGAAGCTACGAAGCCTTGCTCCGACCTCATAGGAGTTGTCAAACTGTGATCGGAGCATATCTCCAACTAACGATTTGAACGATAAACAGTTGTCGGCTAATTTGAGGATGTGGTGGCTAATTTGAAGATACAGTGGCCAATTTGAAGATATGGGGGTCTAATTGAACATTCACCTGGATCCGGACATACTTTAAGTTTGCTTTCTCATCCCGCCGGACTCACTGGGTATATTGCTCATGAGGGGAAGTGCGGTCAGGACCTGTCCAATCATTGCGCAGTAGCAAACAAGGAAGCAGACACGTCTCCTGCGGTGTGGGCGCGGTCTATCTTATCGGAGGCGACTTCATTATGGGGTGCGACGACGGCGATACGTCTATTCTTACTTTCTCCGGATCACCAAATCTTGATCAGAGACTCTGCTCGTGTTGCAACAGCCATGCTTTCCTCCACATGCCGCCAGCATATCCTGTCAAACTACCATTTTTACCGATAATTCGATGGCAAGGAATGACAATAGCAATTCTATTCTTGCTACTTGCACTGCCCACCGCTCTAACAGCTTTTGAGTTGCCAATCAACCCGGCGATATCCCGGTAAGACTTTGTCTTTCCAAATGAGACGCTCATGAGTTGATTCCATACCTGCTTCTGGAATTCAGTCCCTGCCAATTGCAATCGTAAGGAAAACATTCTTCGTGTTCCTTCGAAATAATCATTAAGCTGTTCGACACACTCTTTTAAGCAAAACGGGACTTCGGGCTTGTTCACGGACATCTTCTCCACAAAGGTTATAGAGACTATTCCTGCGATCGTGCCGACAATCTCGATTGGCCCTATTTTGGATGGATAGGATATCGTGTGTAGATCTAGGAAATTAGAGATCTCCATAAGTAGAAAGTCGAGTAAGCCTCAAAACCCTTCCATCTACTGAAGAGTTCACGGACGTCATTGATTGTCGGTTTTTCACTTAACTCGAGTTGATGCTTGAGCGCATTGTGCAGGCCCACATCACTAATCGGTAATGCGGAAGGATATCGTAAACATCTCATCATCACATAATTTGCCGTCCAGTCTCCCACTCCCGGCAGCTTTAAGAGCGCTTCATATGAAGCTGCATAATCGTTATTTATTAACTTTTTCTTTGAAATAGAGCCGACGGTGACTTCATTGGATAGGTGAATGATGTTTTCCGATTTTCTCCTGGTCAAACCTACCTGGATCAAATCATCAACGGTCGAGCCGGCAATCCGTTCCGCCTCCGGGAATAACCAGTACTCTCTATCACCGTGAGAGAGCTTATCTCCGAACCTCGTTACAAAATTCTTCTTCAAAGTGTGGGCGTAGGAAAGGTTGATTTGTTGACCGATTATGGCCCAAGTAATCGCCTCAAAAAGATCGGGGATGCCAATTAGTCGAAGACCCTCATAACGACGTACCAATTTATGTAGAACGATATCTTTCTCAGCAAATTTATAGAAGGCGGTTACGTTTGAGAATAGATCAAACCATTCGCAGACGAATTCAGCGGCAGCCAACCGAGTCGGCTTGTGCGGGCAAGGGTTCAAGAACTCGAGTTTAATATCGCCCCCCGCCGTCCTTATCCTGAGGAGTGTCTGGCGGCCGTCAATCTTGATCGCTTTACAGATCTGATTGTCCTCAATATAGTGAAGACATTCATTAGAGAATCGTGACAGAAACTGTAGGCACTCTTCAAAGCTGAAGGGCTCAGGAGTACGTAGCGAGACGGTATGGCCTTCATCGAACCATCTTCCAACGGGCAGAGATGGAAAGCATGCTTTGCAGGATCGAAATCCACCTCTTACTGCCTCTTCCTTCGTCGGAAAGAAAACGACGTTTTCACGCCTGGGCTTTTTCGCCTTGCAAGAGGGGAGACAATATATTCCGGTGGTTTTGACGCCTACGAAAACCTGGCCGTCAAAATCAGACTCTCTTCGTAAGAACGCCTCGTACGTCAACATTCTGAATTTCCTCATTCCGCCTTGTTGGCAGCTCTTTGACTACTTTCGTTAGGTCGATATTAGCACCGCTGTAACGCGAACTGCATTTGCTTGGCGGAAACCCATAAACTCTTTTGAATTCCTTTACAAAATGGCTCTTGTCCTTGATTCCCACTTGAGACATTATTTCTTTCACAGTGAGAAAAGTGTTTTCCATGAGTTCCTTCGCCTTTCGCATTCTTAGCAATCTAAGATAATGCGTAAAAGTGAGGCCGGTTTGTCCTTTGAACAAACGCCGAAGACTTAAAGGCGAGAGATTCATGCATCGTGCCATCTCGTCAAACAATAACTCATGATGAAAGTTTTCATTGAGGAGGGCGATGACCTTTTGAGTTCTTGGATCCATAGACAATGCGACCCTCGATCAATCACTGGGGCAAAATATTCAAATGCGTACGGGCTGGATTTTTGCGACTGCGTTGGGGAATGCAGGCTCGTGAGAATTCAGCCTTTAAGAGTTCAAATTCGCAGCCGCACAATAAACCTGAAGACCACCTGTTGTCAAGACTTTCCAGGCAGTGCTAAAGAACTTGCTACCTTGTTCTGCCGGAGCGCTTTTTCTCGCTGGCCGGTGTGTTTTTTGAAGGTAATGGATATTCTTCGCGGCATGAATGGCAGTCATAAATAAGGCAAAACAGAGTGCTGAAAGTGAACAGAGTGGAAACAGTGTAAGGCCTTAATGGGGAAGTTCGTAGCAAGATCAAGAAGTCCGCTTATTGGAGCCATTACCGACATTGGCGAGGGTGGCAAGCTTGATGGAAACACTTGCCGCCAAGTCAATCGATTGAGGCATGAATTTCAGATATTTCTGTGTCTCCACGATAGACGCGTGTCCGGCGTATTCCTTAATCCCATTTATCGGAACTCCGGCCAAAGCAAGATTTGTTAAGCAAGTGTGGCGAAGATCGTGAGGGCACCAACCGCCTGGCACCGTCTGGCCATAGCGAATGCCAACACTCTCGGAAGCTTCTTTTAGAATGTCCCTGAACCAATGATCGGGCTGCGTGAGAACGCGGCTTCCGCCATCCTTTCCCTGTGCCCTGCGTTGAGCAATAAGAGTCGTTGCGGAAGGCGCTTTGATCGTGATGCGCCATTTCTTTGTTTTGGAAGAATAGATTTTCACGGTTCCGAAGCGAACATCGGACTCTTCCCAACGCATTCGCCGAAGTTCGGCCATACGCCCTGCGGTTATCAAAGCAAGTTGGAAAAAGAACAAGGCTTCGTGCCATTCACGCTTCGTGGAGAGCGCTGCTGATATTTTGAAAATCTCTTCGTCTGAGAGAACTCGGTCGCGTTCTTCTTCTACTTTTTTCGTTAAAGGACTGCGAGGTACTTGAAAGGACTTTAGATCCGGAAATGTTTCAACCGCATGGTTCAAAGCAGCCTTGATGGTGTTAAGTCCCCTTCTGATTGATGATTTCTTCAAGGGTCTTTGATTCTCTTTACCACGCTCGGTTTCAGCGGCGACCCAAAAGACAAAATCATCTCTTGTCACCGTGCTGACATGGCGATTAGGGCCTGCGAACTTGCCCCAGCGTTCAAGCGTACGCAGATGTCCGGGCATCTCACGCCAGTAGGTGGTGTCATCGGTTTTGTTAGCGAGAAGGCTTGCCTTGGCTAGTGTTAGGTAGCTTTCAATTGCTTCTTTGATTGTCGTGTGGCGTATCTTTGCTTGAGGTTTTACACCGTACCGTGTTTTCCATCCGTTCGTTCTGAGGGCTGCCAAGGCTTGTGTGGCCTCGGCCTTCGTAGCAAAGGTAAATTCTCGGTACCGCTTTCGAGACCCGTCCGGTTGACGGATCCAAACGTCATATCCCCAGAATTCTCCCGCGGCGCGCCTTTCTTTTCGGAGCTGCGCTGAACCCTTGGGCCTCCGACTGTTCTTGATGATTTTCATGTTCACCCAGGACTTATTGGCCGCACTTTTTCTCACAGCCCGGAGGGGTGAACTGTTTGTTCGCGCAAGCGAGTTTGATAATGAATTCATAAGTCTCAGCGGGTCACTACCGAGCGAGTTTAAATGGTTACTCGTGCGAGAGGCCGGTCCTTTGTATTTGTCGTTCGCGCGCCATTTCAAAGGCCTCAATCTCTTTGCGAAGAAAGCGAACTGATCTACCAAGTCGAATCGGAGTTAATGCATTCGTGCCGCATTTCCGAGCATAAATTGCGCTTGGGGATACACTCCACCGAATGGCGAGTTCCGAGACGGAGATATATCGCTGCTCGACGACTTTCGACTTTCTTGCGCGGCCAATTGACATAACAATGGTTCTACAGACAATCGGGCAATCGATTACGCAGAGTGATCCACCGCAGGACTTGAGCCAAGATCCTCCGTTAGCTTGTTTTTTAGATATTCAAGGAATCGAATAATTGGTTGAGCCTGCGAGAAATCGACGCGATGGGTCAAAGTCTTGGGATTTTGAGACGGCTCGCCAAAATAATCCGTCCAAGTCGCATCGATTCTAATTCGCTTACCACTGGACAATTCGAGGTTAAGATCGGAATGTCGCCCTAATGTCTCTTTCAATATCAGCCCTCTTTGTCCGAACCATGGGCTGCCTTCAAATATGATCGTGACCCATCGGTTGTGCTTGTAGGGTGGTGAGGCATCGTGCGATGGCTCATGATATTGCTGCTTTACGATGCCCCCTTCGTACTAGTGCGAGAATTCTTTGATTCACAGTCGGAATCATGGCCACTGTTACACTTCTGCATTGCTTCACGAAGTTGCACAAATTGCGGTGATTCGATTTTGATCCACCACGGACTCTTAGGACCAGAGCGGATGGCATCCAGTTTCCCCTCCTTGCACAACTTACCGATATATTCCTGGCAACGTCCTAACAGCCTGGCGACATCTCGGGTGTTGTAACGACCGTCGCCTCGTGGGCCGCTTCTGTCTGATGTACACAGATCAGGACAACGTGGAATATCTCGATATCTTCTGAGTGTGCTAATAGACCGCGCAGTAAACTTCTCTTGACCCCACCGTCGACGGTAGCCTAAGGCGCTAAGTCTTTCCGCGATCACACGATCTGGATGGGTTAATGCCATTTCTTGGATCATTTCGATCACCTCTGCGTCACTCTCGAGGCTCTGTCGGAAACTCGGATATGGAATTTCGATCTCCAGTCTTCCTCCGCTCGTCCATCGGATTGTCATGTGAATAAGATCGAGTTTTCGAAGTAAGATGACATCTCTGATAAGAAGTCTAATCAACTGCTTTCGGTCTTTGTCATCGGTCGAAATCGCGTGCCAGACCACTTGGAGATTTTGAGCAGCCGTTGCCAGGCGCCTTAGGGTATTAGCCAAAGCCTCTGGTGATGGTGGCGAGGGAAGATCGCGTTCGGCCTGTTTGATTTTCTCAAGGCGCTGTAGCCCCTGTTCCCACTCGTCTTGTAGTTGGCCGGCGACGTGTCGATTCTGAATTGCGGCTCTCTTGAACAATTGACCGGCAGTTTCGGCTTCCTTCTCGGCCTCGTGCAGTTGTAATTTCCATTGATCTCGAATGGCGGCGCCCTCGGCTTCCAAATGTTTGAAATTTGCTTCAGCGAGTTCGAGTTGGGCAGGTTCGAACACTTTGAGGACTAACTCTGTTACGGTTGCGTCTACTTTTGTGGCTGCAAGATACTGACAGCTACCCTGTCCGGCCTCCCTGGCAATAGTAAACAGGATGCCTTTTTCCTCCCGGATATTTGACAAGCATTGACTGTCCACAAGCGCCACACCGCACAAGGCCTTGCAGCAGTGCCTGACCACGGTTAATTGCGCCCGGGCTTTCTCGGCAGGTGCGATTATCTTTAAGCCGCTGGAGATTTCGCCGGTAACGGTCTTCTGTAATGTAGGCTTCGTGATTTTCTCGAATAACAACCGCCCAATCCTCGGGTGGAACGTGCACCCGGCGACTAGCGGTTTCCATTGTTTCGCTCGAGATAGTAAAATCTCTTGCAATTCTGGTAAGCAGTGCTAGAATGCGCTGCGCCTCGTACGATCCAAGGTTTTCGAGTCGGTCGAGTTCCCATCTGCGCTCTTCCGACCCGTAGTTGTATTCCAACTCAGAGCGGCAAACGGTGTTTGCGAGCGGGGAGCGCGCACCGCTATGCCATCCAAATAGTTAACCAAAGAGTGCAGGGGCCTCATTCAGCTGTCGCCTGTTGGCATTCTGAGAAGGCAAACTTGCGACTGGTCGTTGCCTCAAGAATCGATTGTCAATCCCGAGAAGAACTGTGCAACCCACGGTTCATTTAACTCGGCGTTGGCCTTTTCGAGTCAGGAGATGAAACATGAATCATAAAGCAACTGCCACATGCAAGAACGGTCACAAGGTTGAGTGGGGAGCATGCAAGGGTAAGGTTAAGAAGTTATTCGGCGGAGAGAGGGATTGCGGGATGAGAGGGTTCGAGCAAATTTACGCCGACGGTCGAAGCACTACCGTTTCGTTTGGCAATGAGCGCTGGAATGCAGTTCTCTGCAAGAGCTGCAATACAGTCTTTACTCATTCTGTATGTCCGCAGTGCGGGGTAGAAATCCCTGTTTCCGCGTTTGAAAAGAAAGGGTTGTTTGCCAAGCTAGGCTAACACCCGTTCAACGAACCGACGCGGACGGCTTGGAGGCGCGATTGTCACCGCCGTCACAAAACCCGACCCGTGAGTTTGGGTTGTCGGGTGAGGCTTAAACCGAGTCAGGTGAAAGGAAAATTAGAATGAACTACACAGTCGTTCCATTCACGGCCAATATCGTTAGAGGCCAAGGCGCCACAGAAGCGGCCGACCAATTGTCACAAATGATCAATCACTATGCGGGCCAGGGCATGGAGTACGTTAGGCTGGAAAGTGTGGAGACGATCATCACGACTCGGCAAGCTCAAGTCTGGTCCGTGTTTCATCGCAACTGCCGCTTACGGATCTGCCCTCGCACCTGACGTGATTCTCCTCAGTCACTTTCGCGATGATGTTCTGCTTCGATCTACACTTGGGTCGATTCTTGTTGACCTTTATTACGCTTTCTCACCGCCGCTGGCATCTATCGTGGCCCACCACGATTCCCTTCGCCGAGGGGTGAGATTGATTCTAATCCGCCCGATTCTTCAATTGGTGAAAATCTGGACAAGGCATGAAGCTGCTCAATCATCTGAAGACCCGACACAATCCGAGGAGGGCTTGTGAAATACAAGATCGGCGATCTGCAAATCTTCGTAACGCCTGACGCCGAAAAGATGATGGAGTTCCACGGGCTACCGGAGACGTTCTTCGAATATCCCGGGACGATCAGAACTCTGCTGTTCATCGACTGTGGGCTCATGACAGGAGATGTGAGGAGCGGCGGACGTGATTACCACCAGGTGATTGGCAGAATGTATGAGTCGGCTGACCCGCAAGGTGAGGACGAAAACCACAAAGGGAAACTTTACGTCAACGTCCATGAAACGGATGGCGTTATGAGATTTGAGCCCAAGGTCGAGAGATTCGAGTGGTATCCGGATGGGTCTTTCGACGTTATCAGTCCGAGCGGAGAACGAAAGAGAACTGCCGTGGGGCCGAACTTCTCCATGACAGACCGAAGCCCTCTACGGGACACGCTTGCGCAAAAGTTCAATCAAGCACTAGGCCTTGATCAGGCTGGCCGAAGGCCGGAAGCCAATATTCTTTTCCGTGAGATTCTTCCGGCTGCTGAGGACATATCCGTACGGTTCGTATGTGCCTGGTCAATCTCAAAGGAGTTACTTCTCAGAATCAGAGCTAACGGAGAGTTTCCATCCCGCGGGACGACACTTTACCAGGAAACCAGCCATTACGTGAAAGTAGCGCTCGAGTCGTTCGATCGTGCGGCCGACTACCTAAAAGAAGACGCGGCGGAAGATATGGTCGGATTCAGGGAAGTACTTAAGGTTCTGGTGGGAAGCTAAATACGAGGAGTCTCGTCTGAAGCTTGTGAAAACGCGAGTTTTCCAAAAACCGTGGTGGTTCAAAATAACTAGCTTGTGCATTTTCTTCACGCGGACATCAGCTCCTCGAACGTCCAAACGAGGCCTTGAATGGTAACAAAGACGAATATTTTCAACCTGGCAAAATCACTGGTAGGAAAGTTCGTTCTACCAGCGATCTTGAAATCAACAGCCTATGGATTCCTGGGCGGCGTGTTGTTCTTCTTGGTCAGCCTGGTTGTCTACAATTTCGGTCCGGGATTGCTACTGGTAAATCAGCACATCGCTCTGAGGATGATAGTGGCGATCCTGCTGCTCGCGCTCTACACGGGACTTGGGATTGTTGCCGGCCTCGTTCTTGGCGGAACCTCTTCGATCCGTCGCAAGCTGCCTGCCGCGCAAGAGGGAATTCATACGATGCTTGCGCCAGTCACCAGCCGCATCATCGAAAGAATTCCAGTTGGACAAGAAGGCATCGCTTTGGAAAAGTTCACTCTGTTAGTAGACACGGGAATCAACAGTGTGGCGTCGGAGTCTCAGCAGCGCTCCCGCTTACTTTCGTTCGCAAGTTTCGGTGCACGTATTCTCGTGCAGAGACTATTACGTATTTGCCGAGCACTTTTCGTTGTGAATTTTATTCGCACTCTCCAAGAACGAGGCGAAACGCACGTTAATGTGATCTTGCTCACGGTAAACAGTTTAAGGCGAATATCGTTCATCACGAGCTGCACGAGCCTCTCTCTGGCGAACCATTCCACCGACTGTACTGCTTCTTATTCCAATTCTGTGCGTCGGCCTAAGCCTTTTTATTCATTGATCGAGAAATGGATGCTCTGGCGCCTTTGTGAAGGATAAAACAACCGCAGGGAGCAAAGTGATTTTTCAATCAGAATAGAACATACTCAAACACCTGAGGGAGGTCTGTTAACATGGCAGAATGCAAAGGATGTAAGGGGACAGGTAAGTGTTCAATGTGCAAGGGTGGCGGGAGAACCGGAATTCTGAAAAATTGTTCCAGGTGCTATGGAACAGGTCGATGCTCCGTCTGTAATGGCAAAGGCCGCGTTTGATCCAAAGCTCTGGTGAATTCATGGTCGGAGCGAAGGGCCGCGAAACTTTTCAAATAGGCAAGGATAGTGAAGTTTAGAGTTGCGATCTCCGACAGGTCGTGAGCGGCGATTGTTATCATAGCTGCTCGCCGACTCTTGAACGGCAATGAACATTCGCGTTGCAATAGTGCAAAGGTAAATTCATGACCGGAATCCTCTCGACAATCTCCGGGTTTTTTAGCAAGCCCCTAATCCTGGGAGTTTTTCTTCCCACGGTCATGTTCACAGCGCTCTTCTTTTTCTTCGCAGCCCCGATGCTCCCTGACAGCCTGTTGCTCATTAAGCAGCTTGAAACGCTTGACACTCAATGGAAAGTCATCTCAGTGTCTTTCACGACAATCGTTCTGAGCGGCCTACTCTATAACCTCAACATCCCGATCATTCGTTTATATGAGGGATACCCCTGGAAACAAACATGGCTTGGCAAGTGGCGAGTGAAACGTCATAGAGAACGCTTCAAAGTCCTTAGAAATCGGCAACGAGGAATGCGAACGCTTCTGCGCGCGATGGCATCCTCAGATCCGGAGCTGATTGCCGGAACGTGCAAGGAAATCCAGGGCCTCCTCGACTCTGATCCGACAGCATTGCGAAGCGTTCGAGAAGCGTTTAAGGAAAATGTAACCACAGTCCAGGATGAGCGCTGGACTGTTTGGCGTAAAGAGATTCACTCAAAGTGGGCTGAGACTGGCAGGCAATTACTAAATGGGTTTGCCGACGAACATTTGATTCTGCCAACTGTTCTCGGGAACGTGATTCGCAGTTTTGAATACTATCCTGACCGCGAATATGGAATTGACACCGTCACGCTATGGCCCCGTCTAATTGCAAAGATAGACAAAGAGTACGCGGCATCGATAGATGATGCCAAGACCGGCTTCGACTTTATGGTCAATTGTTCAGCGCTGAGCGCGATGTTAGCGCTGATGGTGCTTTTGATTGGGCTTGCGACGACGGTTCCTTTAGCCAGTTTGTCTAAACTGATTCCGTGGACCCTTGAGATATTTGCGCTGGGGGTTGCCTCATATCTGACTTATCTGGGCGCGATAAACCGGGCTCCAGCCTGGGGCACAAGAGTAAAGAGCGCCTTCGACCTATATCGAAATGATTTGCTTATCCAACTGGGTTTTAACGACAAACCAAAAACGAAGCGCGCCGAGCGTGATCTGTGGGATGGAATCTCCCAACAACTAATCTACGGCGATTTACCATCTGGCCCAAACGTAGACTACGCGTTATCACCCTTAGCGCCAACACCAGACACTTATGTGATTAGCAACCCTTTAGGGGTTAGGGTTGAAATTACGCGAGGCATCAGACAATCATCTCCAGACAACATGTTTCAGGTTTTTTTATCTGTGAGGAATATAGATCCAGCCCAAGCCGCGGCCCTGCAGGTAGTAGTTACCGATACCTTGCCGAGCGACTGGGCCTATCAATGGGGATCGGCCGAACTATATGAAGAAATCTCTAGTGACTTCACGGGATTTGTTGTTACCGGCAGCAATCCTTATTTGTTTCAAGTTGGCGATCTGCAATTCAATGAGGAGAAGCTCGTCAGCTACCGCGCTTACTGGCGCCGACCGCTTTAATTAGGAGCTGAAAGAATGTATCAAGAACTTGCTTCCAGAATATTGATCGATTCCGTAGAGATCGCGGGAGTCACCATTAGCGAAGCCGATTGGACTCGAGAGCTGTCGGCACTCGGCTTTGAGACTCCGGAGCAAGTGACCCAGTTGAAGGTCTTTTCTTCTTCACCCAACGTCTTAGATCTGTACCTCGAGCCGGTGGTGCGTCAATTATTGACGGAGTCTGCCGAGGCCAGGAGAGACGATGATGAAGTGCGCGAGACTCTGCGAGGAGTGCGACAACGACTACTACAGGGACTTCATATTTCACCTGCCACGTCCCTTCTCAGTGTTCGAAATAGTATCGCCGTAATATTGGCAGATTCGTTACCGGGGGATCCCACCAAGCTGCCCAGAATCTGAAGGCGAGCGCGGGGTCCCAGCCCGGGGTGGGGCTACTTGAGTCGGAAAATGAAACTTTGGTCAGGGCGTTCATCCCGTTCTCGATTCGATCGCCAGGACAGGCCTGAGGAGATGAACATGATGCCGGCCAGGTTAATGGTCGCAACTAACTTTTGAGAATAGGAATACGAGAAAGGATCCACTCATGGAAAACGACCGTGACGAAGGCGACAATATTTCGACGCGACTAACCTACTTTCTGCTCGGCGCCGGCGTCGGCGCTTTGCTGGCTTTGTTGTTCGCGCCGAAATCGGGTGAAGAACTGCGCAACGACATTGCTGACGCCACCCGCAAGGGTATCGACAAATCGAAAGAAGCGGCGCAGCAACTGGGCGTGAAGGCGACGGAGTACTACGACACCACGCGGGCCAAGGCGGGCGAGTATTACGAAACCGCGCGCGAAACTGCGGGAGAATATGTTGAAGCCACGCGCGAGAAGGCTACTGAGCTCTACGACACGGCCACGACCAAAGCAGCGGAAGTCGCCGCGATGACCCGGGACGCCGCAGCGCGTCAGGCCGGTTCGATCTCAGCCGCGGTTGAAGCGGGAAAGAAAGCTTACGTGGAAGAGAAGCGCAAGGCTGATCTTTCCGACCGTACGGAAGCCGCGGATGTTGCGGGCGATCCTACGAAACTTCCCAGACTCTGAATCGAACCACCGGGTTCGAAACTACTTGCGTGGAAACGATGGGCAAAAACGGCTCGGTCAATGACGAAGAGGGTACCGTGCACTTTGAGACGGCAGCTCCCAAAGCGGAAACATCGGACCTTTGGTTGGAAGTGGGCCGCGATTTTGACCACGGAATCAGCGAGACCGCGAAGAAATTAGAAACCACAAAGGAGAGATTACTGGCGCTACTCATTGCCGAAAGCTTCAACGATTCAGGCACGCCGTTGTTTCCTGTTACGGCTCACGATGGATCCTTTGCAACTTCAGCACGATTCCGGGGCTTGGTCACTCGACATTGGCCTGACATGCTCATCCTCGTAGTCTTGCCCTTGCTAGTCTTTGGACTTGCAATCCGGGGTCTTTGGCTCGTCAGGCAGAAACGAATTCCGCAGCTAATTGCTCGAGCCCCGGGCGGTGTGCCGGCCTTTCACTTCATTAAGCCGGACGACTTAAAGCTTGAAGAGCGGCCCGAGGAACTGCACGCAGTAACATCTCTAGACAAGGCAGTAGGGCATTACTCGCTAGAGACGATTGTTCCCGGAGCAGTCTTACACGAGAATCAAATTATCTCCGACGAACGGACGCTCAGCGAACTGAAGGGTCGCTCCATCCTACGGCTGACTACGAAAACAACGTCGTACAAAGAGGCCATGACGTCAGTAACGCACGTCACGCTGATGTTTTCCGGCGGGCAGTCTTCTCAAGATTCAACGTTGGTGAAAGATGTAATTCTCTTGGGTGTCGATAAGCGGGAGTCGAACGTGCTGATTCTGGCAGTCACAGACGATCAGCTTCAAAGCATGCGTGGCTTTGTCGGAAGACTGGATGTGTTCGTCTTGCAATGAGAATGCTCCTCTAATTAAACCGCCACTGGAACTCGGCACCTCAACCACAGGCCTAATAGGAAGACCGTCGGGCCTTACCGGATAGGGCGCAGAAATCATAGACTTTAATCCGCAACCGCCATTGATGAATGTCGACGCAACGAAAGACGCTTTTTTCGATCGCTGAATTTAAGGCGCGCGGATGTTGCCCAAATGGACTGAAACCATGTTCCACAAGGAATTTGAAGGATTAAGCGAGAAAGACCTCGAGCAGCTCAAAACGCTCTTGACCGGCTTCTATAAGAAGTCGTGGGAAGAAAGCTATCAAGCTTTCACACGCGATATTGAAAGACTCATTCTAAGCAGAGACACCAATAAGAACTACAGATCCCAGTTGATTAGTAACCTCGATGATCTGGTTACGACAGTGGTTTTGCGATTTACCAAAGTTAACGGCAAGTTGCTTGACGCTGGAAGCGAAATTCAACACTTCTATGGCATGTTGGATAACAGGGTGGATCACGTCTACCACGAAGAACTGAGAAGAATATTAAGGCCATCACGATCACTTGATGATCCCGACTTTGTTGAACGACCCTCAGAGACGAGAACAATCGACAGGGACCTGGAAGAAGAAGAAGAGCGAGAGCTCAAAATACGATGCCAGAGAAAGTGCCTTGCGTCCTTGCCGAAGGCCACACTGGATATTTTTCTTGAATATTATGGTTGCCGAAAGCTCCCGCCCCAGCGCGCGCAAACACGCCTGAGACTTGCCCTTAGGCTGGCTAACATTTCGTTTGCCGAGGCGACGCCGGACCAGGTGAAGAGTAGTAAGAACAAACTGGACAGCAAGATGAGCAAGTGGCGAAACAATTTTCTTCAGCAGTGTATGGAAAAGTGCTTGAAACGGGAGCGGTCCCGTTCGCGTCGTTCATTTTGATTGGTGAGACCCCACATTTTGTGTGTAAGTTTTTGGATTCCCGGTCACTATTCCATTTGGGGGTAATTTGAATGCTGGATGACTCCGATCATAAAGATGAACTTTTAATAAGGTATTTATTGAACGAAACCTCCCGGACTGAGAATGAGGACCTCGAAGATGAGATGGTGCTCGATGAGAGTCTCGCCGGCCGGCTACAGACAGTTGAAATGCTCTTGATTGATCGATATGTACTGAGCGAATTATCGGCAGCGGACGGCGTCCGCTTCGAGAAGGGATTTCTGCTCTTTCCTGAAAACCGGGCGAAGGTTGAGGATGCGCGAATCTTTCACCAAAGCATCGACGGGTTGCTTAACGAAGAAGGGTTAACAATGGAGAAACCGGCGACGTGGTTTCCTCCGTTCCTGAAGCGGCCCTCGATCCAGGTGCCGGCATTTGCCGTTTTGGCGCTGCTCTTAACAGGAGTAATTGCCCTCGCAATATATCAGAACAAACGGACCCGCGAAGCGGATAAAATGGCCGAAACGCCGCCCAACCCGAAGAGTCTTACGCCAACACCAAACGAAAATCGCAGCCCCAACAACGACACAGTCCCCGCCGGCATAGATCATTCAAGGACGGCTTCAAGCTCCGCCCCGACGCCTCCAGCCGCTCCTTTTCGACCCAGGTTTACTCGTCCCTCAACGATGCTGGTAGAAAGAAATGGAGTTACCGGACAGCCCTCGGGTCAAAGTAATAACATTGTCTCAGCCCAGTCGTTGACGATTCCTCAGGGCAGTAAAACCGTGACATTGAATTTGAAACTTGAGACCACGAAAATTGTTGATCCCAAACGGAAGATTCAGGTTGCTATCCTGACTGAAAAGCTAAAACCAGTAGCGCCAGGAATAGAGCGTAAGGTCGTCCCGGTCAGGATTTCGAACGTGGTTGGGCCGAACCGGTTTATGCTCTCGATTAACGTCCCGGCCAGTATCTTGAAGGACAACGAAACCTATTACTTTGCGATACCCAGTCGCGAACCAGGCGGCAGCAGCCTTACGCCCTTTCAAATTTCCCGAACGAAAAACTAAATGACGAGTACTGAGGTTGCGGCTTTAGTCTCCGCAAAGTAACTGAGGCGACAACCCCTCGCGGTGCTTGAGTCTGTAGGTGTTTATCGAAATCCGCGCATGTCCTCTGAAACAGAATTGATAGTTCGAATCTGTGAGTCTGAGTTCGTCCGGTGATCGCCGCGACATAATCCCGCCGAGTGGTTCGACTGCCTGATCAGTTATGACCAGGACTATCGATCCAGTGCAAGGCGGTCATCACTATCCGCGAGTTCATCTTGTCCGATTTGACGAAATGCGTCGGCGCGGCATTTGTAAACGAACGCCAAAAACGAACGGTCATTTTTCGGCGCATGCTCGATTGCTGTGGTAAAAGTCTCGATCGCTTTTTCAAAGCTCTTTAGGTTGGCATACGAGATCCCCAGTCCGCTTTGAGATCGATAGTCGTTGGGATCGAGCGTCAGGGCTTGTTTATAGCTATCAACTGATTTCTCGAATTGCTTCAGGTTGATATATGCGTTTCCCAGCCGACTGAACGCATATTGGTTCGGGCTGATCTGATTTGCCCGCTCATAATTTACGACTGCATTGCTCCAGTCTTCTTCCTGAAAGCAGACATCTCCGAGGCCAAGGTAGGCTTGATAGCACTGAGGATTTGCCTGCAGCGCCTGGTGAAAACTGTTCCGGGCCTCAGCAAAATCCTGCAAAGTGGAGTTCACGTAGCCGAGTTTGTAGAGGAAGCTTGCGCGAGGCGCAAGTCTGGCAGCTTCCCTGAAATCTGAAAGAGCGAGATTGTTCTGGCCCAGGGCATAGTAAGTTGCGCCGCGATTGGCGTACGCCTTAGCGTATTTAGGCATCAGCTGGATCACTCGTTTGTAGTCAGAGAAAGACTCGATGGCCTCTTCGTTATCCACGTCGGCGTTGGTTGCTTTGGCTGAGGCTCTGATCATTAAAGCCACGACCGAATCAGGTTGGGACTGAAGCGCAGAAGTGGCGTCGGCGATGGCGATATCAACCTTCCCTTTAACCAAGTTGGCCCAAGCGCGAGCAACGTACTCTTGCGGCGAGCTGGGAGAGAGCACTAAATTAAGGATGATGTCTGCCTGTTTCCTTATCTCCGGCATCTGCCTTACCGAATCGACGGTCTCGCTTTTGATGTCCCATAAGGTGTCGCCGTATATGAAGTGCGCGTATGGACTATTCGGGTATAACTTCAGAGCTGCCTCAGCCTTTTTGAGGGCCTGTTCGTGCTCAGCCCTTTGCAGTAGTTCCTCGGCCTCTGCCATCAACTGAGTTGCCTGTTCTGATGGGCTGAGGGGATTTTTCGGATCGACGGGTTGGGCCTCGCACCGCAAGATCTGTTTGAAAAGGGTTGGCGAAGAGTAATCGCAAAGGGAGCCACTCAAATTGGGAAACCAAACGCTTGATAGTATGCCGAGGGGAATAACCCCGGCCAGCAGTCCGGCCCTGACGAATTTCGCGGTGACCTTTCTGTTTGCGGGCGCCAGCTTGTTCGGAAACATAAGCTGGCGCATTTCCGCCGCACTCTTCGGACGCTGATCGATCTTCAGCGCCAGAGCTCGCATGATCGTTCTACTTACATTCTTGTCCAGGTCGCGCCGGTAAAAGGAAAGATCTTTAAGAGGATCAGCTTCGCCGACCAACTTCATTTGCATGCGGTGCTCGCCGTCGTCAGGCGCGACCACCGTCAACAGCACATAAAGCGTGGCGGCAAACGAGTACAGATCACTTGCCGGCGTGGTGCGCTCGCATCTCAACTGTTCCAGGGAGGAATATTTTGCCGAGTGACAGTTCCAGTTAAACTCGCTGCCAACCACCGTCGTCATGTCTCCGCTGCGACCGTAAGCCAGTCCAAAGTCCAGTAAGTAGACGCGGCCGTCTTTTACTTTGATGTTTGAGGGCTTGATATCACGGTGCAATGTCGGTTGACTGTGAAGGTATTCCAGCACGTCCAGCAGCTGCCTGGCCCAGTCAAGCACGGTTTTGGCCGGTAGTGGGGACCTGCGTCCTGCCAAAACCATGGCCAAATCATCACCTTCAATAAACTCCATGACGAGGTATTGTCCGGACTCGGCTGAGAAGAGATCGCTGCAACGCGGCAGCGATGGATGGTGCAGGTTTGCCAGCAATTGGGCTTCGCGTCGAAAGGCGGTTCGCAGGCTTTCATCTTCAAACAGATTTTCCTTGATTGCGACCCGCGCGTTGAGGGTCGTGTCAAAAGCCTCATAGACCGTGCCCATTCCTCCCTGGTTAAGCTTTCTAACAATCTGGTATCGCGAAGTCAGAGTTTGCCCGTCTGTCAACATGATTATGTCCCTCTCTTATGCTGGTGTGGTCGCGGCCATAGCCGCCCGTCCATTCCAATACTGGGGACTTGGAACGGGCAAACTTACGCGGAAAAAGAGGGTCGATCAGTTATTGAAAGTTACCGTACAGAACAAAGGGCGCCCAGTAATAGGGATGATCAATATTCTCTGGGACACGTATTCGGTTCTTCAGGAAACTTAACTGGGCCTGTCTTAGTAACTCAGCCTTTGACAGCCCTCGCTTGAGTTGATGCAGTTTGTAAATCTGGATCATCAGCTTTCCGGCGCCCGCGGCATCGGCATTCCACAAAGTCGCAATCACCGAACGGGCTTTCAGACGTTGGCACAGTTCGGCGAGCGAGTCGATTTCCCTTAGGCTGTCGCCCTCGGATTGCAATGCCGTTTGACAGGCCGAGAGAACCAGCAGGTCTACGCCATCAAACAAGTTCCGATAAGCCTTCATCTCGGAAAGAGAGAGCTTGCTGTCGTCTCCCAGAAGCAGGAATGAGTTCTTGGCATCTCCGGATTGAAAGCAGAAGTGGCTTGAGATGTGAATCAGCGGATGGTTTTTGCCCTGAATGTTGCCAAGGAAGGACTGCAGGGTGAATTCGTCATCAAGGAACATCGGTCCCTGCAGGATACGTGCTATCTCGGGCAAATCCCGACGCACGGCCGGCAGCGCGACCAGCGGTTCCTCCTTCACGCCCTTAGGCTCTTTCAACAGCTCGCACGAATCGCCCGTATCACGCCTCAGCGCAGGGGGCCCGCAGGGTGTCTTGGGAAGGTTCGATTTACCAAAAGCGATGCCGCCGTTCCAATCCGCAGACTCACGCAGAAGGCGTTGTTTCTCAGTCCGCGTAAAAACCACATTTTGATATTTTTCGACCAGGTATTGTCTGGTAGCTGTGTCGTAGAGAGCTGCCATTGGCACATGGCGCAAGCTTCCTTCCAACGACCATAGCAATACGTCTGGTTTGTAGTTCGCGAGTTCGGCAGCGAGCGTCCTGGTCTTATCGCGGGTTGAGGTCGATTTGAAAATGAGATCATAGAGCGCCGCACTCGGAGCGATCAAATCAGCACCCATGATTCTTCGATCTGTTAGGACTGAGAACAGATTGTATGTCTCCCGCGTCAGATCTTCGGGCCCAACGGCATGTGCGTAGGCCTCGACGCCGTGCGGCTTAACCAACAAAATATTGAGCCTGTCGCTGCCGGCCAGCGTGAAGATCGCGACGGTCCTCTGCTTTCGCTCGCCCAGCTTTCCCAACGCATCTCTGAAATCGGCGATGCCTTTTACCGGCCGGGTTCGGTCTTCATCGCCGGCGGGTTTTGCCAATTCCTGCTCTCCGTCTTTTAGCACGGTTGAGAATATCTCCATTGCTGCTTTGAACTGCTCCTGAAGTTTTTGCAGTTCATCCGTTTCTCCCGTTTTGGGTGGCCGAAAGCTTACTTGACGCCTTAGCTCCCTGACGCTTGAACCGATTTGTGCGAGGCTGACGCTGGCCGCCTCATAGCGAGCGGCAAAATCGCGCTCGCGCAGAGAGAAGTCTGTCTGCTGCGTTTGTGAGTTAGGATCAAAGTCAAAATCAAAAAACGTTTCGTCCTGATAAAGAGTCAACACCTGAACAGCTTGCTCAAACAGCCCTTCGGCTATTAGTAATTCGGCGAGCAGTTGGTACGAGCGTTTCACCGTGCGAAGGTAGTTCTTCTGAATTTCGTTATCCAGACCGCGGGCCGCTCCGCGCAACTCCTGAAGTCGATTGACAGCTCGTTTGCCGTAGAAGATCGCCGTCGGCCGGTTCCCGAGCGAGTTCCAGGCAACCATCTCATTGCCGAGGGTGACGGCTTCCCCGTTTCGATCTTCCGTCGCTCTGAAAAGCGGCAACGCCAGATCGAAATTTGCCCGCGCGGCAGAGGAGTTGCCTTTGGCGGCATAGACCTCGCCGATGTTGTTGAGCGTAATAGCCTCGCCGTTGGCATCGCCGAGCTGCCTTCTTATCTCCAGCGATTTTGTGAACTGGCCAAGCGCTGCGTCATTCCGCCCCTCAACGGAATGGACTACGCCGATGTTCGACAGAATTGTGGCTTCGTTCTTGTGATCGCCGAGAAGCTGGAAAAGTGTCAAGGCGGTTTGATAAGAAGTTAGCGCTCTCTCGTATTCGCCCTGGGCGTAATACGCTATTCCCAGATTGTTGTGGGTGGCGGCGGCGAGTTCTGGGGTCGCTATAGTCTCTGGCAACTTTACCGACGCGCACAAATAGGTCAGCGCTAATTCATTGGCTCCCAGCTCGTTATAAACCTTGCCGATATTGGTCAGCGCATGCGCTCTTCCCTTGGCACAGGTGTTGCCCTCTTTCCCCTCGCTCAGCGCGCGATTAAGAGAGCTTAGGGCTTTTGTCTTTTCGCCCTTCGCATCAAAAGCGACACCGATATTTGTAAGCGTGTCGCGCAGGGCGCACTTATCAGGCAATTGTTCGCGACGCTCCAAGGCTCGATTCAAATATACGAGGGCATCGTCGTTTTGCCCCATTTGAACGTAAAGCGCCCCGATATCGTTTTCAGTAGCCGCTGCGGACGCTTCTTTTTTGAGTCCTGCGTAAATCTGAAGCGCGAGAGCGAAGCGCTCGATCGCCGCCTGCTTGTTGCCTGTTTGAAGATATGTTTTTCCTGCTTGAATATACATTCCGGCAATATTATCCAACACGGTAGGCTCATCGGCGAGGATTGTGGGCAGTAAGCGAAAGAAGGGCAACGCTTGCTTGCTGAGGTCGATTGCTTTCTCATATTGTCCTAACCTCTGAGATATGGCTGCGGCCCCGATGATTGATGCATACTCGTGGAAAGGATCGTCGATCTCGCGGAACAGGCGGGCAGCTGCTTCAAAGTTCTCGAGCGCAACTCCATACTCTTGCAAATTTTCCTGGGCAGCGACTGTTCTGGCCTTGATAAATAAGTCAACGGCCTTCGTTTGCTTGATCTTCCAGGCTGTTAGATCCGCCATATAGCGGTCTCCCAGCTCTAGCCAGCCGCGGAGTGTTTCGTTGAATATGTCGATGGCGGCCAACAGATGCCCCTCCTTGTCTCGCTCCGTCATGGCTTCGACGAACAGTTTTTCCACCTCGACACGTCTCCGATCCTTCAGTGTTGCTTTTCGGGCCACTTCACGATGAATCAGGTAGCCGGCATTCGGTTCTTGCGGAGCTTTGGGATCGAACACGCTGACCTCAAGCATGTAACTGTCTGACCGCGGGGCGACAAACGACAAGGTTTCCACGACGTCGTCGCGATAGAGGAAATTCATTCGGGCCAACTCGTTATCTTTCTTGTCCAACAGTCTGAGTACAACGTCAGAGTGCTTTTGTGCGGCGTGAACTTGCAAAAACTCGTTTTGTTTGAGACGAATGACATAACGGTCAGGTTTGTCTCCACCACTGATCCTGTATTCAACCGGCGTGGTTGTTAGCGGCTTGATTTCAGTTTGCGAGCTTTGCCCGAACGTTCCCCCGTGCAGCGAAAATAGAAACGTCACAGATAAGAGTTTTCGACTGAAAGACGATTTGAATTGTGCAGTATTCATCGGGTCCTCTCCTTTGAGTGGGGTGGAGCAGTAGTTGATCGGACTTGTCGGCCGACCTGCTCAAGTGATCCTGATACCAGACAGGCCGCGTGTCTTGGAAGCTTTTTCCTTGTCGCGAGAAAGTTTCAGACAGTCATAGGTTCCGTGGCGCGCCCGCTCCGTTGGTTGCTCCCTCCTTTTCAGCGACGGGTTGGCCTGCCACGCACCGTTCTCACGAGCTTCGCATAATCAATCTTTCCAGCCGCCGGCAAGGGCGAACAGCTCGAGCTGGCCCAATCATAGGTTGCCAAACAGAGCGCGCGGCTCACGTTACCCTTCAGCAAAGCGAGGAACCCTTGTTGGACTCTTCGTTTTATCGCCAGCCCGGTAGGCGTAAAGGCGTTTGCTGCGCCCCCGCCGCGGCGAATGAGTTCCAGCGCCGCCAGCGCCTGACTGGTTTGGGAAAAGTCCGGTAAACCGAGAAACGGCGCTAAATGCTTCCAATTAGAAAAAGTAATCTGATAGTTTCCCGACGCGGTGCTAAATCGCAATCTTCCTGATATCCGGATCGGGTATCGGCATCGCTTGGATAAGGTCAACGCCGGGTGCAGTTTGAGACTCTTCGTCTTACATCCTCCAACCATAATATTTGGCTCGCCGCCTTCGGCCTTTTGAATGACTTCAAGAAACAGTTTTGTTCCTGGTCTTGAAAGAAGCTTGAGCAGCTTCATTCTAATCGCTTCACCGTCCAAATCATCGACGTTCTTGTCGAGCGAGTATTGGGAGGTTAGATTTTCAATCTTGAGGCGCGGCTTTGCAAATCCGAGAAACGGGTTGCCGATGAGAATAAGTAAAGCCAGGACTGCCAGACTGGTTTTGTTGCGATCACGAAAGCACACTGTCTTACCCTGCTGAGTTGGTTCCCCGGCAGCCGTTTGCACCAGAGCCCAGGACGAAGGAAGGGCCCGACCTTGTTCAAAAACCGAACCCGACAATAGAGTCATTCGATTCTTCATAGGTTTCACCCCTCCCTTTCCCGGTTCTTTTTGCAGACGAGCGTTAGAGTTCAACGTGATAGTGGTTCTTCTCGACGAGCACGCGCGCGCCCATCGACTGTGCGACCGCACGCAAAGCTGAAAGATTGGCACCGTGTCGGCCCTTCGATCTGACATCGAATGCCAGTCCCCGCATGTGACCAGAAACGTAGATGCCTCTGCGAACTTGAGCTTCTATGACTCTGGTCATCATCGTTACCGCCTTTTCAGGTCTCCGGCGGTTGCGTGTATAGGCAGCGACTATCTCCCGAATGGCCGCGCCTCTTCGGTAAATGGAAAGGACATAGGAACTGCCGTAGGCCCGGAGATTGCGATGGATAGCTCTCGCTTGGCGGTAAGGCGTGCGATAACCGCTGGTAAACATGAGGTCGCGACCGGTGCGGAGATGGTATCTCGAGTTTAAGATAAGGGACCGCTTCTCCGAGGCCGCCAAAAAGGCTGGCGAATTACTGCGCGGCTTGACACTCGCTTTGGACAGTTGCGGAGGTTTGGCCAAACGCAAGGCGGGCGCGAGTGATTTACCGGGTTTTCTGAGACTTGCTGTGGAAATATGGTCGCGGATTGGAAACGGCGCATTGGCTTCCGCAACTCTCACGTGTTGAATCGGAGCAGGTCTGAAATCCATGGTCCGAGGAGCGGAGAGATTCGTGAATCCGTCCAATGGTTCGTGATCCGTCGTTGACGCTCGAGATTGTGGCTGTCGAGCATGATCGCCGACCGGAAAGAGATCAGGTGAGTGCGCTTCGGGGCTGACAGTCAGATACAGCGACAAAGCGACGCTGAGTGCGATTCGTTTGACTACTATGAGCATTGTTTCCTCCTCTGGCTTCGGTGTTTGACGCAAGCTGTGAGTCAGAAAAAAATCTGAACTTCATAAATCATGACTTGCGGTGGACACACTGTTCCTGTTCAGGCACTGATGCCTGGTGACAAAGTGTTCGCGTTTGGATCGGAGTCCTGTTTACAGAGCGAGGTCGGGCAATAGCGGTTGACTCTTCGCCGTTAATCGCCGGGTTCGTGCCTCACAAAAGGAAGTGAGGACGCGATGCAAAACTTACGGGAGAATTCTTACTATTACGAGCGTTGGATTCTGCAGAAGGTAAAGGGCTCAGCCGCGGCGTAGGGATTGAGACCGGTGGCTGAATCAGAACGCAGCAACTCTGACATCAACCGAGCGTTCGTGCTGATGCAATGCTTGTTATCTTTGACGCGATCCAAGATTCCGGCCAGGACTCGGACTACGGGCTATGATTTCTGGCTCCACAAAGTGAAGCAGTTCAACGGCATATACATCAATGCTGAGATGGGCAAAGCGTTTATTTCCCCCATCAAGTACCGGCGGAGATTTGGATTGTAGATAATGGGGGGTGGCATCAACTTGACTGTGCGGAAAACTGTGTCGGTCTTAAACGGAAACAGGCAGTAAGGGGTGCATAAAGGCGCAAAAGTGGCGGGCTGCGATCCGCGGTAAACGTTGGTGAATGTCGCCACAACATAAGCATCGCACAAATCTTGGGTCACAATTAAGTCACAAAGCTTTCCTCAAGCGTGCCCTCTTATGGTTGGCCGAACGCGAAAAGTGTCCCCTTCGGTACGAACGCTATATGCGAAAGACCGCGCTGTCGCGCGGTCTTTCGCATTCTGTTTGTTTGCTTGCCCGTTTTTTGCTTTAGATCATTTACACCGTGTGCACTACCGATGGTGAAGGCTGAATTGATCGCCACTGACCGCGAGCGGTACGGCACCGGAAGAGGAGTGGGAGGGCGACGGAGCGTTTGCGAGATTTCGCTTGATGAATATCCACCTTGCCGGAAAGTGTTGACTTCCAACGTTGATATGTCCTACATTCTAGAAACTAGAATCAGCATAGGGCTTGGGGTTGTTGAGAGAAGGTAAAATCGAATGAAGCGCAAAGACTACCTCGGTCAGTTTGAGGAAATTGTAATGTTGGCTGTCCTTAGACTTGGCGAACAGGCTTACGGTGCTACGATTCGTCAGTTGATCGAAGAATCCACCGAAAGAACGACTTCCATCGGCGCGATTTATGCGACGCTCGATAGACTCGAACGCAAGGGCTTTGTAAGATCGAGACAAGGTGAGGCGACACGTGAGCGGGGTGGTCGGGCCAAACGCTACATAAGAATCCAGGGAGCCGGTGTGCAAGCGCTTAGCGTCACAAACGCAGCACGCAACAGGTTGGCGGTGGGTTTGACCTCGGTCCCAAAGGCGACGGGGGCGTAATTATGGATCCTAAGAGTTGTACAACCACCGAACTAGGTATGGGAGCCGCCCGGCGTTGTATTCACCAGTGGGGCGGGGACCGTTCCAAAATCGGTCTACTAATTGCAGGAACCGACACACCAGACCATATGTTTCCATGTCTTGCTTCCGAGGTACTGCACGGGTGCCAAGGATTGTTTTCCCGCCACATCAGCACTGTTAGCATGGAGTCAAAAGGTAATTCCAACTTGGAAAAGGCCATTGAGGTAGCGGGATGGTACCTAGACGCAAATCCAGAGAAGTTTGCAATCGTTTTGATGGCGGAATCCCGGGCCCCGGACGTCGCTCCGCCTTTGGGTAAGCAGTATTCGGACCTACGAAACACTTTTAGATTTGGGAACGACAACAAACTCGATCTCGCCCAATTGGTCAATCAACCAATGCCCTTCAGCCATGGCGCAGTAGCCTTGTTGATAGGTGGCCGCTCGGCGAATCTGGTTAATTACGCATTCGCCGAGTACTTCGAAGGACGCGGCCTTCAGACGTATGACACTTTCGAATCTGCTCACTATCTCGCATCTTCACTACCGTCGCCGCCAAATCTTGCGGAAAAACTTCTCCTGTTGTTCCTGTCTAGAAACGACCGTGCCAATTTAATCGGTGACTTGGCGGAAGAGTTTACGGAGATTGAGTTGAAACACGGTAGCCGCTTTGCGGACCTTTGGTATTGGAAACAGACGCTGGCCTCAGTCTTCCCACTGACCAAAAAAGCCCTTAGGTGGAGCCTATTTGCTTGGTTGGGAAACTTTATACGACGTCACGTTTGGTAAGCAGACGGTTTTGTACGTAAGCGCTTCGCCAGGAATGCTGCTCCTTGCCTCGCAGCATACGCGGAGTGCAAAGCTTACAGGCTTTGCCTAACACGAAAGGCCAACAGACCGCCTACTTCAAGAGGCAGTGAGCAAACCAGCCGCAATCGATGCTGGCAGAAAAGGTTCTGCAGGGTAGCACTTAAACGAGGCGCGACTTCTCTGCGTGAAGTCTGCACCAAGAGTGCATAATTTCGCAGGAGTTTGGAAATCATTAACGAATTGCGTCCTCGATCGTCTTGCGTTCAGCAAGCGAGAGGTACTCTTGAAAGATCGCCGTCGCCGATTATTCGCCGGGGTCCGAGTCGGTAGTTATCCCAAGCTTGCCGCGTTCTAGCACGCGCTCGACTGTTGAGCGACTCGTGCCGATATTCTTTGCTACTTTATCAATAGAGCATGTTGGCTCGGTTACTCTGCGCGGCGGTGCCACTTCATGACCCGCTGTCATACCTATTCGTCCTTTACGCGATGCATCTGCTTGGCGCCATCACTATGCAAAAACCACCAACCATAAATTGCAGCAGGCCAGAAGACCATTAACAGCACCGAAGCGTAGCACAATGCTAACTTTCTCCCTCTGGAGGACGTGATGGATGTGACGGTTGATAACGGTCTTCAATGCCTGTCACAACTAAGGCACAACGGGGTGCTGAGGGTGTAGAGAGTGTAGACGGTGTAAAAGACCAACCGTGCACAATCTTCAACAAAATGCACAATAGTGCGAAAACGTCAGGGAAGTGTTGATCGTGTCTGAGTCCTACCTGCGGAGCCAATTCCTTGTAAACTACTCTACTGGTTTTACTTGCGGGCGTCCTATCTGGGTGCCCATTACCACTTGCGCAGAACAATTTTGTCGGACATTTTTCCGTCACTAAGAAT
>JAWVCT010000027.1:0-302989 GCA_033858155.1 Blastocatellia bacterium
CGCACGTCCACGGTGATCTTCATCGACAGGTCGCCGCCGGCAATGGCGGTCGCCACCTCAGCGATGTTACGAACCTGGCCCGTCAGATTACCGGCCATCAGGTTCACGTTGTCGGTCAGATCCTTCCACGTTCCGGCCACGCCTTTCACGTCAGCCTGGCCGCCGAGTTTTCCTTCCGAACCGACTTCGCGGGCCACGCGCGTGACTTCCGAAGCAAAGGCGTTGAGCTGATCCACCATCGTGTTGATGGTGTCTTTGAGTTAGAGGATTTCACCATTCACGTCTACCGTGATTTTCTTTGAAAGGTCGCCTTTGGCCACGGCGGTCGTGACTTCATCGATGTTACGAACCTGCCCGGTAAGATTGCCGGCCATGAAGTTCACGTTGTCGGTTAAGTCTTTCCAGGTTCCGGCCACGCCCATCACCTGCGCCTGGCCGCCAAGTTTTCCTTCCGTACCTACCTCGCGCGCGACGCGCGTTACTTCCGAAGCGAACGAGTTCAACTGGTCCACCATCGTGTTGATGGTGTTCTTGAGTTCGAGAATTTCGCCCTTCACGTCTACCGTAATTTTCTTTGACAGGTCGCCGTTGGCCACGGCGGTCGTGACTTCGGCGATGTTACGTACCTGACCGGTAAGGTTGCCGGCCATGAAGTTCACGTTGTCGGTCAGATCCTTCCAGGTACCGGCAACGCCGATCACCTGCGCCTGGCCGCCCAGCTTTCCTTCGGTACCCACTTCGCGCGCCACGCGCGTCACTTCCGAAGCGAACGAATTCAACTGGTCCACCATCGTGTTGATGGTGTTCTTCAGTTCCAGGATCTCGCCCTTCACGTCCACCGTGATCTTCTTTGAGAGATCTCCATTGGCCACGGCCGTTGTTACTTCGGCGATGTTGCGGACCTGGCTCGTCAGGTTACTGGCCATCGAGTTGACGCTGTCTGTCAAATCTTTCCAGGTACCGGCCACGCCTTTCACCTTAGCTTCGCCGCCCAGTTTTCCTTCGGTTCCGACTTCGCGCGCCACGCGCGTCACTTCCGAGGCAAACGACCCGAGCTGATCGACCATCGAGTTGACGATCTTGACCGTGCGCAGGAACTCGCCTTTGAGCGGGCGGCCATCGACTTCGAGGGTCATGCGTTCCGACAAATCGCCGTTGGCCACCGCGCCGATCACGCGGGCCATTTCGCTGGTGGGGCGGGCCATGTCGTCGATCAGCAGGTTGGTTGAGTCAACCAGCCTGAGCCACGATCCAGCCGCCGCGGGCACGGTCGCCCGGTCCATGATCTTTCCCTCTTTACCCACAACGCGGCTGACGCGATCCAGCTCTTTGGCCGTGCGGTCGCTCAACTCAATAATGTCGTTGAAAGTATCGGCAATCTTGCCGGCTTCACCGGTCCAATCGCCGGGTAAACGAGCCGAAAAATCTCCCTTCTTAAAAGCCAATAAAGTTTTCAGTAGTAGTTTTGTATTGAGTGAGTCGGTCTTGACGGTTTGGGTTCGCATTGATTTCCCCTTTGAAGGTTTCCAGGTTTACTGAGAACAGCCGGACGTCTTGTTGGACAGCTCACGCCAAGCGGACACGTCTGGGAGACATTCGCCACGAACACGTACAGTCCACGAACTGAGCACGGACTAACTTAATTAGGGGGAAGGAAAAACGCCCGGGGGGACGTGCTTTCATTAATATTTATACTTAGCCAGGTGGAATCTGTAAACCCCTTTTCGAGGAAAAGGCTGAGGACCGTCGAAACTATTTCGCTTGCCAGCTAGCGGGTGGGGCGGCGAGAGCGAGGCTGTTTTATCGTTTTCTTTAGCGTTTTTGGAAAGAAAACCGCCAGCCTAAGCGTCCGTTTTTGGCTAGACTTCAGTCCGTGATCAAGCCGCGCGCCTCTTGTTACTTAGCTTACCCTTGCTCTTTGTTCCCGGTCGACCTACCGAACGAGTAACCTTAATCAACCCGCGAAGCGCATTGTTTACGGCTTCATCGTTAGGAAAAGCTTTGGCAACCTGCGGATCGAGCACAACGACGTTTGTCGATTTCTGAATGCGGCTCGCATACTTGCCGCGCACTATTTCACCAAAATCGGATCGTTTGTATTCCGGTCGCGACCAGTCGTTAAGTTCTGATTTGGCTTTCTTCATAGATCTTTCTTTCTTGCTTTGTGACGCGTCGGGCACTAATGATTCGAATGGCCTCGCCGCGCTCAGTATGTGAAATCGTCAGCAACCTGCCTTTCGACGAGAGACCGAAGGTTACGAATCTCTTTTCGCCAGCGGAATGATCGGGATCAGAGCCAGTCGCCGAAAGCGGATCACGGAATGCCGTGGCTGCCTCTTCAAAAGTAACTCGGTGCTTGTTCAGATTCAGCTTCGCTTTGCGAATATCCCACTCAAACCTCATCAGCGAAATTATAAACTTGAACGGTTAATGTCGCCATTGTGAAAGCGTCAGCCGAGAGTAAAGAGACGTTCTGCTCAATTGCTCCACTTCGTCGGCTCCCGATCCCAGCGATGCTCGCTGAGTTCAGCCAGAAGATCGTCAGACAGCCACCCGACGTCACTCGTCGCGATGTTCGAGTCGACATGCGACAGTTTGCGCATGCCGGGAATGATCGTGCTGACGACCGGGTTGCCGAGAATGAAACGCAGAGCCATATCGGGCATATTGATTCCAGCGCGTTCCGCGATCGGCTTAAGGGCATCGGCGTGTTCGACACTTGGAATCAAGTTTTCAGGGACAAAGTAAATGTTGCGCCAGTCCCCCTCGGGCCACTTGCTATCTTTGGTGAGCGTCCCCGTCAGAGAGCCTTCGTCAAACGGCACGCGGGCAATCACGGCCACATCCATCTCGACGCAGGCCGGGAAAAGATCGTCTTCCGGATTTTGATCGAAGATGTTGTAGATCACCTGGACTGAATCGATCAGACCGCTGCGCACCGTGCGCACCCCGTTCCAGGGTTCCCAGCGATTGATGCTGATGCCGACGGCTTTGACTAATCCAGTCCTGCGCAGCTCGTCCATCTTTTTCGCCCAACGATCGTCCTCAACCCAGGTATCCTCCCAAACGTGAAATTGGATCAGATCAAAGCTCTCCAGACCGGCGTTCTCCAGGCTGCTGTGAACGTACTTTTCGATGTGTTCAGGAGGGAAGACGTCATCGAGAGTCGAGCCGCGCCGGCTGGGCCATTGAAGATTCTTGGGCGGGATCTTGGTTGCCGTATAGAGTTTCTTGTTGCTGTTGGCGCGAATGATCTGGCCCAGCAATTTCTCGCTGTGCCCCTCGCCATAGGCCCAGGCTGTATCGAAAAAATCGCAACCCAGATCGACGGCGCGTTGCAGGGCCGCGAGCGACTCTTCATCCTCTGAGCCGGTCCAGCCTCCCATGCCCCACATGCCATAGCCGATTTCGCTGACTTGCCATTTAGTGCGACCAAAGCGTCGATAGTTCATGATTTTGTGGTTACCTCAAGGTCCTTTGCGCCTTCCGATCTTACTTCGCGCCTTTGCGTGAACTGAATTTCTACATTCACGCAAAGGCGCAAAGAAAACTCAAGGCGCGAAGCTTCCTAAGCGGCGTTACTTCTAAACGATCTGAATATAGAAAGCAACAGTTGCCCTCTCCATGTTTTCAACAAGTAGCGTTTTGACACCTAACAGGCAAGCCGAGCAAGAGTGCCTCGGCGCTGAGGCCCCTCGAGTATGTATTGTTAGGACATGATCGTGAGCTGCGTCCCGTCTGAGTGAGCCCGCCCTAACGGTCGGTGCTACTGCCGCGATCACCAGGTGATTGTGGTAGACTGCCCGTCTGAAGCAATGAGTCAGAGGTGCAGCTCACATTACTCTCCTGAAGGCATCGCGCACACGTGCCGTTTAAGCAGTCAACAAAATTATCGCTTTCCAAGTTGGAGGTCGTTATGAAAAAGTTTTTCTCTCGTTCCCTGCTAATGATCGCTCTGGCATTCGTCGCGAGTCTGCCTGTCTTAGCCGACACGATTCGCCTCAAGGACGGCAGCGTCATTCGCGGCCAAATCGTCAGTTTCAGGAATGAACAGTTCACGATTGTGGTGGGCAGTGGCGCGCGCGGACGCAAGAGCCAGATTACCGTTTACATGGAAGATGTCGAGTCGATCGATTTTGACACCACCGGTAATGCCAACAACTCCAGCGGTCCCAACAACGACACGACAAACAACACTCAACCCGTCTATCAGCCGCCGGTAAACAACCAACCGGCTAACAATCAGCCGACCTATACGCCGCCAGTTTCAAATAATCAGTCCCCGACGTTCTTCACGGTTAACGTGCGGGTCCGGTCGGATAACACGAGTAACGGTTGGACCAACACCGGCCTGGTGGTGCGCCGTGGCCAGCGGGTGCGAATTACTGCTTCTGGCAGAGTGAACCTGGGCAGCAATCGCTTTGCGACTCCCGACGGTCTGGCTAACATTCCCGACCGCGACAAACTGATGCGTAACCAACCAACCGGCGGACTGATCGCGGTAATCGGCGACGACAACGACGACTTTATTTTTGTAGGCCGCAGCCGGGATTTTGTGTCGCAGCGCGACGGCGTCCTCTTTCTGGGCGTGAATGAAGGCAACCTGGGCGACAATTCAGGATCATTCGAGATAGTTATCGAGGCCGAAGCTGCAAACCCACGATAGTCGTTTTGGAGTGCGCCGGCAGAGCGAAGCGGCGACGGCGCCTTGGATCTGCCGGCGCGCTACATCGCAAATCCAAAGCGGTGTCGCGCTACGCTTGCCACCCACTCCAAATCAGCGGGAAACTTCCCTCCACAACCTCGCATCAGAACTGGCAGGCCGCCGCTCAATAGCTTGACCGCGCTTCCGCGAGCGCCATATAGTCGCTGCTAGCTGAATACGGCCCGCCTCAAAAAACTGAAAGAGGTCCAGAGTTAAACCTTCAGGTTGTCCCCATCGGCAGACAAGCTAAAGCTTCAACTCTGAATTTCGCTAAAGGATCGTCATCATGAAAAGCATTTGTCTTTGCCTCCGTCTCTTCGTTCTAACCCTCGGGATCGCATTTTCGTTTGGCGCCATACAGAGCGTTTCGGTGATGGCGCAGGCGCGCCGCCAGCCGCCCTCGTCCGATCAAAAGAAGAACAAACGCCCGACCGAAGGCCAGACTGAAGAGAAGAAGGAAGAGCCGCTGCCTCCTGAGCTGGTAGGCAAACCACAAGAGGCCGAGAAGCTCAGTACGACGACCAACCTGGTCAATGTGGACGCTGTCGTTTACAACAAAAAAACGGGCCAGCCGACGCTCAATCTCAAGCAGCCGAACTTCGCGATCTTCGTCGACGGAGTGCAGAAGGAAATCACAAACTTCGCAACTCCTGAAGCGCCAATTACCGTGACGCTGGTGGTCGAATACAGCAAGCTGGGCGAGATGTTGGGCTTGTATGGAAACGGCGGCATGGAGGCCGGCCAGTTAGAAGTGATTCGGCCCATGGCGATGTTCCTGTCGCAGTTCATCACGCCGCAAGACTACGTTTCAGTGATTGCTTATGACATGCGGCCGACGCCTCTGACGGACTTCACCAATAACCCCCAACGAATTCAACAGACGATCAGTCTGCTACTCCGTAACACCCCGGCGTTTACCGAAACGAATCTCTTCGACGCGCTCAAGCTGACGCTGGTCGGCGGTCGCGCGGACTCAGTTGTGCTCGAGGATTCAAAGCAGAGCAAATCCGACTATGCGGGAATGGTGGCGGTGCCCGGTGGACGCCGGCGTGCCGTGCTGTTGGTGTCTTCCGGATTGGACACTTTCAGCAAGATCAATTTCGATCAGGCGCGCAAGGTGGTGCAGAATGCCGGAATTCCGATTTACATTGTCGGCACCGGTAACATGTTCATTAAGAAATTTGGCGATCAGATGGATCCGGGCCGAGGCTCAAACATTCGCGGAATTCCAATCGATCGCATGACCTTCCTGCAGGCGGCGAACACGCTCACCACTTTCGCAAAGGAGAGCGGCGGCAGTTTCTTTCCGGTCACGTTCGAAGGCGAACTGCCGGCCGTGCTGGGATCGATTAATGCCATGCTGCGCAGCCAGTACAGTCTGGGATTCAAACCTTCGGATGTGGCGGACGGCAAGTCGCACAAGATCGTCGTAAAGGTCGACGTCGATGGCGACGGGCAATACGACGACAAGGCCTATGTCGTCAAAGCGCGCGAAGTTTACAACGCGCCTAAGCCGGATGCGGCCAGCAGTAAGGCAGGGGGCGGGAAGCAGTAGGGAAGAGTGAGCAGTAAGCAGTAAGCAGTAAGCAGTAGGCAAAGCAGAGACTTGGTTTTCCGGGCCTCTGCTTTTTCTTTGTGATTACTGAGATTGATCTGAACACTCAACACCTGAGCCCCTCACTGCCCACTCCCACCGCTCACCGATGGATGCTTGCCCCAGCACGGGGGCCGCGTGTAAAGTACGGCTTGTCTATCCCGCATTCTCCCTCGTTTTACCAAACTAAGTCGGAGGTCAGTAACTGATGTCCAGCGAACGCATAGACCCTGTTGAGGCTGCCGCCGCGGTTGAGTATCCGGACCGCGTAGGATTCATCCCGGACAATCCATATCTCGAAAACTTCCGGCCGTATATACCGGCGAGCGCTCATCTGCGCGAGTTGACGATCATACCGCTGATCATTGGCACGTTTTTGGGCATGGTGTTTGGCGCTTCGTCACTTTACCTGGTCTTGAAAGTTGGACTCACGGTCAGCGCTTCCATTCCGGTGGCAGTGATCTCGATCACTGTCTTCCGAGTTCTCTCCAAAATTCCGGGAATGCTTCGGCGCATTCTGGCCGTTGCTCTCTTTCTGCTGGGAGGGTTCGGGATTTACCTCACCATTCGGGCCGGTCTGTCGACTGTTTGGATGGCGGGCGCGATCGCCATGATAGTCGCGGCGGCTGCATTGCTCATATGGATCGTTCTGTTCGCTGAAGACGCCACGATCCTTGAAAACAACATCGTGCAAACCGCGGGTTCGGCGGGAGAGTCGATCGCCTTCGGCGTCGGCGTAACCATGCCCGCGATCATGATTCTGGGGCTGGACTTGGAAATTACGCGTGTGATGCTGGTGGCGCTGCTGGGCGGACTCCTCGGCATCTTGATGATGATCCCTTTGCGGCGCGCGCTCATCGTGGCCCAACATGGTTATCTGAAATATCCGGAAGGAACGGCGTGCGCGGAAGTCTTGAAGGCCGGCGCCTCCGCCGAATCGCGGGCCGCGGCTGCAAAGGGATCGTCGCAGCACGCCGGAGCCGTGGACGAAGCAGAGAGCACTGGAGCGAAAACCATCTTCGCCGGATTGGGCGTTGGCTTTCTTTACCAGGTGCTGATGACGGGCTTGAAAGGTTGGAAGGACACGCCGGAAAAGATCTTTGGCGCGCCTTTCAAAGCCGGTTCGATCTCGGCAGAGATTTCTCCGGCGTTGCTCGGCGTTGGTTACATTATTGGTCCCAGGATAGCGTCGATCATGTGCGCCGGTGGCGTACTGGCCTATTTGGTTCTTATCCCCGCAATCAAGTTTTTTGGCTCGGGAATGACAACGCCGCTGGCTCCGGGCACTGTTCCCATTAGTGAGATGGGCCCCGGGCAAATCAGGGGCGCGTACATTTTGTACATCGGCGCCGGCGCGGTGGCCGCGGGCGGAATCATCAGTCTGTTTCGATCTCTGCCGACAATCTGGCACGGGCTGAAGGGTGGTCTTGCTGATCTGCGAGGCGGCCAAGCCGCCGCGGCCAACTCGCCGCGAACTGACCAGGATCTTTCCATGAAACTCGTGATTGGCGGAATCCTGGCGCTGGTCGCGATGATCATGGCCTTCCCGCAATTGAACCTGCAGTGGAACATCATCGGCGCGATCCTGATCGTGGCGTTTGGTTTTCTATTCGTGACCGTCTCGTCACGTCTTACGGGAGAAATCGGTTCTTCCTCAAATCCAATTTCCGGCATGACCGTAGCGACCTTGCTGCTCACGTGTCTGATTTTTTTGTTAAGAGGCTGGACCGGGCCTAACTATTACGTTACCGCGCTTTCGATCGGCGGCATCGTTTGCATTGCTTCTTCGAATGGCGGAACTACTTCACAGGATCTCAAAACCGGATTCCTGGTGGGCTCAACGCCAAAGTATCAGCAGATCGCGATCCTGGTGGGCGCCTTTGCTTCGGCGCTGGTCCTGGGACCGATTCTGCTGGTGCTCAACGATTCGGCTACGGTCTATGTACCGCGTCTTAGCTTTGAACCGGCCACCAAAAGCGTCTCAGTCGATCCGGGCAAAGCAGGCTCGCTCCCGGCCTTCAACGATCCGATCAAACCGTTGACGCCGGGCAATTATCGAATCCTGAAAAACGACGCGGCCGCGCCCACGGTAGCCGGATTGGATCCGGGCGAGTATCTGGTCGACGGCAGCGGCAAGGTCGTTTACAAAGTCTCGGAGAATTTTCCGGCTGCACTCAAAATTGATACGACCCAGGCTGGCCCTCCCGAGAAGATCAAAGGACCCCAGGCCAATGCTGACGCCGCTCTCTACCGGCCTTTTCATAAGACGGATACCGAAGGCGGCCCAGCCGGACGTTACCTGGTTAACGATCAGGGCGTGCCGGTCTATCTGGCCGATCCGGGAATCAACGGCATTCATAAGACGAGGCCTGACGGATCGCAGGTGACGAAATACGACGCACCTAAAGCGACCCTGATGTCTTACATCATCAAGGGCATTTTGAATCGTCAGTTGCCCTGGGGGCTGGTACTGCTGGGCGTAATGATTGCCGTCGTGCTCGAAATGAGCGGCATTCCTTCTCTGGCTTTCGCGGTCGGTGTCTATCTGCCGCTGTCTTCGTCGAGTCCAATCTTTATCGGTGGCATGATTCGCTGGCTGGTCGATAAATACCTGCGGAATAAACTCAAGCACAAAAAGCTTACCGAGGATCAACTGGTGGCTGAGACGGACAAGAGTCCCGGCGTGTTGATGGCATCAGGTTACATCGCCGGCGGCGCGCTGGCGGCGATCGTGATTGCGATCCTGCAAGGCGTGCCCAGGCAGGGATTGGTGAACTTCAATAAATCCGTCGAGGACTGGGCGACTGCCAAAAATCCTTTGTTCGCCGGCGGGAACTCGGATCTGCTGTCGATGATCCCGTTCCTCATCCTGATGCTCCTGCTGTATTTGGTAGGACGCGAAGTTATTCTTCGCTCGAAGAGCGCGAGCAAGGCTGGCTAAAGTAGTAGGGGCAGGGCTCGTCCCTGCCCTACCCGTGGGCAGGACAAGCCCTGCCCCTACAATTGCGCAGGCCGGGGCAGCCTGCGCTCCTGATTCTGAATCTGATTCAAGTGAAGTCCGAGGCGCGCTTGCCATTAACCCGAGGAAGCGCGCCTCATATTTTGTTTCAGCGAGAAGGAATACATTCCATGTTTTATTTCAGGTTTAGCGGTCGCGCGGCGTTCTTATCGGCAGCTCTGCTCGCCATAGTATTCATTGGTGCGCTCTCGACCACGATCGCCCAGACACAGCGCACGCCCTCAGACACTGTGCGCGAATTCTACAAAGCCATGCACGAACATCGTTTCAAGGAAGCATGGACCTTGACGATCTATCGGCCCGCTGTCGAGGGGTTGAACGCACAAGAGTTGGAAGACCTGCGCCCGGACTTTGAAGAAAAGGCAGCCGCGATTCCCGATCAAGTGGAAATCTCGGGCGAGCAGATCAGCGGTGACATCGCGACCGTCTTCGTTAAAGTTCCCATAAACGAGAGCACGCCGCAGACAATTTCCCAACCCGTGACCTTAATCAAGTCGGGCGGTGTCTGGATCATCGGCGACGAAGATAATCAGGCAATCGTCAAGAAGGCGGGCCGCCGGTTCTTTCTCGACGCGCTAATAACGCAACGTCACCTTGATATCGAAGAACTGCTCAAGCGGGTGATCGCGGTGCAGATCGTTTATTCCCAGCAGCATGGTGTGTTTGGAGATTTGCCGGCCCTGATTGATGCGGCGCTGGTTCCGAAGGCGGCCGCTGATCCGAAAGATCTCGGCTATAACTTCCGCGTCACAGTGGGGAAGGATGGCAAGACTTATTTGGTCGGCGCCGAGCCCGCGCGGTACGGTCACACAGGCAAGCTTTCTTATTGGATGGATCAGACCGGCACGATCAAGAGTGTAGATAATGGCGGCAAGCCCGTCGGCCCGCCAAAGTAACAGCAACGCTCCAGAATGGGGTTTGAAATTCCAGATCCGGCGTTTATCTGAATATTTCCGGGAGCGCCCCGCCTCGTCTCGCTCAGCATAGCCTCATAATTCGAGTCTTAGTGTAAATCGAGGTAGATATTTATTGCCTACTGCCGTTCCCAAACGGTAGAATACCAAGCGGACGCCGTCAGCGTTCATTCTTGCCTTCCCCCTCTCGAATCAAATCCAGGTCTTCTCCGCTCCCCGCTCGCGAAAGAGGTTGAATAATGCCAGAACTAATTCGCTCGGTAGTCTCTCGGATGCGGATCTTTGTTAAGGATCGACGGCGTTCGCCGCGCCTTAGTGTGCGCCTGTTGTTCTCGGCTTCGGTTTGCCGCAACTCAAATGGCAATGGCGGGCAAAATCGCGTGCGCCTCCTGAAAGGGCACACTCGGGATATCGGTTTCAATGGGCTGGCGCTGTACGTTCCGCAGATACACGTTGACGGGCATCATCTTGCGACCGAGGGTAACGAGCTGGACTTGCGGCTGGAACTGCCCGGGGGAGCGGTTTCGATGCGTGTCGCTCCCAGACGTTATGAACGTCTTGAGGAACCCGAGCTCGGCTGCATGTACCTCGTCGGAGTTCAAATCGTCCACATCGACGACGAAGAACGCCAGCGCTATCTGAGTTTCATCGCTCAGGGGCTCGAAGGAAAGATCTGAGTTGTGCTGAGCGGGGCAGTAGCCGACCGTGAGGGAGGGCTTGCTCGCTCACCCGCAATTACTTAAATACCAGCCAGCCAAAAACCTGCGGGACGTGAAAGGCGGGTTCCTTTGTGCGCGTGGGCTGCCAGGCGAGATAGCCACGTCCGGGATCCTTACCAACACAACGAAAGAGATTGACTCGCCAGCGTTCGTGTTTTTGCGGCTCGTGAATCCAATGGTTCCACGGAATGCGCATCGCGATGGTTATTCGATCTCGCTCGACATGCGCCGCCGTCGTCATCTGTGACTGAAACTCCCAATCGGATTCGCGCTTCTCAGGAGTCCCGTGAAGCGCCACGTCCAGCCACTCGCCGGTAGGAGCAGCTTCAAACTCAAAATAACGTTCGACGACACCCGGATCTGGTGCGAGAAAAATTTCGCAGACATCGCGATCCCAAAGGCCGATGGTCTTCTTCGCCGCTTGCGGCGTAGCGCTGATCACCAGAGGCTCTGCCTGACGGCAAACAAAGCGCACATGCAGGGCCTTGCTCGACCAGAGAATTCTGGCTTCCGCCTGGCGCCCGACGGGTGCAGCCTCTCCCGACCAATAGCGATCAATCGCGACAGGCTGAGCCTTATTCCATGTTGAGCTCTTCAAATCGGCAACGTTCAGATCCACCGCGGTATGGCGCGCCTCAATGATTTGTTTCTCGTCGGACATTTCCGTTGTCTTACGTGCCAGAGGCACGTGATGTTTATAGTACCGGATTCACTTTTGATTCATCAGCCCATTTATGGGCGAGACTATGGACATTGCGCTCCTAACAGAGCTGGACCGTAATTAGTTAATTCTCCGCTATAAACATTTTCGTCCCTAACGGGACTTCAATCTCACTCGCTGAATTGCACGCGCGGCGCGGGCAGTCGATACAATAGCTGCTCTTCCTCTTCCTCTTCTTTGGTTGGCATCATCCGCGAAGGATCTGCGTACTGCAACTTGTACAGCCGCCAATACAATCCCTGCAAGCCCAGCAGGTCCTGGTGCGTACCCTGCTCGCGAATTTCACCATGATGCATCACGATGATTTTGTCTGCGCGCTGAATCGTCGACAGACGATGCGCGACCACCAGCGACGTGCGATTGCGCATCACGCGATCGATTGCCTGCTGAATAAACTGCTCGGTTTCAGTGTCGATTGAACTGGTTGCTTCATCAAGGATCAGCAAAGCCGGATCAAACGCCAGCGCCCGCGCAAACGAAATCAACTGTTTCTGGCCTACCGACAATCCGGCGCCGCGCTCGCGCACCTCTGATTTGTAGTCATGCGGTAAACGCCGGATGAAATTGTCGGCGCAGACTTCAGTAGCGGCCCAGCGAATGCGCTCGTCGGAAATATCTTCGCGGCCCAGCCGGATATTGCTTTCCACCGTGCCGGTGAAAAGAAAGATCTCCTGTAAGACCACCGCGAAGTTTTCGCGCAGCGACTGTAATTCCCAATCGCGCACGTCCACGCCATCCAGCAGGATGCGTCCCTTCTGCACGTCGTAGAAACGCATTAACAGGTTCGTGATCGTGGTCTTGCCTGAGCCGGTATGGCCGACCAGCGCGACGGATTGTCCCGGCGAGACCGTGAACGAAACATCTTTCAAAACCCAGTCGTCGTCTTTATAAGCAAACCAAACATTTTCAAATTCAATTCGGCCTTCAGCGCGGCCCTGCTTAAGTGGAGTGACCGGAGTGGTAATCGCGATCGGAAGATCAAGCGCCTGGAAGATTCGATGCGAAGCCACGACCGCGCCCTGCAGCACGTTGTACTTGTCGGAAATATCGCGGATCGGCTGAAACAGAAATCCGGAGTACTGAATGAAGGCGACCAGCGCGCCCAGACTCAACGCGTGCCCCATGACCCGGTAACCGCCGTACCAAATAATCAGCGCAATCCCGACCGCGCCGATGAAATCTACCACGGGAAAGAAGACCGCATAGTAGAAGATCGTGTCGAGGTTGGCTTTGCGATGCTGGTCGTTGATGTCGGCAAAACGAGCCAGCGATTTAGCTTCCGCATTGAAAATCTGTACTGTCTGCGCGCCTGAGAAATGCTCTTGCAGGAATGCGTAGATGCGGGCCACGCGCGTGCGGACCATGTCATAGCCGCGGCGCGCGCCCTTACGAAACCACGTGGTCGCGGCGATCAGCATCGGTACCGTTAGCAGGGTTAACAGCGTCAAGCGCGGATCCTTCCAAGCCATCACCGCGATGATTCCCGCAATCATCACCAGATCGCCGAGCAAGTCAGTGACTCCGGAAGTAAACAGTTCGTTCAGCGCGTCTACGTCGGCGGTCAGGCGGCTCATGATGCGGCCCACCGGGTTGCGATCGAAATAAGCAACCTCCTGGTGCTGGAGCTTGTCGTAAAGTTCGCGCCGCAAATCGAACATGACGTACTGACCGATAGTGTTCAAGAGCACAACCTGAAAATAGGAAGAAACAAAGCGGGCGAGCTGAATGCCGAGGTAAAGCAGCGCAAACACCATGATGCTCAGATGGAGAGAACCCAGGAAGTGTCCGCGGAAAGTTAACGGCACCACGGCAACTGTCGTGCGCGGCACGATGTAGCCGTCGATTGACCATTGCGTGAACTGAGGCTGGAGGAGCACCAGCAGATTCAGCAACAGCGTCAAAATCAAAGCGGGAACCAGCAGTCGCCGATACGGTCTCAGATAGCGCAAAAGCCGCCGCGCCACCTGCAAATCGTACGTCTTGCCGATGGCTTCTTCTTCGTGAAATTGTTTGACGGCGGTGGACATTCTTTTCTCAGAGTTGCCGGTACGAAGACGCGTTGACCAGGTTTTCTTTTTGCGGAAAATGGCATACCAAACCTAAACCAGCGATGACGAAAGCGAAGTAGAAATACCTTGACCCGGTCGTGAAATGATCCACCAGGCCTAACAAGGCTGAACTCTCACACAAGGTGAAGGACAGAACATAGGCACTCTGCACCAAATCGAGCCGTTGCGCCTCGACTGATTTGGCGAGCGCTCGTCGCTTCAGCAGAAATGATAAAGCGACTGGAACAATTCCCAGACCGTTGAGCACGAGCGTCAACATTCGATTCTCAGCCGCTGTAACCGGAATGAAGTTGATTACGGCCAGGAACATTAACACCGACATGCAGATGGCCAACCAGAGAATCAGGAGCGTGCGATATCGCGCGTTAATGTCAGACTGATCTGTGTTGAGTGGTTTCATTTTGAATAACCCGATGCTTAAGTAGCCGCGGCTGGACATGCCCGAATCTCAAATCCCCCAATCTTCAAATCTCAAATGTGAAAATTCAGATCTGAGATCTGAGATTTTCAAAATGACTCCTCACGTCGCCGCCAGCTCTTCTTCCAGCAACTGTCGCTCGTAAAGATCCTTATATTCGCCGCCTCGGGCCAACAGTTCCTCGTGAGTGCCGCGCTCGATGATTCGGCCTTCGTCCAAAACGCAAATCAGATCGGCGTGTCGCACAGTCGAGATGCGGTGCGAGACGATGATGCTGGTGCGTTCACGCATCACGCCGCGAAGCTGTGACAGGATTTTTTCTTCCGTGTAAGTATCGACCGATGACAACGCATCGTCGAGAATCAGGATTCTCGGCGCGCGCAGCACGGCTCGCGCGATTGCGGTGCGCTGTTTCTGCCCGCCTGAAAGCGTAATCCCTCGTTCACCGACCAGCGTGTCAAAGCCGTCCGGAAAATCCCGAACATCGCTGTCCAGTCCCGCAATCCGGGCCGCCCGTTCGATCTCTTCGCGCGTGGCCTGGTCTACGCCAAAGGCAATGTTGCGGTCGAGCCCGTTACTGAACAAGAAAGTCTCTTGCGGCACATAGCCGATCGCCGATCGCAGTTGGGCCAAGGGGTAGTCAGCGACCGCAACGCCGTCAACGAAGACGCTGTCCGGCTCGGCTTCCAATACTCGCGGGATCAAATTCACCAGCGTCGATTTGCCACTGCCGGTCCGGCCTACAAAGGCTATCGTCTGGCCCGCTTCAATGGTCAAATTGATATCGCGTAAGACCGGATCGCTGGTCGGATGATAACGGAAAGTCAGATGACGAAATTCAATGCGGCCGGAAATCGGCGGTTGCGCTTTGACTGAGGGGGCATCGGCAATCGCCGGTTTGATCGTCATGATGCTTTGCATTCGTTTCCAACTGGCCGTGCCGCGCTGATAGAGATTGACTACATAGCCGATCGCGATCAGCGGCCAGATGAGCCGCAGCAGGTACATGTTGAATTCGGCGAATTGCCCGACGCTGATCTCCCCATGCACGGCCAGCGGCACGCCCGCCCAGATGATCAGCACAAAGCCTATGCCGATCAGAAATGTCATCAACGGCCTCATCATCGCGTCGATGCGAACCAGGCTCAGGTTCTTTTGCGCGTACTCGCGATTGAGCCGGTTGAAGGCCGCGATCTCGGCGCCCTCTTGTGCATAGGCGCGGACGACGCGAACGCCGGTGAAGTTCTCTTGCGCGCGGGCGGTGATCTGGGCGAAGAAGTCCTGAATCTTTTCGAACCGCGTATGCACTTGCTGGCCAAAAATCTTTACCGTCAGCGAGACCAGCGGCATGGTTACGAACAAGAGCAGGGTCAGCTTCCAGTTGATCTTGAAAAGCAACGGCAGCAGGACTATCACCGTGAACACGGTTTGCAGCGAGTACATGATCATCGGGCCGACCAGTTGCCGGACGGCGGCCAGATCATTTGTCGCGCGGGCCATTAGATCCCCGGTGCGGTGTTCCTGGAAAAACGAGAGCGGCTGATCGACCAGCCGGGCATAAAAATCCTGCCGCAGATCGTATTCAATGTGGCGCGAGATGCGGTTGATAATGCTGCGTTGCAGGAAAAGAAAGATACCGCCTACGGCGCTGAGACCCAGAACTTTGAGCGCGGCAATCGTCAGCTTGCCCCAGGTTACATTGCTCCAATTCGCGTCGATCGCCCGGCCCACAACCAAAGGAATACTGAGATTGAAGACCACATAACCCAGGATGCAGGTGATCGCGACGACGAGCGACAACCGGTACGGCCGAAAATAGCGGATTAGTTTGCGCAGCTCACTCATGAAGCAGAAACAGAAGACTTCGGCCCGTAATGAAAGCAGACTTACAGCTCGATTCTTGAGTTTAGCAGGAATCGTTGTGAAGTTCTGAATCGGGGAATAGGCGAGGTACGGTTCAGTTTGAAAAAATGGATGAGTCTCATTAGCACCTCACTTCAGTGAGGTGGGTACACTGGTTAGCCTTGATAAGCGTTTCAACCTTTTTCTAAGGAAGCCGTTGAAACGGCTGATAGTTTTCGGGGGGATGGCGATCACCTCACTGAAGTGAGGTGTTAATGAGAGCAAGCCAGAACCAGCAACCAGTTGAGAATCAGACTACGCAAAGGCCCGGATTCGTGATCGGGACCGTCTCACATATTCGATTCGAGAATATCCAGCAAGGGCCCATCGGAAGAGAAGATCGATTTGGGATCGTCACCGGTTGCCGCAAACATGCAGACACGATTTCGGCCGGCGCGTTTTGCTTTGTAGAGCGCGGCGTCCGCGGCGTTTACCAGGTCTGTTCGGGAGGCCCCATGGGCCGGAAAAGTGGCGATGCCGATCGAGGCGCTGAGGGTTCCGAACCCCGGGATCTGAATCTCTGCGATGCTTGCGCGCAAGCGCTCTGCTACGATTACCGCGCCCTCCATATAAGCTTGCGGCAGAATCACGGCGAACTCATCGCCGCCAAAGCGGGCGGCGGAATCCACTCCGCGCAGTTCCTGCTTAAAACAATCCGCCAACTTTCGCAGCGCGGCATCCCCGGCATCGTGACCTACTGAGTCATTCAACTGTTTGAATCGATCCAGGTCGAGCATGATTAGCGACAAAGGTTGGTGCTGCCGTTTGGAAACTTTCATTTCACGGTCGAGCTGCATTTCGAAAGAGCGCCGGTTATAGCAGCCGGTCAACGCGTCGGTTAGAGCTTGTTGTTGAATTTGGGCAAACAAGCTGGCGTGATTCACGGCCACGGCCACCTGATTGGCGACCGTCAGTAACAAAAGAATTTCGTTTTCGCCCCAAATCCTCTTCCGGTCACTGGCTATTACCTGCAAAACACCTATCAATCGCTCGTGGAAGATCAACGGAACGACGACGGTCGAAAGCTGTCGGTCGGCAGCGTCTGTCTCATCATCAGCGTCCTGAATAATAGTCTCGGGATGTTCGATAAAACGCGCGCCGTAAAGACTAAGATCTGCGACGATCTTCTCTTGCTTCGAGCTTGCGGGTTCTGAAGTGTCGGCGAAATAAAAATAATTCAAAGCTTGCTCAGCCGTCTCTGCTTCTACACGGAGCGCACAACTACCGACATTGAGCGCGGTCCCAACTTCGTCGACGGTCTTTTGCAGGATCACGCCCAACTCGAGTGATTCGCGAATGGCGGTGGCAATTCGATTGACGGCAATCTCGCGGCTGGCCTGCTCCTGCAGCAAATGCGCGAGCTTGGTCGTAACACTCACCGTCAATTGCAGCGAGGCGGCCTTCGGCATTGAAGTACGCACGGCTGCGCCGAAATCATCCGCGTGATAAGGATGTTGAGCACCGACCCGCGCCATCAAATACTCCAGCGCCGAATAAACAATGTCGGGCTCAAAGGTCCAGAAAACTTCATCACCGCCCAAGCGGCCGGCATCAGCCCTGCCACGCACAGTAGCCAGCAGAGCAGAGAAGCGCGCGTCCGCTATCACGACGAAATGTTCGCTGACCTTGGTGTCCTTGGCCTGGGGCAGGATCACCGGGGCGACTACCGGTTGTGCCCCCACACCGGTGACCAGTTCGTTGAGCGCGTCGGCCTGGTCAACAAAAAAGAAAGCGCGGCGTTCTCCCCGAGCGAGATCTCGTATGCGGGCTTTCTCTCTTGCCGAACGCTTGGCAGAAAGCGGCAGGCTCTCTATCACCAACGCGTTGAGGTTGTTTTCGAGTACCACATCCTCAAAGTAGCGATGCAATTGGACAATCGTCGAATAAGCACAACGCACCGGCGTCAACTGGCGCGAGTGTTGTGTCAGAAGGACATCGTAAAGTGAATGCATCGGAATAGCGGCTGCGGAAAATGGTGGACGGGGCTTTGAGGATCCTAGCCAAGGCTATTCTTGCACTTTCAACGGTGTTTTGTCTATGAGTTTTTTGAGGTTTTTGTCCGATTTCGGGCGTTTTATTAGATCTTTATGTAACTTGTGACCGCGGTCGCCACCAGGATCTGCTGGTCGTTTCGGACTTCGACCGACAGGACAAATAAACGCCGCCCGCCGCGGACAATCCGGGCCTCTGCCGTCAGGCGACCCGAGGTGGTTGGGCGCAAGTAATGAATCGTTAGATCGGTTGTGGAAACGCGCTCATTCGTGTCGAGTTGGGTGAGGACGGCGAAGGCCGCGGCCGTATCGATTAGCGAAGCAACCGCGCCCCCGTGAATCACGCCCTGGTTCTGCTTGAGATCGTTTCGGACGTCCAGGTGAATGCTGACCGCGCCAGGGCTTATCTCGCCGAGTTCGAGACCGATCAACTTCGCATAAGGTACTGCAGCGAAGGCTGCGCGAGCGCGCGCGACGCGGGCCGGATCGAATTCGTTTTCGCTCATGAGCGGTAACCGGAATCCGTCGGCTCGACGATGACGGCTGTACCGTAAGCAATTACTTCAGTGACTCCGGTCGAAATCTCAGTCGTGTCATAGCGCATGCCGATGATCGCGTTGCCGCCAATTTCGGAAGCGTGCTGGATCATGATTTCAAATGCATCCGATCTGGTTTCTTCACACATGTTGGTCCAGAGAGTTATGTTGCCGCCCACCAGAGTCTGCAGCGACGCGCCGATCGTGGCAAAGACATTGCGCGAGCGCACTACGATTCCACGCACGACCCCGAGATTTTGCGTGATGCGAAAGTTTGGCAACTCGAAAGCGGTAGTGGCCATTTGATGTGACACTGAATATCGCCGGGGACTAACCTCGTACGGCGCGCGCTGCGGCAGGGGATCGATGTTCATGTTGTTGCTCCTTCGTTCTCGGTTTGAGAGTCCAACCTTATGACGGGTCTGCCCAAAGCGAAACTCCAAACACTAACGTCGATATAACGCGGTACGGGCCTTTGCGGATTCCGCTTGGCCGATCTTTTTGGGAGCGGGATGCCAGAGGAAAGTCTCGAGATCGCATTTGCCGTCAGTAAACTTCACGCCTTCCGTTTCCAGCATGCGTTGCTGCTTGTCAGCCGGCAAAACTATGCCGCCCGTCGAGCAGCGACCTTGCGAATTGATGACGCGATGCCACGGCGTTTCTTTTTCGTTCGCGCCATGCATCACGAAACCAATCGTGCGCGGGGTGTAGCCTTCGCCCAGAATGTAGGCGATTTGCCCATAAGTCATCACCCGGCCCCGCGGGATTCGACGAACCAGTCGATAGACGCGTTCGCGATATTTTGGATCAGGCTTTGATTTGGCCGCGGTATTCTTCATTCGCTGTTTAGAGTCGGGCTACTGCCGACCAACGGGGTGTGGCCCGCTGCTAAACGTTTTCTCACAACGTCCTCAGGACCGCGCGCGCCGGCGAACCATCACCGGCGCCATCGGCAATCTTCAAAGGCAAACAAATCAATTCGTAATCGCCCGCTTCGACCTGGCTGAGGTCCAGCCCTTCAACTATGATTACGTTTTGCGAGAGCAAGGCCAGATGCGTACGATGGTGGCCCGAATGAAATTTCTCAATTGAAAGATAATCAGTGCCGACCAGTTTCACACCCAGCTCGACAAGTCTCTCGGCAGCTTCGGGCGCGAGATGCGTATAGTCCTTGCGAAAGCCCTCGCTCCAAAACGTTGAATTGCGCGTGTGAAACAACACGCGTTCAACTTGATCGAGATCGCAGCCGGCCAGAAATGCGAGATCGATCACCGCCGCTTCGTCAGGCACGCGAATCACTCGCGCCGGCCCAATCAGCGCGTCCAGCGAAAGAGCGTCGATTTTGCGCGCCCCCGCGATAAAATGCGCGGGAGCGTCGACGTGCGTACCGGTATGCGCGCCAAAGTTAAGAAACGAAACATTCGCGGAATCGCCTTTGGACAGCGCCGACCAGGCTTTGATTTCAATGCCGGGGTCACCTTCGTAAATCGGCATCCCGGATCGAATGGGAACTGAGATATCGTAAATTGCCATAGTGTGTTGTTGAGTTGCTGCTGGCAAATATAAACGTAAAGTGAGGCAGGACAAAGGCGAACCCGGCGAGCCGTAGGCTTAGCGCAATGTGCTGCGGCAAAGCCGCAACGCCCTTCAACTTGAGCGGCAACGATTCCCTGTCGGTCTTTTGCCGTCACGTTTAAGTGCGCTAGGATCTGTCATTCATGAACCAGAACCCTCAGGATCGGCGACCGCGGATCGCGGCGTCGAGCTATCTCAATACCGCTCCGCTAATTTGGAGTTTTCTCTACGGTTCAAAGCGCGACGCGGTGGAGCTATTCACACACAAAGCGCCGTCGCGCTGTGCCGAGATGCTTCGCAGCGGCGAAGTCGACGCCGCCCTGGTCCCGGTCATCGAGTATCAACGTATCCCGGATATTGCGATTGTTCCCGGCGTCTGTGTCGGCTCGCAGACTGCCGTGCGCAGCGTGGTGCTCGCGAGCAAGCAGAATAATCTGAAAAAAATTAAGCGCGTCGCCCTCGACGATTCATCCCGCACTTCGGTCGCACTCGTTAAGATTATTTTTCGCGAGTTCCTGGGATTTGAGCCCGAGTGGCAAACGTCGCCGCCTGATCTGAGGGCCATGCTCGAGCACAACGACGCTGCCCTGATCATCGGCGATCCGGCTATGAAGATTCCACGGGACAAAGTTCGCGTGTTTGATCTGGCCACGCTGTGGCATGACTTCACCGGCTTTGGATTTGTCTTTGCGATGTGGATGGCTGGCGCGAAGTCTGCTGAACAGCTACGGGTGATTGATTTCAAAGCTGCGCGCGACGAAGGACTCGCGAATCTGGATGACATTGCGCAACGTCAGGGAGATCCAACCCTGTCTGGCGACGAAATCAGGGATTACTTGACCCGGAACATCGTGTTTCAGATGGACGAAAATATGATGAAGGGACTGGAGCTCTATTTTGAGTTAGCGCGCAAACACAAGGTGATCGAGAGCGCTAAGCCGCTCGAGTTCACGAACTAGTCTTGATCTCGGCTGACTGGGATTTCCACTTTGCGTTGAGATCGCTTTGCCTTGTTCGCTGCCCGAAGCGGAGCCAGCTTGTCCTGAACTTCCCGCAATCGCGAAGCGATAACCATCTTCTCGGAAAGCGACCGTTTGGCTTCATTCTTGCGATGTGCCTCCTTGCGCTTATAGAGTTCAGTGACGTTCGGATGTTTCTTCATGAGAGAAAGCGTTCCCGAAATTCCTTCCATTTGCCGTTCAGGCCATGTCGCTGCAGTATGTCTTCCAGTACCGTGGAGTTAATCGCGTCCTGCGATAAGAACATTTCAATCCGAGCGAAATCCTTTAACCTTCCAAGCTTCAACATCAATGCAACGAGATGTTCTGGCTGAACAACCCTTACTGACACGCCGTCCAGATTTTGATCCTGGGCATTGAGGTAAGCTTCGCGCTCTAGAGCACTAGTAATGGGAAGAAACTGCACCGGCCAACCTTCAACTACGATACCTTCCCCCCGAATCTCACTATATCCGCGCGCATTTAGATATTTCCAACCTGGCAATTCCACTACCAATTTCTCTTCGGGTTCGGGAATGACAACCAGTACATCTATATCTTGAGTAGAAAAAGGCTCGACATAAAAGATGGCCCCGACGGCGCCGACGACGGCATAATTCTCAATCGCCGCGTCTTTGACCATTTGATTCAGCACTGCGAAAGTTTCCTTCATCGCAGTTACTACTTCGCCATCAACGCTTCGATCTCTTTTGGATCCTTTGGCACCTTATGCGTCAGCACGCGCGCGCCGTTCGCTGTCACCAGCACATCATCTTCGATCCGCACGCCGATGCCGAGATACTTTTCCGGCACGTCCTGATTGAAGCCTTCGGGGATGCGGGTGGTATCAGGCGAGATGTAAAGTCCCGGCTCGATTGTCATCACCATGCCCGCTTCCGCCGCGCGTGATTCGCCGTTGAAGTAGTAACGGCCCGCGTCGTGTACGTCGATGCCGAGGTAATGGCCGAGGTTATGCATGTAGAACTGCATGTACTTCTTTTCTTCGATTAGCTTTTTCGGATCGCCCTTCAACAGACCCAGCCGCACCATTCCTTCGGTCAGCATTTCAACTGAGTGCGTCTTCAGGTCCTCGAGCCGCACACCGGGGCGGACCATGTCGATGCAGGACATCTGAGTTTCCAGGACCAGGTCGTAGACATCGCGTTGCGCTTGCGTGAAGCGGCCGTTAATCGGAAACGTGCGGGTAATGTCGGAAGCATAACCCTTGTATTCCGCGCCGGCATCGACCAGCAGGAGATCGCCATCCTTAAGCGTGCCCATGTTGGTGATGTAGTGCAGCACGGTGGCGTTCGCGCCTGAGCCGATGATGGAAGTGTAAGACGGGCCGGCCGAGCCATGGCGGCGAAAGACCGCTTCAATCAACGCTTCGACTTCGTATTCTTTCATGCCCGCGCGGACGGCTTTCATTGCTTCGACGTGCGCCTCGGCGGCGATGTCGGCAGCGCGTTGCATGATCGAGACTTCAGCCTCGCTCTTGAGCACGCGCATTTCGTGAATGATCGTAGAGGGATCGATGATCCGGGCGGGCGGTTCGAGCGGTTTCCGATTAGTCTCGCGCATCAAGGAGAGTTGGCGAATGATCTTTGTATCGAGTTCAGCACTGCTGTTGCCGAATGCGTAGTAAAGACTCGCCGGGCCGTCGAGAACCTCTGCCAGTTTTTTGTCGAACTCTGCCACCGAAAACGCTTCGTCGGCGCCGTATTCGCTCACCGCGCCTTCGACGCCGGCGCGATAGCCATCCCAGATTTCGCGTTCGGGATCGCGCGGCCTGACGAACAGCGTGAACTTCTTTTCGCTCGATGGGCTGATGATAGCGATCGCGTCCGGCTCTTCGAATCCGGTCAGATAAAAGAAATCAGAGTTTTGGCGATAGCGATAGTTAGTATCGTGCGAGCGCACGGCCTCGCGAGCGGCGGGAACGATGGCGACTGAGTTCGGATCCATGCGGCGCATGAACTCGGTCAACTGCGGCTTGATCATTTGGTTTCTCCTCAACGTTTACAATTTGGGAGTCGTATTGTAGCTGAGAGTGAGTGTGCGGCGGAAACCGGCTTCTAGCGCCTTTGGCGCTGAGAACTCAGTTTTGACAACCTCCCAACGGGAGTGGGAGAAATCACGGCGTTGGCTTGAAGAACAAAAGTCCACGCATAGGATTCTTCTTCCTTTGCTTTTGATTCTGCGCGATAATCGCCGCGATGGCCCAAACCATGCCCGCTAAAGCCCTGGGGGCTGAACTCGTCTCACGCAATCCCGCGACCGGTGAAGAGATTGGCCGCGCGCCGCTGACCATGCCCGAAGACGTCGCTCGTGCCGTCGGGCGAGCCAGAGCGGCGCAAAGACAATGGTCGGAAAAATCGTTCCGTGAACGCGGCCGCCTGATCCTGAGGGCCCGCAAGATCATTCTGCAGGAGCTGGAAGAGATCGCTCTGCTGATCTCGCGTGAAACCGGTAAACCGGTCGCGGAAGCGATCTCGATGGAACTGGGGCCGGCCCTGGACCTGATGCAGTACTTCGCGCGGAAAGCGTCGGGCATGTTGAGACCGACGCGAATCAGTGTTGGTCAATATGCTTTGATGGGCCGTTCTTCTTACGAGATTTATAAACCGCTCGGCGTCATTGGAATCATTTCGCCGTGGAATTTTCCCTGGGCAACTCCGCTTGATGAGATCGTCATGGCGCTATTAGCCGGCAACACGGTTGTGCTGAAGCCGAGCGAGCTGACGCCATTGACCGGACTCAAGATTAAAGACGTGTTCAAACGCGCGGGGCTGGCTGATGGAGTTTTGCAGGTGGTGACCGGCGACGGCTCGACCGGCGCGGCGCTGGTAGGGGCGGGTGTGGATAAGATCATGTTTACCGGCAGCGTGGCAACGGGCAAGCGCGTCGCCGAAGCAGCGGCAAAATATCTGACGCCTGTTGTGCTTGAGCTGGGCGGCAAAGATCCGATGATTGTCCTGGATGACGCGAACGTACAAAACGCCGCCCGCGGCGCGGTCTGGGGTGCGTTTGCGAATTCGGGACAAGCCTGTTCGTCTGTCGAACGCTGCTATGTTCATGAAAGCATCGCCGAGCGTTTCATCGCAGCAGTCGTTACGGAAACAAAACGTCTGCGGCAGAGTATCGGCACGGACCCCACTGCCGACATTGGATCCATGACGAGCGAGCGCCAACTACTTGCCGTGCAAAGGCACGTAGACGAGGCCATTGATAAGGGCGCTACCGCGCTCACCGGAGGGGATCGAATCGCCGATTCCGATTCGCCTTTCTTTGCGCCCACAGTGCTGATCAATGTGAACCACGACATGGATGTAATGCGCGATGAAACCTTCGGCCCGGTTTTGCCCATCATGATCTTTAAGACCGACGATGATGCAGTCCGTCTCGCGAATGACAGCGTCTACGGCCTGACCGCAAGTATCTGGACAGGTAACATAGCGCGCGGCGCCCGTCTGGCTGAGCGCATTGAAGCCGGCACCGTTATGGTCAATGAAGTTCTCTACACTCACGGTATCGCCTCAACCCCGTGGGGCGGAGTCAAGCAGAGCGGATTGGGCCGCACGCATGGACGCGCCGGATTGCTCGAGCTTGTGAGTGCGCGGCACATCCATGTTAACCGCTTCGGATTCCTTCCCGATCTCTGGTGGTTTAACTACACGCCCGAAGGATCTCGACTTTTTCGCGGCTTCGCGACGAGGTTTGCCTCGGGTTCGGTCTTTCAAACGATGCTTCTGCTACCTCAGATAATTCGTCGCTACCTCGAACGAAAAAACTAATCATTGACTTTGTAGTCGCTTGCAACCTATCATGCTGGCCGCCACCCCGGCAGTTATCGCCCTTTTAGAGTTTGGAAGTTGTCAGCTATCCCGAGGATTTTGGTTCGCGGTTTCACTTCAAGTACGAGAACCGATAGAGCGCTTGGGCCTGATTTACCCGTACCTACTTAACAACAAGGAGAACGAGAATGAGAAGGAGCTTTGTAGTTTTTGCATTACTGACTTTGTGTCTCGTGGCGTTCGTGCCGAGCTCAGTGCTTGGTCAGGAAGGCAGTGACATCATTATCAAAGGCGGCTCGGAAGTAGCCAACCCACACAAGATCCTGCATCGCTTGCGCAATGACCCTGATCCGGACAAGAACAAGGATGCGCACCCGACAGGCCAAGCCAAGCCAGGCGGAAATGGGATCAGCTATCACGGCGGCCCGGTCATCCTGGGAACCACAAACGTTTACTACATCTGGTACGGAAACTGGAGTGGGAATACAGCCACCACCATTCTCACCACTCTGGGCCAGAATATTGGCGGCTCGCCGTACTTCAACATCAATACGACGTACTTTAACGGCAGTAACACACACGTCAGTAATTCGGTCTTTTACGCCGGCAGTACGACGGACAGTTACTCGCGCGGCACTTCTCTGAGTGACGCTGCCGTTCAGGGAGTTGTCACCGATGCCCTGGTCAGTGGCCGTCTCCCCTACGACACCAACGCGCTATATTTTGTGTTGACCTCGGCTGACGTAACTGCCAGCAGCGGCTTCTGCACTCAATATTGCGGGTGGCACACACGTGGAACAATCAACGGTAGAGACATCAAGTATTCCTTTGTAGGCAACCCCGATCGTTGCCCTTCGGCTTGCGAAGCGCAAACGACTGGACCAAACGGCAACGCCGGCGCGGACGGGATGGCTTCGATCATCGCACACGAGTTGGAAGAGACGGTGACCGACCCTGATCTAAACGCCTGGTACGATTCACGCGGCGCTGAGAATGCCGACAAATGCGCGTGGACTTTCGGTACGACTTTCACCACCACCAACGGCTCTTTGGCCAATATGACTTTAGGCGGTAGAAACTTCCTAATTCAGCGCAACTGGGTAAATGCCTCGGGCGGCTTTTGCGCGCTGAGATATCCATGAACCAGGACTGAATTCACGTCCGATTCCATCAGGCCAACCACGGGCAGGCCGGAGTGTTCTGCTCGTGGTTGCACTGAACTTGTCGTTGCTTTAGCGCATCTGCTATCCGCATTTGTGGAAGGAGGATGCCGTAACACAAAAAATCAAACTGCATTCTGTATCTCGCCCCGGCTGTTACCTCGCGGTTCTTAACCCTTTTTTGTCTATCACCTTTACAGGAGGAACTCCGAATGAAGAGATTTGTCATCACGCTGGCGATAGTGATTTCGCTAAGCGTCTGTGCGGCTATTCCAAGTTTTATTACTGTCCGCGGCCAGAACGGAAACAAGTTTCGGCGTGCCAACGCAGCCAAACGGGTTCAGGGTCAGTACATCGTAGTGCTGAACAGCAACACGGACCCCGATGTTGAAGGCATTCGGATCGCGCGCGACTTTTCCGGCGAACGCGTGCATACGTACAGGCGAGCGCTCAAAGGCTTTTCGATGCGCATGTCGGAAGCTTCCGCCTTGCGGCTGGCCGACGATCCGCGGGTCGCATACGTCGAAGAAGATAGCGAAGTAAACGCGTCGGCCACGCAAACCGGAGCGACGTGGGGCCTGGATCGGATTGACCAACGTAGTCTGCCGCTCGACGGCAATTACAATTACAACGCGACGGGCACCGGCGTCAGGGCTTATATCATCGATACCGGCATTCGCGCGACGCACACCCAATTTGCAGGCCGGGTGATTTCCGGCTTTACCGCCATCAACGACGGTCGTGGCACCGACGACTGCAATGGCCACGGTACCCACGTTTCGGGAACCGTCGGCGGTTCAACCTATGGCGTCGCCAAGAACGTAACCCTGGTGGCGGTGCGCGTTTTGGATTGCGCCGGTTCGGGCACCAACTCAGGAGTGATTGCTGGAGTCGATTTTGTAACTTCGGATCACGTTGCCGGCCAGTCGGCCGTGGCCAACATGAGCCTCGGCGGAGGTGCGTCAACAGCGCTGGACACGGCAGTGAACAACTCGATCAATGACGGTGTCACCTACGCAATTGCGGCCGGCAACAGCAATGTCGACGCCTGCACGCAATCGCCGGCCAGGGTCGCCGCCGCGATCACCGTGGGCGCAACGGACATCAATGACGCGCGCGCGTCTTTTTCAAACTTCGGGCCTTGTGTTGATATTTTTGGACCGGGGGTGAACATCACTTCGTCCTGGAATGCTAGCGACACCGCCACGAACACAATCTCGGGGACCTCGATGGCTACGCCTCATGTTACCGGGGTGGCGGCGCTTTTTCTCGAGACGAACCCGGGCGCGTCACCAGCGACAGTGGCCGCGGCCATGATTAATGGCTCGACTACGAATCATGTGACTAATCCGGGGACGGGATCGCCTAACCGGCTGCTCTATTCGCTGTTGACCGGCGCGCCGCCGCCGACCCCCACGCCAACCCCGACGCCTACTCCAACGCCGACTCCGCCGCCGGGAACACAGTTATTGTTGAATCCGGGCTTTGAGTCCGGCAACGTAAACTGGGTCACGACGACGGGCGTGATCAATAACTCAACCAGCCGTCCGGCCCGCACTGGTTCGTGGTACGCGTGGCTCGACGGATATGGCGCGGCCCACACTGACTCGTGTTATCAACAGATAACTATTCCGTCGAATGTGACCTCGGCGACATTGAGTTTCTATGTACGCATAGACACGGCCGAGACGACGACCACAACTGCGTTCGACACGTTGCAGGTCCAGGTTCGCAACTCGGCGAACACCGTGCTATCAACCCTGGCTACTTATTCGAACCTGAATAAGTCGACTACCTATGCACTGAAAACGTTTAGTCTAACTGCTTTCAAAGGCCAAACGATTCGAGTCTACTTCCTCGGTACCGAGGACAGTTCGTTGCAGACGTCTTTCGTGATCGACGATACGGCGGTCAACACACAGTAGATTCTCTCTACCAAAACAAAAACCACCGGTGAGCCCTGCGGCTTGCCGGTGGAATCCTTATCTCCGTCTCCCGCTGGGAGAGGGTTGGGGTGAACTCTTACCCCGGCTTCGACCCAATTGATATCTTTGTCTGAATGACGTCGGCCCTTTGCCAAAGGAGAAGGGAGAATAGGGTCACACTAACTGGCGCGTGTAATGAAAGCAGCGGCGTCCTTGAAAGGTGAGAGGGCTCCCGTCAAAGCCGAAATCTCAACACCGTCCCGATGATATTAATGTCGCCCGGCCGCGAGCGACCGTCGTTTTGCCGCATCACGAAAAGGTCGGCGTTGAAATGCTTGTTGAAGACATGATTGGCGCCGACAGCAAATCGGTTGCGCACCCAGCCGTGCAGGCTCCAGTCATAGAAGGGCTCTTCAGAAACAAAGAAGGCGAACTTCGCTTTGTCGATCTTGAAAGGATGTTCGAGTTGAAGGCGGTTACGATAGCGCCACGCGTTGACCTGTGGCGAGCGCCAGCGATGCTCAAACCAGTTGCGATCAATCAGCGTAAACTTCTTGACCGGCACGCGCAGGGTCGCGCCGAAACTCAGGCGGTCTTCATGCTCCTGCCGTCCATTCGGCGGCTTGGCCTCGCGATGGAAATATAGTTCATTGAGCGTGATGTACTTGTGGATTTTATAATTGAAGCCAAAGCCCCACCGCTCGTCCACGGCGGTCGTTAAGTTCCCGCCGATTCGCACGGTCCCCTGAATTAGAAAATCAAACCTCTTGTTAAGTGGAACGATGAGTTGAATATCATTCCAACTCTGCGTGTCGGCTTTAGGCACCCGCGTCTGCGCCGTGGCGGAAGCCGCGACCATCGCGTACGCCATCGTGGCGAGAATGAAAATTAAAGGTTTGAGTCGCATCATCTTTGTCGAGCGAGGGTATAGTTTGCCAGCACGCTGAAGGAAGAAAGACCGACCGCAACGCGATCGCCGGCCTTATACTTCGTCGCGTTAGCTTCCGTTTTGGGCCGCGTTACTATAATTGGGACGCCAGTCATTTTTTGAGGCGTATTGATCGTCACTTGATAGAGAGGCGCTTCGTTCTCAGCCTGCCGCCGATGCGTAAGATCGAGACGAACATTCAGACGCTCATAGGCGCCGACAAAATTCACTTCCTCGACCACTCCGTTGGCCAGGCGCCGACATCCTGCTGGTAAATTTGCGTCCTGGCTCACACAGACATCTTCAGGACGAAACACTAGCTTAACCGATTGGCCTTCGCGAAATCGTGTCGTTTCTTTGGCGGCGGGTAGACGGGCGCTGCCGATCTCGATACAGCCCTCAATCACCACTCCCAACAAGAGGTTCGCGGCCCCGAGGAAAGTCGCGACGTATTCGGTGGCCGGCTGATTGTAAACTTCATCGGGCGTGCCGATCTGTTCCAGATGTCCGTTGTTGAGCACCGCAATGCGATCGCCCAGCTCCAGTGCTTCTTCCTGATCGTGGGTGATGAATACCGCCGGCACCTTTACTTGTTTCAGGAGCGCGCGAATCTCGCGGCGCAGATGCACGCGCGTCTGCGCATCGAGCGCGCCGAACGGTTCATCGAACAAGAGCACCTGTGGCTTGTACGCGAGCGTGCGCGCGATCGCCACTCTCTGTTGCTGACCGCCGGAAAGCTGCCAGGGGTATTTCTTGCGATGCTCTTCCAACTGCACCAGCTTGAGCAGGCGGTTCACAGTCTCTTTTCTTTCTTTGCGAGGCACCCGGCGAATCCTTAGTCCAAAACCGATGTTCCTTTCGACAGTCATGCGGGGAAACAGCGCGTAGGCCTGAAAGATCACGCCCAAGCCGCGCTCGCGCGACGGCAAATCGGTTACGTCTTTACCATGAAGGATGACGCGGCCACTGTCCGGCAGTTCAAGGCCGGCGATAATTCGGAGGATCGTCGTCTTGCCGCTGCCGGAAGCGCCAAGGAGAACCAAGGACTCGCCTTCCGCCACGTCGAAGCTGACGTCTTCAAGCACGCGCGACTTCTTGAAGCGCTTGCTGATGCTCTGCACGCTGGCCGCAACGCCGGCCCGCTGTTCGCGATCCGGCGCCCACGACACGTGTAGCTGATCGGTGTTGGGAGCCAATACCATTTTTGCAATCATACCTGGGACTCGAATTCGAACCAGTCGCGGGCGAAAAAGAGCACGCTGAAGATGACGAATGAAAGCAACGCCAGCACGATGGCGATGGCGTTCGCCGCCTCCAGGCTGCCGGGCTCTCCAGAGTTGAACTTGGCAAAGATATACAGCGGCGCCGTCTGGGTCTTGCCCGCCAGATTTCCGGAAACCAGAATGGTCGATCCAAACTCGCCGACGGCGCGCGCGAAAGTCAAAAGCGCTCCTGAAACGATCGCCCCGCGCAGGCTTGGCAGGGTCACGTGCCAGAACGTCTGCCAGCGCGTCGCGCCAATAGTCGCCGACGCTTCTTCCAGTGAACGACTCATTGTGTCGAAGACTGGTTTGATCACACCAAATGCCAACGGGAAAGTAACAAAGACGTTCGCGAGGATAATCGCATAAGCCGTAAACATTAGCTGCGAACGATCCTGAGGGAAAAGAAAGCGGCCCAGAGTTCCCTGTGGTCCCCAAAGCAGCAGCAAAGCAAAACCCGCGACCGCGGTCGGTATTGCGGTGGGCAGGGAGATGGTGACGATGGCGGCGTTTCGTCCCCAGAAGTTGTAACGCGACAGCACGTAGGCGGCGAAGAGACCGAAGACCACGTTAAAGAGCGTGGCCCAAAAGCTGGTCACCAGGGAAAGCTCGAGCGCGAACACCGCTTCCGGGGCTACGAGAGCTGACCAGAACCCGCTGAGACCATTCCTGGTACCCACAACAAAGATGGAAAGCAGCGGCAGGATTACCAGGGGCAGCATGATCCCTACCATCACTGCGATGCTGATGGGCCGGGCTACATCGAAACCACGAACATGCCGAAGAGGTGTGAGCTTCATCGCTGTTTATTATTTTCTCTTTTGCACCGTGTCCCGGAATATTCCTTCGATCACTTCCGGGTAAGCTTTGTCCCAGCCGCCAAAATAGTCGACTGTGAACGGGTACTTGATGGTTGCGAGTTCCTTGTTTTCCTGAGTCAGCGCATCGCTGGTGGCCGATCGAAAATGGAATTTGACGAAAGCGCGTTGCGCTTCTTCGCTCCAGAGGTACTGCATAAAACCATCAATCACCGGACGGTCGGCAGCCGAAACGTTACGGTCGATGACGACGGCGGGATGCTCGCTGAGAATAGTCGCTTCCGGAATAATTATCTCTGCATCGGCCTTGGCGTTTCCTTCTTTCATCAACAAAGCGTCCAGTTCGTAAGTTATCAACGCGTCGCCGTATCCGCTTTCGAATTGCGTGCGTGCTTCGCGCGCTGAGCCAGGCGTCGAGATGACGTTGCGCCAGACAGCCTGGAGCATTTGTACCGCGCGCGCGTGATCAGCCCCGCCAGTCTGTTTGTCCGACTTCACCAGTTCTGAACCATAGATAGCCAGGATGGACCACTGGGCGCCGCCGGAACTGACAGGATCGGGATGAATCAACTTAATGCCAGGCTTCGCCAAGTCTGAGAAGTCATGAATACCTTTCGGATTTCCCTTGCGCACCAGAATGACGAAAGGAGTTTTGTTGACGATTCCTTTCTGCGGCAGTTGATGCCAATCGGAAGTCACGAAGCCTTTTTCTTTGAGGCGTTGCGCGTCGCGCTCGATCGAGAGAATAGCAATCTGGGCTTTCACGCCCTGCAGGATTTGGTTGGTAACGGTTTCGGATCCGGCAAACGATGAAGTAAAGCGGATATCCAGGCCATGCTCTCTTTTTACCTTAGCTACAAACGCCGGATAGATCGCTTTCTCAAGCGACTCTTTCATGATCGAAAAGCCGTACACCGTGATGTTGATGCCGCCGCCGCTTTCTGACGGAGACTTAGGCAGGCAGGCGTTTACCGCCAACAACGCCAGGAGAGTCAGCGCCAGAATTGCGGTCCTCTTTTTTTTGAGCCACATAGTTACCTCTAACGATCGCAGACAGTTTTACCCTGGGGGCACCAGGGGAGTGGATTCCTCAAAGATTCAAGTCCGCCCAAAAGGTGGACACTCAAAACCCTTATTTGTTTACTGGTTCTGTTTAGAGTTCAGTTTTAGCTTGGGCTTGAAACAGCAACCTAAGGTTGAACTCTAAACGCAACCTCAACCACGCCTATTCGGACCTTGCTTGATTTACAGTGGGCACAACTTTAGGATGACTTGATGGAAATCTGCAAGAGCTTTCGGCAGATTTCCGACCCAGGAGGCCAATTTGTTCGGAAGATGGATGCGCGCCCGCGAGATCGCGCACACAAAACGGGATAACAATCGAGTCGTGCGTCCGTTTGCGTGGGGCCAGGAGTTCATCCGGGATCACGTCAACGGCGCTGATCCGCGGACTGTCTTTCGCGAGCATACCGCGCAGGCAATGAACCGCAGTGAAGAGTTTTACGCGCTGCCGGAGATTAACGACTGGCAACTGAAGGGCGATCAGTTGACCTGGACCAGCGCGATCAAAACGCCTTCCGCCGAGAACAATGTTGCGCGGGCGCGTCTGTTTCCGGCCCGCCGTGAACGCAAGCGAAAGCCGCGCGCCGCCGTGGTAGTCCTGCCGCAGTGGAATGCTCAACCAGACAGTCACGTCGAAGCCTGTCGTATCTTTAATGGTCTCGGCATAACCGCGCTGCGCCTCACTTTGCCGTATCACGAAGAGCGCCGGCCGCCCGAGTTGGAACGCGCTGATCATCTGGTCGGTTCAAACATCGGCCGCACGATCCAATCGATGCGACAGGCGGTTTTGGACACACGCGCGGCGGTGCGCTGGCTGCAAGATCAGGGATTTGAACGCATCGGTATTTTGGGGACAAGTATCGGCTCGTGCATCGGGTTTCTGGCCTTCGCGCATGACCCGGCGATCGACGTCGGTGTTTTCAATCACGTGTCGGGTTACGTGGCCGATGTTGTCTGGCAGGGAATCTCGACGCAACACGTGCGCGCCGGAATTGAAACAGACCTGACGGTTGACGAGTTGCGCGAATTTTGGACCCCGATTAGCCCTGTGCCCTTCATCCCTCGTCTGCGCGAGATGAAGCAGCGCCCGATGCGTTTCATCGCTGCCCGTTACGATCTGACTTTTCCGATCGACCTTACGCACCAAATAATAGACGAGGTAAGGGCTTACGGAATCGATCTCGATCTGGTGTGGTTGCCGTGCGGCCATTACACGACGGCCGAGATGCCCTGGAAAGCAATCGACGCGTGGAAGATCGCGACATTCTTCCGCAAGCATTTGTAATCTCGAATCGTGGCCTTGCCGTGGCGATCGTTTAGAGGCGGGCTACCGCCCGCCGGTTCGAGGCGTTTAGAAGCCGGACTTGTCCGGCTGATCAGAATGGCGGACAAGTCCGCCATCTAAACTGAAAAGGTAACCTTAAGACAACGACATTTTTTCGAAAGCATTTTCAACCGCGAAGCGGTTGCGCAACAAAGCCCAGGGTTGGCCGCGTAGCGGCTACCCTGGGAGGCAAGTAGATTTGATTTGGCGCAACCCTGACAGGGTTGCGGAATTGGAATAGAGACGTACCCAGGGTAGCTCTGCGCAGCAACCCTGGGCTTTGTTATGAAACCGCGTTGCGGTTTGGGGACAGATGGTAGCTGCGAACTCGAAGCGCTTGCTTGCTGACTTGGAAGATCGGATACGTCGCTTCGGCGATGGCGATGCAAAGATTTTGCGCGCACTCGCGGCGCTTTCGAAATCAAAATTCACCGATGCAGCCGAGCTGATCCGCTTTCACGAGACGTTATTGTTCCTGCGCGCCTATCCGCCCAGCGCGGGAGTCCTGAAGCAAGTCGAAGCAACCCTGAAGACGTTCGAGCAGCGTGTTTCTCAACTTCGCAAGGCGGACGCTGATCTTTCGCCGCTCGACAATCCGGAGGTCTCAGGAATTGCCAGCACGAGTGTAACCAGCAACTTCAGCTACCCGATTGTTTGCTGGCTCGCTGAAAAATATCCCGCGCAGCTGGCGATTGATTGGGATTGGTTCGTGGAAGAAGAACGATTCGGCGCGACCATGCCGCCCTTTCTGCCGCTGCTCGAAGAAGAAGCGATGGTTGAAGCTCACGTGTCTTACCGCGATTACCTTCACGCCGCGAAAGGCCGCGCAAATGAAGTCGTCTGGTTGATCGAGCGATTCAAATCCCTAAAACTTTCGCAGAAGGATAAGGCCGAAGCGTACGACTCGCTCAAGATACATGTGCGCTGGGAGTTCAGCATTCGCGCTTCACGCACCTCAATGAAACTGCCCGCGCGGAAGGTTTTCTTTCATGTTCGGCCGTTGATAGCGCGTCGTGAAATTTCGCTGGCTGATGAACTGAAATCGCCGCCAATGCCCGTTGAAAAACTATCACCAGCATCGGGTGAAAAGATTCTGGAGCTGGCGCGGGAAACTTCGGCCGTGCGCTATCGCGAGTTGCACGGTTTCACCTTTGGCGATGCGCGGCGCGTGCTCAGAGCAGATCTGGGACGCGGCACCGAAGCTTTCGTTTTGGGTGTGCCGGCTGAGAACCGTTTGCCGCTCCGTGCTTATCATGCTGCTTTGCTCTTCAAGAACGGCGTGCCGGTTGGCTATTTCGAGGGCCTCTCAATTTTTGAGCGGATGGAAAGCGGCTTCAATCTCTACTACACCTTTCGTGAAGGCGAGACGGCCTGGCTGTACGCGCGGGTCTTGCGGCTGATGCGCCAGCTTTTTGGCGTGAACGTCTTCTCGATCGATCCCTATCAGGTCGGGCATGAAAACGAAGAAGGGATCGAGTCGGGAGCGTTCTGGTTTTATCGCAAGCTGGGCTTTTACCCCGTGCGGCCGGATTTGATGAAGTTAACGCTGTCGGAGGAACGCAGGATTTTGGTTGAGCCGGGCCGGCGGACTTCCGCGCGGATGTTGCGAAAGCTCGCGGCGGGTCCGATGTTATTCAAATTGCCGGGCACGAACGAGGCTCGCAGATCTGAATGGGACCGATTCCAAATTCATAATATCGGGCTCGCAATTCAAAAGCGGATGGCTCGCGAGTTCAAGAGCGATGCGCAGAGTATTCGCGCACAATCAATGGATTTCGTTGAGCGCAGTCTCAGCCTGCAAACACTCGAGTGGCCCGCAGGCCAGCGAGCCTCTTTTGAAAAGCTGGCGCTGCTGTTGGCAATGATGCCAATAGACCAATGGGAGCCTTCCGAGAGACTGCTTGCCGCTCGCATCCTCCGGGCGAAAGCCAGCGCGGACGAAGCGCTTTACCTCAAGCTTATGCAGAAGCATTCGCCTCTGCGCGCGGCGGTTATACGTTTGGGTTCTTGATGGGGGAGGGAATTTTGTTGGCCCGCGATACACAACTTAGCGCTAGCGGCTTTCCGCACATCAGGCGGCACAGCCGCTAAACGCGCACTCTGCTAGTCGGCGCAAGCTGGCAGCTTGCGCTACACCCAGCTAGATAGGCGCGACGTTCAGCGCTCGAACAAAATCACGATACAATTCGTTGTAGTGGCGCAGTGAAACCTCGAGCGCTTCCGGTAATTGTTCGACGTCGGAAGGATTGATGACGAGGTTTACGTTGTGCAGGAACGCCGCGTGCAGGTCCATCGTGCGTACGCCCGAAGTCAAATAAACAAAAAACATCCGTCGTCGTTCGGACGGCCGCAGCAGGCGGACTTCGCGGGTGATGAACGCAACGCCCTGTTCTAGCGGGTCGAAATTCGCGTCAAGAATTACGATGTCCATCCGCTCCTCGCGCATACGGCCCAAAGCCTGGGCCATGTTCTCGGCCACGAAAACGTCGTAGTCCTGCTCAGCGAGTGGACGGGCTATGACTTCCCGATAAGCGGGGCTGGCACAAACCAAGACTTTACGACGGTCCCACGCTGGCCGACTTCGCCCGCGGCCGGTGGCAGTAACACCATCGGATTGGCGCATCGCTTCGGCCAGGAGTTTCGCCAGATCGTTTAGTCCCGGCAGCGCGCCGCCCTGGCCACCTGCGGCTTCCGATTGTTCGCGGGTCGCGGTGAAACGCGGCGCCGTCGTCGGACGCTCAAAAGGACTGCGGCCGAGTGCCGGGGCTTCCGCGGAAATGACGGCCTCCGGAGTTTCGGGTTGAGCAGTGGGCAGGGTCGCAAGTTGGACGTTTACGCTGGTCTGACACTTGGGACAGCGAACAGTGAACGGACGCGTTGGCGCCCTGGCTTCGTCCAGTTGCAAACGGGCTTCGCATTTTGTGCAGATGACAACCATGTTTGGCTTTCAAGTAAGGACAGTTTCTATTCGTTAAGACTGAAGGCGAAAGGTTGGCGCGATGACTCGCCGGCGATCACAGTCTTTGACTGGCTGCGAACGAAATCTTCACCGGAAGTAAGACCCTTAAGCGAGAGCAAAAGATTGTTCTGGTTCGTCGCGAAGCCGATACCATCTTCAACAGTGATTATTTTGCGCTCGATTAGGTTTTGGATGACTGTGTCAAAATCCTGCATGCCTTCGAGCTTTCCGTCACGCATGGCGTCGAGGAGTGACTTGCCCTCGGCTTCGCCATTCTCGATGTACTCACGCGTGCGAGGTGTCGATTTTAGTATCTCAACAGCGGCGATGCGCCCCCGAAAGTCGGCGCGCGGAAGCAGACGCTGCGAAAGAATGTAACGAAAAGTTTGCGCCAGGCGCGTGCGGATAACGGGCTCTTCATTCTTCGGATAAAGACCGATGATGCGGTCAATCGTCTTTGACGCGTCGATTGTATGCAGCGTCGAGAGCACGAGGTGTCCCGTCTCTGCGGCTTCGAGCGCGATCTCAGTCGTTTCATAATCGCGCATTTCGCCAATCAGGATTACCTTGGGCGCCTGTCGCAATGCGGCGCGCAGGGCCGAGGGGAAGTCTTTCGTGTCGTGGCCAACCTCGCGCTGGTTTATGGTCGAGTTCTTGTGCGTGTGCAGATATTCGATTGGGTCCTCGATCGCCACGACGTGGTAATGCTTTGTCTCGTTGATGATGTCGATGACTGCTGCCAGCGTCGAGCTCTTTCCCGATCCGGTCGGGCCAGTGATTAGTACCAGGCCATTTCGCAGTTCAGCGATCTCTGCGAGTTGCTGAGGCAATCCCAGGGTTCCGAGCGTGGGGATGTCAGTCGGAATAACTCGCATCACGATCGAATACACACCGCGTTGCTGAAAGATGTTGCAACGGAAACGAGCGCGCGAAGGAAGTGAATAACTAAGATCGGCCGTGCCGGTCTGGACCAGACGCTCCGCAGCCTCGGAGTTCTCCTGCAGCAGTGTCATGGCAATGAGTTCGGTTTGATAAGGGGTCAGCTTTTGCAGACCCAGAGGCTGGACTGGCGTCAGCTTTCCGTTGATCTCAACCTGGGGCAATTGACCAACAGAAAAGTTTAGGTCGCTGATCTTGTCAGAGACCATTAGCATTCGTTCAATAACAGGTGGCAGATCGAAGAAGCTCATGCCTGGCGGCGCTCCGTTCTTATTTCAGAGGATTCGAGTTTTCGCGTTAACGTGAGGGTCACGGGAACGTGCCGCGCACATTCACGGCGAATCCCATTTTCGCTGATAACAGCGATAAACGCAAGCAAAAACTATTCAACCCAGCCTTGGGCTGTTGGGCACGTCTGATGTGAGGGTCAGCATTTTATTAAGGTTTTCTCTGATTCTCGTAGGATCAGCTACTAATTCCGCAATGGCTGCGACGGCGTCAGCGCCGGCCCTGAAGACCTCAATCGCGTTCTCGAGCGTGATTCCACCGATTGCTACTAGAGGCAGGGAACCCTTCATTGAGCCAAGTTCGCGCAATTCATCCAAGCCCGTGACCGGATCAGGATTCTCCTTGGTTGAGGTCTGGAAGATTGGACCGAATGCAAGATAATCCACCGGCAAACCACACGCGAGTTTGGCTTGGGCAATGTTGTGAGTCGAGTATCCGATGATGGCTTCTTTGCCGAGCAACCGCCGAGCGGCGGCGACGGGCATATCTGTCTGGCCCAGGTGGACTCCGTCCGCCTTCAGCGCGAGCGCTATATCGACCCGATCGTTGATGATCAATCTCGCATTGTTAGCGCGGGCAATCTTTAAGGCGGCGGCGGCTTCGAGATAGAATTCGCGGGGCGATGCGTGTTTGTCGCGGAGTTGAATCAGCGACGCCCCGCCTTGAATCAGCCGCGCAACCTGTTCGGCGTGCGACAGCCCCGAGAGATGCGTATCAGTAATCGGATATACTCTGGGAAGGTTCAGGCTCATGTTTTCGTAATGATTGATCACAATGAACGATAAGCAAAATCCCAGCCCGAACGAGAATGATTCAACGCCGGCTCAGGACGACCAGGGTCGCGAGTCACCGAAGAGTTATTACTACGACGATGCCACGGGTTATGAAATCTACAATGACGAAAACGACGACATTGAGGAAGAAGAGAGCGTTGATGATCCGAGCAGCTAAGACTTCCCTGTTTTAGTGTGAGTTCGTGGACGGCTTTACTTGAACCCCGCTACAGGCTCCGCAAAAACTCCAAAACCAGGGGAACCGTTTCTTCGGGTTTCTCTTCCTGCGGCACGTGCCCGCATTGATCGATCCACTTTAAGGTAGAGTTCGGAATGGCTTGGGATAAAAGCTCGCCGGCCTGGGGCGAAATGATTTTGTCCTGCTTTCCCCAGATGATCAAAGTCGGCACGTTGATTTCTTTGTACCGGTTAGTCAACTCGTCAATGTCCGGCGGAATGATCTGCTTTCCAGTTTCCAGCAAAGCGTGTTTTCCACCCGGCTCGGCGAGTGGCGCCGCGTAAGCCGCGATTTGATCTGCTGTAATCTTTCGGAGGTCGTAGTAGGACTTCTTCAGAATACTTTTGACCATGACCTTGGCCGGCGTCAGGTAAACAGCCAATGCACCAACGACCGGAATGCCGATAAGTTTCACGTAACCTGGAATGAATTGCTTATAAGCGCCGGGATCGATCACGATTACTGCGCGCAGGCGACCGGGCTGTTGCTTGATAAGCATGATCGAGAGCAGCAGCGACAGCGAGCCGCCGAAAGAATTTCCGACCAGCGTCAGGTTATTCAGATCGTGATCCAAAATGAACTTGTAAATCAGATCCGCGTGATCCCGGACTGAGTAATGAGAGTCACGCGGTTTAGGAGACTTTCCCGCGCCCTTTAGATCGATCAGAACCAGTTGGTTGTTCTGCGATAGAGGCTCAACGAAGTTCCGCCAGGAAAAAAGGCTGGCGCCAAACCCGTGTATGCAGAGGACGGGATTGCCCGTCCCGTAAATTTCGTGATGCAGTTCGATGGGAATCGTCGGTTTCGGGTCGCTCATGATCCTCGTAGGTCTGGAACTCAGTCATCTTATCTTTCCGCTCAGGCTCATCCGACAGATTAGCACTTTATTGGATCCGTCTCGAATTAGATCCATAATTCCAGTCCAAAGTACGCTGGATTGTTTATCATGCGACTATGTCGCGCTCGTCCAGTTTGTCTCAGCTCTCATTAGCACCGTCGCTTTAGCGCGGTGGGCTTAGCATCGGATCAAACGGGAAACCGTTTCAAACGGTTTCATGCCAAACACGACCACGAGTCACGGGGCTAAAGCCGCGGTGCTAATTAAAAAGGCCACCAGGATTGACGTCGCACTACGACCATTGTGCCGCGCTACCGAAGGGCTAGTTCGCCTGGTATGTTTCCATGCCAAGTCCTGGAATTATGAGAGAGACGCTCCTCAGGGCGAGAGTTCAAAGTCCGGAGCCGGTATTTGGAGTCCAGTTTCACAATGGGATAGAATCCCCTAACGGCCACAGCAAACAGCTTCAATAAGACGTCAACTACGCTTCACGGTTCGAGGAGGTCCATGATGAAGGCAATGTCGCGACTCTCTCTGTTATTGGTGTTCGGTCTGATTCTGTTTTCCCTGATGATATCGACGCACTCTGCCAGAGTGTCGGCGCAAAACAGCTCGCATAACCCGACCTGGTGGGACAAATTTCAGTTCCTGCGGGACAACGGTTCTGATCCAGTAACAGGAAGTAGTACGTCGATTTCTTCCAGCGGCAACGTCGATGTCTCAAACGAATGCGGACCACAGAGCGAGACCTTCATCACGCTCAATCCAAGCCGGCCAAAATCGCTCGCTGCCGGCTCGAATGAAATCTTTCGGCTGCCGATGCGCGGTTACTTTTCGAGCAACGGTGGGACAAGTTGGGGCGGTGTCGATCTACCTCTGCCGCCGTCAAAATCGAAGAGTGGTTTTAATTTTGGTTCCGACCCGACGCTGGCCTTCGACACCCAGGGCAACGTCTTTTACGGATACATTGTGGTGGACTTTAGCGGGGTGAATTCGGCCAATGGTACCGGCATCAACGGCACTCAAATGGCCGTCGCGCGATCTGCTGACGGCGGACAGACCTATCCGAACGTGACCTACTTTGCATTCGAAGGCGGCGAGAACCACTTCAACGACAAACCGATGATCACGACGGACACGAATGCGACCAGTCCGTTTCACGATAACGTCTACATTGCCTGGGATGCAGCCTCCGGAGGCTCGAGCGGCGGTGGCGTGCGGGTGGCGACATCTTCAGATCATGGCGCCAGTTTTTCATTGAACCGTGCCGACGATCCGACCGGCCCGGGCCGCGCCATCGGAGCCTCGCCGGCCGTAGGGCCGAACGGCGAAGTTTATGTCGCGTGGAATGACTACAGCGCTAACGCGATCGTCTTCAATAGTTCTTTTAACGGCGGTCAGTCATGGGGCGTACCGGTTACGGTTTCGACCAAGACTCTTCCGTTCGATGTCAGAATTCCGGCAGAGTCATTCCGAGGCGCGTTGGTTTATCCCTCGTTAGGCGTCGATCAATCTAACGGCCCGCATCGCGGCCGCGTGTCTTGCACCTGGATGGATCTGACCAGCCAAAGTGTTACCAATATTTTTATTTCATACTCCGATGACCGCGGCGGGCATTGGTCAACGCCCGCGCCGGTCGCGGATCAGCTCTCCTTCAAAGTAGATCGCTTCAATCACTGGATGTCGATAGATCCGTTGACCGGTGACGTCAACGTAGCTTTCTACGACACGCGCAACGATACGACCGGCTCCCGCTATCAGACGGATTATTACCTGGCCCAATCAAAGGATGGCGGCGTAACGTTTGCCGGCGCGGATCAGCGCGTGAGCACCGCGAGTTCGAATGAGCATGATTGCAACGGTGTGTTCCCTTGCCAGGGAATTAACTATGGCAATCAGTACGGAGACTATGAAGGGCTCGTTTCGTTTGGCGGAATTTCTTATCCAATCTGGACCGATAGCCGGCGCCAACTGGATCCCGCCAGCGGCTGCCGGCGACCGTATTTGATGGAAGAAGTGTTCACGAGCCGGGTGAAGTAATTTCGGAAAGAGAGTAACGCCAAACGAGTGACCAATACCAGCGTTCAAGTAATTCTCGATAGAGCCCTGCGCGGTGAGCGGCTCACAAATGCAGACTGCACGGCGCTGCTCGAGTCGTACGACATCGCGCGGATCGGCGCGGCTGCCGACGAGATTCGCCGGCGACGGCATCCCGACAACATCGTCACCTACATAATCGACCGCAACGTTAACTACACGAACGTCTGCAACGTGGTATGCACGTTCTGCGCGTTCTATCGACGGCCGGGCGCGCCAGACACCTACGTGCGGACGATCGACGAGATTTGCGCGAAGATTGACGAGACGATTGCCCTCGGCGGCACGGGCGTGCTGATGCAGGGCGGGCTGCACCCGGACTTTGGCGTCGAATGGTACGAAGATCTGCTGCGCACACTCAGCGCGAAGTATCCTGGCTTTCAATTGCATTGTTTTTCGCCGCCTGAGATTCACAACCTTCATCTGATCTCCGGCCTGGATTACGAAACCATCATGGGCCGCCTGAAAGAGGCAGGCCTTTACAGTCTGCCGGGAGGCGGCGCGGAAATTCTTGACGACGAAGTGCGTAAGAAGGTCGCCACCAAATGCACTACGGACGAATGGCTGGCGGTGATGCGGGCTGTGCACAAAGTCGGTTTAAGATCGAGCGCCACGATGATGTTTGGCATCGGCGATCGCATCGAGCATCGCATGCGCCATCTGCAACGCATACGCGATTTGCAGGACGAGACTGGCGGCTTCACAGCGTTCATTCCCTGGACGTTTCAACGCGAGAACACGGCGCTGGGCCGCAAGATCAAAGACGAACCAACCGGCATCGACTATCTGAAGATGCTGGCAGTCTCGCGGTTGTTTCTGGACAACGTCGAGAACTTCCAATCGTCCTGGTTGACCCAGGGTTTGCGTCTGGGCCAAGTCGCTTTGCGTTTCGGCGCGAACGATATGGGTTCGATTATGATTGAAGAGAATGTTGTCTCAGCGGCAGGAGCCCACAATGAAGCTGACGAAAAGATGCTGCGTTATTTGATCAGCGAGGCGGGCTTTATTCCTCAGCAGCGAGACATTCTTTATCGATACATCAACCGCCGGCGATCTGGCGAGACGGAAGTTCCAATAGCAAACCCGCGCCATGAATTCACCGTTGCGACGGTCAAGTAATGTTTGCTTTGTTTGATAGAAGTCCACCCTTGAGGAACTGGCATGAAAATCCAACTTCCAACCGTGGGTCCCATTGTGGGATACACGACTTCAGATCAAGTCCGCCTCTGGCTTCGCGGCGATTTCCAGAAAACGCCTGACGGTTATCGTCGTTGTTTCGGTGTGGCGCAGGTGAGGGTGCCCAATCAGTCGTTCGGATCGCCGCAGTTTGTAAAGTTGCCGCCATACTTCGACATGACTGGAGTGTGCGCTTTCAGCGGATTACAGGCGGAGACAGTCTATGAATACAGGGCCGGCTGGTTTTTTGCCGAGACTGAACTCGAGAATCTTGACCATAACCAGGAGCTGGACTGGACTAGTGGAATAAGTGGCAGGTTTCGTACGGGCTCCTCCGATGCCCAACGAGAGCGGTCGTATGCAGTGGGTTCGTGCCGGTACCTGCTGAGAGTTTTTGGCGGATCGTTTTTTGACGAGCGTGGTGATAAGACTTTCCACAGTATCCTCGATCAAATCGACAATCAAACGAGCCCTCAGCAGATCGATGCGTTAGTCATGGTTGGTGACCAGATATACGCCGATGATTTGAATTTCGTCGCGCCGGACACGACTATTGATCAATACCTCCAACGCTATCGCGAGGCTTTTACGCAACCGTATCTGCGGAAGCTAATGAGTCGAGTACCGACCTACATGGTGCTGGACGATCACGAAATTGAGGACAATTGGCCCAGTAAAGCTACTCAGAAGGACTGGGTCATGCTCTATCCCCATGCGATTCACTCATATCAAATCTATCAGTGCAGTCACAGTCCGCTCTTTGGACTTGACGCGAAGAACCGCCTGACTGGGACGCCGGATTGCTTCTGGTATTCGTTTCAGGATGGCTGCTGCGATTGGTTCGTGACGGACTCGCGTACGGAGCGCGTCTGGAGCAGCGATCCGGATAAGCGCCGGATGATGAGCGATGCCCAGATGGCCGGCCTGTTGAATTGGCTCAACAATAAATCGGGGCGAGTAAAGATGATCGTAACCTCGGTTCCGTTCTTTCCCGATCTTAAATCCGAGAGCGATGATAAATGGTCAGGGTTCATTCCTGAGCGAACGAAGATCCTCGATTTCATCCTCACGAATAATATTGGCAAGGTCGTGTTCCTGTCCGGCGATGTTCATTGTTCCTTCAGCGCCGAATTGATCACGCCGCGGGATCCAGCCTTCAAGATCAGCTCGATCGTTTCTTCATCGTTCTTCTGGCCGTACCCACACATGGACTCGGGAGAATTTGCCTTCGATGACTCACTCAAATCCAGTTCCCAGAATTCATACACGGTGGTGAATGCGTCCGCCGTCTTCTCGACCGATAATTTTGCCCGGGTCAGGGTCGATCCAAACGGAATGACCATTAGCTTCTTTCAACGAAAGGGAGAATTGCTCGGCACGATCAATCGAACGTTTTGACGGTCTTTATTACCGGAGACTATTTTTCTTTTGGAAGAACTATGGACTTAAGCTGAGCTTTCTTATCCACGACGTCAGAATGCCCACTCGGTGCTGACTTTCCTCGCTCCGGAACTTCAACCAAAAGCGGTTCGAATCTTGAAGCATTCACGAGTAGGCCGGTGCCCTCGGCCGTGGGTTTCACTTTGGACAGCAGCACTCGGCTGATGCGTTTTGGGATTAACAAAGGCGCCACAGTCGCGACTGATTCAACGAGTTGGATGATGTCGCCGCCGCCGCGCCAATGCTCGCGTACGACGCGGTCGTCGGTGCGATCAATTAGTCGCAGGACCGTCAATGCAATGAGAAACAGATCGTCTATTTGCCCGACGAAGGGAATCATGTCGGGAATGAAGTCGAACGGGATGATGGCGTAAATCAAAGCGCCGGCGAACAACGCGCGCTCGGTTCGCGGCACGCGTGAGTCCACAATCAACTTGGCGCACAGAACGATCATGTTCGGCAGGAACATGAGCAGGTTTTTCATTCGGCTTTTGAGTTGAACTTTGGACATGGAATAGTTAATTGTTAGTTATCAGTGGTTAGTTCGTCACGAATGCTTCCTAATCTTATTCGAGAGTCTAGCCGACCCGCGCTGACTGGAGCAAGCCTTCTCATTAGCACCGTGGCTTTAGCCCGGTGATCAGGGATTAGGCCGGGAAGGGAAACCGTTTGAAACGGTTTCCGAGTTATCCGTGTACTAAATCACCGGGCTAAAGCCACGGTGCTAATGAGACTGGTAGGGCAATCCGCACCGCTGCCCAAGCTTTCGGACCGGCGGATCTCGTGATAGATTTGCGGTCGCTCGATTCCGAGGCCAGTGAGTTTTCTACTTACGGCTCACTGCCCACTGCTTACTGATTCGCTGTGTCCATTCTCGATCAAATTCGCCAACGCGCTGCAGCTAATCCTCAACGCATAGTTCTATCCGAAGGCGAAGATCCGCGGACGGTAGCCGCCGCCGGCATTGCTGCGCGCGAACGAATCGCGCGTATTACGGTTCTCGGGGACGAAGAGAAAGTGCGCGCCGCTGCCCGCCAGGTGGGCGCCGATCTCGGTGGAGTCGAAGTTATCGATCACGTCCGCGCGAATGATTTCGATAAAATGGTGGCGCTGCTTTATGAAGCCCGGCGCGCCAAGGGCCTCACTCTTGATGAGGCACGCAACGCCCTGCGAGATCCGCTTTACTACGGCAACCTTATGGTGCGAGACGGTCGCGCCGATGGCTCGGTCGCGGGCGCTACCAACACGACGTCGCATACGGTGCGCGCGGCCCTTCACTGCATCGGCGTGCGTCCGGGATTCAAACTGGCTTCCAGTTTTTTCCTGATGGCGCTGCGCGATCAAAGTCTCGGTCACAACGGCGCGATGATCTATGCCGACTGCGGCGTAGTGATCGAACCGAGCGCCGCCGAATTGGCTGAAATCGCTATTGCTTCGGCTGACTCTTGCCGCGCCTTGCTCGGCGCTGAGCCGCGCGTAGCCATGCTTTCGTTTTCGACTAAGGGCAGTGCCCACCATCGTCTGGTTGATAAGGTTGTCGAAGCGACGCGCACGGTGCGCGCTCGCGCGCCTGAGATCGAGATCGACGGTGAGTTGCAAGCCGACGCCGCCCTGGTGCCGGCGATCGCGCAATCCAAAGCGCCGGGTTCGAGCGTAGCCGGTCGCGCCAATGTGCTGATCTTTCCCGATCTGCAATCCGGCAACATCGCTTACAAGCTAACGGAACGACTCGCCGGCGCGACCGCAATCGGCCCTATCCTGCAAGGCCTGGACGCCCCGGCCAACGATCTTTCACGCGGCTGCAAAGCGGAAGACATCGTTGACGCCATTGCTATTACGGCTGTGCAAGCTCAGGCGCGCAAGACCATGCGTTAGTTTCTTGCTCGCGCCGGGCAACTGCAAAGCATGACCTGAGGCATCAAACCTGCCGACGTTCCAAACCAAAGTCTGCGGAGTGAATTAAGTTTGCGCTCACCATTTCTAATCATCCTGGTGCTGGTTTTTTCAGCGGCCGCCTCGCGAGCGCAGGTCAAACCGAAACCCTCGCCCACACCTAAGAGTGAAGATCAGGAACCGGTGCGTGTCTTCACGGAAGAAGTCAGACTTCCCGTGGCGGCAACCGATACGTACGGTCATTACGATCCGACGCTGGAAGTTGCTGACGTGCTCGTGCTTGAAGATGGACAGCCGCAGCAAATCAGAAGCATTCAGCACTTGCCGGCAAACGTGCTGTTGCTGCTCGACACCGGCAACGCGCTGGGATTGAAGGACACAAATCTTACTCGCAGCGTGGCGATGCGAATCGTCTCAGCGCTCAAACCGGGTGATCGAATTGCAATCATGCAATTCGCGATGAAGCCGGAGCTTTTGCAAAGCTGGACCACGGATCGAGCGGCAATCGCGAAGGTGCTCAAGACGAAGCTGAACTCGGGTAAGAGCAGCCGGCTGGCAAGCGCTATCGCCGCCGCAGCCGATCAGTTTAGGGAGACCGCGGCGGGCACGCGCCATATCGTTTTGATCACGGATGGCGTCGACGCGCCCGACGGACGTGTCACCATGGCGAGCGCTCTGAAACAACTGAACTCGATTCAGGCAAGCGTTCACGTCATTAGTTACACGGTGCTGGAGCGGCAGACTCTGCAAACTCAAACCAAAGTGATCCGTGGCGGCGACGGCGTGCAGCGCGACGCTAACCCTGGCAGCAATCCCGTGGCTAACGGCGATCCCACACTGCCGCCCGGTACTACTCGTACCCCTGGTTTCAAAATTGCGACGATTGATACGGACGTGGCGATGCGGCGAAAACGAAAAGAATACGAACGCGCGACGCGTGATAGTGAAAAGCAACTGGTCGCTCTTGCCGAGGAAAGCGGCGGCCGGATTCTGCTGCCGGATTCCATTGAGAGTTTGTTGAGCCAGGCGGACAGCATCTCGCGCGACATCGGCTCGCAGTACGTCGTCACTTATCGCCCCACACGCCCGCTGGCTTTAGCCAAACCAGGCGAATATCGAAAAGTTGAAGTTGCTTCCCGGCGCGTTGGGTTGTATCTGCGAAGCCGACAGGGCTATGTCGTGCCTTAATGATTTAGCGTGGTGCGGAACTATTCACTCGACGGCCTTGCTCATTGCTGAATAACGAACGATCCACGAATCCACACGAAACGGATTTGGCGTGATTTCGTGGATTGTTTCCGGGTCTGTACTGATAAGTCGAATCGATAGCCGGCGTGCGTTACCCGAGGTGAAAGTTTGCAAAGATTATTAGTTACCCTTTTTTCAGTATTGCTGCTTCTATCTGCCTCGCTAACTTCATCCGCACAGGCCGTCAGGCCAAGCCCTTCGCCAACCCCAACCGTCGAACCCAAAGCCGAAGACCAAGTGAAAGTGTTCACCGAGGAGGTGCGTCTTCCGGTCAACGCTACGGACAGCTACGGCCATTACGATCCGACGCTTGAAGTCGACGACGTGCTGGTGCTCGAAGACGGCGTGCCTCAACAAATCAAGAGCGTGCGCCACATTCCAGCGAATGTGCTGTTGATTCTGGATACGGGCGGCGATGCGAACGGTCTTGCTGGATTGTCGAAGAAAACCAGCACTACGTGCGACGTCGCGCTCCGGGTGGTTTCGCGACTGCGTCAGGGCGATCGGATCGCTGTCCTCCAATCGTCCAATCAGGCTGAGTTGCTGCAGGCGTGGACAACTGATGTGGACCAAATCGCGCGCGTGCTGAAGTGGAAGCTGTTTGCGACTAAGCGTTCGCGGATTTTCGAAACGATGACCAAAGCCGCGCAGTTGCTTTCCGATCAGCCCGAAGGCAGCCGTCATGTGATCTTGATAACTGACGGAGTGGAAAGCCCCGGGGGAAAGGTTGCGGTCAATGAAGCGATCAAACAACTGGTCGCCACGCGGGCCACTGTGCACATCATTAGTTACACCGAATTTGTGAGGCAGCAGAACGATAAGAAGCCAGCAGATATCAGCGTCGGGATGCGCCCCCCATCTTCGGATCCAATCGCCGCGAACGATCCCACGAGGCCGAACGGAACCACGCGCACTCCGTCCTTCGGCGTAGCCATCAGATTCGATCCGGCGATGACCAAAGTGCGCAAGGCCTACGAAGCTGAAACGAGGAAGAGCGAGCGGTGGTTGACGGATCTCGCCGTTGAAACCGGCGGCCGGATCTTTTTACCAATCTCAACTGAAGAGATGATCGCGAAAGGTGAAGAAGTCGCGCGCGACATCGGCGCGGAATACGTAGTCACCTATCGGCCTACACGTCCGCTGGCCGAGGCCAAACCGGGAGAATACAGAAAAGTACAAGTTGCTTCGCGGCGAGTTGGTCTTTACTTAAGAAGCAGGCGAGGATACGTGGTCCCTGATTAGGTGGCACAGACTTCAGTCTGTGATCAGTTTTGAACCAGAGAATCAACAGACTGAAGTCTGCGCCACTGACAAAGTTTCAGCTAACGGGCGCATTCAACTGCGATTCTACGGCGGGTGCGACAGGCTGCCACTCGGGCTCAGAAGGTTTGCGCACCAGCGACTGGCGTCGCAGCTCGTCCCAGTCTTCTTGCGGAACCCGGTGAAACGCCTCGACAACTTTCGGATCGAACTGACGGCCGGACCATTCGTTTAACTCCTGCTTCGCGGCCTCGTAGGGCCGGCCCTGGCGGTACACACGATCGCTGGTGATGGCGTCAAACGCGTCCGCGACGGAAAAGATGCGGGCACAGATATCAATCTCTTCAGCTTTTACTCCGAGAGGATAACCTGAGCCGTCCCACTTTTCATGATGCTGGGCCACCACCTTGGCGGCGCCTTCCAAAAACTTGATGTCGCGCAGAATCTGCTGGCCATGCATCGGATGTTCGCGCATCAGCACCCATTCTTCATCCGTCAGTTTGGCGGGCTTGCGTAAGATAGCATCGGGCACGCCGATCTTTCCGATGTCGTGAAGCAGTGAGCCGAACTCCAGAGCTTTCATTTGCGCCGAGGTCAATCCATATTCGCGCCCGAGCCTGAGGCTGAAAGTCACTACGCGTTCCGAGTGTCCATGGGTTTCGGCATCGCGGGTCTCGAGCGCCGCAGTCAAAGCCCGTAACGTCGAGCGATACGCATTCTCGAGCGAATCGAGCGCCTGATCCAATTCAGCGGTACGCTGATCGACTAACTCTTCCAGATGATTTTCATAGCGCCGCTTGGCGACTACCAGCTCGTGGTGCTCAAGCGCGCGCGCCACCGCGGCTTCCGCCTGACGAAGATCGAAAGGCTTCATTAGATAATCGAACGCTCCCAAACGAAGCGCGTTTATGGCGCTCTCAATCGTTTGCATCCCGCTAATCATTACGATGACCGTGTCAGGAGACACGACCTTCACATGCGGAATCATTTCCAGGCCGGTCATCCCGCTCATGGTGATGTCGCTGATGACCAACTGGAAATCGGTAGCGCGGAGTTGGTTGAGGGCTTCTTCGGCGGAGGAGGCCTCGGCGCACTCGTACGAGTCGTTCAGCAGGTCGTGGAGTACGCCGCGGACTTCGACTTCGTCATCGACAATCAGGAGACGGGGCTTGGCAATCTTTTCGAGCATAGTTGGTTAGCGGTAACAGTAATGTTCTCGGTTAAAGCTTAACGAGGGGGTGTTACTTTGTCCGGTGGGAAACCCTGGCAGTTCGAGCCAGCCTCAACTGGCTTGGCAATTGTATAACAAGAGCTCGAGATTGGCAAACATTCTTTTGTCCAGCTAAGCCGGGCGTTTGACGGACATTTTGGGGCTTGTTTCGGGGCCGGGCTATTGGGCGTGAGGGTCTAGGCAAAGTTGACGTTGGCTGCATGTGCCTCTAATATGGCGTCTCAACTTGGCGTCTTAGCTGTGCCGGAGTGGCGAAATTGGTATACGCACCAGGCTCAAAATCTGGCGAGGTTCACTCCTCATGTCGGTTCGAGTCCGACCTCCGGCACCAAATCTAGCGTTTCTTCTCTTACGCCATTTTGACGCCTTCCCGCCATCTGCTATCGTGCGCAGCGTGTTAACCCGAGCGACAAAACGCGCAGACAAAAACCGTAATCGCGAAGTCGATGCAGTGCTGCTATCTCCAGGTCCGCCGTTGAAGTGGGCCGGGGGCAAGCGCTGGCTGGCGCCGCACATTGAACCGCTCTGGCGCCCGCATCAGCAACGTCGTTACATCGAGTTGTTTTGCGGAGGCTTGGCGGTCGCGCTGGGTTTACGACCAGAGCGCGCAGTGCTGAACGACCTAAATCCTCACCTGATTAATTTCTATGCGCAGGTCCGGCGCGGGCTGTCGATGAAGATTGAGGCGCGTTACGACCGTAATCTTTTCTATCGTCACCGCGCACGCTTCAATCAAATTATCAAAAACGGTGGCGCAAGGACCGCGGAAGCTGCGCAACTCTTCTACTATCTGAACCGCACTTGCTTCAACGGTCTGTGCCGCTTCAATCGAAGTGGCGAGTTCAATGTTCCGTTCGGTCAATACAGGACGGTGAATTACGCGACCGACTTTCATTCGTACCGGAAGCTATTCCGCGGATGGTCATTCACGAACAAGGATCTCGCGCAACTTTCGATCGAGCCCGACGATTTCATTTATGCTGATCCACCGTACGACGTGGAGTTTACTACCTACAGTGCCGGCGGATTTTCGTGGGATGATCAAGTACGCACGGCTGAGTTATTGGCCAAGCATCGCGGACCGGTACTCCTTTCGAATCAGGCCACGAAGCGCATTGTCGATCTGTATCGAAGTCTGAGCTTTGATTTGAAATTTCTGGATGCACCGCGAAGGATCAGTTGTAATGGTAATAGAGAAACTGCGCGTGAGGTGTTAGCGACGAAAAACCTAGACTGACTTGGAAATCTACGCGGCGGTTCTGAGGATCGCACGATGGGTGACCAGCGGATTGTCGAATAGTATTTGAGAGATGAGGTGCTCGAATGAAACAAGTGAAGACTACTCAGTTGACGGTTTTTGGGGTGGCGTTGATGTTGTTCGCGGCCGCGTTGACATTCGCTCAGTCGGAATCACAATCAACGAAGAAGCTCTATCATCGAAACGGAAGCGAAGGCAGTTTGACGGGTACGGTTTCATTTTCAGGAGCCGCCCCTAAGCCGAGACAGATCGACATGAGCGCCGATCCGGTCTGCTATGAGAACAACCCGAAGCCTTTCACGGAATCGATCGTTGGCACGGATGGTCACCTGGCAAACGTTCTGATTTATGTGAAGACAGGTGCGGCTCTAGAGGGTTTGAGTTTCGATGTACCAGCCGCCAATGGTGTACTGGAACAGCGCGGTTGTCGCGATTTTCCTCATGTGCTGGGAGTCCAGGTGAATCAAACATTCGAGGTTAGAAACGGCGACAACACCACGCACAATGTACACGCTACGCCAAAAAATAATGTGGACTGGAACTACTCTCAAGCCCCCTTGAGTGAACCGTTGATGACGCGGTTCACACATTCAGAGATAGCGATACCAATCAAGAACAATCAACATCCCTGGATGAAGGCTTATGTTGGAGTTTTCGAACATCCGTTTTTCGCGGTTACCGATAATAAAGGAACATTCACGATTGAAGGGTTGCCGCCCGGCAATTACACCTTCGCCGCCTGGCATGAGGAGTTCGGCGAGAAAAGGTTTGACGTCACCATCTACCCGAACTCGCTTCAGAATCTCGACGTTAACTTTGATATGGCTGACCGAGGGACGCAATCGCGTTGAAACCAACCCGACGAACTTACTCCCCGAGGTACGCTTCCTTGATCCTTGGATCGTTGGCGAGGTCTTTCGAAGGGCCTTCCATGGTGATGCCGCCGGTTTCCAGGACATACGCGCGATCGGAATGCTTGAGGGCGGCGTGGGCGTTTTGTTCCACCAGCAGGATGGTCGTGCCTTTGCTCCTGATTTCGTCGATTGCTTCGAAGATGGTGTGAACGACCAGCGGCGCCAGTCCGAGCGAAGGCTCGTCCAGTAACAGGAGACGCGGTCGCGACATCAACGCGCGGCCCATCGCCAGCATTTGCTGTTCGCCGCCAGAAAGCGTGCCAGCCTTTTGCGTCTCGCGCTCTTTCAAGCGCGAAAACATTTTGAAGCAGCGATCCATGTCCGCAGCGATCTGAGCGCGATTCTTTTGCAGGTACGCTCCCATCTGCAGGTTCTCGCGCACCGTGAGATTTGCGAAGACCCCGCGCCCTTCGGGTGACATGGAAATTCCGCGAGCGACCAGCTTATGCGTAGGCGTGCCGCCAATCTCCTGACCTTCGAACGTGACGCTGCCTTCGCGCGGCGCCAGCAGTCCGGTGATCGTGCGCAGCGTGGTTGTTTTGCCGGCGCCGTTGGCGCCAATCAGAGTGACGACTTCGCCCTGCTCGACCCGCATCGAGATGCCGCGCAAGGCTTCAATCGCGCCATAGTTGACGGAAACGTTTTCCAGAACCAGCATAAACTTTATTCAGGACCTTAAGGCTTTAACTCTGTGAGTCTCTGTGGTCCTCCGTGTCTCGGCGGTAAACATCGATTCAACTTCACCACAGAGTCACGGAGAAACACAGAGTTCCACAGAGACTAACTAATCCCCCAAATACGCCTCGATCACTTTCGGATTGTTCTTAATTTCATCCGGCACGCCGAGGGCGATCGATTTTCCATAATCCACGACCTGTATCCGCTCACACACGCCCATGACGACTTTCATGTTGTGCTCGACCAGCAGGATTGTCAGGCCGAAGCGGTCGCGGATTTGCTGGATCAGGAGCATTAAGTCTTCCTGCTCGGAAGGATTCAGTCCGGCGGCCGGCTCGTCCAGCAACAAGAGCTTTGGCCGGGTGGCCAGGGCCCGGACAATTTCGAGGCGGCGCTGTTTGCCATAGGGCAGACTCGTACCGCCTTCACCTCTGGCATCTGCCAGATCGAAAATCTCCAGCAGCTCGAGAGAAAAATCGCGCTGCTCGCGTTCGTCGCGTTCGAACCGGGGCGAGCGCACCACGGCGTCGAACAGATTCTGGCGCGCGTGAATATGACATGCCGTCATGACGTTTTCCAGCACCGACATTCCCGGAAACAGCCTGATGTTCTGAAAAGTTCGCGACACACCACAGCGCGAAATCTCGTAAGGCCGCATGCCGTCGATGCGACGTTCTTCAAAGTAAATCTCGCCCGAAGTCGGTTCATAAACGCCAGTCAGTAAATTGAAGATGGTCGTCTTGCCCGCGCCATTGGGGCCAATCAATCCGTAAATCTCTCCGCGCCGAACATTCATGTCCAGTTCGTTGACGGCTATTAGGCCGCCAAACCGAATGGTGGCCTTGGCAGTCTTCAGCACGAGGTCGCCGGTCTTGCTCGTTTGGGTCGTCGTGCCGTTTCCGCTGGTCATACTTCTTCCTTCTTGATTACGGCGCCCGAATCGTCGATGGGTGTCTCGCCGCTCCGCTTGCCGCGCAGGCGCGCGCGCCACTTCTTGAACACATCAGTCTTTCCCAGCAAGCCCTGTGGCCGCGTGATCATCAAAACGATCAGCAGCAGCGAATAGATCACCATGCGGTATTGGGCAAAGCCGCGTAGCGCTTCAGGCAGGATCGTGAGCAGGACCGCGCCCAGCACTGAGCCGACGATCGAGCCCAGCCCGCCGAGGATGATCATGATTAGGATCTCGAAAGACTTAATGAACTCAAACGACTTCGGATTGAGATAGCCATCAAAGTGAGCGAGCAGCACGCCGCCCGCGCCGGCCAGGGCCGAAGAGATCACAAAGGCCATTACTTTGTAACGCGTCGTGTTGACGCCCATCGCCTCGGCGGCCAACTCGTCTTCGCGGATCGAGATCAACGCTCGCCCGAATGCCGAATGCACGATGTTATAAACGATTACGATGGTCAGGATGGCAATCAGAAAAATCCAGAAGAAGCTTTTGACGATCGGAATTCCGGAATAACCACGAGCGCCGCCAATCGCTTCGATGTTGTTCAGGAACACTACGATGATCTGGCCAAAGCCGAGCGTCACAATTGCCAGATAGTCGCCCTTCAGACGCAGCGACGGCACTCCGACTAACAGGCCCGCCAACCCGGCGCACGCCGCGCCAATCAAGGTCGCGACGGTAAGGGCTACAACCCAACCCAGCGTGCCATCGCCGAGGGTCGCGGCCAGCCGAATACCGTAATTAACCGAGAAATATGCCGACGAGTACGCGCCGACGGCCATAAAGCCCGCGTGCCCGATGGAAAACTGTCCGGTGAACCCGTTGATGAGATTCAGCGAAACCGCAAGCGTGATCGAGATGCCCGAGAGCATCAGAATGCGACTGAAGTACGGGCTGATCATACGGCCGCCAAAAACAAAGTTCAGGCCGTAAAGAACAGCGAGCACGACGAGCGCGATGATCAGATTGCGGAGGTAGCGAGACATAGGAAACAAGAGGTCAGAAGTGTCAGAAGCCCGACCGTAAGGGAGGGCCTGTTGGAATGCCGAACAAGCCCTCCCTTACGGTCGGGCTTCTGACACTTCTCTCTTTCAGACTTTCTCCTGCACAGTTGATCCCAGCAAACCGGAAGGACGGAACAACAGGATCAAAATCAAAATCGCAAAGGCCACCGCGTCTTTGTAAGTCGGCGATAGATAGCCAACCACCATTGTTTCAGTGATGCCGATCAGCAGACCGCCGAGCACCGCGCCGGGAATATTGCCGATGCCGCCTAACACGGCCGCGACGAATGCCTTCAGACCCACCAGGATTCCCATTAGCGGATCGACCCGCGGGATGCGTATGGCGACGAGCACACCGGCGGCTGCGGCCATCGCTGATCCCAACGCGAACGTAAAGGCAATGATGCGGTCCGTGTTGATGCCCATCAGTTTTGCCGAATCCAGATTGAAGGACACGGCGCGCATCGCTCTCCCGGTCTTGGTGCGATAGACAACCAGTTGCAGTCCCACCATCAGGGCAAAGGCGATCACCAGCACGGCGATGTCGGCCGTATTGATACTGGCCCCGCCGATAAGATTGAGATTGCGCTTCTTGAACAACTCCGGAAAAAACTTTGGGTCCGCGCCGAAGACTACCTGGCCGCCGTTCTCGAGCAGCAGGGAAACACCGATGGCAGTGATCAGCGCGGTCAGGCGTGAATATTTTCGGACCGGCCGGTAAGCGAGACGTTCAATGATCACGCCCAGGGCAGCGCAGATAGCCATCGCCAAAAGCATGATTACGAGGGCAGTGACTAACGACGGTTGTAAAACTCCGCCACCGAGTAGTCCATGCGCTATGACGCGTCCGAAGACATTCGCATCCGGATTGCCCATCAGCATCTGCGCGCCGCGGATGCCGATGCCGCCCGCCAGGTAATAGCCCATGAATGCCCCGACCATGTACACGTCGCCGTGCGCGAAATTAATCAGGCGGAGAATTCCATAGACCATCGTGTAGCCGAGCGCGATCAGAGCATAGATCGCGCCCAGTGAGATGCCGTTAATTAACTGCTGTAGAAAAGTACTCATTCAGTTGAGCGGATCGTACAGCTCGGACTCTATGTCTTCGGAGTGGGCGACGCAGCCGGTTTCGTTGAGGCCGGTTTGGCAGTTGCCGGCGTGGCCGAAGCGGCGGGTTTTGCCGACGAGGTCGGACTGGCAGCAGTGCTCGGGCTGACCGAGGAAGTTGGACTGGCGGTCAACTCGGGCATGGCGGCCCCTTCAACCTGGACCCGTTCGCGCACCGCATAGACGCCGCCGTCTTTGATCTCGATCATGACGATCGGCTTCACCGCGTCGCGGTTCTCATTAAAGGTCACCTTGCCGGTCACGCCGGGAAAGTCTTTGGTAGCAGCCAGGGCGTCGCGGATGGCTTTGCCGTCCAGCGAATTGGCGCGCTTGATCGCGTCGAACATTATGCGCGCAGCATCGTAAGCGGTTGCCGCGAGCGCGTCCGGGATCGAGTTGTATCGTGCTTTGTAGTCGTTGACGAACTTTTGCACCTGCGGATCCTTGTCATAGGGTGAATAGTGATTGCTGAAGAACGAACCGTTGAGCGCGGCGCCGCCAATCTTATAAAGCTGTTCTGCGTCCCACCCGTCGCCGCCGACCAGCGGAACTGTGATGCCTTTGTCGCGCGCCTGTTTGGCGAAAAGGGCGACGTCGCCGTAATAGCCGGGGACAAAAATCACGTCAGGGTTCGCGCCTTTGATCGAAGTAATCTGCGCATTGAAATCCTGATCGCCTGCCTGATACGACTGAGTCACAACCATCTGCCCACCGAGCTTGGTGAAAGTCTGGCTGATGAACTTCTCGAGTCCGGTTGAGTAATCGTTCTTGCGATCGACCATGATGGCGGCACGCTTGGCGTTGAGCGTGCGCGCGGCGAATTGCGCGATGGCGGCGCCCTGCACCGGATCGATGAAGCAACTACGGAAAATGTAGTCACCCTTCTTGGTGACTTCCGGATTCGTCGAGGACGGCGTCAGCATCGGAATTTTGGCATTCTGCGCGATGGGCGCCGCGGCGATCGAACGCGAGCTGGCCACTTCGCCCAGAATCGCATTGACACCATCCTGCGTCACGAATTTGGTGACGATAGTAGCGGCCTCGGAGGGATCAGAGCGATCGTCCTGCACGTCGAGTTCAACCTGCTTACCGTTGATGCCGCCTGCGGCGTTGACCTCGTCCGCGGCCATCTTGATGCCATTGGTGGACGAGATGCCGAAGTTGGCCGTGTCGCCGGTCATCGACATAAAGACGCCAATCTTGACCTTATCTCCGCCCCCACCTGACTGGCAGGCGAATGCGGTGAGCAGGCTGGCGATAATGATTGAACTTAGCAGGATGCGCTTCATAGTGTTCCTTTCAGATTGTTAAGGTTCGGACCTTACACTGTCACTCTCGGTTTTGGTGGACAGCATGATAGCGGCGAGCCTTGGAATTAAGCAAACATTGGGAGAGATTTTGCCGAGCCCCGGCATTATAGCGATTTGTTCGCCACTGTCGAGTATGTCAGAAGCCCGACCGTAAGGGAGGGCTATTCAGTTATTCACTCGCGGCGTTCCGATTGGACTGCTCGGCATTCAAGCCGGCCCTCCCTTACGGTCGGGCTTCTGAGATACATCTGTGGCTAGCACTTAAGCCGAGCGTGGCGCACCGCATGGTCGATCGCGACCCAAGCGAATCTAATGCGACATATGAATCCGAAGTTAAAGCGCGCACTTGTAATCGTGACCCTGGGGCTGCTCTTGTCCGGATGTAAGCCCCGCACCGAAGCCCAAACGGCTGAAGCCACACCGAATCCCTCTCTTCCCGTCGCAGCCGAAAAGGCCATCCCGATGGCTCGCAACCGCTGGAATAAAGGAGGCGAAGAGTTCGCAGCCGATGTAGCCAAGCAGGCCGAGCCGACGATGTTGCCTGGTCCGAACGCCGTGCCGGCGGATACGCGCATCGTCGTTAATATTCCAGCCTTTCGCCTGGACGTTTTTGCCAACGGTGCGCTGGTTAAGTCCTATAAGATAGGCATCGGTTATCCGCAATTTCCTCTGCCACAAGGTCTGCGCAATGCCCAACAGATCATTTTCAATCCGACCTGGACGCCGCCGCACTCGCCCTGGGTCGATGCGATGAATGTGACGCCCGGCGAAGTGATCGGTGCGGGAAGCAAACACAACCCGCTCGGCCCGATTAAGATTCCGATTGGCTCACCTTCACTGATACACGGTGGCAAGCCGCTGGCAAAGATCGGCGCCTTCGCATCGCATGGCTGCGTGGGCATGACGAATGCCCAAGTTAAGGATTTCGCGCGAGTGCTGGCCCAGGTCGCGCGTACTGAACTGACTGAAGAGACGATGTCAGCGTATCTGAAGAAGCGAACCAAAACGCAGACAGTCAAACTGGATCAGTTAGTGCCCGTGGAACTGCGTTATGAGACGATCGTGTTTGAGGACGGCAAGCTGCACATCTATCGCGACGTTTACAACCAGAACACAAATACGGAAGAGAATTTGCGCGCGGTGCTCGCGGCCAACGGCGCCAGCTTCGATAACCTGGGCGAAGAAGAGAAAGCAAAGGTGTGGGAGGCGTTGAATGCAATGTCTCGGCATCCCAAGAAACAGCCCACGCCCAGGCCGGCACCGAAGCCAGCCAATGATCCTCTGCAGAATTCAGCGAACCCGGCGGTCAATGCGAGCGACAGGAAGGCGGAAGCCGAGCGGCAGAAAAAACTACGCAGCCAGAAAGAGTTTGTGATCGAGGTTGTTGAACTGGCGGGCAAAGGTTATCCGGCGCCGGTGAATTTGGACAGCGGGGCGGGGACGCAGATGAGTGCGGTCCCGCCGCCGTCACCAAACACGCCTTGATGTGAGGTACCGGGAGGCTCGTAGCAATCAGGTCTCACCACGCGAGGGTCGAGATCGGCAAACTGTCACCCGGTCGCTACCGCTCCCGATACTGATCTCGCTCCTTATGGAGCAGTACTGCCATCGATGGACGGGCGCATCTGGCCGACAAAGTCGTCTGCCTTCGCGATACTATTCAGGACGACTCTCACTGACGCTTCGGGAAAGCCGGATTCGAGCGTGAAATTGTAGCCGGCGAAAATGTCCCCCGATCCATCTGCTCCCCAAAACAAGAAATTCGTATCGCTGAAGCGTACCATTTGTCGCATCAGCCCTTCGCCGCTTTTGGCCTTATCAATATTGAGATAGCCGCCGTTGTAGTGCGGGAAGATACGAAAGTGAATCGTTTGCTCCGCGCTTACCGAGACTACGATCTCGAGCGTGTCCGCATTCTTAAGACTGGTTTTCATGAGCCCTACAAAGTTGTATGGCTGTTTGTCGCTCTGCCGGAACGAAACATTAATTTTCGGGCCGACAGCGTCGAGGACCTGGCGCAGCTTTTCACGGGTAGCGTCGCGCGTAATCTGTTGCTGCGGCGTGCTGGCAGTTGTGTTAGACGTGGTCGGGGGTTGGCTTGAATGCTGCTGAGCAGTGCCGATAGCGAGGTTCGCCCCAAACACAATTATGAGGGTTAATAAGATAGTGATTTGTCTCACTTGCAGGCCTCCGTTGGAAATAGAGATCAGATACTTATCAAAATGGATTAACGATTATTGGATGGCGCCGGTACAGAACCCGAAGCGGTAGCGAAGGGGTCCCGCCATCCGGTTCAGTGGGTCACAAGATTGACGCGTGACTAAGATTCCATTCTCGACGAAATACTGCGCCACCCTGCTTTCGAGTGTTGAGTCTTTAACCCGGTCGCTACCGCTCCCGGTTCTGTACCGAGCGGAACCAAACTATGCGCCCACTCCCGCTTCACAAGAATCCAGCACCGGAGCTTCGACAATCTCACCGGGGTTTCCTGCTTCACCAAAGTATTGACGCCCGGCAGAGATCGTTTCGAAGTATTCGGAAATCCGATCGAGAATTTCTTCGACTGAGTGCGAGTGGTACATCGCCGTGCGGAACAAAGCGCCGCCGTGTAGCCCGCGCGTGAATTGTCCGGCCAGTTGCTTCATGCGGCCGATCGCGGCCAGCTCGCGCATGTCTTCGCGCAGCATATCGAAGTATTCAAGCAGCACTGCGCGCTTGTCTTCCAGCGTGGGCTGAAAGGGTTCGCGGCCGTGCATGGTGTCTTCGATCTGGCGAAAGATCCAGGGGTTCTGCATCGCGCCGCGTCCAATCAAAACTCCATCGCAACCGGTTTCGCGAAAGCGTCCCAGCGCCTGTTCGATGGTGGTGATGTCGCCGCTGCCCGAAACCGGCACGCTGACAGTTTCTTTAATCTGCTTTACGAGATCCCAATTAGCCAGCCCGCGATAGCCCTGTTCTTTGGTTCGGCCATGAAGAGCGATGTGCTCGGCGCCGCAGGCTTCGGCCAACCGCGCCGTTTCGACGGCATTAATTGTGTGATCGTAAAAGCCGGCGCGAATCTTTACGGTCAACGGGATCGTGATCGCCTTTTTGATCTCTGTCAGGATCGTTTCCAACCGTTGATGGTCCTTTAGCAAGCCTGATCCACCGCCATGCTTGACAACTTTCGGAGCCGGACAACCGCAATTTACATCCAGGATGTCAGCGCCAACTTCCTCCGCCATCTCGGCCGCCATGCGCATGCGTTCAGGCTGGCCACCAAAAATCTGGACCGCGAACGGACGCTCGTTTTCATAGAACCGCATCTGGCGCTTCGATTTCGGGTTGTTACGCGTCAGCCCTTCGACTGAAATAAATTCGGAGACAGTCAGACCAACCCCGCCGCGCGCCTTGAGCAAGCGACGGAACGAGATATCAGTCACGCCCGCCATGGGCGAGAGCACCAGGGGCGGATTGATTTCGATCTCGCGAATCTTAAAAGGTTTGATCTCGTTCATAAGAGAAAAGCCACACGAGATTCTACCTCATGTGGCTTTGATGTTCGACAAGCTGGAAGTGGCACAGACTTCAGTCTGTGATCTCGGCGATTAAAACACAGACTGAAGTCTGTGCCACTTTCCTTGCCCTACCAATTCACTACTAACTTTTCAGCTTCCTCCCAGGCCGGAACATCCAGTCTCAACGTTGCCCGCTGGAGCTTTTCAGGATCGCCAAGCAAGCGGCCCGCGCCCAACGCTACGGTCGTCAAGGGATCTTCCGGCAGGCTGACGCTGAGATTCAGATCGTTTTCAAAGCGTTCGGTCATGCCGCCGAGCAGCGCACCCCCGCCGGTCAGCGTTACGCCGGAATAGAAGAGGTCCGCGGTGACTTCCGGTTTGGCATCTTCGATCACCCGCCGCACGGTTGAGATTATCTCTGCCAGAATCGGCTCGAGGGCGCCACTGACTTCTCGCGCATTGATGGTTATCGGCAACGCCGCGCCATTGGTGAGCTGCTTGCCGACAATCTGCATCTCCTTTTGAGCATGCTCGCCGTATTTGTAGTTCCAAGCCAGGCCCAGCTCTTTCTTCACCTGCTCGGCAGTGCGCTCACCGATTTGGACTGCATAGCGCAGACGCAAATAATCTCTGATGGCTTCGTCCATCGCGTTGCCGGCGGCGGGAACGCTGACGGAAGTAACCACGCCCCCGGACGCCAGGATCGCGACGTTACTTGTGCCCCCGCCGATGTCGACTACGAGGTGCGCCTGTTCCTCTTCAAAATTCAAACCCGCGCCGAGTCCGGCCGCCAGGCCTTCGTCGATCAGATCCACCCGCCCGGCTTTCGCATCGCGGGCTGCGTCCTTGACTGAGCGCCGCTCGAGCGGAGTCGATGAACCCGGCACGCCGATCACCAGATGGCTGCGCTTCGGATGATCGTTGTGCTGTACCCGGCTGATCAGCGCGCGCAGGAACATTTGCGAGATTTCGAAATTGTCTATCGCCCCACGACGAATCGGCCGGTGCACTTCCGTGTCATTGGGCTCGCGGCCCAGAAGCTTCAAAGCTTGTGACCCGACTGACAGAACTTCGCGGCTGTATTTGTGAATGGCCAGCACGGAAGGCTCGTTGAGAACCACTCCCTGGGTTGGCGCGTACACGATAGTGTTGACTGTCCCCAGGTCGATTGCTAAATCTTCGCTGAAAAATCCGCTTAGGATACCCATATCAATTACCTCATTAAATATTAGTCTCGAGATTTGCCGAGACACACAGCAACCTATATGCCAGCAGACGCGCTGACATAGCCGGCCGCGCCAGTCTCAGAATTCCTGAACCTTTGATCGTTTTGAAGGGAAATCGATTCGCCAGCCCGCGATGGCCACCGCCGTTGAAGCGGTCGATAATCGGACGACTCAGAGGAATGATTACGTTGGTTTGGACGTTCGGCTTGCTTAGGCCCGAAGGGCGGACATTTAATAGCCACGCCCGTGAGGGCGTGGTCAGGAACGCGCAGGATGAGAGAGCGCCGAAGGTGCGGCACAACAAGTTGACTCAGAACGGAGTACGAATGGTGCAGTGTCGGCCCGCCGGGCCTTATGAAAGTTATCAAGTCCTTTCCACCACGCCCTTACGGGCATGGCTATTGAATGTCGGCCCTTCGGGCGTCGGTAACGATTCAGATGCCTGGATGATTACGGCTCGATGGTTACCGGCGTGCCCACACCCACGGCTTTGAATAACTCGAGCATGTCTTCGTTCTCCAGGGCCGCACAGCCCCAGGTCCAATCACTCTGCGCGCCGTTACCATGGATGTAGATATCGCCGCCCAACGCAGTATTCTGCGACGGGCGCTTCCTGGCCCGTAGCGCATGCAAGATCGTTTCATACTGGGCGCGGTTTATTAAGCCGTCGCGCAAACCCCGTTCGGCGTGATTCGCGTTGGGATAACTGACGCCGAGCGAAAGATAGAAAGCACTCTTGTCATTCTTCGTGAAGATGTAGAAGTCACCTTCCGGAGTGCGCCGATCGCCCTGGCGAACTTTGTCGCCGACTGGGCTCGAGCCCAGTGCGATGCGATACGTGCGCAGAAGCTTGTCTTCGGAAAACAAGAGCAGCTGGCGCCGGCCCTTCTTGATGACAATCCTGGGCTTGGCGAGCGGTAATTTCAGTGGTGAACGATCGCCGGAATCGGCGAAGGTAATCGGCGGGCTTCTTTGTTCAGCACTGACCTGTTGGGGCGATAGATTGGGTTGGAACGCGAAGAGCAGAAGCAGAATTGCCAAGCTTGATGTGAGTTGCTTCCACATGATTTGCCGTCTTTATTAGCACCCTGCCGTACTGTGGGCTACCACTCCGCCAAGTGCCAGAACGGATTTAGTCAGCGAGCGGTTCTAACACTCGTTCGCTCACAATCTCAATTAACTGATCAGCATCGCGTCGCGAAACGTTGCGGGTGGCGGGCGACGTCAGCACGCGCGCTACGATCTCGCGGTCGCGCCGGCGAATGCTAATCTCGTCTCCGGCTTTGACGGCATGGGCGGATTTGGCCGAGCGCCCGTTAAGTAAAACAAAGCCCGCGTCGCAAAGCTCCTGGGCTAGCGTACGACGCGGGCAAAGACGGCTTACCTTCAAGAAAAGATCGAGACGCATTGAAACCGTGATGAGTGATGAGTTTTGCTACGTTACACTAACTTGCCCATCACTCATCACCTTTGCCTTAAGGCTTGTTCTTGTCCTTCTTATCTTTCTTTGAAGGCCGCTTGGTGGCCGCGGCGGGCGGCACGATCTTCAGCAGTGGCTCGACCGATTCGCGGTAACTATCGGCGATCTTTACATACGCGTCGTTGCGCAGCTCCTGTAGATAATCCTCGCGCGCCTTGCCTGAGCGCTCACGAGTAATCGCTTCGCGCACACTGTTCTCATTAAAAGTCGGGGTGCTGCTCCCCGCGGTGCGCGCGTCGACGCGCAGAATCTGATAGCCCTCGTCGGTCTTCAATGGCTCGCTCACGCTGCCGGGATTTACGTTCTTAATCGCCCCGGCTATGTCAGCGCGAAGATCCGGCACTTGAAAAAGTCCAACCTTGCACGGCTTCTGACCGCCGGTTGCCGGACGTTCGGTGTACGCCGCAGCCAGCGTGCAGAAGTCGGCGCCGCCCCGCAACTGCGCTACCAGCTTCAGCGCCTGGGCGCGAACGTCTGGTTCCTGTTTGCCGGCGAGTCCCAGGAATATTTCTGACAGCTCGATCGATTCAGGCTTGGTGAATTTATCGCGGTGCGCGTCGAAATACTTGTGCAGTTCGTCCTGGCTATAGCTGAAGAAGAGTTTCGAATCGACCTCGCCCTCCAACACTGCCTGCTTCATTATTTCAATCCGCATGGTCGAGCGGATCGCGGCGGGATCGAGTCCGGCCTGTCGCATTGCCTCGTCCAGTTTGTCGATTGACGTGATGCCGTTGTCTTTGGCCACGTCGAGCATGCGCTTGTTGACTTCGGCCTCGACTCTGTCCGTCAGGTCCATCTCTTTGCCTTTTTGCAGCAGCAACTGTTCATTGATCAGGGTCGCGATCAGCTCAGGCCGATGCTTTGCAACTTCGCTGTTGGCTTGTTGCTCAGGCATGCCGTTCTGCTTTAGCGTGCCAACGCGTTCCTTCATCTCGCGCTTCAGTTGCGAGAGCGTGACGACGCCGTCGTTTACCTGCGCGATGACTTCGTCAATCACCACCGGCTCGCCTTCCTGGGCCCGCGCGAGCGAGGGTGAAACAATGAAAGCCGCCAATAGAAGTAGCGGGACAAGAATAGATTTCAATTTCACAGTTGATACTCCCTTAATAAGCTCCGGAGGAGCAAAATATTTATAGCCAGCCGGTTTCATAGATCATTAAGCTCCTTTAGGAGCGTAAGATATTTCGCTCCTAAAGGAGCTGGTTACGGTTGAGCGTTTCGGGCTATAAACATTTCGCACCTAACGGTGCTGGTTTGCAATGACCGATTCTAACCGTCCGCCTTGATTTGCAGCAACACGCGACGCGCGACCGCGAGGGAATGATCCTTCTCCTCGGTGTTTAATTCCAGCCGCAAAACACCGCCTGGCGTAAAGCTCGCGCCTTCCCGGACTCGAATTAGCTCCATCAGCTTTTCGGGCGAAACGCGGGCCTTTTCGGCCAGTTTAATCGCGATTCCTTCCCGGGTTCGGTCGATCGATACGACGCCTACTATCTCAGATGCTTGCCGCAGCAGCGCATAGCCGAATAGGTCTTCGACCGAATCGGGAATTCTGCCGTAGCGATCTTCAGTCTCGGCCCGGATTGCCGCCAGCGCTTCCTCATCGCGCGCCGACGATACGCGTTTGTAAGTCCGCAGCCGTTGGCCCATGTCGGAGATGTAGCTTTCGGGAATCGCCACGTCGACGCCGAGGTTGAGCGAAACCGTCGGCTCGTCCTCCACCTGCTCGCCCTGTAACTCAGCGACGGTGCGTTCCAGCATCTGCGTATAGAGATCAAAGCCGAGCGCATCCATGTGCCCCGACTGCTCGCCGCCCAGCATGTTGCCTGCGCCTCTCAATTCCAGATCCAGCGCGGCGATGCGAAAGCCGGCGCCGAGATCGGAGAACTCGCGTATGGCCGCCAGCCTCCGGCGCGCAATCGGCGACAGTTCCTGCTCCGCGGGAATCAACAGGTAGGCATAAGCACGGCGGCTCGAGCGGCCGACGCGGCCTCGCAATTGATAAAGTTGAGAAAGACCGTAATTGTCGGCGCGGTTTATGATGATTGTGTTCGCGCGGGGGATGTCTATTCCGTTCTCGATGATAGTGGTCGCGACCAGCACGTCGTACTTATAGCCAATGAAATCAAGCATGACGCGCTCCATCTCTTTTTCGTTCATCTGGCCGTGGCCGACCGCCATGCGCGCCTGCGGCACCAAACGTTTGACCAGCGCCGCGATGGTTTCGATCGACTCAACCCGATTGTGAATAAAAAAGACTTGCCCGCCGCGCGCCAATTCAAGGTCGATAGCCGACTTGATCACCACGTCCGATGATTGAACAACCTGAGTTTGGATCGCCAGCCGATCGCTGGGCGGCGTTTCAATCAAAGACATATCGCGCAAGCCGCTCAGAGACATGTTCAGCGTGCGCGGAATGGGCGTAGCCGAAAGCGTCAGCACATCGACGCGCTTCTTCAGTTGCTTCAAACGTTCTTTGTGCGCGACGCCGAAGCGCTGCTCTTCATCGACCACGACCAGTCCCAGGTCGCGAAAGTTCACGTCCTTTGAAAGCATGCGATGCGTGCCGATCACGACGTCGACCTCGCCGGCTTCAATTCGCTTCACGACGGCCTTCTGTTCTTTGGGCGAGCGAAAGCGCGAGAGCAGTTCAATCTTGACGGGAAAGGGGGCGAAGCGCTGACGGAACGTATCAAAGTGCTGATAGGCGAGCACGGTCGTCGGCGTCAGGATCGCGGCCTGCTTGCCATCCATCACCGCTTTGAAGGCCGCCCGCATCGCTACTTCGGTCTTGCCATAACCGACGTCGCCGCACAACAGACGATCCATGGGCGTGGCTGTTTCCATGTCGTGCTTCACATCTTCGATCGCGGTTTCCTGATCGGGCGTCAGCGTGTATTCAAAGCCTTCTTCGAATTCGCGCTGCCAAGGGGCGTCAGCGGGAAACGCGTGACCCTGGACCAGCTTGCGCTCGGCGTACAGCCGCAGCAGCTCGTCGGCCATATCGCGCATCGCGCGCTTGGCTTTCGCTTTCGTTTTCTGCCAGCCGATGCCGCCGAGTCGATCGAGTGCCGGTTGGTTAGCTTCAGCGCTCGAATAACGCTGAACCAGATCGAGCCGCTCAACCGGCACGTAGAGCTTCGCTTCTTCCGCATAGTAGAGCAGCATGAACTCGCCACGCGTGGCCGACGCCAGGCCGCTGGCCGTTGACGCCTGAGTCGGTCCAAGATCGAGCGTTACCAATCCGCCGAATCGCGCAATGCCGTGATCGATGTGCACCACATAGTCGCCAACTTTCAAATCGCGAAAGTCAGAAAGAAAGGCAGCGCCGCGAGCGCGCCGTTTCTTTTCTCTCTTGATGGCGGTACTGCGCCGCTCCAGCGCGGGCTCGGCGGCTTCATCAAAGAGATCTCCTTCGACGTGCACTATCAGGCGCGCCGACGGCAGCTCGAATCCACCTGAAAGTTTTCCAGCGGTTACAACGGCGTCGGATGGCGCTGAGTAATCCGTCTTGTCAGTCGGCGAAGTCAGACGCACATTGACTTCATAATCGCGCAGAATCTCAGCCACGCGTTCCGCGACGCCGCTGCTCGGCATCACGAAGAGCGTGTTCGCTTGTTCATTCGCGTGACGCTTGATCAAGTCGCCCGCGAGATCGGGCAGACGACCGTGATAACGAATCACCGACTGCGCCTTCCACTCGATTTCTCCAGTCAAATTTCCGTCACCCTGTTTAGAGGGCGCACTTGTGCGCCCATCGTCGCCGGGAAACAGAAACAAAGGCTTTCGCTGTGCTCGGTCTTTACCCAGGGACACTTTGGGGGCTGCGGCATCCAGCGCGATCTCCTGATCTAGCGTCGTTGCTGTGCGGCCAAGCGTGCGCAACTCGATCCGCTGCATCGTATCGATGCCGGCGCGCAACTCTTCAGCGGTGAGATAAAGTTCCGCCGGCGAAAGTCCCAGGTCGTCGGCCGCGTCGGTTGCGGCGTAGCGTTCGGCAACAGTTTGAAAAGCACTCGCCAGATAATTCTCGACGGCCACCGGCTCATCGGCGATCAGGATCGCGTCCTTGAGATACTCGAACAGGCCGGCGCCGCCTTCATGGACTAGCGAAATCAACCATTCCCAACCGGGAAAGTCTTCGCCTTCATCAGCGAAGACCGTGCGGTCATGCAGCGAGCGAGCGAAGCGACGGTCGCCCCAGCGAACTCGCGCTCGCGCCGCCCATTCACGAAAGTCCGCAGGGCTGACCGCAAGTTCGCGCATCGGCGGAATCTCAATTTCGGCCAATTGAACGGTTGAAAGCTGTGTTTCCGGATCGAACTCGCGAATTGAATCGACGGTGTCGCCAAAGAATTCGATGCGCGCGGGAGCGTTGTGGCCGGGCGGCCAGACATCCAGGATGCCGCCGCGGATCGAGAACTCGCCGACGGCCCCAATCGGATCTTCGCGCACGTATCCACTCGCGATTAATTTTTCTACCAGCTCTTCCGGTGAATGATCTTCGTCGCGGCGGAGCACCGCACCGGCTTTCAGAATTTGAATTGGAGGCACGGTGCGGCGCGCCAGGGCTCGGGAAGTCAGCAAGACAAAGTCGCCGGTGGTATGCGCATCCTGCGCGTGAAGAGCTACACCGGTTTGCCTGCGACGCGCCAGTCGCCACAATGCCAACGCGCGCTTTTCCAGCGTCTCAGTGTGTGGTGAACCGCCGGCGTAAGGATCGCTTTCAGACGCGGGCAGAACTGTTACCGCGTCCTGGTCTTCGGCGACGCCGCGCAACGCGCCGTACCAAAAATTAAGATCGCGCTCCCAGTCTTCCAGATCGCGTTGGGCTGGCACGACCACGGCGAATTGCTTTCCCGTTTCGCGCTGCAGCGCAGCCAATACCAGAGCGCGCGCCGGCCCGGCAACCAATCCGCTGATAGAGACGACGCGCGCGCCGCGCCTGATGTCGTCGAGTACGCGGCCGAATTCCGCGCTGGCCGTAACCGAACTCAGCGCAGTTTGAAGTACTGAAGTTGATTCCGTGGTCGAGCTCATCAATAGTGCAGTCTATCCGTACGAGTTTTCATTAGCACCGTGGCTTTAGCCCGGTGAATTCAGTACCTGTCACAACCGGAAACCGTTTCAAACGGTTTCTTCTTCCCAATCGAATCTCCGATCACCGGGCTAAAGCCACGGTGCTAATGAAAAGGGCGCGCCAGATATTCATCTTAGGCCTGCAAAGCTTTCTAAACGCGAAGGGCGCAGAGGACTTGGCAGAGGAACGCAAAGGAACGCTTTCCTCGGCGTTCTCTGCGCAAACCTCAGGGACCTCTGCGGTTAAATTAGTGCCTTTGGCAATCACTTCTTCATCAGATCAATGATCGCGCTCGACGAAACACCTTCGACGAAAGGCAGACTCACAACGCGCCCGCCCGCCGCTTCAACTTCTTCGCGACCGTGAATTTCGTCAAGAGCATAGTCGCCTCCCTTAACCAGAACGTCCGGCAAAAGTTCGGCGATCAACGTCCGCGGCGATACGGCATCGAAAATAGTTACATAGCTGGTCGCGCGCAGCGCCGCCAGTATCTCAGCGCGCTCGCTTTCGTTCATCAAGGGCCGCCCAGCGCCCTTCAACTCGCGCACCGAACTATCGCTGTTGATGGCCACCACCAGCGCGTCACCCAGCGCGCGCGCCTCCTCTAGATAGCGCACATGACCGACGTGCAAAATGTCGAAGACACCGTTGGTGAAAACCAGCTTTTGCCCCGCGGCGCGCAGACGCGCGCGCTCAACGAGGAGATTGTCTCCGGAAAGAATCTTGGTGGTGGACATCTGGAAATAATCTAGCATGCGAGGGCTTGTGAAAATAGCGGGGGCAAGCCCCCTTCCTAACCTGAGAGGTTTTCCGAGTAGTTCGTTGTCGGTTAGGTTGAAAGGATCGCAAGATCTAATGCTGAAGAGTGGTCAAGAAGCCTCTCAGGTTAGGAAGGCGGGCTTGCCCCCGCTGCTCTTCGATTTCGCGCAGCGCGGATAACGTCTTCATAGGGGATTCCTACGGCTGTGCCGTCAATCGCTTGAATCCGCGCGAGAATTTCTTCTTCCCACGCCGTTTCAACCGCAGGCACATCGCCATCTTGGTCTTCGCTCAACAGCCGATTTGCGAGCGCCAGCCTTTCTTGCCGAGACAGCGTCAAAGCTCTTTCGGTGATTTCTTCAAGCGCAGCGGACATGGAGCAATGTTACCAGAACCGAGGGGAGGGAGAAAATAGCAGACGCACGACGATATGTCGGATCGCGGACATCCTGTCCGCCTGAGCGCGCAGCGCGAACAACCTCCGAATAGATGCCTCAGCGTACACCTGAGCGGGCTTCGCCCGCTGGCGGACAGGATGTCCGCGCTCCACCTGCTGTTTACGATTTGGCATTTACCATTTACTATCATCGTTTCCGATCACGACGCTTTTATGACTGTACCTTTCCTTGAAGATAACGATCAGACCCAGGCGCGGCGCGAGCATCTCGAAGCTCTGCGCCGGCTGGTCGGCAACGTCTATCCGAACAAGTTCGAGCGCAGCAACGTCACTGAGACTTCGTCCGCTGAAGACACGATTGCTTCCGTTGTCGATGCGTTCAAGAAATTCGAGCCGCACGTCGCCGAAGACCAGAAGCCCGGTCCGGATGAACTCGAAACCGCCAACGCCACGCTGAATAAGACTCGCGTACGGATCGCCGGGCGCCTCGCCGCGCCGCCGCGCGTAATGGGCAAAGCCGCGTTCGTTCATCTGTCCGACGGGACTTCGCGTTTGCAGATTTACGTTCGGCGCCAGGACATCGTCGGCGTCAGAAACGACGCGGACGGCGGTGAAGTTAACGGCTGGGATCTTTTCAATCTGCTCGATCACGGCGACTTCATCGGCGTCGAAGGGTATCTGTTCGTGACCAGGACCGGCGAGTTGTCGGTACACGTCGAGAAGTTGCAGTTCCTGGCAAAAGCTTTGCTGCCGATGCCCGACAAGATGCACGGGATCCAGGACGCCGAGATTCGCCAGCGGCAGCGTTATGCCGATTTGATCGCCGGCAGTTTGAAACTTGAACGCGAAGAAGGAAACCTGACGCCGCGCGAAGTTTTCGAGTTGCGCTCGAAAGCGGTGCGCGAGATTCGCCGCTTCCTCGACGAACACGGTTACATCGAAGTCGAAACGCCGATGCTGACGCCTCTGGCGACGGGCGCGGCGGCCAAGCCTTTCAAGACACATCACAACGCCCTCGACATCGATCTCTACGCGCGCATTGCGCCCGAGCTTTATTTGAAGCGGCTGGTCGTCGGCGGCTTTGAAAAGGTCTATGAACTGAACCGGAACTTTCGCAACGAAGGCATCTCAACCAAACACAATCCTGAATTCACGATGCTCGAGTTCTACATGGCTTATGCGGACGTGAATCAGATGATGGATTTTGCCGAGAAGCTTTTGCGTTCGGTTGTGTACGTCGCGCTGGGCCATACACATGTGCGTTACGCAAGGCACGAGATAGATTTTTCGCAACCATTTAAGCGACTGACGATGAAGGAAGCCGTGTTGAAATATTGGCCGCCGGAATTGCGTGCTTTGTTTGATGAAGTTGACGAAAGAAATGTTCTCGATGACCCGAGCTTTATGCGCGCGTTTGTGAACTCAATTGAAAGACATGACAGGGACATTATCGCGGGTAAGAAAGGCAGATTTAGCTTTGCGGTTCTAAAGGACTATCTCGATCAAGAACGAACGAAGGAAACGCAGCGGTCTGAATTCGATGAAGGCGATACTGGTCGGCATCTTGAATTTCTTTTTGAGAAAATCGCCGAGCCTTATCTAATTCAACCAACCTTCATCACCGATTTTCCGAAGGCAATCTCACCGCTATCGAAGGCTTCTCCGTCTGATCCATCCATCGCCGAACGCTTCGAATACTTCGTCGGTGGACTTGAATCAGGCAACGGCTTCTCTGAACTCAACGACCCGGAAGAGCAGTACCAGCGCTTCAACGACCAGGTGCAGCAGCGCGAGCGTGGCGATGAAGAGGCGATGGTGATGGACGAAGACTACATCCGCGCCCTCTCTTACGGAATGCCCCCCGCCGCCGGTATCGGCCTCGGCATTGATCGTCTGGTAATGCTGCTCGCCAACAAGCAGTCGATTCGCGATGTGATCATGTTTCCGCACATGCGTCCGGAGCGACGAGCCGAGGATGAGGGCAGCCGCGGAGCGGCGGAAGATCTGTAGCCCAAGGCGCCAGCCGTGGGTAAGGCGCCACCAAATTAATTACCAGCCCCGTTAGGGGCGGAACATGCAATCTCGTTGTTACGCCCCTGACGGGGCTTATGCGTTTTTGCCCACTGGACCCCATGGCTGGCGCCATGGGCTACAGATCTTTCGTCGGCTTCGCCGACTCATTGCCGCCGTTTGCCCCACTCGGATCCGTTCCGCATGTGAGGCCGGGAGCGCCGTACCGATGATGAAGGCCGAGCCGAACCGTAAACCTTGCAATAGTTAAGGTTGCGCGCATCAAGCTTGATTTCCTGAGCCTCAACGATGGTTCTCTGAGTATCAACTTTGGTCCTCCGAGCATCAACCATGGTCTTCCGAACATCAACGTTGGAGCTGGGAGCATCAACTGTGTCCTTCGGAGCTTTAACCTCGAACCTCCCAGCATCAGCTGTGGACTTCCGAACATCAAGCGTGAAGCTCAGAGGATAAACGGCACAGTTCGCAGCATCAGGCACGGACCTCAGATCCTCAACCGCGCAGTTCCGATCTCGAACATTTGGCAACAGCGATGCGGGGCAGTAGCGCCCGTCCCTGAGGGAGGGCGTCTCGGCAGCGATGAGGTCAGTACCGGGAGCGGTAGCGACCGGGTCATCGTTCTAGCTGCCTCGACCATCGCGCAGATTGGGACCCGGTTGCTATCGCTCCGGTGCTGACCTCATTACTCAGCCAGCCCACTTCGTCAATTGGTGGAATTAGCTTCCACTTGTGATACCATTCGCCCCCCAGACCCAATTAAAGTAAGTTTGAACCAAGGAGACCCCGAAATGATGCGTAGAATTTTCCCTTTGATAGTAGTCCTGGCTTTGATGGCCGGAGCACTGATTGCCCAGGACAAGAGCACGACCCTGACCGGTTATCTGATCGATAACAGTTGTGCCGCCAACCATGCCACCGACAAGACCTTCGCCACCTGGGTAAAGACTCACGGCACCAGTTGCGCGACCATGGAGTCGTGCGAGAAAAGCGGTTACGCGGTTTTTGCCGGCGACAAGCTTTACAAGTTGGACGAGAGCGGCAATACCAGCGCGGAAGCTCTGCTGAAGAGCACGAAGTCGAAGAAGGGCCTGAAGGTCAAAGCCGAAGGCACGATTGACGGCGACACCCTCAAGGTAACCAAGCTAACTGAAATTACCGAATAGTATCTGACGCCTCTTGATCAGCAGCCGCTTGAGAGCTGACAAATTTAGAGCCCGCGCGACGAAGATTCTTCGCCACGCGGGCTCATTCGTTTCCATTCTTCACAAAAACGGATAATGGACTAACGCTTCTTCGCAGTCTTGCCTTTGGTCAGGCCAGTGGCTTCGCCGCCCGCCACGGCGGCGCCTTTAATTGCTCCGGTGGCGGCGCCCTTGGCTGCGGCTACGACTACTTCACCGACAAGCTTCTTCGCCTTATCTAACAGACCGATTGCCGAGCTCTTGCGGGCCGACTTTTTCTGCGAACCCTTCCCCGCCTTCTTCGAAGATTTCGAAGACTTGGAAGAAGACTTTGCTTTTGAAGCAGACTTCGAAGACTTAGAAGTCTTTGAACCTTTTTTCGACGTTTTCTTTGCTGCCATGTGTGCCTCCTGATTGGTTAAATGCTGCGCCCTTATTTCCCACTTCGTTTGGTGCTCAGCGTTTTCGTTGTCGCACCTTTCGTACGCTTCCTGGCAGTGCTTTTCCTGGCGCCGCCTTTCTTCGGAGCGCTTAGTTTGGCGCGATCTATCTCTGCCAGTAGATCGGAAAAATCAAAACCGAACAATTCTTTAATCCTCAGGTTGAGTGTAGGCATCACCAATGTCTTGCCCACGAGTGAGGCTTCGTCGACGAGACTATTGGTGAAGGCGCTGACCTCGGAATGTTTGCCCTTTCCCTTCATTTCCTTGTGCGCATACCCGGTCGTATAGCCCAGGGCAAAGCCCGCGGAGAGAGCGCCCAGACTCCAAACCAGCGGTTCATTCTGAAACTGCTCGCGGAAGTTCATCACGCCGCCGACAGTCTCTTTGATTGCTTGATAACGTTCCGTAACGGTTTCTTTAATATCGTCAACCGTCCCAGCCAGGGATTCGCGCGTCTTGTCCAACTCTCGCTGCAACTCCGCCTTGGTCTGCGGTTCTTCGTTAGCTTTCGCACGCGCTGTTTTTGATCCGCTTTGAGCCATAGCTTCCTCCAATCCTTTTTAGCCTTGTATCACAGTTTTGACCATCTGCTTGTCACTCTCGAATTCCGCGAGGCTTCGCCGGGGCAGGAAATCCTGTGCGGCCAGACGCCTCCTGGTCACGGCCAGAATGATTCCGCCTGCTGCAAGGTAAATGACGCCGATGATCAGAAACCCGAGTCCATACTTTACCGGCTGACTCAATTGAGAATTCGCAAACAAGGTCGAGATGAAAAACGAAAACGCTATGTTAGCCAGGGTAAAGCCGACGGCCACGATTATTCCGCCGATGGCCATCATTACTCCGTGATGTACATAGGCGCCGACATCCTCCTGTATCTCGACTTTCAGGAGATTGAATCTCAGGTCGACCAACTTGCTTAGCTCGTCGCCCATCCGGCCAAACAACGAAGGCAAGCTATCGTCATCATCAAGGCCGACAGCCTTGCTCGCCGGTTCGGAAGATACTTTTGCTGCCAAGTCGTTCATTGTTTTTGACCGCGCCAACTCGCGCTTTCAATGTAGCCTCCAGATACACTCAGCGGCCCGTTGTTCGCTAATGGTGCAGGCGAACCCGTCAATTTGAGTTCGAATTGAGAAGACTGCAAAGTCAGTGCCGGAGGGACACGTTCGTGCTTTTGCGGCTCTGCCGCCGCACATAAAAAAGGCGGACCATGAAAGTCCGCCTAATGTGGAAGTGGCACGCGCATCTTGCGCATGGTTTCACGGGCAGGACGCCCGTGCCACGTACTTACTTGATCGTTGTCTCCTGATGAGAAGCGGCCAACCATCTGCCGCCGCGGTTTACGTAAAGCGAACTGGACCAGACCTTGGGAATGGCAGTGCCGGCGCAGGTTCCATCCACCACGGCTTTGTAGGTCAGCAGCGCCGTGCCCGCATTGAAAAACGTGATCTTGAAGTCGCTAAGCGCATAGGACTTTACTTCGCAGGGTGCGTTCGCTATTCCGGTAGCAATGTCGTTCTTTCCCATTACGCCCGTTTCGTTGATTGTCACATGGTCGGCGGACAGGTTGGCTCTGAAGGGCTGCCCGTCTTTGTTCTTGAAAGCTTCCCACAACTTCTTTTCCGTGACGATGACGCGATTACGGATCTGGGCCCGGGTCATCGCCGGCTTTGGCGAAGCCGTGGGCGAGGGGGATGCAGCCGGAGCTGTTTGCGCAAAGGACATCGACGCCAGCGCCAATAACAACAGCGCTGCCAGGGGTAGAAATCTCTTCATTCTTGGTTCTCCTAAGTTTTTGACTTGAGTTGATAGATCGAGTGCGCGCATTTTCTACTATCAGGCGAGGCGGGCTGTCAATGATGAGGGTCAGTACCGGGAGCGGTAGCGACCGGGCCCGTCCTATTAATCTCGATTGTGGGAGGAGGTTGAACCCGGTCGCTATCGCTCCCGGTACTGACCTCATTACTCACGATCTACGACTTCAGTTTGGGTGCGCCGACCTGACTAAACGTAAGCACGGTCCCGCCAAAGCCGACGGCCCAACCGTGATTTTGATCGATAAAGAAAAGACGTTCGAGAGAGTGTGAGGTGACGCTGGCCGAAGCGAACCAATGAATGCCGCCGTCCTTCGTAGTCAGAAGCGTTCCCTGCGAGCCCACGGCCCAGCCGTCCGCGGCGTCGATGAACTTAACGTCCAACAGGTCGGTATCTACGTTCGAGCGCTGCTCGAACCATGTGCGACCGCCGTCGGTGGTGGCAAAGACTCGGCCCGCGGTACCGACGGCCCAGCCTAAACTTGTCCCGACAAAGCTCGCCGAAGTAAACCGCGCGCCCGCGCCATCGCGCACGTTGCCCGTCTTCCAGGTCGTGCCGCCGTCGCTGGTTTGAATGATTGTCGCCCCGGCGCCCACCAGCCATCCATGCGCAGAGTCAACGAAGGCTCCGCCCAATAATAAATATTTTGTCGGCGATGCCTGGCGCACCCAATGCGCGCCACCGTCCCGCGTGGCAAAGACGACACCGCTTTCGCCAAATACCCAACCACGGTCGGTGTCCGCAAAGACCACGCGGACCAGCCGAGCATTGACCTCGGATCCGTTAAGAAACACGGGCCGCCAACTCAAACCACCGTCTTCAGTTTTCAGGAGGTAAGTACGAGGCTCGTCATTGGTTTTGAGTTTGAGTAAGTCGCGCTCAGCTACCAGCCAGCCAATCTCTTCGTTGGCAAAATAAACATCACGCAGATTGTCTTTGGTCAGCGGATTGAGTCTGCGCCACGTCTGGCCGCCGTCGACTGTTTCCAATAGCGTGCCGCCGCTACCGGCAACCCAGCCGTGGTTTTGATCGAGAAAGTAAACTCCGTGCAGCCAGGACATCGTGCCGGTTTGTTGTCGGGTCCAGGTGGCAGCGTTGGCGGTGAGCAGTGAGCAGTGAGCGGTGAGCAGCAGGAAGAAGAAAGTGAGCAGTGAGCGGTGAGCAATGATCAGAGCGCGAGGCGTAGCCTCGCGAAGATTTCTATGAGGACGGCCGGAAAGGCAGAGCCTTTCCGCACTGTGCGGCGGCCAAGCCGCAACTCTAACCTTCACGTTTGCGTTCATTCTGCTCACTGCTCACTGCTCACTGCTCACTGCTCGCTGCTCACTGGTCACTGGTCACTGGTCACTGCTCACTGGTCTAGAAACCACCGGTGAACAAACGCGCAAAGGTCAACACTTGTGTGAAGCCCATGATCGTTTGCAGTTTCTTCAAAGTATTGCCGGGTACGACCACTTGATCGCCGGGCACCAGATAGACCGAGTCGGGCGCCTGGCCGCGATAGATTGCCGTAACATTCACCGGAATAGGCGTGAGCGTTCCGTTCGCTTGCCGGCGCAGTACAAACACCTTGCTGCGATTACCGGTTTGCAGTACGCCGCCGGCTTCGGACAACGCTTCGGTTACCGAAAGGCGGCGCGACATCAGTTTGATTCCCGGCTGGGCCACGTCACCGATCACGCTGTAACGATACGATCCGGCCTGGTCGAGGGAAACGGATACCTGGGGATCGATGATGAACTCGTCATAGCGCTTCTTGACCAACTCGGCGACCTGGTCGACGGTCTTACCGTTGACGAAAATGCCGTCGGGAATCAGCGCCAGTGAAATACGGCCGCTGGGTGGAATCTTGATGTTGCCCTTCGAGTAGCGATCCTGCCCGAAGACCGTGACTGAGATGACATCCTCGGGTCCGAGACGATAGGTCGTAAAAAAGTTGTTGTAGTAAGGAACGATTGCTTCTTCTTCCGCCGCTTGATCCCTGCGGTTCGTTTGAGCGTCGGCAGTGACTTCACTTAGCTTGCTCGCGTCCTTACTCTTGGTCTTGTCATCCTTCTTTGTGACGGAGGTGACAGTTACCGGAGTTGGCTCACTGAATGGTCCCGCGTCGGCTGTGGCGGACGCTTTGCTTTTGTCCTTGTCGATGGCGGCATCGCCTGGCTTGGACGGGTCAACAGTGGGCTTTATCTCGGGCGCCGTCTGTGACGGGCCGTCGGTGGTCGCTTTTCGTTGACGCGTGGCGGTTGTGGGCGACAACGGCGACGTCGATGATGGCGACGTGGGCGATTGGGCGAAAGCGCCGGCCGTAGAAATCAACGCCGTCGCCAGGACTATTGTTTGAGTTAGCATCTTCATGGTTTCAACCTCCGACTGTCTTAACACTCAGTTTAGATGCGGGACTTGTCCCGCTGTCGGCGGACAAGTCCGCCGTCTAAACGAAAGGGATTTTCTACCTTCCTCCGCGGCCCAGCAGAATCGTCTTGATCGTCTCGAACATAATCGTTGCGTCAAGCGCGATGCTCTGGTTCTTGATGTAGTAAAGCTCGTATTCCAACTTTTTCCGCGCGTCTTCGATTGACGCGCCGTACGGGTACTTGATTTGCGCCCAACCGGTCAGCCCGGGTGCGATCAAGTGCCGTTGCTCGTAAAACGGAATCTCCTGGGCAAGTTGCGCGATGAAGTGCGGCCGCTCAGGTCTTGGGCCGACAAAGTTCATATCGCCGCGCAGGATGTTCCAGAATTGTGGAATCTCATCCACTCGAATTTTGCGAATGATGCGGCCAACGCGCGTCGTGCGCACGTCTTCAGTCTTGGCCCAGACTGGTCCGTCCTTTTCAGCGTCGACACGCATTGAACGAAACTTCATCAGCATGAACGTGCGGCCATTCTTGCCGACGCGCTCCTGTCGGTAGAAAACGGGACCGCGCGACTCGATCTTAATCAGAGTCGCGGTGCCGATCGCGATTGGTAAAGACAGGATCGCTCCAATCAACGCAACGGTGCGGTGCATGACGGCGCAGGTCAGTTCGTTGACCCGGGCGCGACGGCCCCGGCTGGAAAAAATGAGCCACGACGGTCGGATCAAATCCAGTAACACACGGCCCGTCAGCCGTTCATAAAAGGACGCGCTTTCCTCGATCGAAACATCGCCCGACAAACTTAACCGCAGCAGTTCGTCGGTAGGGAACTGACCGCGCCGGTCACCGATGGCGACTACGATTCGATCGATGTGCTCGCTCCGGACGAGCGATCGCAGTTCCGAGGTCAAGCCGATTACTTTTGGATTGATCAGACTCTTGCCGACCAGGGCTGGATCGTTATCGACAAAGCCCACCACGCGAAAACCCGCGTCGGGTCGGCCCAGTGTTTCGCGCGCAATTTCGATGGCGAAGGGCCCTGAGCCCACGATTAGTATTCGCTCGCCGATCTCCGGATGGCCCAGCACCCAGTGAATACCCAGACGCCAACCAACCATCAGCATCAAAGCAAGCGGCAAAGAAATAAACGAAACGCCGCGCCCGATCATTATCTGCGGCATGAGATAAAAAATTATCGCCAGCGCTATCCAGGCGAGTCCCAGTGCCTGAATCAGACGCAGCACCAGTTCGCGCCGGTCATGCATGACGACGAAATCGTAAAGATCGAGAAGATAAAACGACGCGAGGCAAAAAACCGTGGCCAGCGCGGCTTTGTAAAAACCGTTGCGCTTAATCAAAGCGTCCTCAGCGTCGACAGCGCCCAGACGCACGTACACGGCCACCACCAGGCCGCCGAAGAGCAACATCGCTTCGGTGAGCAGTAGTAGAACCATGCGTGCATTGATGCGCCGTGGTCTCAAGAAAGCACGTCCTCCTCGATATAGATCAGTCCGGGTTCGTCCGCGGCTTCCTGATCTTCGATCACTTCTGTTTCAGCGATCGCGTCCGGCGCCAGGCGCAGGTGGCGGGGCTGGTAGTAATAAGCGTTCTCGTCGAGCTTGGTGTCCGATCGATTCAGCACGACGCCCAGCAGACGCTCGCGCGGCAACTGTTCGAGCAGCCGATCGATGACCGCGTAACGAGTTTTCGCGGCCCGCACAACCAAAATTGCGGAGTCGGCGCGATTGATCAAAAGGTTGGCATCAGTGAAGACGCCCAGCGGCGGCGCGTCGATGATGATGTAGTCGAAATGCTTGCGAGCTTCATCAAGCAAACGTCCGAAGCGCGGACCAGAGAGCAACTCAGCCACGTCTTCCCGAGCGGCGCCGCCCGGCAACAGATGAAGACCCGAAGGCTCGAGCTTTACGATCGCCTGGGTAAAATGCATCTGTCCCGTCAGAACCTCTGACAGGCCGCATTCAGTTTCAATGCCCAGATAATCGGCCGCGCAGGGCTGTCGCAGATCAGCGTCAATGATCAGGGCCTTCACGCCATCGGTTTGGGCCAGCAGCCAGGCCAGGTTCAGGGCCGTTAGAGTTTTGCCTTCACCCACGCCCGCGCTGGTGATTACGAAGGCGCGTTTGCGCTCACGCTCTCCCGCCTGCAGCAGACGAGTTCGCAGAGAGCGAAACTGCTCGCATTCAGGCGAGCGCGGTTCAGTGATAGCTACAAGATGTGGTTCGACGCGCGCGGTCAAGACTTCTTTTGATAAAAACTCGACAGCGCGCGTCGATCCTACAGCGCCCAAGGTTGCCCCAGCATCACGGTAAGCTGGTCCGCCGGGGAGTGCCGGCCCGCCGGTCGCCTCGTCCGTGTGCGCAGTGGGCGCTGAGTTGTATGCCGCGGGCATTGCGGTGAAGGGCAAGCCCTCCCAAGGATGTTCGTGACCGTCCTTCGGAACGAAGTACGAGACGTTGTCCGAGTTGCCATTGCGGCTAACTGAAGAATTTGTAGGTTTGAAATGGCGCGGCGCGGATTCGGCGCGCTTCAACGCATCATAGACTCTGCCCATTGGTTTTCCTCTCGAGACCTGACCGACTGAAAGCCGCTCCCAAGTCTTCAATGGTGGTTGGCGATTCGCTCAATCGGGGATATTCGTTAAAAATGATGTCAGCATCCGGTGCAATCGCCGGCGCCGGAACACGATCCATCGGTAGTACGTCAGCCATCTTCCTGCCGTTACCGTTACCATTGCCGTTACCGTTGCTGTGGCCGTCGCCATTGCCGGCGGCCCAAAGTTCCGCCCGACCGGCCGCGTGGAAAATTCGCGCCGGCGCTTCGTGCTCTTCGATGTTCTGCACGCGCGGCAGCACGTCAAAAGTTTCGGCTACTTCCTGCACCGCGGCGCGGCTGATGATTGGTTCGCTCGCCGCGAAACCATTAAGCAGAGCGTTGTCACAAAGATTGTTGATGTTGCGCGGGATGCCTTCCGAGCAGCGGAAGATATAGTCGACCGCGCCCGGCGAAAAAATGTCGGTGCGTCGAGCTCCCGCAACCTTGAGACGTGAGTTGATGTACTGCGCGGTCTCTTCGACGTTGGGCAGCGCCTTAACATCGCAGCGCAGGGCCACGCGTTGTTTGAGCTGGCGGAGATCCGGATTGTTGAGGACCGCGCGCAGTTCCGGTTGGCCGGTCAGCACGATCTGTAGTTGCTTGGCCGTGTCGGATTCGAAATTACCAAGCAGGCGCACTTCTTCCAGGACACTCGTTGAAAGCCCGTGCGCCTCATCGATGATGAGAACGGTGCGCAGGCCGCGGCTGTGACGCGATTCGAGGACTTTGCCCAGCTCGATTAGCAGATCGGACTTGCTTTCCCAGTTTTGAATATCGAAAAGCCTGGCCAGGTGCTGATAGAACTCAGGCACCGACAGCCGTGGATTGAAGATGTAAGCGACCAGCACTGTGCGATCCAGGCGTTGCATCACCCAGCGCAGCATCGTGGTTTTTCCCGTGCCGACTTCGCCGGTAACTACGATCAGGCCCTTGCCGCTTTCAATGCCGTAGTGAAGGTTGGCCATCACTTCGGTGTGCGACGGGGTGAAATAGATGTAGCGCGGATCGGGAGTCAGCGCGAAGGGCAATTCTTTCAGTCCGTAAAATTCTGCGTACATATCTCCTCCGGGGCGAGTAGCGCAAATTGGCAATTTGCGCCACTACAACAGGAATTTCTCCAGTACATGCGTTGACCGCAGCACGAAGGCGAGCGCGGGCATTGTGACAAAAGCTGCCGCGACTCCGGCCGCCATCGCGAGTTTTTGACGACGGGGAATGGCGCGAGCTTCCGCTGCGGTTAATAGTTCAGGAATGGAAGCCAGCACGGGCAGACCCGTGTAGTGCTTCGCGTCTTCAGTAGTCTGAATCGTGAATAGCCGTCGCGTCTCGACAGCCAGCGCGAGCAGCAAGCCCAGCGCCAGACCGATGCCAAATCCGGCGGCAGTCAAAACGAAGCGCTTGGGTGCGACGGGCATTGCGGGCAAGTTGGCGGGGTCGACGACCTGAATACCGCCTCCCTGAAAGTCTTTGGCGGCGTCGGCGCCGACGACGATCTTCTGTTGCTGTGCCAGCAGGTTGTCATAGTTGAGTTTCTTTGTCTGGTATTCGCGGTCGATAGCTTCCAGGCCAACCTCGGCAGTCGGAATCGCATTGATTCGTCCAGTGAGATCGGCGATTTGCGCGTTCGTTTCCGTGAGCAACTTCTGGGTCCGATCCGAATCGCTGTCGACCATCGTGATTTGAGTTTTGAGCGACAGAATTCTTGGGTCACTCAGATTCGTGAGCTTTTGCTTTCGTTCGTCGATACGCGCTTTCCAATCGGCGATCATCTGATCCTGCGAGCGCTTGACCGAATCAATCTGCGACTGGTTCGAGAGCACATCCGGATGCTTGGGTTTGTACTGCGTCAACAAACTCTGCTGATTGGCCTCGAGTTCCGCGCGCCGTCTTACCAGTTCGGCCCAGGCCTGAGTGGTTTTGGGATCGGTTGTATTCTCGGCTGATAGAGCAATCTCCTGGTCGTAGCTCTTGGTTATGTCTGCGAGCTGGCTGCGATAAGCGGCGCCTAGATCACGTTGGCGACCCTGTTCGGCGATGAGCGCCTTCTGTTCCTCATGCAGTCCAGTCAAACGGCCAACCAGCGCCTGCGACTGAGACGGTAGGTTATTCATGTTCTGCTGCAGATAGGTGAGCCGCTGAGTGTCAATGGTGTCGAGTTCGTCCTTGGCCGTGCGCACCTGTTCTTCGATGAATTGTTTAGCGGAGGCGCCGGAATTGACGGTGCCTTTGGTTTGCTCGTCGATGTACTTGCTGGCGAGTTCCGCGGCGACAATCTGCGTCGATTTCGGATCGCGACCGCGATAGGTGATGTTAAATCCGTTGGTGATCTCGTTGCGGCTGGTGTTCACCTCAACCTTGATCTGTTTGCGCATCTGATCGATAAGCAATTCCATCGGCTCGCCGCGCAGGCGCTCTTCGTGAAAGAGGTCGTACTTTTCCATTAGTGGTTGCAGAGAGCTGCGGCTGGTGACAACCTGAGAAATGCTGGTTAGCTCTCGCGTCAGGGTTTCTTCGGCAACCGTCGGCACGACCGTGTTGGGCAGCGTCGATGGTTTGACGACAATCAGCGTCACCGATTCATAGACGTCGGGGAGGCGATAAACCGCATAGGCGATCGACAATCCAATCGCAACCATAGGCAGCAGGATTAGCCACTTGCGCTTGCGCGCGATGTTTGCGTACTCGCCTAGTTTGCGCGGTCGAAATTCAACACTCATGTTCGGACTCCTTGGTGGCACAGACTTCAGTCTGTGATTTCGTGGCGGCAGGCTCCTGTCGTGGATCGAATCCACAGACTGAAGTCTGTGCCACTTAAAGCGTCGCCAGCGTCTTTCGCGCTTCGTCGGCTTCCGGGAAGTTTGTCTTCTCGCTCAAGCGCAAGGCCGTTTCGATTTCACGGCGCGCACCGGCTTTATCGCCTTTCGCGGACAAAGCCATTCCGAGATGAAAGCGGTAAGTCGGCGAAGCCACGGTGTTGGTGGTGCGGGCTGCGGCTTCGTCGGCCGACACGGCTTTCTTCAGTTGCTCGGCGGCCGCGCCATACAAACCTTTTTTGTAGTAGACCCAACCAAGCGTATCGACAAAGCTCGGCACTTCGGGACTGGCCTGCACCGCGCTCTGGGCCAGGCGGACTGCCTCGTCCATGTTGCCTTTGCCATAGACTGCATATATCCACGCCAGATTGTTGGCGGCGAAAACTGAGTTCTCGTCTTTGGCCAGAGCCTTGCGGAAATAGTCCGCCGCTCCGTCGTAGTTCTGCCGGTTCATTTCGAGCATGCCGATCAGAGTGTAAGCAGCGGCATTGTCGGGACGGCGCTCGACGATCTTTTGGTATTCCTGAATCGCGCGGTCCTGTTGATTTGTATTCACGAACAGCGCTCCCAGCGCGGAATAGGCCGCCAGATAGTTGCCGTCGATTTCCAGCGCGCGCCGGAATTCAGCTTCGGCGCCCTGCGCATTTTTCTCAAAGCCGTAGACCTGGCCCTTCAGAAAATGCAAAGACGCGTTGTTGGGTTGGGCGCCCAGCGCTTGATCGATTCGCGCGTGGGCCTGATCGATGTGGTTCTGCGCAGCATAGATGCTGATCAGGCCGCGCAACGAATTGAAGTTCGCGCCGTCAATTCCGAGGGCGCTGTTGTAGAAGGTGATTGCTTCGTCAAGCTTGTTTTCCGCGAGGGCTACCGAAGCGAGATTGACGTAGACATCAGTGCTGCGCGGGGCTGCGTCATGCGCCGCCATGAAATCCTGGCGCGCTGTCTTGGTGTCGCGTAACTGCAGCGCGGCGGAGCCGTGGACCACGAGCGTGTTGGCCCGAAGATCAGCCAGCATCTGCGGCGACGTTTCGCGATCCGGCGAAGCCTTCGCCAGCCGTTCCTGCAGTTGGCTGGATGCCTGCAGGGCCGACTTGGCATCGCCGCCCGCCAGATTGATTTGCACCTGCATTAATTTTCCCGGCAGATAGTCGGGATAGTTTCGATCAAGGTCGCCGGCAAACGAGCGCGCCTGATCGATCTGGCCCAGCCGAAAGTTGGCTTCAGCCATGAAGAACAAACCCGGGCGTGAGTTCGGTTCCTGCTTGAGCACTTCGCGCAGATCTTCGATAGCGGCTTTCAGATCGCTGGGCTCTCCACTTTGCATTTCGATGCGCGCCCGCAGGATCATCGCCTGACGGTCCTTCGCATCGTTCTTCAGAATGTTCGCGATTTCGTTCTTGGCGCCATCCGTGTCACCGCGCATCAACATGATTTCGGCGAGGCGGTAATGGCCCTGGGTGTAGTCGGGCGACTTCGCCACAACTTCTTTGTAGATCGCCAGGGCCTCGTCCATTCGGCCGGTTGACGAATAAAAATCCGCAAGCACCGAACGGCCTTCGGGCTTGTCTTTGTCGAGTTCGGCGAGGGCTTTGTAAGCTTCTTCGGCTTTACCGAATTGCCGGTTGACGAGATAAAAGCTGGCGAGAATAAAACGTGCTTCTCGGTTATTGCCGTCAACCTGAACGGCCTTTTGAAATTCAGTCTCGGCGTTGTCGAGGCGCTGGATCTGGACCAGAAACTTTCCGTATTCGTAATGCGCCAGCGCCGACGAGCCGTTGACTGAGATCGCGCGTTGATAGATCGATTCGGCGGTGGCCAAATCGTTTGTCTGTGCATGAAAGCGCGCCAGGCTCAGATAAGATTCAACCCGCTTCGGGTCGATTTCGATCGCCCGATTCAGTTCGGCGAAGGCTTCAGTCTTATGATTCTGAGCGAACAGAACGCTGCCCATCAGAATGTGACCTTCGATGTGGTTGGCGTCCTTTTGCAGGACCTCTTTCGCCAGACGTTCGGCCTCAGATATACCGGCAGGCGATTGCTTGCTGCCCATCAAGTAATAGTTTCCGAGGCGCACGCGGACATCGAGATTGTTCGCATCGAGCGCGACCACCTGCTTCATCTCTTCGAAAGCTTCCTGGTATCGCTGGAGACCTTCGTAGGCATTCGCCAAACCCCAATGCGCGTCGGCGAGCTTGTCGTCGATTTGCAGAGCGTTGCGAAACTCGAGCGAGGCTTCCTGAAACTTCTTGTCTTTCAGAAGCGCCTGGCCGCGAGCGACGTGTTGGGCTTTGGCTTTTTCCGGCGTGGTGCACGCGCCCATCAACAGGACGGCTGCAACCACAATAGTGAACAGGGGAAGGGTATAGAAGGTTCGGCGGCACTCGTGATTTTTCATTGCGGTCTCCGTGAGCGCGGCGGCTTTCGAGCAACTGAAAGCCGTTCGGGCTCGGGTTATTTCGCTTGTGCGATTGTCTTCGGCAACGGGCAAAGTGGCGCGAAGGTCGTCTTGGGCGAAGTTTCTTGTGTCAAAAACCTTGTTTCGGATCTCGTTCGGTGCGGGGCCGCACCTGCGAGTTACAGGTAAGAAAGAGGTAATCCCAGGGTTTCACCAGGAAATAGTTACTGCTAGAGCTAGTTGGGCACGAATTCGGTCAATTGCGTGGCGGCCTGAGCGGCCATTTCGACTGCGGTTTTCTGGGCCTCTTCCTGAGAATTACCCAGCGGAACCATGACGCGGACCATTGCTCCGTCCGAGCGACGCCGGCGGACGCTGTCCAGTACCGTGTAGATTTTTCCCCAATATTCGCTGGCCACGGCGCGGCCACGTCCCTGGTACCAATAAATCATCAACGCGCGATCGCGGCCGTTAGCAATCACGAACCGGTTGGCTTCGAACGGCGCGCCGCCCGTCGGCGTGATCGTAATACGAGCAGGATCGCTCATGACCCAGCCTGAGCCAGGCAGGCAATTCAATGGACTGTGATAGGTAGCGCCGTTTCGTTGCGTCGCGTAATAACCGACGTACAGAGAGGCCATGAGTCCGTTGGAGACAAAATTCCGAGAGAGATAATCGTCGGCGCGAAGGACCTTTTCCGTCTCGTCATTAAAGCGGATGTCATCGCCGACCTGTCGCCAAGAACCCATCTGCGCCGGAAAATCTTTTAGAGCCTTGCGCGTGACATGCGCCTCGCCGGCGCGTTCCCAGACGTTGATGATCCCACCGCCCAGCAACAGCGCGGCCAGCAGCACCCAGAAACGAATTGTGTCAGTCCGAATTTTCATTAATGCGAGATCACACAGGGTTCACGGGATTGACCTGACGAACTGGAATCTTGTTCATCTTGTACATTCCGTCGGAATCCCTTTTGCCAAATCCAGCGAGACGATCCAAAACCCAGCCCGTCGCGAACAGCAGCACGGCCGCGGCGATGTAGATCACCCAGCCGGAGAAAGTATGAAAGAAGCCATCAGCCACGCGGGTGCCATAGTAGTGAGCCAGCACGCCGGTGCCGCTGACCCGCGAAGCGTTCGTCAGAATTGCGATTGGCACCGCTGCCATGACTACGATCAGCGAGCGCCAAAAAGTGAAACTCTTAAGAAAACGGAAAAACGTTGGTCTGTCAGTGGCACCGACTTCAGTCTGTGATTCTTCCACTCGTTTCGTAGCATCACAGACTGAAGTCTGTGCCACTTTTGGTTTCGTGAAGTACGCGTATACCACGGCCAGAGTTACCAGGGTCATCAACGAGCGGATGCCGCTGCACGCTTCGACAACGGCAAGTCTTTTCGGCTCGCTGGCGCCCAGCGGCATCAGCTCGATTATGTTTCCCTGCCGCAGCACCGGAATGTTGAAAGACGACATGGCCGACACGGCACAGCGCGAGGCGAAAAGCTGCAGAGGGAAAGCGATCCGGTTAAAGACGATCTGCGGAATCGGAATCGAAAGAACCAGGAGGGACAAAGGCATCGCGACCAGACGCAGCAAGCGAAAACCCCAGAAGTAGATCACTACGCTGGCGAGCATGAAAACCAGCGAGAACCGCTGGACGAAAAGTTCTGCACCGGCCACACCGGCCCAGAGCAGCAGCAAGGAAAGGCCAACACCGGCCGCACCCCACACAGCAGCGGGACGGGAAGGCGATTCAGCGAAACGCTGTCGCTCCAGCCAAAGGATGTAACCAATGACGAACGGAATCAGCAGCCCATGTGAGTAGTTCTCGTCATTCCACCAGTCGCCCCCTAACTTGAGAAGCACGGTGAAATAGACAAACGCCAACGCGATGGCGATGGCTATGGGTTGGTAAAACTTGCGCGGGACGGCGACACTCATGCGGTTTTCAGGCTGACGCAGCCGAGGGGCAATCTCTGCTGGCGAAGCTGTTATTGATGAGGGACGGAATCAGAGCACCGATGTGATCAAAGACCGGCTTTCAAAGACGGGGCCGCGACTTTCTGGCCCGCGAGGGTGTAAATGCCTAATAGCTAAGGGATTCCTGAAAGTAGTTTCAGTGTTGTGGATTAACTGGGATTGGTGGAACCGATGAATCGCGGGCTGGTTAACGCAAACGGATCTGCTGGCGTTTATGCCGACACTCGGATTATAGACATGGCCCCTGGCTTTCTGTCTACAGTTTTTTGATTGGAGACCAGTAGAGCGCACTGCATTGCCGGGTGCAGTAGCGAGCGGGCCTGGTCCTCGCGATCTTGATCGTATGGTGGATCGAGACCCGGTCGCCACTGAAACGTGTGGAGCTCCTTGGTCTCAGCGCCAACGGCGCTGAGACCGGAGTTTCCACACAGTCGCTACTACTCCTCAACGCGATCGCTCTCGGTTAGCCGATGCCTGCTCGTCCCGGCCACAGATTAGCGCACAGCAAATTCACTTTTCCCTAAATGACCGCTATTCTCTCTAGCCAATGAGTGCAACTACAGTTGGAGTCATCGGCTGCGGATATTGGGGGCCGAATCTGCTGCGCAACTTGGCCGAGAACGAGGCGGCAGAACTGCGCTGGATTTGTGATGCCGATGAATCACGTCTGGCCGCGATGGCCCGTCGTTATCCGGCTGCGCAAACGACGACTGACTACCAAAAACTTCTGGCGGATCCGAAACTCGACGCGCTCGCCGTGGTCACGCCCGTAGCCACTCATTTTCAGATTGCCAAGGCAGCGCTCGGGGCCGGCAAGCATTTACTGGTGGAAAAACCTTTGACCGCAACCGAGCAGGAAGCCGAAGCGCTAAACGATTTGGCTGAACGGAATCGGCTGACGCTGATGGTCGACCACACGTTTGTTTACACCGGCGCGGTGCGCAAGATGAAAGAGATCGTGGCCAATGGCGAGCTGGGCGACCTGCTGTACTTTGATTCGGTGCGCATTAATCTGGGACTGTTCCAGAAGGACATAAACGTGCTTTGGGATCTGGCGCCGCACGATCTCTCGATTATGGATTACCTGATCGACCGTCAGCCCGACGCCATCAGCGCGATCGGTAGTTGTCATATTGAGCCCGGAATCGAAAATATCGCTTATCTGATGATGCACTTTGACAACGACTTTATCGCCCACTTTCATTTTAACTGGCTGGCGCCGGTGAAGATTCGTCGCACGCTAATCGCCGGCAGCCGCAAAATGATCCTTTACGACGATATTGAACCGACTGAGAAAGTGCGGATCTATGACAAGGGCATTACCACGAACCGCGTCGGCGCCGATCGCGAAGCTGATTATCAAACGCTGGTAAGTTATCGGACCGGGGATGTATGGGCGCCCAAGCTCGATTCGACCGAAGCCCTGCGCCACGTGGTCGGTGAGTTTCTGAGTTCGATTCGCGAGCGCCGGCCGCCTTTGACCGATGGCCAAGCGGGTTTGCGCGTGGTGCGTCTGCTGGAAGCCGCGCAGCAGTCGATCAAAAACGGCGGCCAGCTTCAGTTCGTCGGCGGGCGCAAGCAGAGTGCTTTAAGGTGAGTTTGTGCAGGAGGCCCGAAGGGCCGTCATGAAATAGCCACGCCCGTAAGGGCGTGGTTGGCACGGTATTCAAAAATCCGGAAGGCCCGAAGGGCCGACACCTCCATTGCCGTGGCAACTTATCGTGCCGCACCTTCGGCGCTGAATTCATCTTAATTCGTCCTTGATCCACGACCTGACGGTCGTGGCTACTTCATGACGGCCCTTCGGGCCTTAGTTCATAGCGGGCATGAAGTATAGTTCTTGGGCACAGCCTCTTTACTTGTTTAGAAGATTTTCGCCAGCACGTGTCTAGTCCGAACCCAACATGACGCCCAGCCAATCTCAGATGAAAGTCCCACTCCTCGATCTCCAGGCGCAATACGAAACGATTCGCGGTGAAGTGCGCAGCGCCCTCGATCGTGTGTTTGACTCGCAGCATTTCGTTCTCGGTTCTGAAGTACAGGCGTTGGAAGAAGAGATCGCCCGTTACTCGCAAACCAAATTTGCGATTGGATGCGCGTCGGGCTCGGACGCGCTGTTGCTGGCTTTGATGTCGTGTGCCGTAGGCTCTGGCGATGAGGTCATCACCAGTCCCTTTAGTTTCTTTGCCACGGCGAGTTCGATCACTCGGCTCGGCGCCCGGCCTGTGTTTGTCGATATCGATGAGCGCACTTTCAATCTCGATCCAGCTTTGGTCGGCGCGGCGTTCACGGAACATACAAAAGCGATCGTGCCCGTGCATATCTACGGCCAATGCGCCGAAATGGATCCCTTGATTGAGTTAAGCCAACCCCGCGGTGTTCCCATTATTGAAGACGCGGCGCAGGCGATTGGCGCTGAAGATCGCGGCCGCCGCGCCGGCTCAATGGGCACGATTGGGTGCTTAAGTTTCTACCCATCGAAGAATCTTGGTGGCGCCGGCGATGGCGGCATGCTGGTGACAAGCGATCTGGATCATGCGCGGCGTCTGCACATGTTGCGGGTGCATGGCGAGGACTCGAAGTACCATCACAAAGTGGTGGGGATTAACAGTCGGCTCGATGCTCTGCAGGCCGCCGTTCTGCGCGCAAAGCTGCCGCATCTGGATGAGTGGACGACCGCGCGACAACGCAAAGCTCAACAATATGAACTGATGTTCGTCGACGCGGGATTAGCCGAGCAGATCGCGGCGCCTTTCGTCAGGCGTAACACGCGTCATATTTTTCATCAGTTCGTTATTCGCGTGCGCGACGGCCGGCGCGACGCTTTGCGCGAGCATTTGCGCGCGTGCGGCGTGGGCACGGATGTCTATTACCCCGTGCCGCTGCATTTGCAGGAATGTTTTGCGTTTCTCGGATATCAGGAAGGCGACTTCCCCATCGCCGAAGCGGCAGCGAAAGAAACGCTCGCCCTGCCCGTATATCCGGAGTTGACCGATGAACAACAGGACTACGTGGTGGGATCGATCGCGAAGTTTTTTGCGGCGGCGCATCAACGCGCAGTCTAAGTGGATCAGTTCAAGTTCAAGCTTTAGCTTGCGCCCGTAATCAAAAACCTAAAGGTTGAACTCTGACCCGCAAAGACCCTCATCGCTCAGCCAAAGTCTTGACAACTCAGTCACAGGCAGCTAGATTGCGCGCACCCACTATTCCTGAATTCAAAGAGGCACTCGACGCCTAAAAAAAGGAGACTGGTATGAGCATCAACTCTGCACGCCGTGCCGGCATTGCCTGCTTCGCTGTGGTTCTGTTGATGGCGCCGATTGCGTGCGTGGGTCCGCAGGGACCTCAAGGCGCACCGGGTCCGTCGGGTTCCGGAGGTGGGCCGCCCTACATCTGGGTTTGCACACCCGCGCAATACGGCAATGGAGGCAGTCCGACGGGGGGGCAATGTATATGTTTTTAATGGTAGTTCGGCGACTGCCAACGTGGCGGTGAACATCCTGGACAGGGACGGGAACAACCTGGCGGGCGTGACCGTTCCAAGTTCAAATCCGGTCGCTACTTACCCGGGTGAAACCGGTGCGAACACGTCACCTCTCGCGGCGGCCCACACGAGGGATGTAAGTTTTCTGTTGCCGGTAACGAGCGGACCGGGGCTCGACGGAGTGACTCACGTATCGGCTTCCGTCCGGGTCACGTCCGACAAGCCAATTGTAGTTAGCTCAAATTTTCAGTTCAGCGGCTACCATCCGGTCCCGTGCAGTCAGTTGCCTAAGTAACGCTGTGGAGGATTAAAGCGGCATGCTTGCGACTACAACGATCCCCAGCGCGCCTTGTGACTGGCTGAGCTATGTTTCAATTCCCGAGCTTCAGCTTCCTGTCTGGCCAATTGCAGGTCGTGGTCAGTCATTAGCTTCACCAAATCGTCGAAGGTGACCTTCGGCTCCCAGCCGAGCTTCTCACGGACTTTACTCGCGTCTCCCAATAACAGATCAACTTCAGCGGGACGGAAGTAACGTGGATCGATCTCGACGTACTTTTCCCAATCGAGGTCCAGATAGCCAAACGTCTTCTCGAGAAATTCACGAACGGAATGCGTCTCGCCGGTCGCGACCACATAGTCATCCGGCTCTTCGGCATTCATGATCATCCACATCGCCTCGACATAGTCGCGTGCGTAACCCCAATCGCGTCGCGCGTCGAGGTTGCCCATGTAGAGCTTGTCCTGCAAGCCTAATTTGATGCGGGTCGCCGCGCGCGTGATTTTTCGCGATACGAAAGTTTCCCCGCGCCGTTCGGACTCGTGATTGAAAAGAATTCCATTGCTGGCGAACAGCCCGTACGATTCGCGGTAGTTTACCGTGATGTGATAGGCGTAGGCCTTCGCGCAGGCGTAGGGCGAGCGCGGATAAAATGGGGTCGTTTCGGTTTGCGGCGTCTCAAAAACCTTCCCATAAAGTTCTGACGACGATGCCTGGTAAAACTTAGGGCTCATGCCGAGTTCGCGGATGGCTTCGAGCAAGCGAACGGCGCCGAGCCCGGTGACTTCGCCGGTATACTCGGGAATGTCGAAACTCACGCGCACATGAGACTGGGCGCCGAGGTTGTAAATTTCGTCAGGTTGTACCTGGCGCAGAATGGTGTTGAGCGAACTCGAGTCGTTGAGATCACCGTACACCAGCCGGAGACGCGTCCCCTTCTCATGCGGATCCTGATAGAGATGGTCGATACGATCCGTGTTGAAGGACGAGGAGCGACGAATGATTCCGTAAACGTCGTAACCTTTTTCGAGCAGCACCTCAGCCAGAAACGAGCCGTCCTGGCCGGTGATGCCTGAGATTAAAGCGGTCTTAGTCATTATGAGTCCTGATTGAGTGATTGTCGGCCATGCCGAGATGCGTGTGGTGTCCGATAAGCTTTAGCCTGGCGACCTTCGTGCAAACTGAAGTTTGTTGGACAAACAGTTTTTGATAACATAGCCAACCTCAGGCATTTGGGCAAGCAGCCAGCCGCCTTAACGGCTAATTTGGATAGCCGGTGTTTCGGAGCATCAACTTCAGTAGGGTTTTGACGATCGATACGATCCCGATTGAAGCTGTTACTCTAATCACCGGCCAAGTTTTCAATATTGAGCGATACATTCCCTTATAAACGAGTAACCGTCACCGGCGGCGCCGGCTTTCTGGGCCGTTTTGTGATCGAGAAGCTTCAAGCCTTTGACGGTCTCGAAGTGTTTGTCCCGCGCAGCAGCGAATACAATCTGATCGAGAAGGACGACATCAACCGGATGCTGGCTGACTCGCGACCGGATTTGGTGATCCATCTGGCGGCAGTCGTGGGCGGCATCGGCCATAATCAAAAGAATCCGGGAAAGTTTTTTTACGACAACCTGATGATGGGCGTGCAGTTGATCGAACAGTCGCGGCTGTACGGAGTAAAAAAGTTTCTGGCTACCGGCACGGTTTGCGCCTATCCAAAATTTACCCCAGTCCCTTTCAAAGAAGACGATCTCTGGGATGGCTATCCGGAAGAGACTAACGCGCCCTACGGATTGGCCAAGAAAATGATGCTGGTCCAATCTCAAGCGTATCGCGAACAGTATGGGTTCAACTCGATCTTCCTTTTGCCGGCGAATCTCTATGGTCCCGGTGATAACTTCGATCTGGAAACATCGCATGTGATCCCGGCTTTGATTCGAAAATGCGTCGAGGCGCGTCACAGTGGCGCCGAGTTCATAGAAGTGTGGGGCTCAGGCACCGCTTCGCGCGAGTTCCTTTATGGCGAAGATTGCGCGGAAGGAATCGTTAAGGCGGCCGCGCTGTATAACGAGGGCGATCCTGTTAATCTCGGGAACGGCCGCGAAGTAGTTATCAAAGATCTGGTGGAAACGATCGTGCGCTTAGCCGAATTCGAGGGCGAAATCAGATGGCAATCAGACAAGCCGGATGGCCAGCCGCGGCGTCAGCTCGACACGAGTCGAGCGTTCGGAAAGTTTGGCTTCCGGGCGCAGACCTCGCTTGAACAGGGACTGCGGCAGACGATCGACTGGTACGAAACGACTTTCATGGCGCGAGGGGCTTGATGATTTCCGTTATGCCGCCAAGGATCAGCATTGTCACGCCATCGTTCAATCAGGGGCAGTTCCTGGAAGAGACGATTCTGTCGGTTCTCAATCAGAACTATCCCAATCTCGAATACATCATTATTGACGGCGGCAGCACTGACGAAACGGTCGAGGTCCTTCGCCGCTACGAAGACCGGCTTGCATATTGGATTAGCGAAAAAGATCGTGGTCAGGTGCACGCAATCAACAAAGGTCTCGAGCGAACGACGGGCGACATTTTCGCTTTCATCAACAGCGATGACGTCTATTTGCCGGGGTCTTTTGCGGCCGTGGCGGAGCACTTCGAAGCCTACCCGCAAAGTGAATGGGTTTGCGGCGATACTATAATGTTTGGCGACGGGCACTCGACGGAGTTGATTCAATCGGTGGTGCCAAAATCAGCCGCCCACTGTTTATCTTGGGCTTATACGGCGGCCCAGCCCGGACATTTTTGGAGGCGGGAATTGGTCGAAGGCGGTTTCGACGAAAGTTGGCCTTACGATTTCGATCACGATTTGTACGTGCGACTGTTATTGGCCGGCCGCACTTGTGAACACATTCCCCTCCCGTTCGCCGCTTATCGTCTGCACGCAGTCAGCAAAACCGTCGCCGAGGGTCATCATCAGATCGCCGAGTTCGATCGCAGCGCCGAAGAATATGAGAGCAGTCTGGTGGGCGGAGATCGGCGCTGGTGCCGTTCGACGCGATTCCTGCGCCTGTCGTATGCGGCGAGCCAGGCCGGCGACAAAAAAGACGGCGCGCGTTGGTTAATGAGGGCGCTGGCGACTTATCCCGAGGGACTGTTGCAGAGAAATTTCTGGGGCTGTCTGCGAAAACTGGCGCGCAGTGCTCAGCCTAATCCGATTGAGAGCGATGGGCGAAGTCATTAAGAAACGATCCTTCCGAGTCGAGCGAGAATTCGGGCTCATCGTAGGAGGAGTGTTCACTCTTCTCAGCCTGTGGTGGTTTTACCGCGGAAAATTTCCCCGCGTTTCCCCCTTCACTTTGACGTTCGGCGCGGCGCTAATCCTGCTCGGTCTCGTGTTGCCACGGGCCCTGGTTTGGCCCAACAAAGCATGGATGGCTTTAGCGGAAGTGCTGGCGTTTGTGACCACGCGAATCATCCTCGCGTTTGTTTTTTTTGGAATTGTCACGCCCATTGGTATGGTGAAGCGCTGGTTCGGCTGGGACCCGCTGCAACGTCGCGCTATGGCTGCCGACTCTTACTGGAAACCTTATGCCCAGCGCCAGAGAGACCCGCGCCACTATGAAAAGATGTTCTAAGGAGATTGGATGTCAAAGGCACAGGTAGTCAGCGAACTCTGGCAGTTCATGAGGCAGAATAAGAAGTATTGGCTGGCGCCGATCGTGATCACGCTGGTCCTGTTTGGAGTGTTACTGGTATTGGCCAAGGGTTCGGCGATTGCGCCTTTCATCTACACCCTCTTCTAGAACAGTTTCTCAAAAATAAATACGATCCACGAAGCCACACGAAACAAGCACGAAGAAGATTTTCATCCGTCCTATTTCGTGTGATTTCATGGATCGTTCTACTGGCTCTTGCCGTAAAGTCTGAACCGGGCCATCATCGTCTCTTTCACGCACACAAGTGTCAACAATCCTCGGCATCTCTGCGTTCTATCATGACTCTGCCGCGTGCCTCGTCAGCGACGGCGAGATTATCGCAGCCGCGCAGGAAGAGCGCTTTACTCGCATCAAGCACGATCATAATTTTCCCGTTCAGGCGGCCCGGTATTGTCTTAAAGAAGCCGGGATCAAGGCTGAGCAACTCGACTTTGTAGCCTTCTATGATAAGCCGCTGCTGAAATTCGATCGTCTGCTGGAAACCTATCTGGACTACGCACCCTTCGGATTTCGATCGTTTCTCAAGTCGATGCCGCTCTGGATGAAAGAGAAGCTGTGGATGCCCGATTTGATCCGTACTGAGATGGCTAAAGCCAACGGCATCGAAGACGAGAGAGCGGCAAAGAAGGCTGGAAAGAAGTTTGAGTGGAAACTCCTGTTCGGCGATCATCACGAAAGCCATGCCGCCAGCGCTTTCTATCCATCGCCTTTTGAAGAGGCGGCCATTCTCACCATTGACGGCGTGGGAGAGTGGGCCACCAGTTCGATCGGTGTCGGCAAGGGAAACGAGATTACTCTGTTAAAGGAATTGCGTTTCCCCGACAGCCTGGGACTGCTCTACAGCGCGTTTACTTACTACACCGGTTTCAAAGTCAACAGCGGCGAATACAAAGTCATGGGCCTGGCGCCTTATGGCGAACCAAAGTACGTCGATCTGATTAAAGACAAGCTTGCTGAAGTGCGGGATGACGGCAGCATTCGCATGCATCACGAATACTTCAGTTATTCGCAGGGGTTGCGGATGACGAACCGCGCGTTTGATCGAATCTTCGATGGCCGGCCGCGAAGTCCGGAATCGCAGATCACGCAGCGCGAGATGGATCTCGCCCGCAGTATTCAGGTCATCACCGAAGAAGCCATGCTCAAGATGGCTGCCTATGCTCACAAAGAAACGGGGATGAAAAATTTGTGCATGGCCGGAGGCGTGGCTTTGAACTGCGTAGCCAATGGCCGGGTTTTACGCGAAGGCCCGTTCGATGATATTTGGATTCAACCGGCGGCGGGCGATGCGGGCGGGGCGCTCGGAATAGCGCTGGCGATCTGGCACCGGTATTTAGCCAGGCCGCGCGTGAGTGCTGAGAAAGCGGGTACGTGGCGGGGTATCACAAGCAGCCCGGCCGTGACTCACGCGCAGGATGCGCGTGCCAGGGATTTGCCGAGCTACGTTGATGGGATGAAGGGCTCGTACCTGGGCCCGCAAAACTCGGTTGCCGAGATCGAAGATTTTCTTACCACAAATAATCTGCCTTACCAGAAGCACGCGCGCGAACAACTGCCGCAGGTGGTGGCGCAGCTTTTGTCAGAAGGAAAAATCATCGGTCTGCATCAGGGCCGAATGGAGTTTGGCCCGCGCGCCTTGGGTGCGCGCAGCATCATCGGCGACCCGCGCTCAACTGAGATGCAGGCGGTGATGAATTTGAAGATCAAGTATCGCGAGAGCTTTCGGCCTTTTGCTCCCAGCGTCCTGCGCGAACACGTGGCCGAATGGTTCGAACTCGACTATGACAGTCCTTACATGATGCTGGTTGCCGATGTAGCGCCGGAGCGGCGTCGCGAAATGAGTGATGAAGAGAAAGCTCTTTTCGGGATCAGCAAACTAAACATCAAGCGCTCTGAGATTCCCGCCGTGACGCACGTCGATTATTCCGCGCGGATTCAAACCGTAAGACACGAGACGAATCCGCTCTACTGGGAAATTATCGAAGCCTTTCGCCAGCAGACGGGCTGCCCCGTCATCGTCAACACGAGCTTCAACGTGCGCGGCGAACCGATCGTCTGCACGCCGGAAGATAGCTATCGTTGTTTTATGCGGACGGAGATGGATTATCTGGTGCTCGAAACCTGCGTGCTCGATAAGAAGGAGCAGCCGGTATTTGCGGAGAAGGCGGATTGGCAGAAAGAGTTTAGGTTGGATTGATGATCGCGAGATCGTTAGGAATGGGCATACTGATTCAGTTCAACTCTCATTAGCACCTCACCTTCAGTGAGGTGCTCGCGATGGCCGTCGCAGGCTCTGACCGTTTCAATGGCTTTGCGAAAAAACCGTTGAAACGGTTGCCAGACTAATGAGCGTCGAGGAACCACCTCACTGAAGTGAGGTGCTAATGAGAGTTCGTCTAATTTCAAACTGAACTAACCTGCCGTTGGTTGCTTTTCTTCTGCCCACCAGCTTAAATTACCTTCTCAAAACTAATCACTTTTTTCACAAGGAAGAAACGATAACTATGGCAGAGCAAGTTAGGGTACTGGTTACGGGTGCCGGTGGTTTCATCGGCCATCACTTAACGAAATACCTGATTAATCGCGGCTATTGGGTACGCGGGGTGGACATCAAAGAGCCGGAATACGAGCCGACGTGCGCGCATGAATTTGAATTGCTCGATTTGACCAGGCGCGAGAACTGCCTCGAGGCAACGCGCGGGATCGATCAGGTTTATGGCCTCGCAGCGAACATGGGCGGCATCGGCTTTATCGAAACTCACAAGGCTGAGATCGTGCGCGATAGCTCGCTGATTAATCTGCACTCGATCGAAGCTGCTCGTGAGAACGGCGTGAAGCGCTACTTTTACACCTCCAGCGCCTGCATCTATCCCGGCTTCAAACAGAAGGACGCCGACGTTACTCCTTTGAAAGAAGAAGACGCCTATCCGGCCGACGCCGAAGACGGCTACGGTTGGGAGAAGCTCTACATGGAGCGGGTCTGCCGCCACTACACAGAAGATTTCGGATTGGACACGCGGGTGGTGCGTTTCCACAATATCTTTGGTCCGCTGGGGACGTACGATGGCGGTCGAGAGAAATCGCCCGCGGCAATCTGTCGCAAGATCGCCCTGGCCAAAGACGGCGACGACATCGAAGTGTGGGGCGACGGCGAACAGACGCGCTCGTATTGCTATATCGACGACTGTGTCGAAGGTATTTACCGGCTGATGCAGAGCGATCATCGCGAACCAATTAATCTGGGACAAGACAGAATGATCTCGATCAACGAATTGGTCGACATTGTGGCGAAGATCGCCGGCAAACGGATCGGTAAACGCTATGACATCACCAAGCCCCAGGGCGTGCGCGGCCGCAACAGCGATAACTCGCGTCTGCGTGAAGTCCTGAAATGGGAACCGCAAATCTCTCTCGAGGACGGCCTGGCAAAGACCTATCACTGGATCGCGGGAGAGCTGAAGAAGCAACCGGTTCCGGCTGTCATGTCGGCTGTTTGACGCCTCGGCGTTTTTCGCCACGGACGGTTTGCGCTATTCCGAACGCAGAGTACTCAAACACGATTACTCTGCGTTCTTTATATTTTCCGTGGTAGAACTCTGCGGGGGTGTCTGAGCGATTTGCTAAATCGAATCGATCGTTTGGGGCATCGCCCCGTGACACGACACTAACATCACGAGCAGTGAAACACTTTGACACGCCGACTTCCTCAAGGGGCCTTGAAATCAGCATCGTCATCCCGGTGCGGAACGAAGAGGATTCTGTCCGAGTCTTGCTTGAAGGTCTCCTCAGCCAAAGCCTGCCGCCAACCGAGATCGTGCTGACTGATACCGGTTCGACCGACGCCACCAGAGACATCATCGAGGAGTTCGTTCGCCGAGGCGAGCCAGTAAAGCTGATTCGCGAGCGCGAAGGAATGCCCGGGCGTGGTCGTAACCTGGCGGTGGCCAACTCGCGCTGTGATTGGATCGCTTTCACGGACGCGGGCAACCGGCAGGATCCGGAGTGGCTGGCGGCGCTCACCGAAAAGGTTGGCGACGGTTCGGCGGTTGATGTAGTTTACGGAACTTACGAACCGGTCGTGGACAGTTTTTTCAAAGAGTGTGCGGCGATCGCGTATGTGCCGCCGCCGTTTGAGAGCGATGGCGGGTTCGTTCGTCCCCGTTCGATCGTGTCGGCGTTGATGCGGCGTAAAGTCTGGGAGACAGTCGGCGGTTTTCCCGAAGACCTGCGCTCGGCGGAAGACTTACTTTTCATGCGCCGGGTTGAGCAAGCCAAATTCAATATTGTGCGAACCGCGGATGCAGTTGTTTACTGGAACATCCAACCGAATATTTGGCGCACTTACAAGCGCTTCGTCGAGTACTCGCGCAACAACATTCGCGCCGGTCTGTTTGCCGAATGGCAAGGACAGATATTTATTTACTATGCATTGCTCGGGGCTTCGACAATCAAGGCGCTTACCTTTGGTTTGCGTTCACTCATCATTCCGCCAATCCTTTGGTTGCTACTCCTGAGCGTGCGCGCGATGAAGGCCCTCTACCGCAATCGGAAAAGCTACCCGGCAAGTTATTTCCGTAATTTTGCGCGGTTGTGTGTGTTGGTCCCAATCATCGCCGTGGTGGACTCCGCGGCCATTATTGGATCGATCAACTGGCTTATGAGCGACTACCTTCGTCCCCAGAAATCGAGAGGACAAGATGACTCTCGCGAATAGACGGGTCCTTTATATCTCGTATAACGGGATGCTTGATCCGCTTGGACAAAGCCAGGTGCTCCCTTATTTGCGAGAGCTGAGTAAGTGCGGTGTGCGATTTACTTTACTGAGTTTTGAACGCGCCGCGGCCTTTGCCGGCGACGGCCCGAAAAATTGTGAGGCGTTAAGGAGCGACCTCGCGGAGGACGGCATTGAATGGAGGTGGCTTCGTTATCACAGCCGGCCGTCACTGCCCGCCACGATTTACGATGTCGTCAATGGTATCCGCTGCGCCAGAGCTCTGGTTCGTCAAAACAAGATTGAGCTGGTGCATGCGCGCAGCCACATCGCGGCGACGATCGCTTTAGCGCTAAAAAAGAGTTTTGATCTCAAAATGATTTTCGATATCAGAGGGTTGATGGCCGAGGAGTATGTAGACGCCGAACACTGGCGCGAAGGGGGCCTGCCGTATCGCTTGACCAAGGCGATGGAGAGACGAGCATTAGCAGCCTCGGATGGTATCGTCACGTTGACGGAAAAGATTTGGCCGGCAATCAAAGATTGGAATGGATTGAGTAACCGCGATGTGAATCATGAAGTGATCCCATGCTGCGTGAACCTGGATTTGTTTCGTTGTCACGAGTCAGAGCGCGCTCGGGTGAGGGCAGAGTTGGGCCTGCAAAATCGATTCGTCCTTATCTATTCCGGATCAGTGGGCGGTTGGTATCTGGCTGATAAGATGGCCGATCTCTTCGCTGAGCTAGTCAGGATGAAGCCTGACAGCTATTTTCTTTGGCTTACCGGAGGTCCCGGGGACTTGGTCGAACAACTGATGTCGGACCGCGGAATGAACGCGAGTCAATTTAGCGTGCTGAGCGTGAAGCCGGCCGACGTGCCGCGGTATTTGTGTGCCGCTGATGCAGGGATTGCATTCTACAAACCGACATTTTCCAGGCTTGCTACCTCGCCCGTGAAACTTGCTGAATATCTGGCGTGCGGGCTGCCCGTGATCATAAACGCCGGTGTGGGGGATTCGGATGACTTTATCAGCGCGCAAAAACTTGGCGCCGTCGTTACGGATTTCAATGATCATGAATATAGCCGAGCGCTGCTGGAGTTGGAGACCCTGAGATCTGAGGTGACGCGCGTTCGAGCCCGTCAGATGGCTGAGGATTTTTTTGATGTCCGGCGTAAAGGCCTGGAGGGCTATGCCCGTCTGTATGAGAAAGTCCTCGACCGCCCGAACTAGGGCAGCGGGGCTTTATTCCGCAAGGAGTCGCCACACTCTTCGACGTTTCTGGTAGCAGCTTAATGAAAGTCTTAGCCTTAGCCTCATATCCGGTCGACGCCGCAGCCACCCGGTTTCGACTCCAGCAGTTTGTTGGGCCCCTGGCCGCTCGCGACATCGCGTTGACGATCCATCCTTTTCTCAGTTCAGAGCTCTTCAAACATCTTTATCGAAGGGAATCATTTCTGCGTACTGCGCTGGGGCTGGTCAAGTCCGCCTTGCTGCGCTTTGGTGACGTCATCTCGGCGCAAAAGGCCGATGTGATTCTGATCCAGCGCGAAGCGATGATGTTTGGGCCGCCCGTGATTGAATGGCTGACGACCAGGATGATGAAGCGGCCGATGGTGCTTGATTTGGACGACGCAACCTACGTCTCATATACTAGCCCGACCTACGGCGGCCTGGGAAAATCTTTGAAGTGGTTCAGTAAGACCGATGACTTAATCAAATGGGCCGTCGTCGTGACTTGCGGAAACAGCTCGATCGCGCAGTACGTTTCCAGCAAGGGAGCGCGTGCCAGGCTGGTTCCCACGGTCGTCGATACAGACGTGTTTATTCCAGCCCCCCGATTAGCCACATCAGGCCCCGTCGTGTTGGGATGGATTGGAACGCATTCGACTTATCCTTATCTGGAGTCAATTTTTCCCGCGTTGAGCGCGCTGGCTGGAAAGTATTCCTTTCGACTAAGGGTGGTGGGAGCGGGGAAGATTGACGTTAGCGTCCCCGGCGTGGAAGTTGAGAATCTGCCGTGGAGCCTGGCGCGCGAGGTTGAAGATTTTCAGTCGATTGATATCGGCCTTTATCCGATCGATGCCAGCTTGTATTCCGACAAGTGGGCCTCAGGAAAGTCGGGGTTTAAGGCCATTCAATACATGGCCGTCGGTGTTCCCTATGTAGCTACGCCCGTGGGTGGGTCCGCTGAGATCGGCGAACCCGGCAGAACGCACCTGGTGGCGCGGACTAATGCCGAATGGCAGCGGGCGTTGGCAGGGCTGATCACGAATGCGGAACGAAGGTCTGAAATGGGATCGGCCGGGCGGCGTCACGTAATCGAACACTACGGACTGGAGGACCAGGCCGACAAGCTGGCCGACGCTTTGCGCGAAGCGGCTGCGGGATCATAAATGGATGTGAAGCGAAGGCCCCGGACAAGTCGATTCAGGTTGCTGTTGCTGGCCTGTGTGGCGGTATTACCGTCCTGTCTAAAGCGACCCTGCTATCGGATATTTTTTGGTTATCAGGTGGGCCGACGCGTGCGCGTGGGACTAAGTATTATCGACGCGGTCAGTTGTGAGATCGGCGACGACTCAAAAATTGGTCATTTGAATATCTTCATCGGGGTAAATCGCTTGAGTCTCGGGGATCACGTGCGGATTGGCTTTTTGAACGTGGTTCGAGGCGGCGACGAAGTGACTCTCGGGCGTTATTCCGAACTTATTCGGATGAATGAAATAAATTCGATTCCAGATCCGGAGGTGGTAAATCCGGTCGATCCTAAGTTTTCGCTGGGCGCCGGCAGCATCGTCACCGCCGGACATAAGATTGACTTTACCGATCGCGTCGAAATTGGCCGGCGCACAATAATCGGCGGGCGCAACTCTTCGCTGTGGACTCACAATCGACAACGTACTCTGCCGCTCTGGATCGGTGAGCTTACGTATATCGGATCGGAGATCCGCATGGCGCCGGGCGCTTCGCTTCCTTCACGATGCATAGTGGGGATTGGCTCAGTCATAACGAAAAGGATCGAAGGCGATGGTTGGCTGATTGCCGGCGTTCCGGCGAAGCCAATCAGAGAGTTGCTCGCTGAAGACAGATTCCTAATCGAACGTAAAACGCGCCCGGATCTACCGGACGATATCTAGCGGCCTGACGCTCACCCGGCCCGGTCGGCAGAATAAAATGAACGGTTTATTACTAATAGTTGCTCTGGTAATGCTCGCAGGGATTTTGCTAATCACGCCGGCGGACGGCGCTCCCGCCACCCTGGTGGCGCTGCCCTTGGCGGCGATCGTGGGAGGTTTGATCTATTGGGCGAAGATTGATCATAAGTTCCTGATTCGGTTGTTCATTGCGGGGCTTTTGGCGCGGATCGTTATTGGCACCATGATCTTCGTATTTCAGCAACAGACTTTCTTTGGCGGCGATGCCTTCACTTACGATTTCTTTGGAAACGCCTTGATGAAAACCTGGGAGGGCGACAAGTATCTTCAAACGTATGTGGATGCGTTTTCGGGTGGCGGCGCGTCCAGCGGCTGGGGCATGCTGTATATGGTTGCGGTGATCTACAAACTAGTCGGCCGAAATCTCCTCGCCACGCAGTATGTGAACTCCGTTTTCGGCGCGGCGACGGCGCCGCTGGCTTATATGATCGCTTTGGAGATATTCCCCAACAAAAGAGTGGCCCGCGTCTGTGCCCTGTTGACGGCATTCTTTCCGTCGATGGTGCTTTGGACTTCCCAGGGTCTAAAGGACGGACCGATCATCTTTCTTCTTATCTTATCAATGCTCGCCACGCTCAAGCTGGGGACCAAGTTTAGTGCCAAGTACCTGGCTGCGTTGGCGCTGTCACTGGTCGGTCTGATCACGCTGCGTTTTTATGTTTTCTATATCATCCTCCTTTCGATAGCTGCCGCCTTTGTTATGGGACGGCGCCGTCTGACCGCGCAGTCCTTCGCGCGCCAGCTCATTGTGATGTTCGTGGTCGGCGGTGCGCTTGCTATGTTCGGAGTCAGCCGACTTGCGAGCCGGCAGTTTGAATCCTATGGGAACCTGCAACAGTTGCAGGCTATGCGTTCGGACGCCGCCCAATCTGCTCAATCAGGGTTTGGACAGGACACTGATGTTTCCACGCCCACGGGCTTTTTGGCCGCTATACCGCTGGGATTAGCTTACCTAATCCTGGCTCCGTTTCCCTGGCAACTCACCTCACTCCGGCAAATGATCACTTTGCCGGAAATGATCATCTGGTGGGCTTCAATCCCGCTGCTGGCGCTCGGGTTATGGTTCGCGCTGAAGCATCGTTTGAGGGAAATCACCCCGATCCTTATCTTCACAAGTCTGCTGACCCTCTGTTATTCAATTTTGCAGGGAAATGTCGGTACCGCGTATCGCCAACGAGCCCAGCTCCTGGTGTTTTATTTTGTCTTCGTTGCGATTGGTTTCGTGCTAATGCAGGAGAAGAGAGAAGAGAGGGCGCGAAAGAGAAAGGAAGCATCGAAGGCGGGCAGTCATGCGGTGGTGAGGTTCGCGCCTGAGAATCAGGTGACGGCCCAACCCGCAAAGAAGAATTCCCGCGAATTGGTGTGATCTTAATACTTTAGGTTGCGACCCCAACTGCTTTTGGACATGGGTGCGGGCGTCCGCTAGTATTAAGACCAGCGCGGTCGAAAGTCATTCTAAGAAAGACAGTACAGACAAGGTTACCGGTTTTGTTTTCCGAACTCCTCCGGGTCTGTTCATAATCCGCTTAACAAAGTGTGTGGCATAGCAGGCATTGTTCGCAGTGACGGCGCTCCGGTAGACCGCGAGCTCGTCGCGCGCATGAATGAAGCGATTCGTCATCGGGGCCCCGATGACGACGGCTTCTATTTCAGCGACGGCGTAGGTCTGGCAATGCGCCGCCTGGCAATCATCGATCTGAAAAGCGGACAGCAGCCGATTCACAATCATGACCGTACCGCGTGGATAGTTTTCAACGGCGAGATCTACAACTATCGCGAGCTGCGCCAGCAACTGGAAAAACTCGGGCATACTTTCTACACGGACAGCGATACCGAAGCTATCGTTCACGCCTACGATCAATACGGCACGGACTGTCCCAACTACCTGCGCGGCATGTTCGCGTTTGCGATCTGGGACGAACGCACGAAATCGCTTTTCCTGGCGCGCGATCGCGTCGGGAAGAAACCACTGCTGTACGCACAACTCGACGGTGAATTGGTTTTCGGCTCGGAGTTCACTGCTTTGCTCGAGCACCCGCGCGTCAGCCGCGACGTCGATTTCGAAGCGATTCATTACTACCTCTCATTTATCTGCGTGCCCGCGCCGCTAACCGCCTATCGGTCTATTCGAAAGCTCGAGCCGGGTCATTGGCTGCTGTGGCGCGCGGGCGAAATCAAGACCGAACGCTACTGGCAGCTCGACTTTTCAAAGAAACTCGACATCGGGGAAGAAGAAGCCGGCGAGCGCGTGGTTGATTTGCTGCGCGAGGCCGTGCGCGTGCGTCTGATGTCGGAAGTTCCGCTCGGTGCGTTTCTTTCCGGCGGCATCGATTCGAGCGCCGTCGTGGCTTTGATGGCCCAGGAGTCGTCGGAAAAGATCAAGACTTTTTCGATTGGCTTTGACGAACAGGACTTCAGCGAACTGCATCACGCGCGGCGCGTCGCCGAACACGTGGGCGCCGATCATCATGAGTTCATCGTCCGTCCGGACGCCATGGAGATTTTGCCTACCCTGGTCGAACATTATGGCGAGCCTTTCGCGGATTCATCGGCGATTCCCAGTTACTACGTTTCGAAAGAAACGCGGGCCTACGTGACGGTGGCGCTGAACGGCGATGGCGGCGACGAGTGCTTTGCCGGTTATCAACGCTATACCGCGATGAGCCTGGCGCAGAAGTACGCCAATCTGCCGGGCGCTTTGCGCGACGGAGTAATTGCAAATGTCGTTCGGGCGCTGCCGGGATTTGATGCGCGCCAGAATCCGTTGCGAAAGGCCAAGCGGTTTGTGGCGGCTGCGTCATTGCCGCCGGTTGAACGTTATCTGCGTTGGGTGAGTGCTTTCGATGAAGCAGCAAAACAGAATCTGTATTCCGAAGGTTTCCGTCACGACACCGCGAAGTTCCGCACTGCTTCGATCCTGGAACCGTGGTTTGCCAAAGCGAATGGCGCCGGGATCGTGGATGCTTCGCTGCTAACCGATACCATGACTTATCTGCCCAATGACTTGCTGGTGAAGATGGACATTGCGAGCATGGCCGTATCGCTGGAAGCGCGGTCGCCTTTTCTCGATCATCACCTGATGGAATTTGCCGCCAGTCTGCCGGAAAAGTTGAAGCTGCGGCGCCTGACGACAAAGTATTTGCTCAAGCGTGAGCTGAGGAAACTTGTGCCCGCGGAAAACCTGAACCGCAGTAAGATGGGGTTTGGAGTGCCTATCGGCCACTGGTTTCGCGGGGCCATGCAGCCTTTCCTCCGCGACACTTTGCTTTCCGAAAAGTCTCTGTCACGCGGATTGTTTAGGCCGGACGCGGTGCGGGAATTAATCGACAGCCATGTCGCGGTCAAAGCCGATCATTCGCACCGGCTCTGGTCGCTGTTGATGCTTGAGTTGTGGTTTGAAAGATTTATTGATTGATTCGGTTTCTTAGAAATCTCAAGTTGAGATCTCAAATTTGAAATTTTGAGATCTGAGATTTGAGATTTGAAAGCAGTTGAGCCGCGAGCTTGGGACAAATTCCAACACTAGACGCGAAGCGGAGGATTATTAAATGAAGGGTGTTGTGCTGGCTGGGGGTTTAGGATCGCGGCTGCGGCCGCTGACGTCGGTTACAAATAAGCATTTGCTGCCGGTCTATGACCAGCCGATGATCTATTACCCGATTCAGACGCTGGTGAATGCGGGCATCACCGACATCATGATCGTTACGGGCGGGAACTCCGCGGGCGATTTCCTGAAACTGCTCGGCAACGGCAAAGCATTTGGACTAAAACATCTGAACTACACTTATCAGGAAGGCGAGGGAGGCATCGCGGCGGCGTTGTCCCTCGTCGAGCACTTCGCCGGAAACGAATCGATCTGTGTCGTGCTCGGCGACAACATCATTCAGGGAAACATTCGCGCGGCTGCCGATGCTTATCGCCAACAGGATCGGGGCGCAAAGATTCTGCTCCGGAAGGTGCCGGACCCGCAGCGCTTCGGCGTCCCCGAGCTCGACGGCAAACGGGTGCTGCGGATCGAAGAAAAGCCGCAGGATCCGAAGTCTGATTACGCAGTGATCGGTATCTACATGTACGACGCGCGTGTGTTTCAGATCATTAGCACGCTCAAACCGTCGGGCCGCGGTGAATTGGAGATTACCGACGTTAACAACGCGTATATCGACCGCGGCGAGATGACCTGGGACGAACTAGAGGGCTGGTGGAGCGATGCCGGCACGTTCGAGAGTTTGCTTCACGCTTCAAATCTGGTCGCCGAAACCGGCGCGAATAATCAGGAGCCAAAACATGCAGCAGAAGCCGGCGCCAACCGCTGAGTCTTTTCAGTCAGGTGAAATCAAGGATGTGGTGGTGAGCGACCTGCGCAAGTTCAATGACCGGCGCGGGTGGTTAGTCGAGCTATTCCGGCACGACGAACTCGCCGCTGAGTTCCTTCCCGCAATGGCTTACATCTCATCTACCAACCCGGGCGTGGCCCGCGGACCGCACGAGCATGTAGATCAAGCCGACCTTTTTTGCTTTCTGGGGCCGTCGAACTTCAAATTCCGTATGTGGGACAATCGCCGCGAATCTGAAACCTTCCGAAACATGATGACGATGATCGTCGGCACCGACGATCCGAAGGCCGTGGTCGTCCCGAAGGGCATCGTGCATGCGTATCAAAATATTGGTGACACCGACGGCATCGTGATCAATTGCCCGAACCGGCTGTATATGGGCGAAGGACGCCGCGAGCAAATCGACGAGATTCGCCACGAAGACGATCCTGATACGATCTTCCGCATGGACGACTGAGCGATTGCCGATTTCCAATTGCCGACTTCCAATTTCGGATCGACAGGACGGGATTTGTGAAGTTAGAACAGCGTACTACCGCTTTGCAATCGGCAATTGGAAATGGGCAATCGGCAATGAAAGTCCTCCGCATCATCGCCCGTCTAAACGTCGGTGGCCCGGCCCGCCACGTGGTCTGGCTTACGGAAGGGCTAAAGGCTGACGGCTATGAAACCTTACTGGTGGCAGGCGTGGTGCCGCCGGGCGAGGACGACATGAGTTACCTGGCCGCTGCTTCAGGAGTAACGCCGTATACCTTGCCCGAGATGAGTCGCGAAATCTCTATCAAGGATGCGGTGACGATCTGGAAGCTGTTCCGTCTGATGCAGCGAGAGCGGCCCGACATCGTGCACACCCACACCGCCAAAGCCGGCACGGTCGGACGTCTGGCCGGAATGATGTACAGCCGGCTCCCTCTTGCGGCGGGAAAAACTCGCGGTTGTTACTTTGTGCACACCTATCACGGACATGTCTTTCACAGTTACTACGGAAAGTTTAAGACGAGTCTCTTTCTCGCTATCGAAAAGTTTCTGGCCCGTTTTGCCACCGACCGCATCGTCGTTATTAGCGCACAACAACGAACTGAGATAAACGAAGTGTTTCATGTTGGCCGGCGCGAGCAATTCGCGGTGATCCCGCTCGGCCTCGACCTGAATACCTATGCTGCGTGGCGGGATCGACGACCGCGCTTGCGCGCGGAGTTGAAAGTCAATGACGACGAAGTTCTGATTGGCATCGTCGGCAGGGTGACTGAAATTAAGAACCACCGTCTGTTCCTCGAGGCGGCAGCGTTGTTAAAGAAGAGTGTGGGACCGAAAGCGCGCTTTGTAGTTATCGGAGATGGCAATCTTCGCCGCGATCTGGAACAGCAGGCGAAGGCGCTCGGGTTGGAAAATAATGTTTCGTTTCTGGGAACGCGCAACGACCCGGAAGATTTTTATCCGGCGCTCGACATCGTGGCATTGACCAGTTTGAATGAAGGCACGCCGCTGACTTTGATCGAGGCAATGGCGAATGCCCGTCCCGTAGTCGCGACCGCGGTGGGCGGCGTAGTCGATCTACTTGGTGCGCCGGTCAGGCCGGCGGCGCAACCGGAAGAGACCCCGGGTTACCAGCTTTGCGCGCGCGGTGTTTCGGTTGCCAGTGGTGACGCTCAGGGTTTTGCCCGCGGCTTGGCGCGATTGATTGATGACCCGGCTCTGCGCGACGACCTGGGCCGAATTGGCCTTGAGTTCGTCACCCAAAACTATGCCAAAGAGCGCTTGTTGCGAGACATGGCTGAGTTGTATCGAGAACTAGTCCGACCCGAACTTCGAACGCGGGCGCCCTCGCCCGCTCATCATGCATAGCACGCTCGAGTTTCCTGTCATGGCCTGCGCGGAGATCGTATTCGCGCTCGCGATCATTGCGGGCGAGGGCGCCCGCGTTCCCAGCACAAGGCGTCCGCACTCCCAGCAATGATGAAGGGTCGATGGCCGCCCGATCCTGCGGTTTGTGTTAGACTCAGCAATCGAAATTTACAATACTTTTTGAGAGGGATTTTCATTTGCGAGTTCTGATTACCGGCGGGGCAGGTTTTATCGGCTCTCATCTTTCTGACGCGTGCCTGCAACGCGGCGACGAAGTATTTATCATCGACGATCTTTCCACTGGCAGCATCGAAAACATCCGCCATTTGAAAGAGCACCCGCAGTTCCATTACACGATTGAAAGCGTCCACAACCAGCCGGTGACGGCCGAGTTGGTCGATCAATGCGACGTCATCTTTCATCTGGCGGCGGCCGTCGGGGTGAAGCTCATTGTGGAAAGCCCCGTGCGCACAATCGAGACAAACGTGCGCGGCACGGAGACAATTCTCGCGCTGGCCAACAAGAAGAAGAAGAAAGTGCTGATCGTCTCGACTTCGGAGGTCTATGGTTTAAGCGCCGAAGTTCCGTTTCGCGAAGACGGCAACCTGGTAATGGGTGCGACGACGAAGGGGCGTTGGAGCTACGCCTGCTCAAAAGCCATCGATGAGTTTCTCGCGCTCGCCTACTGGCGCGAGAAAAAATTGCCCACCGTGGTGGTGCGACTCTTCAACACAGTCGGTCCGCGCCAGACGGGACAATACGGCATGGTGATCCCGACGTTCGTAAAGCAGGCGCTGGCTGGCCGGCCCATCACCGTGTACGGCAGTGGTGAACAAACGCGTTGCTTCTGTTACGTCGGCGATGTCGTGGGCGCGCTGATGAAATTAATGGACGATGAAAGCGCCGTCGGCGAAGTTTTCAACGTCGGATCAAATCAGGAGATCACTATCTCTGGTCTCGCCGAAAAGGTCAAAGATCTGACGGACTCTGATTCCGAAATTGTTTTGGTTCCTTACGACGAAGCCTACGAGGAAGGCTTTGAAGACATGCCGCGGCGCGTTCCCGACATCTCAAAGGTAAGCACGCAGATTGGCTTTAAACCGCAGCTTGATCTCGACGGGATTCTCAAAACCGTAATCGAATTCCAGAGCGGCCGGCAGGCTCCCTTAAAGACCACGACGGCTGCTTGACTCAAACCGAATGGAGCGCGGGCATCCGTGCCCGCACTGGGACGGGCAAGCTGAAGCTTGAACTCTAAAGGTCCCGTCAGTCGAACTCCGTCTCGCTTGCCTTTGCCGCTTTAATCGAATAGCTTTTATTTCGTCGTCTTAAATCCTTAGACATGATTGCTTTCAGCGCCCCTAACCTGATTCCGCCTGCCGTGGCGTTTGTGCTGGCGCTGGCCTTGACGCCGGTAGTCCGGGCGCTGGCGCGGCGTTGGGGATTTGTCGCTAAACCGAAAGTCGATCGCTGGCACAAGAACCCCACAGCCATGATGGGTGGAGTCGGGATCTGGCTGGCAGTCGTGGGCACTTATTTGGCGCTCGTCCCGCACACCCAGCAAGGCTGGGTCGTAGTCGGCGCGGCCTCGTTTCTGTTCGTAGTCGGATTGATTGATGACTGTCTTCCCGTTAAGCCATACCAAAAACTGATCGGCCAGGTCATCGGCGCAGCAATCGTCGTGAATTACGGTCTGGTGTTGCCGTGGACCCGTTCGCTGCCGATCAATATGCTGATCACGATCTTCTGGTTGATCGGCATCACCAACGCCATCAATCTGCTCGATAACATGGACGGCCTGGCCACCGGCATCGCGGCTATCGCGTCGTGCTTTCTCACCTATAATTTCTTAAGCGGCAATCAGACGACCGAGGCAGTGATGATGGCCGTGTTCGCGGCGGCGCTGCTGGGTTTTCTGGTTTACAACTCGAATCCGGCGACCATCTTCATGGGTGACAGCGGATCGATGTTCATCGGTTTCTTTCTGGCGGGCGCGGCGCTGGTCAATGTGTCAGGAGGACGATCGCGAAGCTTCGTGCCCGTTCTCGCGGTGCCTATCCTGGTTTTGTTCATTCCAATTTTCGACACCACGTTTGTGACGATCTTGCGGAAGCTCTCCGGGCGCGCCGCATCGCAGGGCGGACGCGATCATACCTCGCATCGTCTGGTGGCCCTCGGCATGTCGGAACGCCGGGCGGTCTGGATGCTTTATGGACTGGCTGGGCTTTCGGGATTTCTGGCAATCATGGTCCGTCAGGCGAAACCGGATGTGAGCCTTGCGCTTCTGGCCGCGTTCGTTTTGGTACTCACACTGCTCGGCGTTTATCTCGCCGGAGTAAAAGGATACGACGAAGAAGAGGACCTGCGCGCCGCGCGTGATAAGCCGCCGTTCGCTTTTCTGGTCGACTTTTCCTACAAGCGCCGGATCTTCGAAGTGCTGCTCGACGTGGTTCTAATCGTGCTCGCCTACTGGTCGGCATACGCGGTTAAGTTCGAGCCTTTTTCGGACAGCCCGGCTTGGAAACTTTTTCTACGAACTTTGCCGGTGCTTGTCGTCGTGCGGCTGGGAGCGTTTTTGTTGTTTGGTGTCTATCGCGGTATCTGGCGGTACACGAGCATTGACGATCTGATGGCGTTTGCGAAAGCGGTGGCTGCCGGTTCGCTCGTCAGCATGGCGATTGTGCTATTCAAGTTCCGGTTCCAGGGGTTCTCGCGGGCTATTTTCGTAATTGACGCGCTGGTCATGCTCATGCTGCTGGCAGGAAGCCGCGTCGCTTTTCGATTCTTCCGCCAAGTCCTGCCGGCGGGCAGCGGCGATCAGGGACAGCGCGTTTTGATCTATGGCGCCGGCGACGCGGGCGAGTTGCTGTTGCGGGAACTGCTCAACAATCGCGAGTTAAGCTATGCTCCAGTTGGGTTCATTGACGACGATCCGAAGAAGCTGGGGAAGGTGATCCACGGCTTTCGTGTTTTCGGGGGAAACGGAATGCTGGGCAAGATCATCGTCGATCATCAGATCGAGCAGTTGCTAATCTCGACTCCTCGGATTTCAGAAGCTCGACTCGCGGAGATTGCCCGCGAATGTGAAGCTCGCAATATTGAACTGAAACGGCTATCAATCAGATTAGAGAGTATTTCCGAGGCCCCGCTAATGGGGATGACAAGCTCGGCGACTGAGGTCGACCGATAGGCTAATGACGACTTCGAAATCTCCATCTGTGGTTACGATCCGTCTGGGGTCAGGTATGCGCTGGTTGCTTTTACTCCCGGCGATGCTGGCGATCCTGGGCGCGGGGTTTACGGTACGTTGGTACGTCGGCAACACCATAGCCGAATATGCGCCCGACGTTACTGAGGGCGGGCTCGACATGGCGCGAATGGCTGTGCGCTGGGCCCCCGGAGATCCGCTCGTGCACTGGAGGCTCGGCACGCTGGAGGAAAAGGTTTTCAGCGCTGAGAACATGGCTGCCGCGGTAAGCGAATACGAGACGGCCGTCAGACTCTCTCCCAACGATTATCGTTATTGGATGGAGTTCGGGCGCGCGCTGGAAGCCAGTGGTGACCGAGACAGCAGCGAGAAGGCGTTGCGACGCGCGGTTGAATTGGCCCCCGCCTACTCTCACCCACGTTGGCATTTTGGTAACGTGCTCCTGCGCGAGGGAAAGCTTAATGAAGCTTTCGAGGAGCTTGGCCGGGCGGCCGAATCCGACAAGGAAATGCGCCGGCCGGTATTCGACCTCGCCATGCAGTTCTTTGACGCAGACGTAAACGAAATCGTCAAAGAAGCATGCGCCTCGCCCGCAGCCCGCCTACAGTTTGCCATCTACCTGGTGACTATCCAGAAATTCGATGAGGCGAGGCGGATATTGAGCACTATTAGTTCCGCAGAGCGCAGGGCGCACGCCGAGCTCAATAGCGAGTTGCAGGAATCGCTGATTAGGACGAAGCAATTTCGCGCGGTGCTCGGCATGATGCGCGAGGACCAACCGAATACGGACCTGCCGGCGCCGGGGCAGCTTTGGAATGGAGGATTTGAAAACGATCCTGCGCTCACGGGCACGAACATTTTTAGCTGGACGCTCGAATCTCGCGGGGCGGTGCAGACTGCGGTGGATTCCCATGGCCACAGTGGCCAAAAAAGTCTACGCATTGTCTTCAGAGCGCCCAGGAGCCTCGACAAAATCCCAGTATCGCAAACTGTCGTAGTCGAGCCGGGCACTCAATATCATTTCGAATGTTATATGCGGACCGACGATCTGATCAGTTCCAGCACGCCCGTTCTGGTGGTTCTCGATGCAGTTGACAGCGTCACGCTGGCAGCATCAAGTTCGATCCCTACGGGAACGAACGGCTGGCAGCGCGTCAGTTTCGATTTCACAACGAAGCCCAACCACGATGGCATAATCGTCGGCTTCAGTCGGCCCCCGTGTACCGGGGACGCGCAGATTTGTCCGATCCTGGGAACTGTTTGGTATGACGACTTCAATATCCAACGCGTCGGAAGTCCCCGCTCTCCGGGAGGAAACGGAGCTAGCGCCAAGCGCTAGGCCGGCGACGACCGAACACAGCCTGACACGGCACACGCTTGCCGGTCGCCTCGCTTTTCTGACGATTTGCGTGGCGATCGTGTTGACGGCGCTGGCGTATGGCACGGTGCATTACTGGGCGCTGGCGGTTTTCGCCTCGAGCGCCGCGGGCATCGTCTGTCTTTGGTGCGTTGATCGCGTGATGCTTCGTTCGGTCCAGTTAAGTCGCAACGCCTTGCAGTGGCCGCTGCTGGGATTGATCGCACTCGGCCTGATTCAATTGTTGCCGCTGCGCACGGCGGAAAATGCGGGGCTGGCACTATCGCCGGTGCGGGCGTTGTCTCTGGATCCTTATTCGACGCGGCTGTTCCTGGTGCAGGCGATCTCCCTGGCTGTCTACTTTTTCGCCACGCTAATTTTCACAGACACACCGCGCCGGCTGCGGACGATCGTCCGAACGATCATGATCTTCGGATTTCTCCTCGCGATGTTTGGTCTTACCCAGTCCTTTACCAGTGACGGCACCAGAGTTTACTGGTTTCGTCAGTTGACTCAGAGTCAGGCTTTTGGCCCATTCATCAATCGCCATCACTTTGCCGGCTATATGGAACTGACAATCGCACTGCCGCTCGGCCTGCTCTTCTCAGGATCTATCGAGAGCTACAAGCGCCCGATTTACGCATTCGTCGCCATGATGATGGGGGTGGCGCTGATTATGACAAATTCGCGAGGCGGAATGATCAGTCTGGCAGCCGAGATCTTGTTTCTGGTGGTCGTCGCCGGTCCCGGTTTGCGGCGCGGGGAACGCCGGCTGCGGGCCCAGCGTATCCGTTCGGCGTTACTGCGCGCCGGTTTGGCTTTTGGACTGATCGTGGTTCTGATCGGAGGCACGATCGCAGTTGGCGGCTCGGACTCCTTCACTCGTTTGCTCGGCACGGCCAACGCCGCCGATCCAACTACGGGTCGTTCGCATTTTTGGAGCGTGACCCTCGACGTAATCAAAGCCTACCCGATTGTCGGATCCGGTCTCGGCTCATTCAGTGTGATCTATACGCGCTACGACTCGCGCAACGGTATGTATCGTCTAGAGCAGGCACACAACGACTATCTGCAGACGCTGGCTGACGGAGGCATCATCGGGGGCATCCTCGGACTCGCGTTTCTAATAATTCTTTTTGGCCGCGGGTTCGCGCGCCGCGAAACCGAGAATAAGTTCAGACGTGGTGTGGCTACGGGAGCGCTGGCCGGTTGCTTTGCCGTGCTTATCCACAGCTTTTTCGACTTCACTCTGCACACGACCTCGAACGCTTTACTGTTTTTGATTCTGGCGGCGTTGGCTACCCAGGACAGTCGCGTCGTCCATGGCTCTCCGGGGCGAGGCACGCGCCGCCGGCGCCGGTCACGCGATGCTCAATTGGAGCCGGCGCCGGCCGAACTGCCAGCTCTCGAAGCGGTAAATACGGCCTGAAAGCAGCGCCGATTGGGTTTGTATCTTTTCAGTCAGAGGATGTAGTCTGTCAACTGTTCTTTCCCGATCTGTTGACCTAAGTCCATGCCCCTGGCTCATCGAAGGAGATCGTGTTCCAGTGTCTTCGGCAACAGCCGCCAAGGTCTCGCCCGGCCAAGAAGAATCAAGCAAGCCGTCAACCCTGGCCGAACTGTGCCTGCGGGCCATTGCGCGTCATGACAAGCCCGATGCGGTGAATGAGAAGCGTGACGGCCAGTGGGTGCGCATCTCAGCCGTTGAGTTTGTGCGGCGCGTGCGCCATGTCGCGCTCGGCCTGGCCGACCTGGGTATCGAAGCCAGGGATCGCGTCGCGCTAATCTCCGAGAATCGACCCGAATGGTCCATTGCTGACCTTGCCATCCTCAGCCTCGGCGCTGTTACCGTTCCCATTTACACAACCCAATCGATCGATCAGATTCAATTTATTCTGGAAGACTCAGGGACGCGTGCCCTTCTGGTTTCGGGCGGACGCGTGCTCAAGCACGCGCTCAATGGATTTGCAGGACTGCAGCAACTCGATCACGTAGTCATATTCGATCCTCAAACCGCCGGCACAGTCGATCGGGCCACCACCCTCGAAAGTGTTGAAGCGCGGGGCGCTGCAATCGAGCGCGAGGACGCCGCGCCTTTTGATAGGCTGCTGGCTAGAGGCCGCGGGGACGATCTGGCGACGATCATTTACACCTCGGGCACGACCGGCGAGCCCAAGGGCGTCATGCTCACCCACGACAACTTCATTTCCAACGTGCTTTCGATCACCCGTGGGCTGCCGATCGAACCGACGGATGTTTCGCTTTCGGTGTTGCCGCTGTCGCACATTTTCGAGCGCACGGTGTTTTATGTCTTCTGCTATATGGGCGTCTCAGTCAATTACGCAGCGTCGATCGAACAGGTAGGTGAATACCTGCGCGAGGTGCGCCCGACGATCATGACGGCGGTGCCGCGACTATTCGAAAAGGTCTATCATCGGATTCTTAAGAAGGGCCTGTCGGCCGGTGGTTTGCAAAGCAAAATCTTCGCGCGCTCTTTAGTGATCGGGCAGGCGTATGCCGAATTGAAAGACAAGGGACAGCGCGTGCCGCTTTCGCTTCAGTTACGCCACGCGATCGCCGATCGCCTGGTGTTTACCAAATGGCGCGACGCCATCGGGGGGCGCTTGCGTTACTTTGTTTCGGGCGGCGCGCCGCTTTCGCCGACGCTTTCGTATTCGTTTCTGGGCGCGGGCATAAATATTTTGCAGGGTTATGGCATGACCGAAACCTGCGTCGTTTCGGCCAATCGCCCCGACGATAATCGCGTAGGCTCGATTGGCAAACCATTCGACGGAATCGAAATTGTGATCGCCGAAGACGGCGAGATGCTGATCCGCGGACCCAACGTGATGCGCGGTTACTATGGCCATCCTGACTCAACGCTGGCCGCGATGAATGATGGCTGGTTCGCCACGGGTGACGTCGGCCACATAGATGAAGCGGGCCATCTGTTTCTGACCGATCGCAAAAAAGATCTTTTCAAGCTCTCGAACGGCAAGTACATCGCGCCGCAACAGCTCGAGAGTCTTTTGAAACAGAGCGAATTCATTAATCAGGTCGTCGTCGTCGGCGCCAGCCGCAAATATCCGGTGGCCTTGATTGTGCCCGATTGGGAAGCACTGAAAAGCTCTCTGCGATCTGCCGGTGAATCAGCCGCCGGCAGTCATGCCGAGTTAAGCGCGCAACCCAGCGCGATTAAGATGGTCCAGAAAGACGTGACCACGATCGCCGCGCACCTCGCCGACCATGAGCGCGTCCGCCGCGTGGCTTTGTTACCGGAAGAATTTTCCATCGACAGCGGCGAACTCACGCCCACCTTGAAAGTAAAGCGCAACGTGATCGATGCGAAATACGGCGAACTGATCGACGAGCTGTACGGCACGGCTTAGCCTGCGAACACTCCGCAAAGAACCTCATTGACAATTGTTATGCTTCAGAGTAGAACACTCCCAAAGTGACGCGATCGATATGGTGACGAGCCCTCAAAAAAATCTAACGACCACAATCCGCTGACGTGATCGCTCCTCTCCTTATCGCCTAATTTCTTGCGAGGTACCTGGTTTGGTTTCACAACAAATCTCTCATTACCGAATTATTGAAAAGCTCGGCGCCGGCGGTATGGGAGAAGTGTTCCTCGCGCATGACCTCACCCTCGATCGCAAAGTGGCTATCAAGATCCTGCCTGCCAAATCGATCGAAAATGAGCAGGCCAAGAAGAGGTTGTTCCGCGAAGCAAAAGCTGCTGCTACTCTCGACCACCCAAACATCTGTACTATTCACGAAGTCAACGAAGAAGCGGATTCACCATTCATCGTGATGCAGTACATTGACGGCGTGACTCTCGCAAACAAGGTCAGGAACAATCCTCTCGCGCCGGCGGAAGTCGTCAATATCGGAATTCAAGCGGCGGAAGCACTCGCCGAAGCGCACTCTCGCGGTGTCGTTCACCGGGACATCAAGCCCCAGAACATGATGATTACTGCTCGGGGGCAGCTCAAAATTCTCGATTTCGGTCTGGCCCGGCAGATTTTGAATCAGCCGGCCGTGGACTCACAGGCGCAGACTGAAACCCGGCTTACTGAGGAAGGGCAGATCGTCGGCACGGTCGGTTATATGTCTCCCGAGCAGTTGCGGGGATATGAAATGGACGCTCGCAGCGACGTGTTTTCGCTTGGGGTAACGCTGTATGAATGCGCGACCGGCTCGCCCGCTTTTACCGGAAACAGTGCGATTGAGATTTCGTCGCAGATTCTCCACGTCGATCCCCCCAAGCCTTCCAGGGTTAAGCCCGGGATTCCGCCCGCACTGGAACGCGTGATCCTCAAAGCGATGGCGAAGGAGATCGAGGAGCGTTATCAGTCGGCCAGCATTATGCTGGAAGATCTTTACCGACTTCGAGGATCGATCTCGGGAAGCAGTGAGATGTTGACTCGGCCGTTGACGCTCGATCAACGCCCGGCGTCAGTGGCCACTGTGGTGTCCCGAGCCTGGCAACGAAAACCAATCAAGGTCGCTGCGTTTCTGGCGCCGGTGTTACTGGTCGCGATCCTGTTAGGGCTGCGTCTCTGGCATCCGGCTTTGCATCAACCGTCGCCAGACGCGAAGAACTGGTACGATCAGGGACTAGTCGCAATGCAGCAGGGAACTTACTATCAAGCCAGCAAGAGACTGGAGCGGTCGATTGGCTTGGACGACGGATACGCACTCTCGCACGCGCGTCTGGCCGAAACCTATCTGGAAATAAACGACTCGGAAAGGGCCATGCAGGAGTTGCTGCGCGCCATCTCGCTGGTTCCCAATCGCTCGAGTCTGGCGACTGCGGATGCCTTATACCTGGACGCGGTGGGAGCAACAATAAGACGAGAATTTCCGGCCGCGATTGATGCCTATCGCAAGCTTCTCAATCAGGTCTCGCCGGCGGACAAGGCGAACGCGTCTGTGGATCTCGGGCGCGCTTATGAGAAGGACGAGAAGCTGGACAAGGCGGCCGAGTCCTACATGCAAGCGGTTAAGCTCGACCCGAATTCTCCCGCCGGATTCCTGCGCCTGGCAATCCTCTACAGTCGGCGACAGGACTCACAGCACGCTGAGGAAAATTTCAAAAAAGCAGAGAATCTCTATCAAGCTATGTCCAATGCAGAGGGGCAGGTCGAGGTGCTCTATCAGCGAGGCGCGCTCCTCGCCCGCACCGGGAAATCACCTGAAGAAGCCAGGACGCAGTTGGAAAAAGTGCTTGAGATCTTGAAAAACGCCGACGACAAGGTCGACAACAAGTACCAGTTGGTAAGGACCCAGTTGCAATTGAGCCTGGTCGCGCGCGATCAAGGAAACCTGGAGCGCGCCAAGGCACTTGCCGCCGAAGCGATCCAACTGGCGCAAAACAACAATCTGAAAAACCTTGCGGCGAACGGCTTGATCGACCTCGGTTTGGCGCTAGTCAGCCGGGGGAATTTCGACGAAGCAGGTAGGTATTTCAAACAGGCGCTCGACCTGGCGGAGCGGGACGGAGCACGGAGCAGCAAGGCGCGGGCGATTCTGGCCCTCGCCAGAGTGAATCAACAGTTGGGTAATAACGACGAGGCCATTTCCGGGGCCCAGGAAGCGCTGACTTTCTACAGAGATAGCGGCTACGTCAGGGAGACGTCTATTTCCCTGACTGTGCTGGGCCGGGCGCATCAGGACAAAGGCGAAGAGGATGTCGCGCTCAAGATATTCGAACAACAGCTCCAACTCTCCCGGGACGCGGACGACCAGTCGGGGGTGGCGGATTCGCATATGAACCTGGCACTGCTGCGCGGCCTCAACCAGGGTTTGTATCCCGAAGCGCTTTCCCATCTTGATGACAAGTACAAGATTGACGAGGCGCGCGGCGCGCAAGGCGGAATGGGTTTCGATCAGATGAATCGCGGCGCCTTTCTCTGGCAACTCGGACGATATCCCGAAGCGCGCGCGGCCCTCGATGCGGCTTTTAAGATTGCCAACCGGCCCGAGGGAAACTACAAGACCGTGCTGGCATGGGTGCACCTGACGAATGCCCAGATGGCTTTGAGCGAGCGGCGCTATGACGACGCGAAAAAAGCGAGTCAACTTGCTCTCGATACCTCGGCTTCGCAATTCCCGGATGTGACGCTACACGCGAAATACTGCATGGGACGCGCCCAGGCCTTCACGGGTGCGGTCGACGCAGGCAGAAAGTCGTGCGAGGAAGCCGTGGCGATGGCGAAGAAGGGAAACTCGCCGCAACTGATCTCCAGTGCTCTGTTGGCGCTCGCCGAGGTGATGCTGATCGGGCACGACCCAAAAGGCGCTCTGGAGAATTCACTTGAGGCGCAAAAGATTTTCGCAAAGGCCGGACAACAGGATTCAGAATGGCGCGCCCAGCTCATCGCGGCGCGCGCGCAGGAATTAATTGGAGACAAATCGGCGGCACAAGGCTATGCTGCACAAGCTGATAAGTTGTGTGCAGGTCTCGAGGAGAAATGGGGCAAGGAAGCTTACGCAGGCTATTTGCGGCGGCCCGACATTCAGAACTATCGCAGTCAGCTCGATCAGATCCTGAAGCTCAGCAAATGATGTAAGACCAATTCACAAAGGAGAAAACAAGCATGACACCCTACACTCAGATTTCGAACTACGGTGGTAATCAATTACCGCCGAGCCTTTACTTCGGCACGGCCGGAGGCGATCCGGGCGGCGGCACTGCGGGCGGCGGTAAGAGAAAGACCACCAAAAAAGCTGCCAAGAAAGCGGCCCCCAAAAGCAAGAAAAAACGTTAGCGGTAGAGTCTACCGGCGGTCCGGGCTTTTAACCGCAATAGCGACGCCAGGTCCGGCATGGTTCGCTGAATCATGCCGGCCCTGAACTATTCGTCGACGAAAAGAAGTTTGTGATTTCGGCGTTTATGGAATCACTTGTGGCGCGCGCAAGCCTCACATCTATTGCACTAACCCAATCGATCTGACTGCGAGGGCTTCGTCTGCCTGGCGGCCGCGATGAGAATCTCGCATTGCGATTTGTAGGAGACGATTATGGCTGAAAGAGAGACCGGCGCCCGAGCTCGGCTGCAGGAAGTTGAAAGTTCGGCTGCCACAATGCTGCTGTCGAAGTTCCTCAAAACCTTTGATCGGAAAGCCAAGTTATCGAAGAGGGATCGCCTGCGAATCGTGCAACAGGCGCTTCTCTTGCTCGAAATGAATTATGTGCACCTGCCGCTCAAGCGCGCGATGCATGCCATCGATCCGATCCAGCGTCTCAGACTGCTCAGGTTCCGCCTCATGGAAGCGAAGGAGTCAGAGCTCCAAAGTGGAATGCAGTTCCACCGGCGGATGCTGGAAATTTTCGCCTCCACTCGCGATCTTCACACAATGTATTTACTGCCGGAGCCCTTTCGCGACCAGATAGCTTTTCTTCCCTTCCTGGTCGAACAGTACTTTGAAAAAGGAGGCAAGGTCGAGAAGTTCATGGTCTCGCGCGTAGTCGACGAATTCCTGCAGCGCAAGCCCGACGCCGGACGCGAACTTGATCTTTTCGAACCAGGCGTCGAGGTCCTTTATTGGAACGGCGTGCCCATCCGCCGGGCCATCGCCATAAACGGTGATGCTCAGGCCGGCAGCAATCTCGAAGCAAGATTTGCGCGCGGCCTCGACAACCTGACGATTAGACCGCTCGATATGTCGATGCCTCCGGATGAATCCTGGGTGGCCCTTACCTATCGATCGAAGAAGGGAGAAATCCTGACGCTGAAACAGGAGTGGTCGGTCTATGCCGTAGGCGATACGGCGCTGGCGACGAGGTCTACTATCAAGAAGCGCGCGGCGATCGACATTAAAAAAACCAAGATCAATCAGCTAAAGAGAAAGCTGTATCCTGACCGCCGCGTGAGTGTGCGCAAGGATTTTGCAGATGTCTTCTATGCCGACGTCAAACGAGTAGATGGAAAAGACATCGGCTATCTGCGCGTGTTTAGTTTCGACGTTGAAGACCCTGAAAAATTCGTCAGCGAGGTTTGCCGGGTAATCAGGTCGCCGGACTTTCCGCGGGAAGGATTGATCGTAGATGTGCGAGGCAACGGTGGCGGCAAGATCAGAGCAGGCGAGCGCCTGCTGCAATTGTTTACTCCGCATCGCATTCAGCCCGAGCTTTTCGAGTTCATCAACACGCCGCTGAATCTCGAGATTTGCCGGCTGGCCCCCAAGCAATGGAATCTTGCCCGCTGGGCTGCTTCGATAGCTGAATCCGTAGTGACCGGCGCGACTTTCTCGACCGGCTTTCCGCTTAACTCGGACGAATCCTGCAACGATATCGGCCAGGTGTATCACGGGCCGGTGATTCTAATCACCGACGCGCTCTCTTACAGCACTACTGATATTTTCGCGGCCGGTTTCCAGGACAACGACGTTGGTGAGGTCCTCGGCACCAGCGACAATACGGGCGCCGGCGGCGCCAATGTTTGGTGGTATGAGGATTTGATGAACGCGGTCCGCAAAGCGCCCGACTCGCCATTCAAACCCCTGCCCAAGAGCGCTGATCTCCTGGTCGCCGTCCGCCGCAGCATTCGGGTGGGCCGGCAGGCCGGAAGACCCCTGGAAGAGTTGGGCATCGCTCCCGACCACCGCCACTATATGACCCGACGAGATCTGATGGAGGCGAATGATGATCTGATCAAGCATGCCGCGCGTATCCTGGCCAGGAAGCCAATCTATTCGCTTTCGGTAAAGGCTTCCCCTTGGAAAAACGGTTCGAGAGATGTGGTGGTACGCGCGCAATCGAAGGTGCAATCGGGGAAGAAAGTTCAGAACATCGCGCGCCTCGACATTTACCTGGGCGGCCGTCCGTACCGAACTTTCGACGCGCGAAACGGTTCGATAGATTCTAAGCGGCTCACTCTGAAACGCCGCCGGGACAAGAACAATCTGCTGGTCCAGGCGTTTGACGGCGCAAACAATATCGTTGCCGCTTACCGGCATGAATAGCGGCCGATTTGGTACGGTGTTTTAGCCCCATCGTGTACCGAGGCCGGCGACACATCGCGTTATAAGGTCGGACCAAAATTTGGAGTGCGGTGGCAAGCGGAGCGCGACACCGCTTTGGATATCTGTGACCCCGCGAAAGAAGCGCCGTCGCCGCTTGCTCTGCCGGCGCACTCCAAATCACTTCTGAGCCGTGCGCAGTCAATGCTTGTTTGCTTCTACAGGCGAAGCGTACTATGACCTCGTTCATGGAGCAGTTAAAAAGGTGAAGGAGCGTTACCAATGATCTATCGAACTTTGGGCAGCACCGGCGAGAAAGTTTCAGCGATTGGGGTGGGCGGCTGGCATCTGGGACTTGGCCACGTTGACGAGCAACTGGCGATTCGCATCGTGCGCTCGGCCATCGATCGCGGCATAAACTTTCTGGACAATTGCTGGGACTACAACGAAGGCGCCAGCGAGACTCGCATGGGCAAAGCACTGCGCGACGGCTATCGTGAGAAGGCATTCGTCATGACTAAGATCGACGGCCGGACGAAGAAGGAAGCGACGAAACAACTGGACGAATCGCTGGAGCGTCTGGAAGTCGACTGCATCGATCTTGTCCAGCACCACGAGATTCTTCGCTTCGAGGATCCGCATCGAATCTTTGCTGAAGAAGGCGCCAACGCCGCACTCGTCGAGGCACGTCAGGCGGGCAAGCTGCGCTATATCGGCTTCACCGGTCATAAGGACCCGCGGGTGCACTTGTACATGCTCGAGATTGCCGAGCAGCATGGATTCAAATTCGACGCTGTTCAGATGCCGCTCAATCTGATGGACGCGCACTACCGCAGCTTTTCAAAAGAGGTGGTGCCGGAGCTGGTCAGGCAACAGATTGGAATTCTGGGAATGAAGAGTATGGCAAACGGCATTCTGCTGAAGTCGCATACCGTGACTCCCATTGAGTGCCTGCACTACGCGCTGAATCTGCCCACGTCTGTCGTAATCACCGGTATGGACAGCATGGAGATCCTCGATCAGGCATTCGAAGCTGTTCGCACGTTTCAACCGCTCCAGCAGGAAGCCCTCGATGCGTTGTTGGCGAAGACCTCTGCCGCCGCGTTGACGGGGCAGTTCGAACCTTTCAAAACAACTTCAATCTTTGACGGCACCGCGCAGAACCCTGACTGGCTGGGAGAAGAACCGCCTGAGATCCGGCAACTGATGCAGGGCTGAGATACCAACGCCGCCTTTCAAGAGTTCTTTTGCGCCAAAGTTCCGGCTGGTGCGGAAACACTTGGCTACGATCCACACTAAGCAGCCGGACTTCGGTTTGATGTGATTTGTGGATCGCTTTGCTGTTCATAATCCCTACGCGAAGTTACACAAGATCGGATTCCGGGCGTGTTATGGTTCTCAATTAGCGGTACGAATTCATCACATCGGAAAGCGAGACAAAATGGCTAGTGACACGAACGACGGCGCTGAAAATGATCGGTTGCGCACCTCCTCCAAAACCGGTGACGCTCAGGCCCAGAAAAATGTCGATTCGATCATGGAGTTGGAAAGGAATGCCAGACTTAGCCGATCAACCGCCGAGCACATCGCGGATAAAATAACCAACTTTGCCGGCAGCACGCCTTTCCTCATCCTTCACCTCGTTTGGTTTATTGTCTGGGTGCTGGCAAACGTGGGTTTGATTCCAGGGGTAAGCCCCTTCGATCCTTTTCCGTTCAGCTTTCTCACCCTGGTCGTTTCGTTGGAAGCGATTTTTCTCACTCTGCTGGTGCTGATGAGTCAAAACCGGATGATGAAAGAAGCGGACAAGCGGACGCATCTGGATTTGCAATTGAATATGCTCGCCGAACAGGAATCGACGGTGCTCTTGAAACTGGTGCGGAACATTGGCCAGCATCTTGGGGTCGAGGAAGAGACGGGCCAAACCGCAGATGAGCTGGCGGAGGAGACCGACGTGCACAAGTTAGCGAAAAAGCTGGATGAGCATTTACCCGGTTAAGCGAGAGAAGTGTCTCGGTTGACGGGTGTTTAAGTGAAGTACGCCTCCCTCCGCGTTAAGAGACCACCATGGGCTATTTCCAATCGTCCGCTAACGTCATGGGTTATTCTCTGTGGCCCTCTCGTGCGATCTCTGTGCCTCTGTGGTGAGTGTTCTTCCGAGGAAGTTCACCACAGAGACACAGAGAACCACAGAGTTGCACGGAGGATTCGCTAGGAGGCATGCGCCCCACGCCATTATTCGCGCTAGGCCGTCTTGCGCCGTCGGTCAGGTTCCTTCGCCACGCCCTTAAAGGGTTTTCCGTCTTCCTTCACATTCTTGAACTCGCCTTTGGTTGGACTACCTTTGGTTTCGTCTCGTTCAACCCATTCATTCGTGCGTGGGTTCTCAACCTGGGTCCGATCCTTAACTGATCCTTTACGAGATCCTTCACCCGTGTTCTTCGCCATAGTCATCATCTCCTGCATAAATTCGTTATTGAGCATTAGCCTAAGCAAGTGGAATACCGAATATCAAAGCAGCTTCTTTCCCACTGACGGTCGTCGGAAAAATCCAGCTCGATTGTAATTGCTCAAGTCAACGGAGCACGAGGTTCGATAAATGATCTGGCTCGTTTAGGTCCATCTTGAGGACTATGACTCTCTAGTTCGTCTCTAATTAGAACATGACGACATGACGGCGAGATTTCGGGATCAGAGCCCCGCCAGCAGCGACAAGATTCTTTCTTCGATCAAGTCGCGCACGGTCCTGAACTTGTTTGGCGGAAGGTCTTTTGGATCGGGGATGTTCCAATCTTCGCGCTGTTCTGCGCGCACGAAGGGGCAGGCATCGCCGCATCCCATAGTCGCCACAAAATCGTACTCGATGTCGGGAATCTCAGACAGAGACTTGGACTGGTGCAGTGAAAGATCGTAGCCAACTTCGCGCATTGACTCGATTGCTTTTGGATTAATCCTGCCCGATGGACGCGAGCCCGCGCTGTAAGCTTCAACTTTTTCGCCGCCATGAATGCGCGCAAAGGCCTCGGCCATCTGGCTGCGGTTTGAATTCTCGACACAGACAAACAGAAGACGCTTTCGAGTCGATGAATCGGAACTGGATGAATCACTCATGATTCTTTTCTCGTCTCATGCGGCAGCATCACTGCTTCAGCATTGCCGGGCAGCGAAGGTGTGAACCAGCGAAATAATAAAGTGGCGGCCGCGGCGCCTAAGAGTTGCGCGATGATGAATCCCGGCGCATCGACAGGTCGAATGCCGACGAAGGTGTCGCTCGCAGCGCGCGCCAGCGTTACCGCGGGATTGGCGAAGGAGGTTGATGAAGTAAACCAGTAGGCCGCCATAATGTAAGCGGCCACCGCGAACGGAACCATCGCCGGACGAAACCGCACACATCCCCAAATGACCGCGATTAGTCCGAACGTGGCGATGAACTCACTAAACATTTGCCTTCCCCCGGCACGCACATGACGCGAAGCAAAGAATAGAGGCAATCCAAACATCAAGTGCGCAATCGCCACCCCGAGAAACGCGCCGAATACTTGCGCCGCAATGTACGCGGGCACTTCGCGCCAGGCCAGCCCGCCCTGTGAAGCATCTGCGAGCGTAACCGCCGGATTGAAGTGTGCTCCGGAGATAGGACCAAACGTCAGAATCAGCGCCAAGAGGGCCGCGCCCGTGGCGAGCGTGTTGGCGAGGAGAGCGATTGCCACATTCCCACCCGCCAGACGCTCACCCATAATGCCCGAGCCAATAACAGCGGCCAGCAACATAGCCGTTCCAATCAATTCCGCAGTGACCCGCCGGACTAGATTCATTTCGCGGCGAATCTTAACACGCCGAAGTTAACAACATGTGAAGAAGCCGCGGAGCGGCAAAAGATACAAGCCCATGGCGTGAGCCGTGGGATCGGCGATCCCGAATTCGACCGAGCCCCAGAGGGGCGAAACACTTGCCGCGACGATCGTTTTAGTTTCGCCGCTCCGCGGCTGTCTGGTTAGCTCCGACCCATACCCACGGCTGACGCCGTGGGCTACAGATCTTTTGCCGCTCTGCGGCTGTCGGATCCTGAGTGGGGCTCTCGAAATGCCACAACAGGGTCTTGAAGGATTGTGCCCTCTGCCGAAAACCAAATGCAGAAGAAGAAACAGCGGGGTTGACTATGGGTGTAGGATTAAACCAACAGGGCGAGGCTGGACACTTCGCCCCGCGCGCCTTGAATGGCTGCGTAGGAGAGCGGCGACGGGGTTGAGGACGTCGCCGCTTTCGTTTTCAGATGGGACAAGATTCCTTGCCGTGTCGTGCCCTTTGGGCGCCCAACAGAGAGCTTCGCAATCCAATCAACCTCGACCGTGATGGAAGCCTTCGGGGGCCGGGTGCGAGTTTGCATCACCCTTATGAATAACGGCATCGGGAGGAGGCAAACAGCCACGAGAGCAAAGACAGTCGGCACGAGCGCAGTGCAAGTTTGCACGTAGACAATGGCCGCTTGCAATCGACTTGGGCATGTCTGCATCGCTCGAATGTAAGTTGCCCTTGGGCCAATGACTGCGCGCATCAGTGAAAGACAAATCTGCACGACTCGAATGCAAAGCGACATTGGGGCAATGCCTACACGCATTACTCCAATGCAAGTCTGCATTGCCGCAAGTTCAGCATGAATCGTCCCAATGCGTCCACCCATCGCCTTCGTAACAGCATGTTATTTAATAACTTAGCTGTGGCAAGCGGAAACTCTTGCGAAACCGGCGTTTCTGGGTTAATCTCAGCCCGTTTTTCTCGCGCCCAAACCTTAAACGCGAGTACTCACGCGCCCAAGTACTCCTCAACCGCAAAGGAGATTCCCATGTCTAAAATCAAGTTGAACTTTAGCAGGCTGCCGATCACGCAGAAGGTGGCGAAGGCCCAGCAGATCGTGGCTGCGCTCACCGGCAACTCGAATTTTCCGACGCCTTCGCCGGCCTTAACCGCGATTACCACCTCAATAAATGAGTTGGACGCGGCTTTCGCGGGGGCGCAAATCGCTCGCCAGGCCGCCAAAGAGAAAACCAGCACTCAGAACGAAAAGGAGGATGCTCTCGATCAACTGATCGCGAAACTCGCCGCCTATGTGGAAAGCATTGCCGGCGGGAACGAAGCACTGATCCTCAGCGCCGGAATGGATATGCGCGCGGCCCCGGTTACTTCCACGAGCACTCCCGAACAACCGCAAGGCTTAAGCACCACGCCCGGAGACCACGACGGTGAAATTGACCTCGCCTGGGATGCGGTAATCGGGGCGAAGAGTTATGTAATCGACAAGAGCGGCGAGCCGGCAACCGCGACGAGTTGGACCCATGCCGGAGTCAGCACGAGATCCACATTTACGGCGCAGGGCCTGACGAGTGGAAGTCGCTATTGGTTCCGCGTGGCCGCGGTAAACGGTAACGGCCAGAGCGGCTGGAGCGATCCGGCCACAAAGATCGCGCCGTAGCAATGCACGCACCTGTCTTCGAATCGCGGGCACCCGTGTCCGCATTGAATCATGAGCGTTAGCTCATGAGACGCAGGCGCGTTTCGTTGCACGGCGACTGCTCGGCGGGCGTGCCGAGTAGTTGCCACGGCCGGGCGAGCGCGCCTGCGGTTTTAAATAAGAGTGCGGTTCGGAGTAGTAGCCCGTCCGTGAGGGAGAGCGTTGTTTTCGGGTAAGAGCTCGCGTCAATGCCGGACTGCGATTCCAAGTGGGCCAGCCTGGGCAGGGATTGGGCCGTGAGAGATGCCTTCACCAATGGCTCAGTACATTCGCGTGAGCGGATGGAAAAGGATTCGCTGTTAAGTTGATTAATGATCCCACCGACGCAGGTGTTACTGACCCCTCAAGCTTACCGGGGATGGTTTAGGAAGTTAGCCTTGCGGGTGTTGGGGGATACCAGTGCCGCTGTGGGCAATCCGAATCCTGAACGTATCTGCACATCACATGTCGAACGCCAGAACTTAAACATAGCCGAGACGCTCCGCGAAGTCTCAGATCCTTGTGTTCTCCTTCAAGAAAATGATGACTATCCGTTTGGGTGTGACTTCAACCATTCAGCCCGCAGCATGAAACTTCCTTCAGTAACAATCCGATCCCCAACGCTTAAACCTTCCAGTACTGGGTAGAAGCCGTTGCTCTCAGGGGCAAGGCGCACGGGCCGCATCGCAAAGACATTAGGATCGCTCGTAGCCACGAAGACCACCTGTTGATTCCCCATGTTCTGCACGGCAGCGACAGGTACTATTGCGACAGTCGATCTCCCACCACCAAGAGCAGCGAAATCCACATTCACGTACATGCCGATCTTGAGTTGCTGACCGGGATTGGCTAATTCAATGCGTGCTTGCGCTGTCCGTGTTTGAGGATCAACTTTAGGATCGACGTAAGATACCTGGCCACGAAAGACGCGACCCGGATAGGCATCTGTGGTGATGTTGGCGCCGCTGCCGATATGAACCTTGCCCAGATCCTTTTCATAGACTTGCCCGACGACCCAAACGCTGGACAGGTCCGTTATGCGTAATAGTTCTTTGCTAGCCTGGATGACTTCACCGGAATTGACGCTGCGACTCGTCACCGAACCTGAAGCAGGCGCAGATAAACTCACTTCAGAACTGACCTGTGACGCTGAGCGCAGGGCGCTGATGCGTTGAGAACTCAGACCCAGAAGCAACAGGCGTTGACGTTGATTGGCGAGTTCCGACTCCGCCGCTTTCAACTTGCTGCTTGCCATCTCCAATTCTTCGCGACTGGCGGCGCCGATCTCAACCAGCTTCTCCGTGCGAGCATGGTGTTTGTGGTGCTCATCCAACTCTGCCAGGACGGTAAGGTATTTCGTTTGAGCTTCCGCAAGATCATTGCTGGACACTACGGCGATTGTTTGACCTTTACGCACACTCTGTCCGAGTTCCGCGCCAACACTCCGCACAATTCCTCCGACCAGAGACATTACTGGAGTTTCGCGATAAGAGTTGGGCTGGACAACACCGGTTGTTTGTTGGCCGGTTGCTGCAGTCGAGATCTGCTCGCCAACCGCTTCGATCTTGATGCCAGCTCGTTGGGCTTGCCCGGGACCAAGTGTAAGTGTCGACTCTCCAGGCGTGGGGTTGTTCCCTTGATTGGACGTTTGGTCTGGGCCAAGACTGCGCGGTGCGGGTACAGGCCGCCCGCCACTGTCGCGCGGGATAAATCGCCACAGAAGCAAGGCAATAGCTGCCACCGCTAAGACCGCAACAACGGCGACTATCGCGGTCTTTGCCCTACGATTCTCATTACGACCGCTAACACTCTTCGTAGTTTGCTTTTCAGTTTCCTGTTGTTCATTCATCAGTGTGTCACCTGTCGTATGGTTGCCGTTGACGAGGCAGTTGCACGTTCGATTTCCACGCGGGCTTTGTATGTGTCGAGCAACGCGTCGATGTAGCCATTCTGAAGGTCGATAAAACGTCGCTGCTCGCCGAGATAGTCAATCAAGGTCTTTGAACCAAGTTCGTACGTCTGGCGAACCACGTCGAGATTCGCGTTGGCCTGATCCTTTACTCCGACGCGGAATATCTCCGCAGCCCTGGATGTGCTGTTGTACTGCGCATAAGCCGAAGCCACTTCTCGACGCACTGTGAGTTCGAGAAACTCGCGGCGGCGCTTCGCCCCTTCAGCTTGGGCTACTGCAGCCTCGATTGTTCCCTGATTCTTGTTCCGCACGGGCAACTCGAGAGAGACTCCGACGGTGAAGTAGTTAAAGGTCCCCTGAATTGGTCTTAATTGACCAGCGTCGTTGACTCCATTGAGCGAATAGCTGGAATCCATTCGCTGGTAGCCTGCGGTGAGGCTTGCATCCAACCTTCCCTCCGCCCGCGCCTGTTCGATGCGAGCTTCCGCGAAACTCTCGGCTGCTTTCGCTAGTTTCAGATCGGCGCGCTTGGATAGTGCCCGCTCAGTAGCCTCGGCCAAGGGCGGCAATGGAGTGATCAGATCGTTGAAGTCTCCGCGCAGTCGAAGTGGCTCCTCTGGTGTCATGCCGATGAGATTGCGTAGCTCAAGCATTTCTATCTGAGCTTTACCTTCAGCCGTTTCGCGCATCGAACGCAGACGATTGAGTTCGACCAGGAACATGTTCTGTTCTAATGGAGCGGTGCCTCCTTCAGTAACTCGCGCCGCGACAAGCTGATATCCCCGTTGACTTGTAGAAATCAGATCTTCATCGAAGCCGAGCTTGAGAATGGCCGCCAGAGCTTCGCCAAACTTGGCGCGCACATCCGCAGCAAGCATTCGTTCTCGATTGGCCACGTCTTGACGCCGCATGTCGAGTTCGCGTTCGGCAACCTTGACGCGGGCGGGTCGACGCCCGCCGAGTTCCAGCGGCAACATACCGTTAACAGTGACGTTGTTGTCTCTGCCCATGATTGTCTTCGCCACACTGGCGTCCAGCTTGGGATTTGCCCGTAACGTCGATTGTTTGACGAGTGCGCTTGCCGCGTCGATCTCTTTGCGAGCAGCCTGCAATTCACCGTTATGTTCAAGAGCGTAAGCGACGGCCTCGTCAACCGTGATGCCGGTCTGCGGATCAAAGTATTTCGTAAGTGACGAGTTGGTGGGCAATGACACGCTCGCATTGAGTACAGACAATGGCTTTTCAGAATCCGCGGCACTTGCTTGGGCTAGTACTGCGGAGGCGCCAGACAGAATCTGAGCAGCGGCTAATACGCTTGCGATTGTGAATCCTCGGCCACTGTGATGCTTATTCATCTGTACCACTCTCCTTCTCATGCACTGACTGCAACGAACGACCTTCGTCCGATGCTCTTCCAATTGTCTTGTTGCTGAACTCATCACCCATGTCGTCACTGTGTTTCTTGAGTTGCCGTTCACGCAGCCAGAAAAAGATTACCGGCGTCACAATCAACACATGCAGGAGACTTGAGACCATCCCGCCAAGCACCGGCGTGGCAAGCGGCTTCATGACTTCCGAACCCGCACTCGTGCTCCACATGATCGGCAGCAGTCCAGCCACAACGGTCGAGACTGTCATGACCTTTGGGCGCAAACGAAGTAACGCACCTTCAGTCACTGCTTCCATTAAAGTCTTGCGAGTTAGGACGCCGACCTCTTGCCGCTTTCTTTCAACTGCCTCCTCGAGATAGATAACCATCACCACCCCGGTCTGCACGGCAGTGCCGAACAGCGCGATGAATCCTACCCAGACAGCTACTGAGAAGTTGTAGCCAAGTGCCCAAAGTAGATAGACACCGCCAGTTAATGCGAACGGGACTGCGAGCAAAACATGCGCTGCTTCCAAAACGGAGTTGTAGGTCAGGTAGAGCAGACCGAAGATGATTACCAGCACTATGGGAATCACGATCATCAGGCGCTGTCGGGCGCGCTGTTGGTTTTCATACTGACCACTCCAGTCCATGTAGTAACCGGGCGGCAGTTGCACCTGGTTCGCAAGTTTTGGTTTAGCCTCGTCAACGAAGCTGCCTACATCGCGACCGCGCACATTCAGCAAAACAGTTCCTCGCAGCAGGCCGTTCTCGCTGGAGATCATTGTTGGTCCTTCGACGGTGCGGATCTCCGCCAACTGCGCCAACGGAATGGATGCGCCTGATGGTGAAGCGATAGGAATTTCACCCAGGGCTGCGGCGCTGCTGCGATACTGCGGGGCGTAGCGAACGCGAACCGGAAAACGTCTGCGGCCTTCGATAGTGACAGTGAGATTCGTTTCGCCAATTCCTTTCTCGATAACATCCTCTATGGCGCCGACATCAATTCCATAACGTGCCGCAGCCGGCCGGTTGATATGGATGTCGATGTAGGGAGCGCCGCTGATCTGCTCCGAATACACGTCTTTGGCTCCAGGCACCTGGAGCACAACCTCGGCAGTTTTGCGCGAGAGCTCTTCCAAGGTCTTAATATCGTTGCCAAAGATCTTAATTCCGACTTGAGAGCGAATCCCGGTCGATAGCATGTCGATGCGGTTCTGAATCGGCTGGGTCCAGATGTTCGTAACACCAGGCATGGTCAGCTTTTCATTCATCTCAGAGATGAGCTTCTCCCGGGTCATCCCGGCTCGCCATTGTTCGGCAGGCTTCAAATGAACGATCGTTTCGTTCATGTTTACGGGAGAGGGATCGGTCGAGATGTCTGCGCGTCCGGCCTTACCAACGGCTGATTCGACTTCGGGAAAGCTCTTTAGGATCTCGTCTTGCTTACTGAGAATGCGAAGAGCCTCATCGACGGAGATGGCCGGGTCGGTTATCGGCATGTACATGATGTCGCCCTCGTTAAGCGGCGGCATGAACTCCTTGCCAATTCCGGTTGCCAGGATGATCGCGCCGGTGAACAACACCAAAGCGATTGAGACCGTAATCAGGCGATGACCTAAAGCGAACCGCAGCGCCGGCCGATAGATGGCTTGCAGAAAACGCATTACCGGATTTGACTGCTCAGAGTGAAATTTTCCTCCCAGGAGATAGGTGCAGAGGACGGGCACCAGCGTGAGGGCCATGATCGTTGCGCCAAACATGGCGAACGTCTTTGTGAAAGCGAGCGGATGAAACAATTTGCCTTCCTGGCCGGTTAGCGAGAAAACCGGAACGAAGGCCAGGATAATAATTGCCATTGAAAAGAAGACCGGGCGCCCTACCAGCTTGGTCGAATCACGGACCGTCTCCCAGACTTTCTTCCGGTCTTTGGGATCAACCTTGCGCTTCTCCAAGAAGCGGAATGCGTTTTCAGTGACTACAATTCCGGCGTCGACTAGCACCCCTATAGCAATCGCGATCCCGGCAAGCGACATGAGGTTCGAACTGATCCCCATGTAGTACATGAAAAGAAAGGACGTGAGCACGGCAAGCGGCAACGGGAGAGTCACAATTAGAATGGAGCGGAAGTGCGCGAGAAAGAGGATGTGCGCCAAAGTTACCAGAATTAGTTCTTCGATCAGCGCGCGTTTTAGGGTGTGAGTCGCGCGTTCGATGAGTTGGGTGCGATCATAGAAAGGAACGATCTGCACCCCTTTGGGCAAGCCAGACTTTATGGCCTCAATTCTTTGCTTCACGCTTTGGATTACATCGAGCGTGTTCACGCCATAACGTGCGATAACTACACCGCCCACCGCTTCTTTGCCGTTCTTGTCGAGCACACCCGTGCGAAACGCATTGCCAAGCTTCACGTCCGCGACGTTGCGCACATAGATGGCTGTACCATTCGCAGAGCCGATAACGATATTTGCAACATCGTCAGTTGATTGGATCAGTCCAATCCCACGAACCACTGCCCATTGACCCGCTTGCTCAACGACATTGCCACCGACGTTGTTATTGGAACGCTGAACTGATTGAACGATTGTGGAAAGAGGGATGTTGTAAGCGCGGAGCTTGTTGGGATCGACATCAATTTGGTACTGCTGAACGTAGCCGCCGACGGAAGCAACTTCCGCTACGCCGGGTACTGAGTTCAACTGGTAACGAATAAACCAATCCTGCAACGTGCGCAGGTCGCGCGGATTCAACTGGTCGGATTCGAGTGTGTACCAGAAGACCTGGCCAACGCCTGTAGCATCGGGGCCAAGTGTCGGCACGACGCCTTCAGGCAGTTGCTTCGTAACTAGGTTCAGGCGTTCGAGGACGCGCGTGCGCGCGAAATAGAGATCGATGTTGTCCTCGAAGATCACATTGATCATCGAAAACCCGAACGCGGAACTTGCGCGCACCACGCGCACACCAGCCAACCCTTGCAAGTTAGTGACGAGAGGATAGGTAACCTGATCCTCTACCTCCTGTGGCGAGCGACCAGTCCAATCGGTGAACACGATGACCTGGTTCTCTGAGAGGTCGGGTATCGCGTCGATTGGCGTCCGCGTTAGTGCCCAATAGCCCCAGAGCGCAAGGGCAAGGTAAAGCACGATGACGAGCCCGCGATTACGCAGGCTCAGCTCGATGAGCCGGTGGATCATGGCAGTATTCTCCTCAGACCGCCGTTGTCCTGCGGTCTATTGCTCAGAAACTACTGTGCTGTTACTGAGAAAGCGGTCTGCCCTTTTCCTGCCGGCCCTTCGTAAGACACTTGCGTTTGCCACTCGCCGGCCACCTCTATGTTGGCTTTGGCACGATAGACTCCCGGCGTATCGGTAGTCGTGAGCGTAGCAGCATCGTTCATAGCCGCCATCGACGCCATCTGCGGCATGTGAAATGTTAACGCTGCTGCGCCGACATCCACCGGCTTGCCCGACGAGTCTTTGAAGGTGACGTAGAACTCATCAGCGCCATGTTTGATCTGGCCTGAAGGACTCGACAAGGTGACGGTTAGCTTTCCGATTGGCGCAGTCTTTATGACCTTGCCAGTGTCAACCGATGACGTCTTGGAACCACAGGCTGCAACGACCAACAGCAGTGCGAGAAGAGTAAACGCGAGAATGTATTTAGACATGTTTTTTCGACCTTCTTATGAAATAGAGATCAACGCGTCTCACAAAGACGCGCAACTGCGCTGTTCCTCGAAAGAAACATCGACAACAAGACACACTAGGGCCTTGGAGTCTCTAGATCAGAAGAGCGAGGTGTCGAATGTAAGCGGGATTGGAATACGGAGGAGGGCTATCTACCCATTTTGAAGAAAGAGATAACTGCAGTGATACAACTGGAAGGTGGGCAGATGACTGACGAATCGAAAAGGATTGGCTCGTAGACGGGCGCGGAAGTTTAGTGCCCGTCGAACCTGTGGTTCCACTCTGCGAACAAATGAGCGCGCAGCACAACCGCGCCGTTGAAACCTCTGAAGTAAGGCTTTCCGCCTGGGCCTTCTTGCAGCAATCCATACCCGCCATTTCGGGCACAGTGCATTCCTGTTCGTTAGAATGCAGAGGCATACCTGCCGATAGACCAGCACATACGAACAGAATCAGCGTCAGTGATATTAAGCGAAGGCGCATCGCACTTGTAACTCTATGGAGCGCTAGAATCGTTGTCAAGGCGACACTAGTGTAGCCTTCGACGGGGGTGGAACCTGTCTCTCAGGATATTCATGGGCGCGAGTTCAAGCTGGCGGACTACAAGGGCAAAGTCGTACTCGTAAATTTCTAGGCGACGTGGGGTCAACCATGTCGCATTAGCTTCTAAGCTGGCTTAAGTTGATCGATTCGACAAACGGCCAGCGTTTGGCGACGGGGGCCGCCGACACGTCTAACTGTGACTCGATCGCCTTCGCGGGATTCGATTCTTACTTTCTGGCCGTCTGGCAATTGGTAGATACGGCTGCGCCGGTTGTATGGGTCTTTCATGAAGACAATCTTAACAGGTGCGTCAAGTAGGGATTTATTCGATGGAAGAGCAGCAGCCGAATCGTTCTATCCCGGTTCTCGGTTTTTTCATCAAGAGCGCCTGGCGACGGTAGCCCTCCCTTACAGTCGGGCTTCTGATACGGACTCCTGGCAGTCACTGCTCGCGGTACTGCCCTCATCACCAAACTTCATTCGCCACCAGACCGATCCGAACCTGGGCAAAGCGCCCCCGACGAGGTCAGTGGGCGTCTTTTGTTAACATCGATTTAAGATCACGGTAAGATCGATTTAACCTCCTTCGTCTAGGCTGAGCCTTCCGCTTTCTTGAACTCGAGACTTTGCGATCACGAGCGCCCCGGCACGTCGTGTTCACGAGTTTGCGACTGAGTTCAAGAACTTCCGCCCCAGTCAGAGGAGGACCCATGGCTCAGCGACAAAGCATATTTCGGCACGCTTCGTTCAGACAGGCATTTGTGGTGTTGACCCTCTTGACCCTGTCAGGAGTCGCAGTTGCTCAGTCGACGTCTGCAATCGATTCTTCGCAGTCTACAAGCGCATTAAAGTCTGCCTCTGCCGCGCTGGCGCCAACCGAAACGCCGGCGACTAACGTAGACGATCGATTGAAAGCCCTGGAAGACGACCTGCGGCGGCAGAGCAAAACACTTGCGGAAATGCAGGCCCTGATCACTGAGCAGCAACGCCTGATTGAAACGCTTTCGGCCAAAGGCGCGGGCGCAGATAAAAAGATGGCAGAGATCGCCGCGCCGCTATCTGCTGCATCAGATAAGCCGTCATCTGCGACACAGACGCAAACTCCTGCTTTGGAAGAGCGTCTCAAAAAAGTCGAAAACAAGATGCTCGCGATTGGCGGGTTACGTTTCAGCGGAGATTTTCGTTTGCGCTTCGACGGCGTCTTTCGCAAAGCTGAGCCGGCGCCTCCCGCGGGTTTCGCTGCGCTCACACATCAGCAAAACGCCCGCATGCGTTATCGCCTGCGTTTGAATCTCGACACGGATATCAATTCGAAACTCAGCATTCATGGACAGTTGGCGACGGGTCCGATTAATAATCCGCTGACGATGGATCAGGACTTTGGCGAAACCAGTGCGCGCCATCCCTTCTTCATCAGCGAAGCCTGGGCGGATTTTCATTCGAACAAGTCGGTGCAGCTTCAGGCGGGCCGCGTGCAGGAGATCTTTGCCGACAATTCCCGCTTTCTTTTTGACGATGACATCCGCTTCAACGGATTCAACGAGAAATACACCCTGGGTTTCAAGCGGAACGGATTGAAAGTCTCAAGCCTGGAATTGCGCGCCGGGCAATACATTCTCAGTAATCCCAATGTGGCGATCGTGACGGCGGGCAGTCCGCTGGCCCAGGCTGGAGCCGTCATCGGATCGACCGGCCGCAGTTCCAATCTTTTCCATCAGGGCTTAACGCTCAATCAGAAATACAACGATCGTTGGAGCAGCCAGTTCGGCGGTGACCTTCAGCTCTATCGCAATCCAAATCAGATACAACTCGCTTCGACTGCAAATGGCGTCGCCTTGATCGTTCAGAACGGACTGGGCCTGGCACTGTCAGGTCCCTTAGCCGGGACGGGCAACGCGACTACGACTTCGGGCGGAGCGATCTATACGGCCAGGAACTTTCAGATTGCGCGGCTTACTTATCGCTTGAACTGGTCTGGATTCAAGGCGAGCGGTCGGACGTACCCAGTCAATTTCAATGTACAGGCCGCGCGCAACGTTGGTGTCGGTATCAATGAACGCGACGCCTTTTTGGCCGCGCTGCAAATCGGCAAAGTCGCCGGGCGTGGCGACATGGCTTTCCTGTACGTGTTTTCAACTAAAGGCGCGAACGCGCTTATCTCGCAGGTTACCGACGACGATTTGGGGACCGGCAGTGGAGTGAACATTCGGACGAACCACTTCCGCTTCGACTATGGACTGGCGAAAAAGGTAACGCTGCAAAGCTTGCTCTACATCCAAACTGAACTGCGCAACAGCGGAGACTTCCCCAGCTTCTTTGTGCCGCTGAACGCGTTCACGCCCAGACAGTATCGTCTGCAGGAGCAAATCGTATTCAACTTTTGATTTGGAGTGCACAGCACTCCAACTAATCTAATCGGAGGACTTGATGTTGATATTAAAAAAGACTATGCGTGCTAAGGTCGCGATTGTTTTCCTTGGGATACTCGCCCTCGTGTTCGCGGCTTGCAGCGGCAAGTCCGGGGGTGAAGTGAGGTTGCAGGGTGCCGGGGCTACATTTCCAAATCCGCTCTATCAAAAATGGCTGAGCGAGTATGGCAAGCTGAATCCAAACGTCAAGATTGACTATCAATCGATTGGCTCGGGTGGCGGCATCAAGCAGATTCAGGCGCGCACGGTTGACTTCGGGGCCTCGGATTCGCCGATGAAAGATGCCGATCTAAAGGCAGCGCCGGGTGAAATCCTGCACGTCCCGACGGTGCTTGGCGCCGTCGTGATCACTTACAACCTCGCCGGAGTGGCGCAACCGCTACGGTTCACTCCTGACGTTATTGCCGACATCTTTCTCGGTAAACTCAAAAAGTGGAACGACCCTCGAATCAAGACCGAGAACTCCGCCGTGAATCTTCCGGAGGCTGACATTACGGTCGTGCATCGCTCCGATGGCAGCGGAACCAGCGCAGTCTTTACCGACTACCTTTCAAAGGTAAGTCCCGAATGGAAAGAAAAAGTCGGTTCAGGCACTTCGCCTAATTGGCCCGTCGGTCTCGGCGGCAAAGGTAATGAAGGCGTGACCGGCCAGGTTAAGCAGACGCCGAACACGATTGGCTATGTCGAGCTGGCTTACGCAGTGCAGAACAAACTTCCGGTGGGGCTCGTCAAGAACAAGGCCGGCAATTTCGTCGAGCCGTCAATCGACGCGGTAACCACAGCAGCCGCGGAGGCAGTAGCAGCAACTCCGGACGATCTACGCGTCTCAATTACTGACGCGCCTGGTCCGACCGCGTATCCAATTTCCAGCTACACCTACATTCTGGTTTATAAGGAACAGCAGGATGCGGTGAAGGGAAAAGTCCTGGTTGATTTTCTCTGGTGGGGAATCCATGACGGAGAAAAGTTCGCGAAGGATTTGTTGTACGCGCCCCTCCCCGACGACATCATCAAGCGCGCCGAAGCGAAGATCAATTCGATAACCGCCGGCGGCAAGCCCTTGCGATAGATTAATAAAGGCGCTGTTTAGCAGCGGGACTCGTCCCTCTCTTCAATTCGAAGAGGGCGGAGTCCGCCGGCTAAACGCCGGTGTTTATATAGATTGATGACGAAAGCGAGCGACAAACCAAGGCTTCTCTCGCATTGGCGCCGAAGGCTTTCACCTACGGGAAACACTGGTGACGCGATTTTTCGCGCATTGATTTTTGCCGTGGCTCTGCTGATGGTACTGATTGTCGGGGCGATGATCCTGGCGCTGGCGTCACACTCGATGCCTTCGATTCGCCGGTTTGGTTTCAGCTTTCTCACCGGCCGCGGGTGGGATCCCATCAAGGAACAATTCGGGTCACTCGCTTTTGTCTATGGGACGATCGTCTCTTCATTGATCGCGCTTTTGATCAGCGTGCCGCTGTCGCTGGGCATTGCAATCTTTCTGGTGGAGCAGGCGCCCCGGTCAATTTCACGGCCGATCACCTTCCTAGTGGAGTTGCTCGCCGCGATCCCTTCAGTAGTTTATGGGCTTTGGGGGATTTTTGTTCTGGCGCCATTCCTGCGCGAGCATATCGAGCCCTTGCTGGCGCGCTGGTTCGGCTGGCTGCCGTTGTTCCAGGGCCCGATCACCGGAATCGGTTTGCTGACCGGCGGTGTAATTCTGGCCATCATGGTGACACCGATCATCTCCGCGGTGGTGCGCGACGTTTTGTCGGCCGTGCCTAATACTCAGCGCGAAGCCGCGCTCGCTTTGGGGGCGACAAAGTGGGAAACCACGGTCGTCGTTTTGGTAAACGGCGCGCCGGGAATTGCGGGCGCGGTGATTCTGGGCCTGGGGCGCGCGATCGGTGAAACGATGGCCGTGACGATGGTGATCGGCAACCGGCCACAGATAAGTGCTTCATTGTTTCAGCCGTCATACACGCTGGCTTCGGTTATTGCCAACGAATTCACCGAAGCCACCGCTGATATTTATTTGAGTTCTTTGGTAGAGCTGGGCCTGATTCTTTTTCTCGTCACCTTTGTCGTCAACGCGATCGCCCGCGTGTTGGTGTGGCGGGTCACGCGCCGGACTACGGGCGTGGGAATGGCGGTGTAGCGCAAGTCCCTGATTTGCGCGCGCAGGTTAACAACTTGCGCCACAGTTATGAGGACTCTTTCACGAACAGATCGATCAAGGCGCGCCATCAGTGCGTCACTGACCACGCTGACGGCGCTCTGCACGTTATTGGCGATCGGCACGTTGGCGATCATTCTTTCGTACATCGCGATGCGCGGCGTGGGCGCGCTTAGCTTTCGATTTCTAATTGATACTCCTCGGCCCGTGGGCGAGGGCGGCGGCATCGGCAACGCTATTGTCGGTTCAGCCGTGCTGCTCCTTCTGTCATGCGTGGTAGGCATACCCGGAGGCATCGGCACCGGAGTCTATTTGTCTGAGTTCGGTGGCGGCCTTTTCGGAAGTGTCGTCCGGTTCCTGGTTGATACCCTGACCGGTATTCCTTCGATCGTCACCGGAGTATTTGTCTATGCGGTCTTTGTGCTGCAGATGAGACATTTTTCGGCGCTGGCGGGAGGGGTCGCGCTGGCGTTGATCATGATCCCGATCGTGGCGCGAACTACTGAAGAGATGATTCGTTTGGTGCCGCATAGTCTGCGCGAAGGCGCCCTGGCGTTAGGAGCGCCGCAATGGAGGGTGACATTGGGCGTGATAATTCCAGCGGCAGCGTCAGGAATTGCGACGGGTGTAATGCTGGCGGTGGCGCGTGTCTCAGGAGAAACGGCGCCGTTACTGTTCACCGCGTTCGGCAGCCGTTTCTTTCCCCGGAACCTGAACGAGCCGATCGCCTCGCTGACCGTGCAAATTTATAACTATGCGATTTCTCCATATGACGAATGGCACGCACAGGCATGGGCGGCGACGCTGGTCCTGATGACGCTTATTCTCAGCATCAATGTGGGGGTGAGGTTTCTCACTCGCCGGAAATTTTAGAAACGTCTGATCAGTTTGGGTGAAATGTTTGGGGTTTCTTCCCCCCTTCCTTGATAGGGTTGAGAGGACGGTGTGAAGCGGACACCAACAAACCCTCACCCCAGCCCTCTCCCAAAGGAGAGGGAGCGGAGCAAATTTCGTTAACTGAAATGTCTACATCCACGCCACTCTTAACTCAGAAGCTTGCGGTCCCCAGCCGCGCGTCCCTGGCTGCGCGCGAGACCAAGATCGCCGTCGACGGCCTGAACTTTTATTATGGCCGGACGCAGGCCCTGCGAGATATTTCCCTTAACATCCCCGCTCAAATGGTGATGGCTTTTATAGGACCATCCGGTTGCGGCAAGACGACTTTCCTGCGCACGCTCAATCGCATGAATGATGTGATCCCGAGCACACGCGTCGAAGGCAGCGTCTTGATCGATGGCCAGGATATTTACGATGCCGGGGCCGACGTGGTCGATTTACGCCGCAAAGTCGGGATGGTCTTTCAAAAGTCGAACCCCTTTCCGAAATCCATTTTTGATAATGTCGCTTATGGCCTCAGGATCAATCGGCTCACTTCGAGCAAAGCCGAACTGGAGGGTCGGGTCGAACAAGCATTGCAGGATGCCGCTCTCTGGACGGAAGTGAAGGATCGTTTGAAATCGTCCGCGCTCGGTCTTTCCGGAGGACAGCAACAGCGACTCTGCATCGCACGCGCGCTGGCCATTCGTCCAGAAGTGATCTTGATGGACGAGCCGGCCTCGGCACTGGATCCGATTGCCACTTCCAAGATCGAAGAGCTGATCGTGGATCTGAAAAAGCAATATACGATCGTCATCGTCACGCACAACATGCAGCAGGCCGCGCGGGTGTCAGACTTGACCGCGTTCTTTCTGCTCGGCAAACTGATTGAAGTAAGTACCACTGAAAAAATGTTCACCGCGCCGGATGAGAAGGTGACTGAAGATTACATCACCGGCCGTTTTGGCTGATTAGGAATCAAAAAGTAATGGAAGTGCACCGGCATCTTGACGAAGAATTAGACGCGTTGCGGGTCAGCGTTTTGCGCCTGGGCGGCGAGGCCGAAGCCGCGCTGGTTCGAACCATGCGCGCTCTCACTGAGCGAGACAGCGTCCTCGCGCGAGAAGTATTGGATCATGACGACGAAATCGATCAACTGGAAGTCGAGGTTGATCGGCAATGCATAGAAATCTTTGCGCTGCGTCAGCCGGCGGCCCGCGACCTTCGCTTCGTGATGGCCGTAGCCAAGATGGCGCCGGTGCTGGAACGAATCGCCGACCACGCCAGCAACATAGCTCGCGGGGCCATTGACCTCAACAAAGAGCCGGAGCCGAAAGATTATTCGAGGTTACGCAAGATGGGCGAGATTGCCTCGTCAATGTTGGGTGAAGCCCTCGACGCTTTTACCAGGAACGATGCCGACGCGGCCCGTGAGGTTATCAAACGCGACTCTGAAATCAACGATCTCTACAACCAAATCTTTCATGAGCTGATCGAAATGATGACTGAAGAGCCCGCTACCGCCACCCGTAACGCGCGGTTGCTGTTTGTCGCCAAACACCTCGAGCGTATCGGCGACTATGTAACCGACCTTTGTGAGTTGACCGTTTATGTGGCTGAGGCTGCGTTCATAAAACATACCCACTGATCCGCCTGGAGCTTCGGGATGTTGGAATCGCTACGACATTCTGGCGCTGAGTTACTAGCCAGCGACTTCAAAAGTGTGATTGAATGTCCAGCGTTTCACTCAATCTCAAAGCACATTGCGGGTGGGAATGACTACAACTGTAGCCCTGACTCTTTTCATTGTCCTCGTCGCGCTGGTGTTTGATTTCACCAACGGTTTTCACGACGCGGCCAATTCGATTGCCACAGTAGTTTCCACGCGAGTGCTTTCGCCGCGCTACGCCGTGATGTGGGCCGCGACTTTCAACTTTGTCGCCTTTGCCGTCTTCGGCACCCGCGTCGCAAAGACGATCGGCGGCGATCTGGTGCGGATCGATCTGATTCAGCAGGATCAGCGTCTGTTTGTTTTATGCGCCGCTCTCCTGGGGGCGATCATGTGGAACTTGATCACCTGGTACCTGGGATTGCCGACGTCCAGTTCGCACGCATTAGTGGGTGGTTATGCGGGCGCGGCGATCTCCGCTTACCAGGGCGTCAGTGGTTTGCTGAAGCCCGAAGGGTGGATCAAAACGCTCATATTCATCGTAGCTTCCCCAGTGATCGGGTTCGTCATGGGGTTTGCGATCATGGTCGCGGTCTATTGGATCTTTCACCGCTGGACGCCGGCCCAGGTGGACAAGACATTCCGCCGTGGGCAATTAATTTCAGCGGCGGCCTATTCGCTGGGCCATGGGGGCAACGACGCGCAAAAGACTATGGGCATCATCACCGCGGTTTTGGCCACCGGGGGCATGTTCGGCTTGCACATGGGAGACAAAGGATCGCTGCCGGCAATTCCACTCTACGTAGTGCTGTTGGCGCATGCGGCAATTGCCCTGGGGACTTTGTCAGGCGGCTGGCGCATCGTTCATACGATGGGTTCGAAGATTACCAAGTTGCGGCCGGTGGGCGGCTTCTGTGCAGAGACGGCGGGAGCGATTACATTGTTTGGCGCCACTGCGGCGGGCATTCCCGTCTCGACAACGCACACCATCACGGGCGCAATTGCCGGAGTCGGATCGACCACGCGACTGTCGGCAGTCAAGTGGCGCGTCGCCGGAAGAATCGTTTGGGCCTGGGTGCTCACCATTCCGGCAGCGGCTGTATTTGCTGCTTTGTCCTTCTTCATTATCCGTTTGATTGCTGTGGTCGTCAGCCGGATAAGTTGATCCGTTCGCAAGCGTCCCAATTTTTGCTCGCCCGTAACAACTGCTTGGTCTTTCAGGGTCATGCCGAAACCCGCTCTAATCATTGAAGACGATCCGGATATCGCTGAGAGCGTAAGGTACAACCTCGAGTCGGCTGGCTTCCCGGCGATCATCGCGACCACCGGAGAGCAGGGACTGAAACTCGCCCTCGATACACAAAACCCGCCATTGTTGATAGTGCTCGATCTAATGCTACCCGGCATGAATGGAATGGAATTGTGTCGCCGGCTGCGACGCGAAAGCCAAACTCGGCGCACCCCGATCATCATGCTGACGGCGAAAACATCTGAATCCGATCGCATCGCGGGGTTGGACCTCGGGGCCGATGACTATATCGCCAAACCGTTTTCAGTGCGTGAACTGTTGGCGCGCGTGCGCGCTGTGCTGCGCCGGGTCGAAGACGAATCCGGCGAGCTCTATGAGGATGGCCGTCTCACGATAGACTTTGCCGACGTGCGCGCGGCCTGCGACGGCGTGAATGTGAAACTCACCAACAAAGAGTTTCAGTTGCTCTCAGCCCTTGTAAAGAACCGTGGCCGGGTGGTGACTCGGCAGCAGCTTCTCGATCAGGTGTGGGGCTATAGTTATTACGGCGACGCGCGAACTCTGGACGTTCATATTCGTCGCCTGCGGCAGAAGTTGGGCGGGTGCGGCGACTGCATTGAAACCGTGGTCGCCGTTGGTTACCGCTTTACAGGCTGCTCTACGGCGGAAGCAAAGGCCGCTAAAGCGGATGAGTAACTCCCGTTTTCTTTTTGGCTCGTTAGCTGTCGCGCTCGCCACGCTAGTCGTTCTTATTAACTATTCTTTGGGCTTTCCCCACTGGGTTATCCTCTCAGCGATCAATCTTTTTCTGGGATTGTGTTGGGGCCTGCTGTTGAGGAGGCGGGCGCGTGCGGCGCCGGCCCCGCGCAGAGCCGATCAGGAAGATCCTTCAGGACGTTTGGCCGCGATCGACTTTTCTTCTGAACTGCTTGACGCGACCCTCAACGAGATGCGCGAAGGTTTACTGGTCATCGACGCCGAGATGCGCGTCGTCGCATCGAACCGGGCCGCTCGCAGTCTTTTCTCACACATGGACGAGCAGATCGATTCGCGTCGCCTGACTGAACTGACGCGTAATCCGGCCATTTATGACGCCTTCCTTGACGCCATCCGGGGCACGGAGCGGGCCGGCGTTAAGGTGGAGACCTATGGTCAGGCGAAGAGAATCTTCGATCTGCGTGTCGTGCCTTTGCGCGCGGGCAACGGCCGCGACGTGAACGGCGCCGTCGGAGTGTTCTTTGACGTCACCAGGCTCGAGCGTTTGGAACTTGTGAGGCAGGAGTTTCTCTCAAATGTCTCTCACGAGTTACGAACTCCCTTAACGTCGATCATGGCGCTGGCCGAAACTCTCGAAGCCGGCGCCCTCGACGACTCAGAGAACAATAGACGATTTCTCTCGATCATCCAGAAAAATGCAGCTCGCATGCACCGGCTTATCGATGACATCCTTGAATTGAGCGCCATCGAAGCGGGCAACGTAAAAGTTCAAGCTGAAACTGTGCAACTACACGCGCTGCTGGATGATGTAATCGGAAGCTTGTCGGCTCTAGCGGCAGCGAGGTCGATCACTGTGCAGAATCTGGTCAGGCCTGATGTGAAAGTGTTAGCTGATCCACATCGACTGGTGCAGATGCTGACCAATTTGATCGATAACGCGATCAAGTTCAACCGGGAAGGCGGCAGCGTGTTAGTGAAATACGAAAGCCGTGGCAATGATCGAATCATCGTCGAAGACACCGGGGAAGGAATTCCCGCGCACCATCTTGATCGATTGTTCGAAAGATTCTATCGAGTAGACCGGGCGCGTTCTCGCGAACTTGGCGGCACCGGTTTGGGACTCGCCATAGTCAAACACCTGGTGAAAGCTCATGGCGGCGAAGTTGTTGTCGAGTCGCGTTTTGGCGAGGGAACCCAATTTACGATCGAGCTTCCGTCTCAGACGGATCGTGTGGACCAGCATCAAGTGGCGGCAAAGACCAACGACTAACGCCTGGTGTTGGCTTAGTGGAAAACCTGGCGGTTCTCTGCGAGTTCCGAATAACCTATGAAGGGCACTGCGGTTCGCTTCAACAAGTCTTCGGCCAGCCGGCGCAGTTGTGCCGGCATTTCCACAAAACAATACTCTTCAGCATCGCAGCGATAGCGCGCGAGTAATTGAAGTTCGGCGCCACAGAAGTCACACGACGCTAGATGGGCCTGAATGTAAGACCAGTTGTTTGCGTGTAGCGATGTACCACAGTAAGCGAGCAACGCCTGCGAGGCTGGGCACTCCGCGGTTTTGCAAAACAGGTTTACGATTGATGAAGACATGGATGAATTCCTGCGGGCCCACCTTTGGGCTATCAGCACAAAAGCTTCAATAGGCTAATATTTCCAGAGTTCACTATATGACGAATGCCATTCTTCCCTAACCAAGTCAATGGTTTGCGGCTTGTGTAAAAAAATGTTGCTCATTTTTGAATTTGTTGTTAAGATAGCCGCAGGTTGATCGAGGGGTGCTTCACTCCTTGATGTCCTTCTCGATGACGCCGAGAGGTTAGGGCGCTCATCGAACCGCAGTTGCCGCTTTTGTCCGGCTGAGAAGAGCCGGGGAACAAGCATCATCTTTCCGGGATTGAAAAGGTAAAAAGAATAGCTGTACGCGTTTCGATAAAGCCGCTCTAGCTCTATCTTCAGCCAGGCTAGCTCTGCCAAAAGCGAGCCTCCCAAAAACCTTCCAGCGGTCAGTCGAACAACCTAAAAGCCAGATGTATACAGCCAACCACGGATGTCAGTGATCCTCCGATCACGCTCCGATTACCAACCGGATATCTACGCTCATCTTATCGGGAAAACTCGTGAAATCAATTACTCAAAAAACGACCCCAGATTCCACCGTCAGTGTGCCTCGTGAAGTGCCGCGCACGAGTCGCTCTGCCGAACGCAGCGCCAGAGCAGGCCATTGGGTTGAAAGCTTGCGCAACTCTGACGTCAATCGTCTGTGGGCGGAGCTACACCGCATCGTCAGCAATCATCCGCTGGTGCGCGCTTCTCGCAGCGCCGGCCTGTTGATTGAAGAGGGAGCGTCAAGCGCCTATACAGATCTCACTCAGGAACTGTTTGTGCAGTTGCTGACCAAGTCGCGCTTCCAGCATTACCTGGACACGGCGATGACTAATGCCGAGATCGAATGTGAGATTGGCCAGATAGAATTAACAAATCTCTTAACGGCAGAACTGCGCAAGCGACATCCCGAGAGTTACCGGCTGGCGCGCCGCATCTCTACTTTGATCCAGTCGAGCGCCAACTTCCGCCGCTTTGACAGCAGTGGGATAGGTGACGAACAGCACCGCCGTTTGGCGGATCGTGTTTATGGTTTGAGCGAGTGGCCGGACAACAAACCCAACCGCGGCTCGCACGAAATGGAGCAACGCGCGCATATGATTCCGGTCCGTCAGCGCGACACGCGCATGGTTGGCTGCACCGGTGACGCGCAGATCGTTATCAGTAATTCTGATCTGGAAGACCTGATCGTTTCGGTGCTTGACGCCATCGATGGGCCAGCCGACGTTCGCAGCTTGCGTAGTCTGGTGATGTCACGCCTGCCGGTCATGGATATTTATCTGGTGCCGCTGGGTGGAGATGATCCTGACTCTGACGGCCCTCACTACGACCCGGCCGACCTCAGGGAGAATCCGGAAGAGAGCCTTTTGCGTCACGAATCCGAGCAAGAGGCGGCAGGTTGTGTCGACGATTTTCTTAAGAATCTGCGCGGCAATGTTCGTGGCAAGATTAAGCAATACAACCGGATGCTGGGTGTGCTGTGGCATTGTTATTTGAGCCCGGACCATGCGACGCAATTGGAAGTTGCCTCTACATTAGGCGTTTCTGATTCTTTGGTGTCCGACTACCGGCGCCGCATTGAACAGGAGCTGCGCGCCCTTTCATTTGTCGAAGTAGAAGAAGCGCGTATGTTCGAGTTGGCCCTGCGTGAGCGTATCCGCACTCTGATGGCAATCGATGATGAAGAAGAAGTCGCTGTCGTTTAGCTTCGCGCGATTCGTCTGACCTTGCGGATAGCGAGACAAATACCGAAGAAGCGCAGGTAGCCTGCGCTTTTTCTTTTTCTGAATGGTTGGGGTCGAGTGTCAGAAATGCTAAGGCGACAACCACAGGATGATTACCAGCCGGTGACCCGTTCAGGATCATCATCGGAGACGAGTGATGGCGCGCGCCCACTGATAGATGTGCGGGCGGCGAAGCCGGAGAACCGCTTTGCCGACGGTCCGCGAAGATTGGCACAACCGACGCCGGCAGCTCAGTCAGTGGCGCAGACTTCTCAGCCAAACTATCGCAGCGCCACGTTGCTGAAGCACGGCCATGCTTTCTCATACGCCGCGCTCTTTCTCTTCACGCTAATTCTTTATGCGCGTCCCGCCGAGTTCTATCCGTCAGCTTTGACTGCGTCAATAGCTCTCGTCATCGCTCTCGCCGCTGTGGGTTTTTTTATACCCACGCAGCTTTCACTGGAAGGCACATTGACCGCGCGTCCACGTGAAGTAAACCTGGTCCTGCTTTTTTGCCTGACCGGATTGCTTTCGGTTCCGTTCGCAATCAACCGCGCAGAAGCCTGGGTTGAGTTCAGCGGCACCTTCATACGGTGCATCGTCATCTTCGTCCTCATTGTTAACGTGGTGCGAACCGAAGCCAGGTTGAAAGGCCTGATTTTTTTGGCCATGGCGGCCGGCATCTGGTTAAGCATCGAAGCCATAAACGACTATCGATTGGGCCTCTTGACGGTCGAAGGTTATCGCGCGGCCGGTAGGGGCACGGGCATCTTCGGTAACACGAACGATATGGCGCTACACCTCGTCACAATACTTCCGATATCGGTAGCACTCATGCTCGGCGCGAAGGGAGCGATCCGGAAACTTCTCTATGGCGCATGTGCCGCAGTGATGATCGCGGCCATTGTGCTCTCCTATTCGCGTGGGGCTTTCCTTGGCTTGGTGGTTGTTTTTATCTTCCTTACTCTGAAACTTGGAGGCCGGCACCGGTTCGAGATACTTCTGGCGGTTCTGGGCATGGCCCTCGTAGTGCTCATGGCGCCCAGCGGATACGGCGGGCGTCTACTCTCGATCTTCGACCCCAGTCTTGATGTCGCCGGATCGGCTGATGCCCGACGCGGCGAGCTTTTCCGCTCGATCTATGTCGCCCTGCGCCATCCACTGCTCGGCATCGGCATGGGGAACTACCAGAACGAAATGTCATATACCGGTCACGTAACCCATAACGCCTACACGCAGGTCGCGGCCGAGATGGGAATGGCGGCGCTCTTCTGCTACGTGATGTTCATCATTACCCCACTCCGGAAATTAGCCCAAATTGCACGCGAAACCTTTGCCACCCGGCACAATTCGCAATATTACTACCTAACGGTAGGCCTGCAGGCGTCCCTGCTGGGCTACATGGTTTCTAGTTTCTTTCTATCGGTCGCCTACCATTGGTACGTCTACTATCTGGTGGGTTTTGCCGTCTGCATGCGACGACTGTACGAATCAGAAACCGGCAAAGTTGTGGTTCCCGTGACTCGCAAGGAAAGAAAGCAAGCCGACGCTTCTTTCAAAACTGAGACTGAACCGCTCGTGACATGATGCTGAGATTGCTGGCAGAGATAGGTTTTGGTTTGAGCGCTGCAGCGCTCTTCTATACTTATGCCGGCTATCCGTTACTGCTGGCCTTGGTCAGCGCATTGAAACCTCGCAGAGTGCGCCGCGGAGATTGTGAGCCGACGGTCACCATCATCATCACGGCTTACAACGAAGATCGCGATCTGGCGGCGAAACTCGAAAACACTCTGGCCCTGGACTATCCGCGCGAGCTTCTGGAAATAATTGTCGCCTCCGACTGCTCGAACGATCGCACGGATGAGATTGCGCGATCATTCGCCGCACGCGGCGTTCGACTCTATCGCCAATCTCAGCGATTAGGAAAAACCGCCGCGCAGAATGCCGCAGTTGAGCAAGCTCGAGGCGAGATCATTCTTTTTTCCGACGCTACCAGTCTTTATCAGCCGAACGCCGTACGCGCGATGATGCCGAGTTTTGCCGACGCCACAGTAGGTTGCGTGGCCGGGCGTCTCGAATATGTGGACGGCTCAGGTTCGCGCGTGGGACGTGGCGCGCGTTCGTACTGGAGCTATGAAACATTTCTGAAGCGTCACGAGAGCCGGGTGGGTTCGTTGATTGGCGCATCCGGGTGTCTCTACTCGGTCCGGCGTTCTGCTTACGTTCCGCTCTATCACGAAGCGTGCAGCGATTTCATCATTGCCACCAAAATGGTCGAGCAAGGTCTGCGCGCTGTTTATGAACCAAACGCGGTTTGTTTTGAAGAGACCAATCGGCAGAGCGACAAGGAACTGAGGATGCGCGTCCGGATCATCGCCCAGACTTTCACCGACCTTTGGCGGCATCGCTCGCTGCTCAATCCGGTTCGCAGTGGCTTCTACGGCATCCAACTTCTTTCACATAAGGTCATGCGTTACCTCGTTCCGTTCTTTTTGATGGGCCTGTTTGGGTCGTCCGCAGTCCTGGCGTCCGGCTCTCTTTTCTTCCGACTAATGTTGGCGGCGCAGATAGCGTGTTATGCGTGTCCGGCATTCGCGTGGGTGCTGGATCGCGTCGGCATCCAGAGCCGTCTGCTGGCGCTGCCTCAATATTTCCTGCTCGCAAATCTGGCGTCGCTGATTGCCTGCTATCAATTTGTGCGGGGCGAACGCTATGCGAGCTGGGAGCCCATTCGTTGAAGACCAATCGATTTTAGCAATGAAGCCAAACGTTTTATTCATCATCGATAGTTTCGAGCAGGGCGGGAGCGAGCGTCAGGCCATGCAACTACTCACTCAGTTGCACTCGAGCGGACAGTGTCGCGTTCATCTCGCTTGTTTGCAGAATCGCGGTTCGCTGCGCGCCGAAGCCGATCAACTGGGCATTGGAGAGATCAACGAATACGCGCTCAACAGCTTCTACGATCTTAATTTTGTCAGACAGCTTCGCCGCCTGGTGCGGTTCATCAAAGAAAACGAAATCGACGTCGTGCACACGCACTGCTTTTATACGAACATCTTCGGCATGGCGGGAGCGTCTCTCGCCGGCGTGCGCGCCCGCGTTACTTCGAAAGGCGAGACGGACGGCTTCCGCACTCCGATGCAGAAGCGCGCAGAGCGGGGGGCCTTCCGACTGTCCCACCGAGTAATTGCCAACTGTCTCGTCGTGCAGAATCAATTGATCCGTGAAGGCGTCAGCCCGGCAAAGATCATTCAGCACTACAACGGTCTCGATCTCGAACGTTTGAAAGTTCGCGCTGGGTTGCGACGCGAAGAAGCGTTAGCCGCATTCGGCCTGCCGCCTGAACGGCGTTACCTGAGTATCGTGGCGAACCTGCGCAATCCCGTGAAAGATCATCCGATGTTTTTGCGAGCCGCCGCCCGCGTGCGAACCGCGACTCCGGACGTCGGATTCGCGATCGCCGGCGAAGGTGAGTTAATGGAGGGCCTGCGTAAATTCGCCGGCCAACTCGGAATCGAGGAAGACGTGTTCTTTCTCGGCCGGTGTGACAACGTGGCCGATCTTTTGTTCGCTTCCGATATAGGCGTGCTCAGTTCAAAGGCCGAAGGCTTCGCCAATGCGATCCTGGAATACATGGCTGCGGGGCTGCCCGTCGTAGCAACCGATGTGGGCGGCGCGCGTGAAGCGATCGCTGAAGGCGAGACAGGTTACACGGTGGCCTCAGGTGACGATGAAATGATGGCTGCCCGCGTCATCGAACTTCTTAATGAGCCCCAACGCGCCCGCGCAATGGGCGCGCGCGGCAAGCTGATCGCCGCGGAAAAGTTTTCCTGCGACCGGCATCTCAAAAATACGCTTGAGTTGTATGACGAGCTGCTGTCGAAACCAAAGTCAGCTCCGACAGGGATTGGCCACGAATGGCGACTGAACGAATAGGCGATTTGACGGCGCAGCCGGCTTTGTGGCCGGGAGTCGTCAGAGCACGAGCTAGAGGAAAAGCGAAACGAAGACGGCTCGTTCTGCTGATCGCTTTGCTCAGCGCGGTAGGGCTGTGGCCGTTACTCGCATGGCTCGGCGCGCGCCTGCTAATCGTCAAATCGGAACTGGGTTCGGCTGACGCCATCGTAGTGATGAGTGGTTCTTCGACTTACCTCGAGCGAGCAGATTGGGCGGCGAAGCTATATCGCGAAGGACGCGCGCCGATAGTTATCCTCACCAACGACAGCCTGATCAGCGGATGGGATAAGCAGGAAGAGCGCAACCCGTACTTCTATGAGTTGGCTGCGAGGGCTTTGCAGCAGCGCGGTGTTCCCGAATCAAAGATACAAGTTGTTTCCGATATTGCTTTGGGTACTTACGAAGAGAGTCTGGGTGTCAGGGACTACGCCACCGCGCACCAATTAAAGCGGCTCCTGTTGGTCACTTCGGCGTATCACACGCGGCGCACGCTCTGGTCTCTGCGCCACGCCAGCCAAGGCAGCGGCATTGAAATCGGCATCGATAGTCCGCCGCCCGGTTGGCAGACGCCCGCGCCGTCGCGTTGGTGGTGGCGTCGCTGGGGCTGGAAAGTTGTCGCGGGTGAGTATGTGAAATTGATCTATTACTGGATGCGGTATTGAAGTGGCACAGACTTCAGTCGGTGATCCGAGTCAGCCCAGGACTGAATCACAGACTGAAGTCTGTGCCACTAATGCGGGCGTAGTTCTTCAATAACCTCACGATAAATCTTAACCAACGATCGAACATAGTGTTCCGGATCGTATTGCGTGTCTACCAGATTGGCGGCGTTCGTTGCCAGCCGTTGCGCCAGGTCTTTGTCATTCAACAGACTTGAGATTGCTGCCGCAAGTGAAGGTGGTTCGTTTGGTGGAACGAGCAGAGCGCTCTCGTTGTCGGCAACCATCTCAGGCACTCCGCCGACCGCCGTTGCAACGATTGGCACGTTTGCCGCCATTGCTTCCAGCAGGACATTCGGCGAGCCTTCGCTGTGTGACGGCAGAACAAATACATCGGCCAACGCGTAGAAAGGCTGAACGTCGCTCAACTGACCGGTGAAGACCACGCGCGCTTCACCGGCAAGTGATGCGGCGGCGGCTTCCAATCGCGCGCGTTCGGGACCATCGCCGACAATAACCAGCTTGAGCGAGATGTCCACGTTGGTTTCACGTAAGCGCTTGAATGCCTGGATCAGATCGAGGTGCGCTTTCTCACGGGACAGGCGGCCAACTGCAAGCACCACACGTTCCCTCTCGTCAATCCCAAAACGTTTTCTCACAGCGTCGATGTTAGCCGCGCTTACCCTTGGCTGCCGTCGAATCGAATTGTGCTGGACGGAAATTTTTTCGAGTGGAACACCCGTTAGTTCTTTTGCGAAGGCCTGACAAACCGTAATGACTCGATCAGCCGCTGGCAGCGACCATCGATCAAGTCGATTGTAGACACGCATCTTCCTATCAGTGGAGGTGTAGCCATGATGAAAGGCGACCCAGGCATAGTGCTGCGAGAGGTGTGAGCGCCACAGGAGAAAATGCGATTTGACGGAATGTGTTACTACAATGGCGGGGCTGCGTTGCCGGATTACCTGCTTGAGCTTAGGCAACACGCTGAGATCGAAACGTCGTCGCTCAGGAATGACGTCAACGGTCATTCTCAACTCGCGAGCTGCTGTCACAAATTCGTTCGGCGACCGGCTGTCGGGCGGGCGTCGTTCAAAGGTCACCATACTGCCTTTGATACCGGGAAAGTTAGGGTCCTTTTGACTCAGCTCACTGGCAGAGTGATGAAATTCTAAAACATTCTTGGCGACGGCGTTGATCGTCGTCGCTTCGACTATTGAAAGAATCCGGATCGGTGATGTTGCCTCGGTCATTAGAAAAAAAGGGCCCTGTTGGGCCGGCCGGCGCGAAGAATCCTAAAGGCTGACAGTGGTTGAGTCCTAATTCATATATATCATGTTCGTTCCCGGGATCCGGACCGAAAAGATTCCAACCCAATGGCAGCGCTAACCGCCAACCATCTGTTGATAAATGTCGAACAGCTTCGTGCCCAGCCATGACCAGTCGTATCGCTTGAGAACCAAAGAGCGTCCGGCCGCGATTAGTCTCCGCCGCACTTCATCGTTCTCAATCACCGAAACAACTGCCTCGGCCAGTTGCTCGTTCGTGTCGGCGATCAGAAGGTGCTTGCCATCATGCACGTCCAGTCCTTCAGCGCCCAAAGTAGTTGAGACAACGGGCACACCCGCGGCCATCGCTTCCAGAATTTTAAGTCGGCTGCCTCCGCCCACTTTCAATGGCACAACCGCGGTGATCGCTTCACGATAGAACGGCCGCACGTCGTCAACCGTTCCGCTGACTGCAATACCGCTACGCGTCGCCAGTGCCCGAACTTCCGGGGCCGGATCACGACCGACAATGCTAAAGACCAGTTCCGGATGGCGATCATGCAAACCCGGCCAAACGTCACGCGCGAAACTCACCGCTCCATCGATGTTGGCGTGATAGTCCATCGAGGCGACAAACACAATTCTATTTGGTTTGCCGAGGGCGACGGCACGGCGCGCGTCCGCCGGCGCCGAAGCATCTCCGTCGCCCGAGTAGTAAGCCGTGTCAACTCCATTTTCAATTACGAATACACGGGCTGCAGAGTTGAGATTGCGAAGCCGTTGAGCGTCTCTCTGACTGACCGCTAGATGCCCGTCAAACTCGTGCATAGCGCGGCGCTCGAACTCGCTCATCAACCGCGCCGTCTTACCCGCGTAAGCTCGTTTCATGATATTTGGCTCGCGCTTGCTGTATCGACCCAGCAATTCGGATTCGATGTTGTGCCAATCGCAAACCATCAGTGGCCGGCTGCGCGCCGCGCGAATGATGGGCAGATAAGCCATCAAATGAATGCTTTCCACCTGAACAATATCAAAATCCCTTTCGTTAAGAATCCGCTCAAGTTCTCGCTTCATCGAGTCCGTTGTGTAATTGAGCAAAGGCAGAGGCGTAGGTCCCAAGGCTCCCCGCAAGAGCTTGGCCGGCGTGTAGCCTCGCCCGCGTCGAACCAGGAGGATTTCTTCGTAAACGTGCTCAAGCTGGGCTGGCGACTGCGCTTCATCCGTAAAGGCCAGAAGCGTGATGTCGGCATGCTCAGCCAGGACCCTTGCCAGATGATAGTTTCGCAGCTTTGCACCCGTGTCGAGCGGCCAGCACACTCTCGGCGCAAATTGCAGCACGCGCATGTTCGAACCAGATGGTTTCAGAATAAATCTCCCCAATTGACGAGCCTGTGGTCTCGCTCGACTCTTGATTCTAGGGCAAAATCAACCCATTCCGAAAAAGATTTCCACTGTTTGGCTGAAATTTGATGGAGCCCGGATGGGGTTCATGTTGTATACTAATCGTGGCAATTCTGCCCCACCCTCCTGACGGGGCTTCACCACGCGATCCCATTCAGAGACATGTTTTCCCAAATGCTTTCCGGCACTTCAAAACAGCAGCAGCCTGTGATCGACGACGAGAATCGGCATTTCCGTACAGATCATTTGCAAAGCGATTTGGCCGGCCGCTCAACTCGCGGCGGCGCGGTAACTCTGTCTGCGCAGGTTTTCAAGTTCGTCATCAGCACGGTGGCGACCATTGTGCTCGCTCGCATGCTCACTCCGGAGGACTACGGCCTGATCGGCATGGTGGTCATCATTACCAGCTTCGTCGGCATGTTTCAGTACCTCGGATTGTCCACGGCCACGGTCAAGTGGGCTGAACTCAGCCATCCACAAGTTAGCACGCTGTTTTGGATCAATGTTGGCTTGAGTGCCGTGATCATGGTTGTCACCGTCGCCTGCGGACCGCTGCTCGCGTGGTTCTACAAAGAACCACGGCTAACCGGTATCACCGCGGGATATGCCGTTTCGATCCTCTTCACCGGTCTATACATTCAGCATGAAGCGATTCTGATCAGGCAGATGCGCTTTGCTGCCGTTGCGATCGTCGAGATCGGGGCTATCGCGCTCGGCCTCGGCGCCGCGATCGTAGCCGCCTGGTATGGCGCCGGTTACTGGGCTCTGGTTGTGAATATGCTCGTGATGACTTTGGCAACCGCAGTAGGACTCTGGGTTACGTGCGAATGGCGGCCAGGCCTGCCGGTGCGTGGATCGGGCGTGCGTAAGATGTTGTCCTACGGTGGAGATCTGACGGGCTTTAACTTCATGAGTTACTTCGCGCGGAACATGGACAATCTGCTGATCGGCAGGGTTTGGGGCGCCCATCAATTGGGCGTGTATTCGCGAGCTTATCAAATGTTGCTGACGCCAGTTCAGCAAATCAACGCGCCTGTGGTCGCGGTCGCCATACCTGCACTCAGCCGTCTGGCTAATTCGCCGGATCGCTATCGCGCTGCTTACCTGAAGATTCTGGAAAAGGTTGCAATGATCACAATGCCAGGCGTCGCATTCATGATAGCGATGTCCAATTGGCTCGTTCTGTTTCTGCTCGGCTCCCAATGGCAGGAAAGCGGGCGCATCTTTATGCTGCTGGGTATAGCAGCGATCATTCAGCCGGTTGCGAGAACTGCCCTCTGGCTGTTCACTACGCAAGGACGCTCGCGCGAGATATTCAAATGGGGCGTGATGAGTGCTGCGATTGCGGTAGTTTCGATCGTCGCCGGCCTGCCCTGGGGAGCGGTTGGCGTCGCGGCATCGTATGCGATAACCGATCTTTGTATCTCGACACCGCTCTTGTTCTGGTACGTCGGTCGTCGAGGGCCCGTGCGCCAGGGCGATCTGTATCGCACGATTGCTCCTGCCGCCGGCGCATCGGTTTGTTCATTGATCGTGCTCTTTGTCTCGCGGCCATGGCTGGAAAGGTTTCCGCACCTCGGTATCAGACTGATCATTGCTTTAGCGATGACTATAGCTGTTTCGTTGCTCGTTTTCGCGGCCCTGCCCGCGGGCCGACTGGCAATGCGGAGTTCTAAAGAGATGCTCAAACTGTTGGTGAAGAGGGAGCGCGAGTCAGTAGTTTAGGTTCGCATTCGGAAATGCTCAAAAGGTTCAAGCAAGCAACACTCTGGTCGCTCAAAACATCCAGAGTCTCAACGTTGGTACATAACAGTCGTTGGCGCCGGCAAAGGCTGTTGATTCTTGCGTACCATGGCATCTCTCTGGAAGACGAACATCTTTGGAATGGCTCGCAGTTCCTTTCAGCCGAAATCTTACGTACCCGCCTGGAGCTGCTCAAGAAATCAAGGTGTGCAGTGTTGCCTCTCGGTGAAGCCGTCACCCGGCTCTACGCGAATGATTTGCCTGACCGGGCGGTGACGATAACTTTCGACGACGGCACTTCGGATTTTCACCGGCGAGCGTTTCCACTCATTCAGGAGTTCGGGTTCCCGGTCACGCTCTATCTGACGACCTTCTACTCTTATTACCAGCGGCCGGTGTTCGACTTGATGTGCTCTTACCTGCTTTGGAAAGGGCGCCACACGACTCTCGATCTCTCGAAGATTACGGGTAGGGATTTGCGCATGGACTTGAGCAACTTCGCATTACAAGAGGCTGCTCGCCGAGAGATACAGACGTTTGTCAGAGAGCAGAAACTATCCGCCGACGAGAAAGATGTCCTTGCTGCCTCGTTGGCGGCGCACCTGGAGGTCGACTATGACGCATTGCTCGAGCAACGAATCATGCACAACCTGACGACGGATGAAGTCGGCCAGCTTGTAGCCGGCGGCGTTGATGTCCAGTTGCATACGCATCGTCATCGGACGCCAGTGGATCGCCAACTCTTTCTGCGCGAGATCGACGATAACCGAAAGAGCATTCAAGAAATGACGGGAAAGACTCCCACGCATTTTTGTTACCCCAGCGGAGTTTATGACCTGAGGTTTCTTCCCTGGTTGAGGGAAGCAGGTGTGGTATCGGCCACTACGTGCGAACTGGGCTTTGCGTCGCGAAGTTCAAATCAGTTGTTGCTGCCACGATTTCTCGACAACGCTACTTTGTCGTCAATCGAATTTGAAAGTTGGTTGACCGGCATATCTGCGGCGCTGCCTCGCCGGCGTCTAAATGAACGGGCGCATGCGGGAGGCACATCATGACGCTAATAGCCGGCATCTTGTCTCGCAACGATCGCCCGTTAGCGGACTCGGCTTGCGCGAGCCTGCAGCAGGCGATCTCTCGCAATCCGGCTGATGAGGTTAAGACTTTCCGGGACTGCCGGACTTACTTCGCAAAAGTGGACATCGAAGCATTTCGGGAACAAGGCTTTTTCATCGACCCGAGCGGCGCAATGTCCCTGCTGGCAGGCGAGCCTTTGCTCGGTAACCGGAACGTCTCTTCGAACCGGCTAGCGGACCTGACTGCTATTCACGCGCAATGCTTGCAGAATAATTCGAACATCCTGCGCGAAGCGGATGGGATCTTCTGCGTCGTTCACTATCAACCGCAAACGGGCACGCTTTCTTTGATTGCCGACAAGCTGGGCATCAGGCCGCTGTACTTCTGGATGGACGAAAACCTGGTGGTCTTTGCGAGCGCGCTGCGCATCCTGGAAGAGCTCTCTTTCGTGCCGAAGAAGATGGACCTGCGGGCGGTGACCGAGGTCGTGGCGCTGGGAAAACCGCTGGCCGATCGCACGCCATACGCCGGCATCTCCCTATTGAAGTCAGCCGAGATCGTTCAGATAACCGCTAAAGGGACGTCGCGAAGCTGCTATTGGCGCTGGGACGAAATCAAAACTGGGACCGATTCTGAGCAGTCGCGCCTGGCAACTGTCTACGATCGTTTCCAGGCAGCGGTAAAACGCAGAAACAGAGATGACAGAGCAACCGCAGCCTATCTCAGCGGTGGTCTTGATTCGCGATGCGTAGTCGCCATGCTGTGCGATAGCGGCGCGCGAGTGCGCACCGTGAATTTCGCCAGGCCGGGAACGCAGGACTACTACTGCGGAAATGATTTCGCCGAAAGAATCGGATCGATCCACCAAAGCATCCCGAAACTGCGAGCCGGTAGCGTTCCCGACTTTTCGGCGCTGATGGCCAGGGCGCTCGGAGGATTCAATCACGATCAACTTCCGGTGGAACGCCCGCGTCTGGTCTGGTCGGGCGACGGCGGCGACGTCTTGCTGGGCCGTGTTTACGTCAGTGAATCCCCGGTCGAACTGATGCGCGCGGGCAAGATTGATCTCGCGATCGAAGCACACTTGCAAACAGAGCACATAGATCTCCCGCTCAGACTTTTCAAGCCGCAGATTCTGGAGAAAGTCCGTGATGTAATCCGGCAGGGCATTCACGAAGAACTCGATCAGTTCCACGCCGAAGACCCGGGGCGGAACTTCTACCTTTTCGTGGTGCTTAACAACCAGCGGCGCAAACTGATGGGCCACTTTGAGAACATCGATCTGCACCGGCTGGAACTTCAGTTACCATTTTTTGATGCCTCGTTTCTAGAGTCGGTAATCGCTACGCCCCTCGACTGGAGTCAACGGCACAAGTTCTACATCAAGTGGTTATCGCATTTTCCACCGGCGGTGACGGCGGTGCCATGGCAGACCTATCCTGGTCATGAACCATGCCCGCTCCCGGTCCCGACGGAACTTGCTTACCAATGGGACTATTCCTATCAAGCAGAGGAAGACGCATCGCAAAAGCGGAGTGTAATCGAGCAGGCGTCTGAGCTTCTACGCTCGTTTGATTTTCCCGATCAAATTCTGAGCAAGAGAAAACTACGCCTGGCGGCCTGGATTCATTCCAGAGGCTGGCGCGATTACAGGTATGCAATCGAAGCAGCGCAAACGTACTATTCTTACTCGAAGAAATGCGGCGGCGAATTCACGTTCTTGCAGATTTAGACAATAGAGCGCTCAATCATCACACCAACAGCGCAGTATTCAGCTCCCAAAGTCAGTAGACTTACTCGGGACTGTTTCCCGGGGTCACCACATAACCTATTGAGCTTATGTTAAAGATCATTAACGTCGTAGGCGCCAGGCCTAACTTCATGAAGGTCGCGCCGATCGTGGCCGAGATGAAGCGGCGCGGATCTGGCTTAATGCCGCTGGTCGTGCACACCGGACAGCATTACGACCAATCAATGTCGGATGTCTTCTTTGATGATCTCAATCTTCCAAAGCCTGATATTTATCTGGGCGTGGGCTCAGCCTCGCACGCGGCGCAGACTGCCGCGGTGATGGAAAAATTTGAGCAGGTGGTCTTAAAGGAAAAACCTGATTGGGTGATCGTGGTTGGCGACGTCAACTCCACGCTCGCCTGTGCTTTGGTCTGCGTCAAGCTCGGCGTAAAGGTCGCTCATGTAGAAGCCGGCCTCCGCAGCCGCGACCGCAGCATGCCTGAGGAAATCAATCGTTTGTTGACCGATCAAATCGCGGATCTCCTGTTCACACCGTCGCCCGACGCCGACGCGAACCTGATCCGCGAAGGTATTCCCGCAGAGCGAATTTGCTTTGTCGGCAATGTCATGATCGACTCGCTCTACCAGCAACTTGAGGCCGCCAAATTCTCGACCATTCGGCATGACCTTGGACTGTCGAATCAGGACTACGCAGTGCTGACGCTTCATCGTCCGTCCAACGTTGATGAGCTAGAGACATTTTCACGGATTCTCGATGCGCTCGAGCAAATCAGTTCGAGAATTCCAATTGTGTTTCCGGTTCATCCGCGAACGCGCAAAAAGATCGATAGCTTCGGTCTGGGAAAGCGAATCGAAGAGGTTGCCGGGTTGCAGCTCATCGAGCCGCTGGGATATCTCGACTTCCTCAGTTTATACAGCCGCGCGCGTCTGGTGCTGACGGATTCCGGAGGGCTGCAGGAGGAAACGACAGTGATGTCGATTCCATGTCTCACACTGCGAGAAAATACGGAACGCCCGATCACGGTTGAATCCGGGACGAACACGTTGGTGGGAACAGATCCTGTCAAGATTACTTCAGCTGTTTTTGCGGCGCTGGCGACTGAGCGCAATGGCACCGCCCGGCGCATTCCTGAACTGTGGGATGGCAATACTGCCCGGCGAATTGTCGATGAGCTTCTGGCGTTCGATGCCCGGAAAAGCAAAGCTCGTAATTGACCGCGACGCCTACCAACTCATGGCGGGCCAAGACTTCGCTGATTAGTCAATAATTCACGCAGCATCATCTCGAATGACTTCGAAACCACGGGTGCTTCGTAGCGACTTCGCACTTCCGGGTTTCCCCACGGTCCAGATAGACTAGCGTTTCGGAGGTAAGACAAGAATTCTACTACCGTCGTTTTCATGGCTTCTGGAGAGGACGGGTCAGCTACCCAACCTCCGAGTTCTTTGATCAGGTTCGCTGCTGCGCCGGGCGGTGTAATTCCCAGAATCGGGCGTCCGACTCCTACATATTCAATAAGTTTCGACGGCAGGAAGACGCTCTTAGCCGCCGGGGCATCAATGATCACCAGGCCGTTGGCTGCCGCCGCCAGCGAGCAACTCTCCTGATAGCTTACCGGTGGTCTAAAACGCACCAGGCCCTGGGGCAGATCTTCGATCCCTAAATTCGTCAGTGTTACCGGATCAGTGTGGCCGATTAGCTCAAAACAAACTCCATCCAGAGAAAGCAGACCCTCAGAAACGATCGAACGCAGTGTCTTTACCAACGGTTTTGGGGTGCGCGGACCATAGAATTCTCCGGTGTGGCGGACTGTTATTGTCCGAGACTCTTCATTGGGGCCCACTAAATTCATTGCTGGATCGAAGCTGTGGGGAAGCACTCGGACTTTCGTTCTCCACTCTGCTGGATACTTGGCCATTACCAAATCCACGGTTTCCTGCGAAGTAAAGACCACTCTGTCAGCAGCCTCGATCACCTTATGCTCGAGCGAACGATTAATCCGTCTGGTCAGTGGATCGTAGTGATTGAACGGATTGTCCACCCAGGGATCGCTGAAGTGAGCTAACCAGGGCACGCCATAAATTTGCTTTAGCCGCAAGCCGATCAAGTGATCGCTCATCGGTTGACCAAAGCTTACAATCAAGTCGGGTCGCCGCTCATTTTTCTGCACTTGCTCCTTAATTGCGCGCAGTGCTCGCCTTTGCCACCAGGAATGCTGGTCGGGAACTCTATTCCAAAGCGGCAGGCGAAAGCGTGAGGCGACTCTATTGACTTGTTTCCTCCAGCCTTTAACCGAGAAGGAGACGCGTAGACAATTGCGCAAAGCTGCTTCTGCTTCCGGTTCAATCGTCGGGTCACGTGCAACGTCCTGTTCGTCAGCGCAGACCAGAATGGTATTCAAGCGAAGGTGTTTAAGCAGGCGCGCGACCTGCAATGCGCGCGGGGTCGCCGTGGGAGGAAAAATGAATGAGACCGCCAGGAGTTCGGGTGATGATGTAGGTTTCAGCATTCAATGATGCTCCGAGTGGAGTGAAGCGGCAGCGTTCAAAGTCTAACAGAGTTCGTTGGCCAGCCGCAGCCCGAATATTCCCCCGCTTGCGTCTTGAGGGATAGTTTCCTTACCTTCCCTCATTGGCGTAGCCTCGCGCTCTTGCCACTGTCGTTTTGTCAGAGTTAATGCGGACAAGAAGGCGCCAACAATGTCTTCTCGGAGAATTAAAGGCTGACATCTCTCAACTTGAGAAGGTGTCGCCACCGACTGCATACCCAGAAAAAACTGGATTTCGTCCTCTGTTAATTCTATACATGATTCAGGTAGGGTTTCTGCCCCTTACCCTCTCTGTTCGTCGTATTCCATATTTCCTTGCAGCAATCCGCGAAACAGATGGCCCACCGCTCATTAACGAAATGATTCCCGGAACGAGCTGATGAAAAACTTGCGCGAAATCAATCTTCATTCCGACTTTTCGAGCAAAGCTCGCCTTGCCGATGCCAGTCGCCTGGCGGCTGAGTTGGAAATCAACGGCATCGTTGTTTTGCCGTCCCTCGTCAGCCCGGAGCAACTGCGCGGAATGCAGGCGGCGTTTGAGAGCCGCTTGCAGCGAATTCGCTGGAACAACTTTGACGGTTATCAAAGGACTGAAGTCTATCGGCAGATGATCGAAGATGTGCTGCTGCTCGATCAGGGCTTTGTCGATCTGGCTTTGCATCCTTTGGTCAAAGGGATTCTAACGCGATATCTGGGCACAGAATACGAACTGGCCGAAGCGAAGGGCTGGAAATCGCTGCCGACCAAATACGACTTTCATGGTTGGCATGGTGACACCTGGTACGATCAAGCGATCGAGCAGACCATTCATAGAGAGATCAAGCTCGGCATTTATCTAACTGACGTTAAGAGCGGGGCGTTTAAGTTCGTCAAAGGAAGTCATCGAAAACAACACCCGCGAAATCTGAACAAAGCCGAAGCCGCGGCACTGCCGGTTGCTGACATCATCGAATTGTCGGGCGTGGCCGGAACCGCGTTCATGTTCGACACGTCCGCAATTCATCGCCAGAGCATTCCGATCCTGGCGCAGCGCCAGGCCGCCTTTTTCGGTTATCACAATCCGAACGTTCCGCTGCAGCCCGACGACATCGCTTATTATCGTTATCACCCTTTGCTGCTGAACGCGGCATTTCTCGGCGGCCTTTCGCCCGAGGATCAGCGCATTCTGGGTTTTGGTAACAAGACCAACTTTCAGCCGGCCTTTCAACGAGGGGAGCGGCCTCCGCTGATGTGTGAGCTGTTCGCCGCTTCGCACGCGGTCGGTCTACGCATTCAACATACGCAATCGAGGCTCGTCTCGAAACTAAAACGCCTAATCAGACTCAGCTAGGTCGCCGGCGCGCTCCGTCTCAATCAATGAACACCAACGGTCATCATTCTGGTCGTACGCCGACGCTGCTTTCGGTGTTTGGCGTTAAGCCGCTACGCATCGGCGGCACTGAGACGTTCGCGCGCGAGCTGTCAATGCAGTTGGGCGAGCGAGGATGGAAGAGCGCGCTATGCTTTCTCTCCGAGCCCACGGCAGACGTTAGAAAGTTTCTCGAGCTGCCAAATGTTTCATTCGAAGTGCTGGCCGATTCGACGAACGGTGCGCGAGAGGCCCGCCGCAATTTAGCTGGGCTCATGCGGAAACATCGGCCGGACATTTTGCACCTTCACTACGTCAGCTTCTTGAATCTCTATTCGTGGGGCGCGCGTTTTCATTCTGCAAAGCAAGTGTTCTTTACCGATCACCATTCGCGACCGGCGGGTCATGTTCAAGTTCGCGCGCCTTTTTGGAAACGTACGGCAGCGCGTCTAATCAACCAACCGCTCGACCGAGTTGTGTGTGTAAGCAACTACGGCTACGAATGCATGACATCGATTGACCTGCTGCCCCGCAGCCGTTTTCAGATGATCTATAACGGCGTCGACCTGACGCGGGTGAAGAGCGATCCTCGGCTTGCGACCGAATTCCGGGAACGATATTCAATTCCGTCCGAGCGAGCGATTGTTACCCAAGTCAGTTGGATAATTCCGGAAAAGGGAATCGCTGATTTTCTCGAGACAGCCCGGCTGGTGCTGCGACAAAACCCCAACGTGCAATTTGTGCTCGTGGGTGAGGGTGTGAAGCGCGAACAGTACGTCCGCGACGCAGCAGCGATGGGACTCGGCGATCGAATTACCTGGACGGGAATGATTGACGATCCATTCGCTGAAGGCGTGTTTCAGGCGGCCGATGTTGTATGCCAATTTTCGCGTTGGGAAGAAGTGTTTGGTTGGATGATTGCGGAAGCAATGGCCCACGGAAAACCTGTCGTGGCCACGCGGGTGGGTGGCATACCTGAGTTAATCGATGACGGAGTGAACGGTTATCTGGTGGGCCGTGGCGATGCGCCGGGGATGAGCGATCGGATCCTGAAGCTGCTCGGCGATCCCGGGTTGAGGGAGCGAATGGGTGAAGCCGGCCGCGTAGTCGTCGCCGAAAAATTCGACCTGCGAACGAACGTGGCCCAGCTAATTGAGAGTTACGGCATTTGTTCGCCCGCAGAGGCGAGCCAGACGTGAGAGAACTATTCGTCTTGTTTGACTAACGCGCGCGCTGGATTTCCTGCTACGCTTGTTCCTGCCGGCACGTCCTTTGTCACCACCGCGCCGGCGCCGACGATGGCGTACTCGCCGATGGTTACGCCGCCTAGAATCGTTGCCCCACTGCCCAGGCTGGCCCCGCGCTCGACCCTCGTTTTCACAACTTGCCAATCAGCTTCAGACTGTAACGAGCCGTCCGCGGCCGTTGCGCGCGGATACTTGTCGTTGATAAAGGTAACGCCATGTCCGATGAAAACTTCGTCGGCGATCGTGACGCCTTCACAGATGAAGGTGTGGCTTGAAACTTTGCAGTTTCGTCCCACGAAAGCGCCTTTTTGGATCTCGACGAAGGATCCGATTTTGGTTCCGTCGCCAATCTCACATCCATAAAGGTTGACGAAGTTGTAGATAACAACGTCGCGGCCGAGCTTGACGTCAGGAGTGATTACGCAGAATTGTCCCAGCATGAAAATCGCAAGTCAGGGAAGGAAGGCAGCTTTTGGCGGCCCCCACAAGATGAAGACATAAACTCTAAATTGAGCAGACGGCAAATTGAGCGAGCCCCGGGCGATGATCGGTCTCAGGTTGCCGGCCCATCAGCTCAACGGCGCCCGGGATGTCGTGTCTACTCCCTCATCGTCGTCGGAGTAGTCTGATTTGTAGTATTCCGCATAGCCCGCGTAGTAGTAGTCGTGCGATTCGATCTTAACGTTGTTGAGCACCACCCCAAAGATGTGAGCACCCACATCAAGCAACTGTTGCTTAGCGCGACGGACAACTGCACGCGAGCTTCGGCCCCCGTGGATCACCAGAATGACTCCATCGACGAAGGTCGACAGTATCGAAGCGTCCGTAAAGGAAACGGCAGGCGGAGAGTCGACGATGATGTGCGTAAATTTCTCGCTCAGAGTTACCAGCAGGCGGCGCATATCCTCCGAGCCAAGCAGTTCAGCCGGGTTCGGCGGGATCGGGCCAGACGTCAATAGCTTCAGGTTGGGCTGTTTATCATAAGTTTGGATTAACGAATCGATGTCGTCCGACTCGCCGGAGAGGCAGTTAGTCAGACCGCGAGCGTTCGACAGATTAAAGTGCGCGTGTAGTCGGGGACGGCGCAAGTCGCAATCGATTATTAGCACCTGTGCGCCGGTTTGGGCCAACATGAAGGCGGTGTTGATTGCGGTCGTGGTCTTCCCTTCCGAAGGTTGGCTGGACGTAACCAGAATCGTCTTGGGCTGCGTACCGGCGGAAGAAAGCAAGAGTGAAGTGCGCAAGTGGCGATACGCTTCGGAAACCGGCGAGCGCACGTCGTTGACGAGCGCGAGTGCCGTCGATTCGCCGGGTTTGGGCGCCGTGTCCGCACCGCGAAGTCGCGGCTTGTCGCTGCGAGCCGCAGGGATCAGCCCCAGGGTCGGCAGATGAATATACCGATCGACATCATCGACGGACTTGAGCGTGTCATCGAGAAAGTCGAGCAGGAAAGCCAGTCCAATGCCGGCGACCAGCGAAAGTATGAAGGCCAGGATAATAGTTCGAAGGCGATACGGTCCAACCGGTGCGTGCGGAACGCGACTGTAAGTTGAAACAGTCACATCGGTGGGAGTGCCGCCGCCGGCAGCCAGGCCCAACTCGCGCAGTCTCTGAGTGAGTGTGTTCAGCAGTTGCTTGTTGTACTCGAGCTCCTGAGTTAGCACGGCCATTTCGATCTGGTCCTTGGTCTGCTGCGTCGTCGTTCCGTGCTGGCGAGCATAGGAAGCTTTAAGACTGGTTTCATGAGCGACAGCGGCTTTATAACTAGCCTGCATGGAAGCAAAGACTTCTTTCGGCGCCCGATCCAGGTCCTCCTGGACACGCTTGATTTGCGCATCGATCTGCTTCACGGCCGGCCATTCTTTGGTGTAGATCTCAAGCATGCCCTTGCGTTTTTCGTTCAACTCGCCGAGCTTGTCGCGGAGCCTTGTGATGCGTTCATCCTTTTGGATTTCGGGCGCGGAGAACGGATCAGGAGCGTCCTTAGCCGCAGTGTAAGCCGCTTCGAGACCCCGGCGTTTGTTCTCGGCGTCCAGAAGTTGTCCGCTGTAAGTGGCCAGACGCATCGCCTCAAGATCGCTGCCCGGCTTATTGTCGAGCGGTAGATTGTGCGCTTTGGCAAAAGCAAAGCGACCTCTTTCCTGTTCGCTGATCTTGATCTGGGTTTCGGCTACCGTCTTGAGCAATTTCGTTTCCGCGTCGCTGCGGCCGGAAGTGATTCGAAAGTTGTTATTACCGATGAAGACATCGGCCAGGGTGTCGGCGATCTTCTTTGCCAGGACGGGATCGGTATGGCGATACCGAATAGTGACGAGATTAGTATTGATCGTCGGCTCGACAGTTAAGTTCGCGGCAATGGTGTCCTCATAAGGTTCAAGCTGGGCCAACTCTTCCGGAGTGAACTGCCTGTTTTTTAACTCGTCCTCACCCACCGGCTCGATGGGTTTTACGCTCGCCGGCGCCGTGATTGGTTTCTCACGCGAGAAAATTCGCTTCAAAGAATCGAAAACGCCGCTGCCTCCACCGCCACCAAGGAAGGCGGGATTGTTCTGCAGGTTCAAGGTCAGGATTACCTGGCGGGCGAGTTCGGGGTTTTGCAGCAGTTTGAGTTGCGTGCCCCAAAAATTGGGATCCGCCGGCGTATTAATCGTTATGTTGCCGGACGTCAGAACGTTCCCTTTGGGCTCAATTCGAATGATGGTGGCGCCTTCATAGATGGAGGGATCCCGGTATGCCTGGATTGTGGCCAGCGAAGTAATGACCAGGATCATGCTCATGATGAGCCATTTGCGCTTGAGAATGACGAAGAGATATTCGCGGAGACTGGTCTCGGAGGGCGCCGAGCTATAGCGGCCATAAGGCTTACCCTGAGTGAGCTCGGCAAGCGTGCTATCCAGGTCACGGCCGGCGCGTGTCGGAACGAGGCGTTCATCTTGAGTCATATCTTTAGAACCTTATCCTTAGAGATTATCTCCGCCACGGGCAGTCGAGGATTGACCATAATAGCAGACGCACGGCGTCAGGCAAGTCAAACGGCGCCGGAATCGTCCAACTGTCTGAGCGAATCAGCGTTTATGAAATCCTGGAGCGCGTCTGTCCATAAAGGCAACGGTTCCAAACCCAGAGCATTCGAAAGCAAGCATCGCAGTCGCGAGTTGCGCGGGCGGGGAGCAGATCGTTTGAGGTCGCTAAGGCTGACAGTTTCCAGGCAATTATCAGTCAGGCCCGCGGCTCTCAGCGCCTGTCGGGCAAAACCTTCGAAGCTTGTTCCCTCTCCGCTGTTTACGACGTGAAAAATTCCGGGCAGGTCGATTCGAGAAAGTTGGTAAATCCTTTGGGCGAGATGAGTCGCGAAGGTTGGCGTTCCGAAGGAATCACTTATTACCTTGAGGTCTTCGCCGCGGCGCGCTCTGGCGACCAGCGTGCTCAAGAAGTTCGTGCCACCGCAACCGAAGATATACGCGCTGCGCACGACAATTGTATTGGCACAGGCAGTCTGTGCCCGGCGCTCACCTTCGAGCTTGGAAGCGCCGTAAACGCTCTGCGGGTTTGGCTGATCTCGTTGAGTGTAAAACCCATCCTGCTCGCCATCGAATACATAATCCGTGGAGATCGTTATGAGTTGCGCGCCAATCTTGCGACAAGCGTCTGCGAGTAATCCCGGGCCGTGGCCGTTTACTCTTTGCGCCCGGACCGGATCGCTCTCGCATCCATCAACATCCGTCCAGGCAGCGCAGTTGATCACAACGTCCGGACGCACTCGATCAAAAGTTTCGTTCAGCTTTGCTGCGTCGGTAATGTCGAGGGTGTGATGATTGAAAGCGACAACGGTCTCGCCCCGGACGGTGCCGTGGGCGGCGACCGCGCGCCCAACCATTCCCGCAGCGCCGGTAACCAGGACTCTCAATGCGCACCAACCTCGATCCCGTATTGCTGAGCGTAGAACGCGCGATACGCTCCGCTGCGCGCGCGCAGCACCCAATCGGTATTGGTTTGATACCACGCGATTGTTTTGCGCAACCCGCTCTCCCATGTTTCGCTCGGACGCCAACCGAGTTCGCTTTCTATCAGAGTTGGATCGATGGCGTACCGGCGATCATGCCCTAGACGATCTTTCACAAAGCGAAGCAGGGAATGGGGCTTTCCCAGAATGTCCAGGACACTCTTTGCCACATCGATGTTTCGGCGCTGGTTACGCGCCCCGATATTATAGACTGCGCCGGAGCGGCCTTTCTCCATGACTTGTAAGATTGCGCGGCAATGGTCTTCGACATAGATCCAATCGCGGACATTCAAGCCGTCGCCATAGACCGGAATCGGCTGGTCACCCATCGCGTTGGCCAGCATCAGCGGAAGAAATTTTTCGGGGAACTGCCGCGGGCCATAATTGTTGCCACACCGCGTAATCACGGTGTCGAAGCCAAAGGTATGATTCGCCGCGCGCACCAAATGTTCGGCCGCCGCTTTTGAGGCCGCGTACGGACTGTTTGGCTGGAAGGGCGAATCTTCGGTGAAGAATTCATCTTCGTCTTCAGGCAGACTCCCCATTACTTCGTCAGTCGAAATCTGTACGAAACGTTTGACGCCTCGTTCTCTGGCACAATCCAGCAACACCTGCGTGCCTAGTACGTTGGTTGTAACGAACTCAGCGGCGGAAGTAATGCTTCGGTCAACATGCGATTCGGCCGCAAAATTAATTACGGCGTCCGTCCCCTCAGTGAGTGCGTCCAGGACCGCATCGCGATTGGCGATATCACCTCGGATGAAATGATGCGTTTCTTCATCGAGGCCCTGAAGGTTGTCGAGGTTTCCGGCGTAGGTGAGGTCGTCGAAGTTGACTACCTGAGAAGCCGGAAAACGGCCTCCCAGGTGGCGAACAAAAGCCGAGCCTATGAACCCGGCGCCCCCAGCTACAAAGAACTTAAAAGATTTTTCGGGCATCTAGTTGGCCTGCCGTGGACATCCACGAGAGCGTAAAAAAGAAAAGTAATAGCATAAATAGTGGAAGTGTCAACCCAGTCGATCCCAAATCTATAGCAGGCATAAGCAATTCCATTGGCAAGCCCTAGCAAAATGTATTGACAGAGTATTAGAAATAGGGTATCAAGCTCACCTCTTTTTGATGTTGACTACTTGTCCCGTTGCCAAGACCGTCTCGAAGAGGCCGGTAAATTCCCGGAGTTGGCCAAAAACCCACGACAAACAATGTTCGGAAAGCAATTGTTAGGCGATATGTCGATGCAGAACTAAGAGCCGAGTCGGTAGGCCAGACGGCTTGAGTCATGATGTCCTGATTATATTCAAAAACGGAAACCGCCATCATCTTAATAGGAATTGCTGCCCTAAGGAGAAAGCCAATGAGAACCGGAAGCGTCCCCAAACCCCGTCATAATAGTTTCGTGAAGCCAGCACTTCGGCTCACTGTATTTCTCAGCATTGCTGCGCTCTTAGCGGTTTCGCTCTATACCGCGTCGACCGCAGGCGCGTACCATGGCGGTGGAGTTGGCGCGGGCGCGAGTCCCGTGAGCCCGGTGAAGACGGCGTCTGGCAGTTCCCAGCGAGCTGTCGCGCTTTGGGCGGCAATGGTCCCGCAGGCGGCTTCGCCGAGCATCGCGACATTTTTGGGGGCCGGTTGTACGACTCCGCAGAGCGATTTCGTCCTGGGTCAAACTGTTTGCGCGCACGTGACCGGAGGGACAGCTCTTCCCCGGCGTCTTCAATTCGTTGATCCAAGCGGCTTTGTCAGGCAGACCACAAACATTACCAGTGATCCTCAGGACATTACATTTGATATCCCAGCAACTCAAACCTCGACGGTTGGAAACAACCAGGTGGATAACCGAGGGACGTGGAGAGTCAACATGGTTTCCAGCAGGGGCACATTGGTGACCAGGACGACATTTGTCGTTACTGATCCGGCCCGCGCCGAGGCTGATGTTTCGGTGAGCAAATCGGTGACCGAAGCCAATGCAACAGTCACCGCGGGCTCAACCAGCACTTTTCAGATTGAAGTCAGGAACAACGGCCCGAACGACGCCAAGGACGTCATTCTCACAGATGTAGTTCCCGCCAACACGACATTTAATGCGATGGTTCAAAGGTCCGGCCCGACTTTTACTTGCACCGTGCCCGCGACGAACGGCACGGGAACTATAACTTGTACGATCTCCACTTTGGCGGCCGGCGCCTCGGCGGACTTTGACTTTGCTTATGGGGTAAACCCCGCAGCACCAGTCGGCACAACAATCACTAACACGGCCACAGTTTCAAGTGACACAAGCATCGCCACTGGCGCGGAGGATCCGGAAAGTGGTAACAACAGCGCGACTGCCTCGTCCACTGTCGTTGCCAGCGGTGGCGGCAGCCCCACTTGCACGCTTACTTGTCCGTTAGATGTCAACGTGCAATCCAATACTACCGACCCCAATAACCCGAACCAGCCTGGCGCCGTTGTTCACTACGACGCTCCAACCACCGAGGGTACCTGCGGAACGATTACATTCAGTCATTGCAACGATTGTTTCTTCCCGCAAGGCGTTACGGTGGTGTCAGTATCGGAGACAACTGGAGAAAGCTGCCAATTTAATGTCACGGTAAGCGCTACTTCAAACGCGCCCACGATTAGTTGTCCCTCCAATAAAGAAGTCGACGCTAACGGCGCTTGCTCTGTTGTAGTAAATGTTGGCACCGCAACCGCAACCGGAGGTGAGAACGTAACAATTTTCGCCACTCGTAGCGACGGCAAGCCGATGTACAATTGCGACTCGAATGGTCAAAACTGTGTTCGCCAGAGTCCAGATTATCCTTTCGGTGGTGGTGTCACGACTATCACCTGGACGGCGACGTCACACAACGCAGCCGGAGAGGAGACAGGCAACTCATCCTGTACGCAGACAATCACTGTCAACAACGCAACTGAGGATACGACCGCTCCGGTCATCACTTGTCCGGCCAACATAACCCGAAGCAACGATTCGGGTCAGTGCTCGGCCGCGATCAATGTGGGAACGGCGACTGCGACCGATAACTGCGACAGCAATCCGACCGTAGAAGGTACTCGCAGTGACGGCCAAGCATTGTCGGATCCTTATCCGAAGGGCACAACGACTATCCACTGGACGGCTACTGATAGCTCTGGCAACAGTTCGTCCTGTGACCAGACTGTCACCGTCAACGACACCGAGGCTCCGGCGATTAGTTGTCCGGCAAATATCACCAGGAGCACTGATTCCGGGACGTGTGCCGCAAATATCGATCCCGGAACTGCGACGGCTACGGATAACTGCGGCGCTGCCAGCGTCAGCGGTACTCGAAGTGACGCACAGCCGTTGAATGCGCCTTATCCGAAGGGCACGACTACGATCCACTGGACGGCCACTGATGGATCAGGCAACACCGCGTCCTGCGATCAGACGGTCACGGTGAATGACACTGAGGCGCCGGCGATCACTTGCCCGGCAAACATTACGACCGGTACCGAGCCGGGCACCTGCTCCGCTCACGTTGTAACGGGCACCGCAACTGCCACGGATAACTGCGGCACCGCAACGGTAAGCGGAACGAGGAGTGATGGGCGCCCGCTGACTGATACTTATCCACGCGGCACAACCACGATCACCTGGACGGCAACTGACGGTTCAGGTAATCAATCGTCCTGTGCTCAGACGGTAACTGTAGTCGACGACCAGGCACCGACCATTACCTTCAATGGACAGACGCCGTCGATGTGGCCGCCGAACCACAGCTATCACACGTTCACTGCCTCGAACTTTATTTCGAGCGTAAGTGACAACTGTGACTCGGTCAGCGTTAACGACGTGTACATCACGAAGGTGACTAGTGACGAGACAGAGAATGCGGCCGGCTCTGGCAGTACGCTGAATGACATCGTCATCGCAGCCAACTGCAAGTCCGTACAGTTGCGCGCCGAACGCATCAACAGTGGTAACGGCCGCGTCTACACGATTTACTTCAAGCTCGTGGATTCGTCGGGTAACGTCACCACCGGCACAGCCAAGGTTTACTCGCCAAAGAACCAGGGCGAGACACCAGGAGATGACGGACCGCACTACACGGTCACGAGTAGTTGTCCGTGAACGCGAGTTCGTCGCTCAAAAGTAGGCGGGCGCGTCGGTCGCCCGCCTAACCTGAATAATTCTTTCAGAGGGAGGCAATATGAAAAACTCACGCAGCAAACGCAGTCTTTATCGGCTGGCTATTCTTTCTCTTTCTCTGTTCGCTTTGGCGGTTCTTTCCAGCGCAAGGACGCCAACGACAACCTCGGCTAATATTGTGAATAACTCGAACAGGGAAATTCGCAATGTGTATCTTTCGCACGTCAACGCTGACGATTGGACTGGCAACCAACTGAGCAACGGCGCAGCCATTGCTCCCGGCCAGTCATATAATCTCAGCAACGTCGCGTGCGATCAGCAGCAAGTCAAAGTCATTGCTGAGGATCAGGACGGCTGTTTTCTTTCGACCGTGGTCAATTGTGGCGATAGTGCCACTTGGACGGTTACGAACGATACGGCCAGAGACTGCGGTGGCAACTAGCTCTTCGCAAATTTACATTCGACAGGGGCAAGACTCTTGACGAGAATATATCGCTCATTAACAATGGGAAGACTCGGCGCAACAGTGGCCGGAACAGATCCGTGTTCTACTGGCGGCCATCCCCAACTTCAACAGAAAGAAAAAAGGAGACTCCAAATGAACAAGTTTCGGTTCACTATTAAAGTATTGGCAATCGCGATCTTCACGCTCGCTTTTGCGACCATGACCCAGGCGCAAGCAACGCGCACCTGGGTATCCGGCGTCGGCGACGACGTCAATCCGTGCAGTCGCACCGCCCCCTGTAAGACTTTCGCTGGTGCGATCTCAAAGACTGCCGTTGATGGCGAAATTGATGCGCTCGATCCAGGCGGTTTTGGCGCCGTCACCATTACCAAGGCTATTACGATTGATGGGAGTGCGACTGGATTGGCCTCAATCCTCGGATCGGGCGTCGTCGGCGCGGTCACCGTAAATATTACGGCTAGCTCAGGCAGCAACTTCGTGCAACTGCGAAGTCTGTCGATCAATGGATCAGGAACTACATTTGGTCAAAACGGCGTCAGGATTGTAAACGGTGTCGCTGGAATGTCCGTTTCTGTAGAAAACTGTGTGATCTGGAGTTTTCGCGCAGGAAACGGTCGCGGCATCAGTGATGAGCGGACCCAAAGTGGGAAACTTTATGTCGAGGATACCATCATCAAGAATAACAGCGCGTCTGGCGCGGTTATCATTCCCGGCGGCGGCGCCACTGTGAATGCCGTGTTCACAAACGTCCGGTTTGAGAGTAACGGCGGCAGCGGCGTCGGCGCAGAGCCAAATACCAAGGTGACTGCGAACAACTGTGTGGCCGTCAACAACGGCGGGAAAGGGTTTGTCGCCGAGGGTGCTGCTTCAGCGGAATTGAACCTGAACAACTGCGTGTCTTCGCATAATGCAACCGGGGTCGCCGCTAACGGCGGGGCCACTACGCGGATGTCGAACACTATAATCACCAATAACCCGACGCTGGGGGTGGACTTCAGTGGCGGTGGGACTGTGGTTACGTTCGGCAACTGCAGTATCACCGCGAATGGTGGTGGGGCCGCAGGCAATACGCCGAATGGAACGCCAATCGCGCAACAGTAAGAGCTGATTTCACGGCTCTTTTGGGTCGCTCATCGCCGCTCGCACATAAGCGGGCGGCGGTGGGCGGTCTTTTTTTGAGAGAGCAATTGATTAGACAGCTTTCAGTTGACGGTGGGCTGGCTATGTGCGGACTCTCAAAGAACAAAGGATCCCAAAGCCTTCTCTGGTAATGCTCCGTTAGATAAATGTTGCAACATAGTTCTGGCGGAGCATTACCCCTTCTCTCACCTCCTTGACCGGCCTGCACCGAATCGCTAAACTGCGATTGATACCTGATGTGGCACAAGATTACTCCTGAGACGGGGAATTGGCTGTAGTTCAGTTTCTTACTTCGCGATTCGCCGGAAATCCCATTAACCATATTAAATGGCTTTAACTATTAGAGAAGATGCCGGCTCGTTAAGGCAGGCAGACGATGCGGATGACCCCGCGACAGAGCCTTCGAGTAATCCGTCCACGGCAGACGTTAATTTGTTTGATAGGCCTTTGGTAGTTATTCAGCCTAACAGATCCTGGAGTGCGTTTGATGCCCGTGAGTTGTGGGCCCACCGCGAGTTGCTCTATTTTCTCACCTTGCGAGACCTGAAGGCGCGTTACAAACAGACACTTCTCGGTGCCTTGTGGGTAGTCCTTCAACCTCTACTAATGACGCTGGTTTTCACCGTGTTCCTGGGAATGTTAGCGCGTGTCCGCCCTCCTTCCGGCTTACCCTATCCCGTATTTGTTTACAGCGGCCTCCTTCCCTGGATGTTCATTTCGGGCGGCATTCTGGGGTGCAGCGCGAGCCTTATCGGGAATGCGAATTTGCTTACCAAAGTTTATTTCCCGAGAGTGCTCCTGCCGGCGGCAAATCTCGGAACACGGCTGCTAGATTTCGCTATCTCGCTGGTAATTCTCGTAGGACTGATACTCATCTACCGCGTTGTATTTCACTATCAGGTGGCGCCGACATGGAGGCTTGCGGCGCTGCCATTTGTGCTTGCATTGATGACACTGTTTACGCTTAGTGTTGGCACTTTTGTTTCAAGCCTAAATGTGAAATACCGCGACGTCGGAGTGGCGCTGCCGGTACTGATTCAACTCTGGATGTTCACGTCGCCAATAGTCTACCCTCCGAGTTATGTGCCTGAAAAGTGGCGAACGCTTTACAGCCTGAATCCAATCGTGGGCCTGATCGAAGGCTTCCGCGCAGCGCTACTTGGCACAGAATTACCCATCTTAGCCATCACTTTCTCTGCATCCTTTACTATTATCGCGCTCGTTTGCGCCGCTTATGTCTTTCGGCGAACAGAAAAAGGTTTTGCTGACGTCATTTGAAACCCGCTGCGATGAAACCAATCCTCAGAGTTGAAAATGTGTCAAAGGAATATCGGATTGGCACGAGTCCGCCATCCCAACGGACCTTGCGAGAGATCATTACTGATACCGTTGCCAAACCCTTTAAGTGGGGCCGCAATGGTTTGCCTGCCCACGAAACGATCTGGGCTTTGAAGAATGTGAATTTCGAGGTCCAACCGGGTGAAGTTGTCGGCATCATGGGAAAAAACGGGGCCGGAAAGTCAACGCTGCTTAAGATCCTCTCGCGGGTGACAGAACCTACTACGGGACGAATCGAACTTTACGGACGCCTGGGAAGTCTGCTCGAAGTCGGTACCGGATTTCACGCGGAGTTGACGGGTCGAGAGAATGTTTTTCTGACTGGCGCCATTCTAGGAATGAGCAAGGCTGAAGTCCGCCGCAAGTTCGACGAAATCGTTGCTTTCTCTGAAATCGAAAAATTCATCGACACACCGGTCAAGTGGTACTCAAGTGGAATGTTTCTGCGCCTCGCTTTTGCGGTTTCCGCACACCTCGAGCCCGAGATCCTGCTCCTGGATGAAGTATTGGCCGTCGGTGATATGTCTTTCCAGCAAAAATGTTTTGAGCGAATGAAACGTATGAAGGAGCGCGGCACGACGATCTTGCTGGTTTCCCACAGTTTGCCGGCAATTCAAAGGGCCTGCGGGCGTTCTATTTTTCTAAAAGATGGACGCATTGCCGCGATCGGCGAAACCTCACTAGTAATACCGCAGTTTCGCGATTACATGCGCCTGTCCCAGCAAACACTGCCTGTTGCGACAGCTTCATATACCGGAATCACAATTGGCGAATTTGAAATGTTTGGCGCGGACGGAAGGAATGATCGCAAGTTCCAGTTTGGGGAAAGTGTGCGCATCCGGATCAAATTGCACGCTTCGCGACGCATTGACTTTCCACTCATTAACTTCGGCGTCAGTCGCAGTGACGGAGTTGTTATTTGTAACTTCAATAATTGGTACGATAATTTTAAGATTGATTACATCGAAGGTGACTGCTCCTTAGAGGGTTGGTTGCCGCCTTTCCGTCTGATTCCGTTTCGCTATGGAATTCACGTCCTGGTTTGGCAGAGTGGCGCCGGCTACGCCCAGGAAGACCTCAGCAAACTCCAGCCACTGGCGGCGACCCAGTTGGGCGAATTCACCATTGAAGGGCCGTCGCTCTCCGAAGGGGACGGTGTATTCCAGGAACCGGCTCTTAAATGGGTGTTCACCAGAGGAGATCAGCGCGTTGTGCATACTGACATAAATAGCGATAGCTTATTGATTGCGTTTGGCGTAGAGAATCAGTTTACGAACTCGGACTAATGTCAAGAGGTAACTGTGACAACAGAAAAGCAAGTTTCCATCACCCAACGTCTTCGCAACTCATTTGAATACCGCACCGGACTTCGTCTCGGCCAACAACACGATCATCCAAAGCATAGCCTCGGCCAACAACTTCCCGATCAGCCAGAAGAATTGCAGGCTAGTGATCTTTTTAAGGACTGGTGGTATTACTCTATAGAACTGCTACCAGGCTTGATTACAAGAGGCATTTACGCTCCTGATCTACCAATGCTGCCGCGTATGATGCTTCGCAGGTGTTTACTCAATGAGACATCCTGCCTTGATGTCGGAACCATGGAAGGTCTTATTCCTGTTCTCATGCGTCGTGGCGGCGCGCGACAGGTTCTCGCTGTTGATGGCCTTGACCACCGTTTGGCCCAACTCGAAGCGGTCAAACATTATTATGACGTAGATTTCGATTATAAGACCGTCGGACCATTGTACGATCTCGCTGCAAAGCTAGGGGGACGCGGCTTTGATCTCATTAATTACTCCGGTATTTTGTATCACGTGTTTTCGCCGCTAATGGCCCTTGGCGGCATACGCCCGTTGTTGAAGCGGGGAGGGTACATGATCGTTTCAACAAATGTTGTTGTCGAAGAAGGATATTTCATGGAATTCAACAACGCGGGTCGGATGCAATCTGAGGCCGGTACTTTTTGGTACATCTCGGTCGAGTTACTTGACTACTTACTCCGCTACCTGAGGCTCGCACCAATGGATTGTCTGTTCTTACCACACACGTCGGTGCGCTCTGATCGGAAGTATGTTTTCAACAAGCCCTCAGGATACTTGTCCGTCCTATGTCGCGCAGTCGACGAGGTGTTGCCGACTCGAGACGACGAATGGATGGCATGGTCAGCGCAACAACCGTGGGAGTATCACTGGAATATTGATTGGGGGTTAGCCGCGCGTCAGCCGCTTTCAGGAATTGAGTCTAGGGGCTCGTTCGATAACCAGTTCTTCCGCCGGGATGTGAATTGCTTGGATTTGTGGAAGGCGGTCCAAAATACTCAGCCCCTGACTTCTGTAGAAGAGTCGGATTCCCATGTCTTAAGGCTTTCTGACAAACTATGACCTCAGCGCATTTGGTAGGACTGATCGGGGTCACTCAGAAGCGCAAGCAGCAAACTTACCAACCACGCCATCGCACTGTGCACAGCTTAACGATCATTTGGAGATGGTTTTCATGAGGGACACGGAACGCTTTGAGCACGGTGACATCGACGCCGACAGTCTGTTAAGGGTCTTCGGGGAAAAGGCGCAGCTCGCGAGGGAAGCTCAATGAGCATTTACTGCATAGGTTTTTCTTTGGCGTTTCACACTGTTCATGCGCGCCAAGAACGCTGCTCTCAACGGATATGTCGTCGCCCAGGCAGGCCAGACGCCGATTGGAAATAGGCGTGATTTCAACGGCATTTAATGTTAACCCTCTTGAGCTGAAACGACCCTCACAGGGACCCGTAATGAGGACAAAGGTAAGTGGCTAAGATATACGTCGGTGGTGCTGGTGGCGCACCATCCAACAACTTTATCCGCTCATTGCGGGAATCCCAGCGTAAGGATTATCTAATCGGAGCATCATGCATACCCTCGGATTTATTCTTAGCGGACACGAACCAAAAGCACGTTGTCCCCTATGCAACATCTCCTGAGTATCCGCAGAGTATTCTTCAGCTCTTGCAAAACCTTCAGCCCGATTTCATGCATGTGCAAAACGATCACGAGGTACTGGCAATTTCTCGTCTTCGAGATCAGGTGCAGGCGCTTGGGGTTAGACTATTCATGCCCGCGCCGGCCACCATTGAGAACTGCATAAACAAGAAAAAGTCGTACGAGATTTGGAGGAAAGCAGGAATCAGAGTGCCTGAAACGATGCTCCTTCGTTCTCCCGAAGACCTTAGACTGGCATTCTCGAAGTTTGGTCCAAAGCTATGGATCAGGGCAATTGAGGGTGCAGCCGGACATGGCGCACTCCCCACCGATGATCTTGATTTTGCGAAGCTTTGGATTGATCGTTTCAATGGGTGGGGTGAATTCACCGCCGCACAGTGCTTGACCCCTCGGACGATCACGTGGCTTTCCATCTGGTACCACGGCGAGTTAGTCGTAGCCCAGACAAGGCAGCGCCTGAGCTGGAACTTTGGTGACAGAACGTTGTCTGGAGTGACCGGTATCACTGGGGTGGCCCAAACCTGCGCCATCCCTCAGGTCGACCAGATAGCCCAGGATTCCATCTTCGCTATAGATGCAAAGCCACACGGTATATTTGGCGTAGACCTAACTTATGACCACGACGGGTATCCGAATCCCACCGAGATTAATATCGGGCGTTTCTTCACCACGCATTACTTTTTTACGAAGGCTGGTTTGAACATGCCTGAGATCTATTGCAACATCGCCCTGGAAGGCAGATTCCCCAAGCTGGAACGTAAGATCAATCCGTTACCCAATGACTTGGTTTGGATCAGAGGAATGGATGTCGAGCCGGTTCTTACAACTCTGGGAGAGCTCGAAAGGCTTGAGCAGTGCGCACATTGGACTCACTGAAGGGAAAGACAGTTCTAGTGACAGGCGTCAATGGGTTTATTGGCGCGCACCTCGTCAAACGTCTGCTCAAGGATTCGGATATCTCTCTGGTACTTCTTTCCAGAAAATCCGTTAAGAGAGACCAGGAAAATTCAACCTGGGTAGTATCAGCTCTCGAACAACTATCACGAGAGACATGGTTGGCCTCGGGCCTTGAGCGAATAGATGTAGTGTTTCATTTAGGGGCGTTTACTCCTAAGACTCACGACACTGCGGATCTGGTGGAAGCTATATACCGTGACAACCTAATCGGAACCCGTTCGCTATTGGAGAGCCTCCCCTCACCTCCTGAACGGATCGTTTTTGCAAGCACGATTGATGTTTATGCGCCATTGCCCGATGGTGGCATCTTGAGCGAGTCTTCGCCCGTACAGCCTACGAGCTTGTATGGAGCCGCTAAATTGTTTTGTGAACAACTAATACGAACGTATGCGCACAAACATGGGAGCCGTTACGCCGTCCTGCGTTACGGCCACATCTTCGGCCCGGGTGAAGAAGCATATGAGAAGCTGATTCCACGGACAATTAGGCAATTGGTTCAGGGCGAGTCACCAGTACTCTATGGGGATGGTAGTGTGGAGCGGGATTTCTTGTACGTCGACGACGCTGTCGAAGCAACTTTACAGGCTGCCCTAACCGAGGTAGACGATCTCGATCCTGTTAACATTGTGCGTGGAGCTTCAACTACAGTTTCCCAGATTGTTGAAATGCTGACGGCCGTCACGAAGTTTCAAGGAAGTACGCGATATGTGGCTAATAGGCCGGGGGGGCATTCTTTTCGCTTTGATAACGCGCGGATGCAGGAGAGTCTTGGGGTTTGGAACTTTGTTCCCCTGGCGGAAGGGCTCGAACGCGAGGTTAAATACTTTCAGGATATGTGCAAATGAGTGAAGAAGAAATACGGATCGGGCGGCTGTCAGATTGGTATGCGAAAGATCAACTCGACTTCGATAAGAGTTTAATTCGCTTCCGCTACCAGACCCTCAAACCGCATTTACTGGGACCGGAAGGATTGGAACTGGGTCCTGCTGAAGGGCAAATGACTCGGCTCCTGCTAAAGCACTTCACACGCTTGACGGTGGTGGATGGATCGGGCGCTCTCTTGGCTCATATTCCCGATACGCCGAATTTGGTGAAAGTACAACGACTGTTCGAAGAGTTTGAGCCTGATCAGCAATTTAACACAATCATCATGGAGCATATACTCGAGCACGTGGAACAACCGGTTGCGTTATTGCAGAGGGTGAAGCAGTGGCTGGCACGCGAAGGAAAACTCCTCGTAGGTGTTCCGAATGGCGATTCCATTCATCGCCTCGCTGCTGTCAAAATGGGTCTGCTGAAAGAACCCTGCGAGCGTAACGCAAGGGACCATGCGTTAGGACATCGCCGGGTATACAATGCCGCAACCTTTAGAGGCGATCTGGAAATGGCTGGAGTTCACATCGCCAGGATGGGAGGGGTATTTTTCAAACCCCTCTCCAATAAGCAGATCCAGGACCATTGGACCGAGGAGATGATTCAGGGGTTTTATGAGCTGGGGAAGGATTTTCCGGAACATGCAGCAGAGCTCTATGCCGTCTGCGAGTTGCCATGATCAAAACTGTCGTTCTGGACCTGGATGGGCCTATTTTGGACGGGCAATTTAGACACTATGCCTGTTATCGGAAGATTCTCGTTGAGCACGGCTACAAGCCAGTCAGCTTAGAGAATTATTGGCAGATGAAGAGAGATCGCATGGATCAGAGACGACAACTCGCAGCCAGCCGAGCGGAAACAATCTATGCCGACTTCAAAGAGTCTTGGCTAGCGTCGATTGAAATGCCAGACATGCTCGCTTTGGATCGGATCCAACCAGGGGCTTTAGAGAAGCTGCGTGAATGGCGCGTCCAGGGAATACGGCTGGCACTTGTGACTCAGCGGCGCCATCGGGACTACCTTTACGATCAACTGGGCCGTCTTAAACTGGATAGTCTCCTGAATCACGTTGTAGTGTCCGATCCTGGCCGAAGTGGTATTGGCAAGAGCCAGCAATTAAAGACTGAAGTCGCAGACATATCTGCTGAAGATTGTCTTTGGGTTGGAGACACAGAGGTGGATATTGAGGCGGCTCGTTCATTTGGATGTCCGGTTTGGGCGGTTGCATGCGGACTACGCTCAAAGTCTTACCTTGCGTCGCTGTCGCCAGATTTCTTAAGCCAGGATCTAACTACTGTTGATCTGAGGTGTGCTGATGGGTGTTGATCAATGCCATATCATTAACCTGCCGAAAATAGGAGATCCGCGCGGCAACCTGACATTCATCGAAGCGGAAAAACACGTTCCGTTTGAGATCAGACGTGTTTACTATCTCTACGATGTGCCCGGCGGCGCGACGCGGGCCGGTCACAGTCATAAGACCCTCAAGCAATTATTGATCGCCATGTCAGGCAGTTTTGATGTGGACCTTGACGACGGCTTCAGTAAGAAGAAGTACCATTTGAATCGTTGCCATAATGGGCTTTATCTTCCGCCGATGATCTGGCGGGAGATTGACAACTTCTCCTCTGGCTCAGTGTGCGTCGTGCTCGCATCGGATCATTACGACGAAGACGACTACTACCGCAGTTATGAAGATTTTCTGCAGGCCGCGAAGGCCCTGAAGGCATCGGGATGAACGTTCCCTTTCTTGATTTGAGAGCTCCTTATCGAGAGCTGAAGACCGAGATGGACGCTGCTTACCGCCGGGCGGTGGAATCGGGCCGGTTCATTCTCGGCCCGGAGCTCGAAGCCTTTGAGTCAGAGTTTGCTGCCGCGTGCGAAGCGAAGTACTGCGTTGGCGTCGCAAACGGACTCGACGCGCTCCATTTGATTCTACGCTCGCTGGACATTGGCGCCGGCGACGAAGTAGTCGTTCCAGCCAATACCTATATCGCCACTTGGCTGGCCGTTTCCTATGCGGGCGCCACGCCCGTCCCAGTCGAACCCGACGAACGAACTTACAACCTCGACCCAGCGCGTCTCGATGCCGCAATTACATCAAGAACCAAAGCCATTATCGCTGTACATCTCTATGGCCAGCCGGCTGACATGGACGCAATCAAGGCGATCGCTTCGCCATATGGTATTAAAGTGATTGAAGACGCAGCTCAGGCTCACGGAGCGCGTTACAAGGGAAGGCGAGCCGGGAGTCTGGCCGATGCCGCCGCGTTTAGTTTCTACCCCGGGAAAAATTTGGGCGCGCTCGGCGATAGTGGCGCTGTATCGACAAACGATCGCGAACTCGCTGATCGCATCCAGATCCTGCGCAACTACGGATCGAGAGAGAAGTATCACAACGAGGCCAAAGGCTTCAATTCCCGCCTTGACGAGTTGCAGGCAGCGCTGCTGAGAGTGAAACTACGGAAGCTTGACGAATGGAACGAGCGGCGTAAGCGCATAGCGGCCCGTTATCTGAAAGCGCTAGAAGGTGTGACTGACCTGACTTTGCCTTACGTCCCCGCCCATTCCGAGCCGGTTTGGCATCTCTTCGCCGTGCGCCACGCGAAGCGTGACCACTGGCAAGAATATCTGACGGCTAGTGGAATCGGGACTCTGATTCACTACCCCGTACCGCCTCACCTACAAGGTGCGTATGCAGAAATGGATCTCGACGGAGTGGCTCTTCCAATTACAGAGAGACTAGCGAACGAGGTTCTCAGCCTACCGATGGGGCCGCACTTGTCTGACGATGAGGTGACTTACGTTATTTCAAAGATCTCATCGTGTGCTTGGCAGTAAAGAATTACAAGCAAGGATACCAGGAGCAATTACAATCAGTTCTTACCCAAGATCGAGAGGCGATTTTTGATTATCAAAACGAAACTGTGCGATGATATTTTATCCAAAACGATTTTATCCAGGAGTAGTTGATGAGCTTGCCGAGAGTCTCGGTCACAATCCCGAGCTATAACCATGCGCGCTATCTACCTGAGACAATCGATAGCATACTTAGCCAAAGCTTTCAGGATTTCGAGCTAGTCATTGTCGACGACGGCTCGACTGACGAGAGCCTCGAGATAGCGTACGGTTATGCCGCTAAATATCCCGAGAAGATCAGGGTTCTCACTCATCCAGAACGGGCGAATAAAGGTATCTCTGCCACCGTCAACCTTGGTTTAGAGAACATCCGCGGTGAATTCTGGACTCCCTTTCCTTCCGACGATGTCCTCTATCCATGGGGATTCGAGACCCAGGTAAATTTTCTCGACACTCACCGGGAATTGGCATGGTGCTATGGCTATGCTGATGTGATTGACTCGGAGGGAAAACCTTTTCCTGAATGGGGAAAGTGCCTCGAAATCGACATCTCACAAGACGATGATCCCCTTGAACGCCTGCTCTGCGCTAACCGAATTCCGGCTATGACGGTACTAATAAGGCGCGAGACGCTCGAGCGAATGAAGCTTCGGCTCCAGGAGGATCTGCTGTATTCTGATTGGGAGTTTTGGCTTCGTTTGACGGCGCATTTTCGTCCTGGCTACATAGCAGAGCGGCCTTTGGTTAAGTTCCGCGTGCACTCTACCAACACTAGTGTCGGCGTTGACCCAACCGAAAATGTACTTAGAGGATTACCTGTGTTGGAGTCTATCGATGCGCACCGGAAAGAGATCGGCGGCGGCTTTAACAAGGCTCGCGTGCGCGTCCTGCTGCAATTGCAAATCGCAGAACACAATTATCGGGCGAAGCGTGAGAAAGCTGCCTTGATCGCTTTGAAGAAGGCTTTTCGAGAAAATCCGAAGGTGGAGCCGGATTTTGTTTTGGACTGGCTTGCAGCCATGGCCAATCCTGGGTTCGATGAGTGGTTCGTATCACACCTACCGGAAGTGGGCAGAAGAGCTCGCCCCATTCTCCGTCGCAAGATAGAAAGAGCTCGTCGCAAGATAGAAAGAGATTGTTGGAACGAAATCTACGCGCTCCATCATTGCACTCCAGGTTGGCACCCATCACGCATTCTTGCGGCGATCAATTACAGATTGAGAAATCATATTCATGATCGACAATAGTTCGTCCGGTATGCAACAAACTGGGCTGTCGTCTGTAGATTTGATTTGTTTTCGAAAGATAAATCTCAGAGGCTTACGGAGTTGCCTCTCAAAGCCGGGGACATTAGACTATCTCCCGAGAAATCCGAGCCTTGTCTCAGAAATTTCAACTCTTAGCGGTGAGTTGCTAAATGGATTCGGTTGCTGCCGTTAAGTGGTCAACAGTTTAAGACTAATCCTGCGCGCGGAGAGTACAAAGATCCAATACCCGGCCCGGTAAGACTCGGGTTGCGCTGGACTACACAATTCAGAACACGTTCACACCGGAAGCGGGTGTAGTTGAAGAAGGTATGGCCGCATGAAAGTCGTGATACTCGCAGGTGGACTTGGCTCGCGCTTAGCCGAGGAGACCGAAATTAAGCCTAAGCCAATGGTGGAGATTGGCGGACGCCCCATCCTCTGGCACATTATGAAGCACTATGCTCATCATGGTTTTAAGGAGTTCTTCATCGCTCTCGGCTACAAAGGCGAAATGATAAAGCGTTACTTCCTGGACTACTACAGTTTGAGCGGCAGCATGACGTTGAATCTAGCCAGTGGGAAGGTCGAGACCTATTCGCGCGAATGTGAAGACTGGATAATCCATTTGATGGACACCGGCATGGGGACGCAGACCGGGGGACGGGTAAAGCGCCTGGAGGCTTGGCTCAAGGATGCGACATTCATGGTTACCTACGGCGATGGAGTCAGCGACCTTGACCTTGATGACCTGCTCAAATTTCATCGCTCACATGGTCGAATCGCCACGCTTACTGCCGTCCGTCCGCCGGCGCGTTTCGGCGGATTGGTCTTCGATGGCGATGCAGTAGCGAACTTTACTGAGAAGCCGCAAATTGGCGAAGGATGGATCAATGGAGGCTTCCTGGTGCTTGAGCCCACCGTGTTCGAGTATCTGAAGGGCGATCCCAGCAGTCTCGAGGCGGACGCGATGGAACGCCTGGCGGCTGATAACCAACTTGTCGCGTATCGACACGAGCGTTTCTGGCAATGCATGGACACGACGCGAGACATGCATCTACTCAAGGGTCTTTGGCAAAGTGGTAACGCGCCCTGGAAAGTATGGGAATAGCGATGCAGCCAAATCTGGAATTCTGGAGAGATCGTCCTACTCTTGTGACAGGAGGCACGGGGCTGCTAGGTGGCTGGCTCGTTCGTCTTCTGCTTGACGCCGGCACTGATCTGATTTGTCTGGTACGGGATTGGGTGCCGCAGAGTCAACTAATCGATAAGCGACTGATTGATCGAGTCAAAGTTGTACGGGGGGACGTGCGCGAGCAGGAATTGCTCGAACGGATCCTGGGTGAGTACGAAGTCGACACAGTCTTTCATTTGGCCGCGCAAACAATTGTCGGGATTGCTAATCGCAATCCCGTATCCACATTCGAGGCCAATGTTGGGGGCACCTGGTCGCTGTTGGAAGCTTGCCGCCGCAGTCCGACGGTAAAACAGATTGTTTTGGCTTCCTCAGACAAAGCTTACGGAGACCACGAGGATCTTCCTTACGATGAAAATACGGCGCTTAAAGGTGAACATCCTTATGACGTGAGCAAGTCCTGCGCGGACCTGATTGCACGTTCGTACGCAGTGACCTACAACTTGCCGGTAGTAACCACGCGATGCGGAAACTTTTATGGTGGGGGGGATCTGAATTGGAATCGCATCGTGCCTGGCACGATCCGATCAGTGCTGCGCGGGCACGCGCCTGTCATCCGCTCTGATGGACAGTACGTACGCGATTACTTTTACGTCGAGGATGGCGCCGCAGTCTACGCGATGCTCGCTGAGCAACTCGCAAAGGATCGATCGCTGCCCGGCCAGGCCTTCAACTTTTCGAACGAGGCGCAGGTTACCGTACTCGAACTCGTTGAGCGCATCCTGCGCTTGATGAACTCAGACCTGCGACCTGACGTGCGTAACGGGGCCACGAACGAGATACGACATCAGTACCTTAGCGCTGAGAAGGCGCGCCGTGCGTTTAGCTGGCGACCGCTATTTACCCTTGAAGAGGGGCTGAATCGGACAATTGACTGGTACAAAAGGTTTTTCGGAGCGAGTCCGGCAGAGCCTGTCCTGGATACTGTCAGCGGGCCCGTAGCTCGGGGCGCTTAACCACAAGAATGCCGGCAGTGTCCGAACGCGCAGTTGACGAGACGATTGAAACGCGGTGGAGATAACGCCCCTACAACTCAAAGGAACATATCTGATTACGCCGTCGGCGATTCCCGACGAGCGTGGCTACTTTATGCGCTACTGGGATCGCCGACTCACCGAAGAGCGGGGGTTGACTACCGCTTGGGTGCAGGAAAACGAATCATTCAACCACCTACACGGGACGCTGCGGGGCTTGCATTTCCAGGTGCCTCCCCACGCCGAAACGAAACTCGTGCGCGTCTCAGCCGGTGCGGTCTTCGACGTCTTCGTTGATCTGCGCAAGGACTCCGAGACCTATGGAAAGTGGGACGGGGTGGAAATTTCCGCGCGCAACGCCAAAATGATTTACATCCCCAAAGGATTTGCCCACGGATACTGCACGCTCACCGACAACGCCGTAGTAATTTACAAGGTGGACGAGGACTACGCGCCGGATTTCCAGGGCGGGATCAGGTGGAATGATCCGACGCTTGCCATTCGCTGGCCGATCGACGACCTGATACTGTCACCGCGGGACAAGTCGCTGCCGGCGTTTGACAAGTTCGAATCGCCCTTCTAGCTTACTGGCTTGTTGACGATGAGCCTTCCAGCGTGGTGAAAGACTTAGTGCCGCGTGCATACGCCCGCTTCGCTTAAGTATTGCGGAGGCTACAGTGAGAGGAGACTAAGAGTTAATTATGCAGGTTAGACTATTCAAGCCGAGCGTTGGACAGGAGGAACTGGACAACATTCGCGGCGTTTTCGAGCGCGCGTGGCTTGGTCTCGGTCCGCTTGTCGCTGAGTTTGAGAAGGCATGGAGCGAGTACATCGGCTCGGCTGGATCAATTGGTGTCAACTCTGGCACCGCCGCGTTGCACCTGGCGCTCACGGCTTTTAACTTCCCTGCCGGAGCCAAAGTGCTGGTGCCGGCACTGACCTTCGTGGCCACGGCTACTGCAGTTCTCTACAACAATCTCGAACCTGTGTTTATAGATACTGACCCGGAGACGCTCACGCTGAGCCTGGAAGATCTTGAGCGGAAGATCACCAGGGATTGTGTAGCAGTTTTGCCGGTTCATTTCGGCGGCCAACCCGTGGCGATGGACGCGCTAATGGAATTGGCGGCCCGCCACGGTCTCGCTGTGATTGAGGACTGCGCCCATGCGGCGGGCGGCCATTACAAGGGCCGGAAGCTCGGTACCTGGGGCGATATCGGCTGCTTCAGCTTTGAGGAAAAGAAGTGCATGACAACCGGCGACGGAGGGATGATCTCGTCTGACCGCCTTGACCTGATCGAACCGCTTCGGGCTAATCGATGGATAGGTATTGACAAAGACACCTGGAGGCGGGCCGCCGGATATACCGACACAGGAAACACAGACGCGCGCCACTGGCACTACGAGGTCGCCGTCCTTGGCTATAAGTACAATATGAACGACCTGATGGCGGCTATTGGTTTAGCGCAGCTCAAGAAGCTCGACCGGATGAATGAACGCCGTCTCCAGATTATCGGTCGGTACCTACGCGGCATCAAGGATTGTGAACAGATAAAGCCGCTGCTTCCCTACGAAGTTACCGAGGGCGCATCATACTGGCTCTTTGGCGTGCGTTGCGAACGGCGAGACGAGCTCATCATCCACCTCAAACAGCGTGGTATTGCCAGTGGAGTTCACTTCATGCCGCTTCCCCTGCATCCTTTATTTCGCAGCTACAACGATGTCATTCCCGTAGCGCGCCGGGTATGGCAAACGTTTATCACTCTGCCCCTGTTCGCGGACCTTACGGACGAGGAAGTGGACTACGTGATTGAAGCTCTGTGTGATTTCGACCAAATGTAAAAAATTAGTCTGGCGCGGTGAGTAAACGATTTTACACGTGGAAGAGAAACCTAGAATTCTAATTGCCGGCATCGGCGGCGCCTCACTAGGCACGGAGATATTGAAATGCCTCACGCTCGCTGGCCGCTATAGAGTTTTTGGTTGCGACATTTCCAGTTTTGCCTACGGTCACTATCAGGAAGGATTCGAGCGGACTTTCTTAGTTGACCGCTTTAGGTATGTTGAGTCTGTCCTTGAAATCTGCCGAGAAGCTGCGATTGATTTGATTATCCCAGGGGGTGAGGAGCCACTGGTTTTACTAAGTGGAGCGAGTGAACGATTGGGCACTGCCGGATTTCGCTTGGCCGGAAACTCGCCGCTGGTTGTCAACCGCTTCTCTGACAAGCAAGTCACATTCAAAATCCTTACCGAACTCGGATTCCAGGTGCCTTTAACCGTAACCGCAATGAATCCCAATGATCTCGAGGGCATGACCTACCCTTGCATTGTGAAGCCGTCAACGGGAAGCGGAGGCAGCAGTTTCGTTTTTCTTGCTGAAAGTAGGGACGAAGCGTTGCTCTACGTCAGCTATCTGGTAAAGAATGGCAAGGCTCCTATTGTTCAGGAATATATCTCAGCGGACGAAGGAGAGTTTACAATCGGAGTGCTCTCGTTGCCTGACCGCCGGGTTGTTGGATCAATCGCTCTAAAAAGAACCTTCGGCTCAAAGTTGTCGGTACTCTTAAAGACCAAAGCGGAAGTCATCTCCAGCGGTTACAGCCAGGGGTTGATTGATGATTTTCCCGACCTTCGGGCCGCAGCTGAACGGATAGCCGTTGCGATCAAAAGTGAAGGTCCGCTCAATATCCAGGGCCGGGTAAGAAACGGCGGGCTGGTTCCTTTCGAGATCAATCCCCGTTTCTCCGCTTCCACATACCTGCGGGCCATGGCCGGCTTCAACGAAGTCGATATTTTCCTGCAATATGTTATCAACGGTATCTTATCTGAACCGGCCGCGCTGCGGTCCGGCTATTACTTAAGGAGTCTCGATGAAGTTTTTGTAAGCGGAGATAAGATAATGCCATGATCAAATGGATTTCCGATTATCTGGGAACCGCGTCGCACGATCGAATTGTTGAAGAGCCGAACGTGCGGATTGTAGACGTGCGCGACATGGTTGATAAACCAGGCAATCTGCCAGCCACAGCGCTTGAGAAAATTAATGAAGCTGTGGCTTATCTCAAACTAGGAGAGCGGGTGGTTGTATGTTGCGACTACGGCATCTCGCGAAGCAATGCGATCGCGGCGGGCATTGTGTCGCGGTACGAAGGAGTCGCTTTTAACGAAGCCGTACGCAAGGTTATGGAGGCAGCGGGCCAGAAAGAAATCAAGATCGAGGTGCTCGCGGCCGTCCGGGAAGCTCTCGGCGAAGATCGAAAAACAAGAAACCACGAGCCAAGTGAAAAACGCATTCTTATCACCGGGGGCTCAGGCTTCATAGGCAAAGCACTGGTCGGAAGACTGACTGAGCAGGAAGTCTACGTTCCGAAGCGCGATGAGATTGACCTCGTCAACGGTGCGGTTGAATTGGATCTTTGCATTAAAGAGCGCAACATTAGTCACCTCGTGCATCTGGCTAATCCTCGCGTATACACTTCAAGCAGGGCGATGGGGGACAGTCTTGTTCTGTTGGAGAACGTATTGATCGCCTGCCGGCAAAACAAAATCAAGTTGATCTATCTATCCAGCTGGGAAGTCTTTTCAGGTTATCGCGCCAACTCTTTATCGGCAGGCGTGGCTTTACCGCGTCTTCCGAAAGGAGTCTATGGCGAGACCAAATACCTGTGCGAACTCCTGATCGAGCAGCATCATCTTCAATACGATCTTGAATACGCTTTACTGCGGTCGAGCCCGGTCTATGGCGTTGACAGCGATAAGCCGAAGTTTATTTTCAACTTCATAAATAAAGCTCTTTGCAACGAGGACATAATCACGCATCGGTATTTGAATGGGCTTCCTAAGATGGATTTGCTGTTTATCGACGATTTGGTCGCGGCCCTGATGTCCATGATCGAGCGGAATGTTGGGGGTGCGCTAAATGTGGGTTCTGGTAACGCCGTGTCAACAGCGGAAGTCGCCCGCCTCATTGTCGAGATGATAGGATCAAACAGCGCGATTAGACATCGCGACGTCGGGGAGTATGCGCCAAACATCGTGATGGATTGTAGCCGTGCAAGTGCGGCTTTGGATTGGCAGCCGGCAGTTGACCTTAAAGAGGGATTAGGAAAGCTTCTTGCTGGAAAGAATGCCGCAACCGGCAGCCCTGTAGCTATGCGTCACCGACGCCGTGACTAACGCCTTGTATGGTAAAGTGAATGTTTACCACGAACGCTTTGAGAAAGCCTTTTCTGCCTATTTCGGGCTCGCTCATGCGGTAGCCTTACCGTCTTGTATTAGAGGCAACGACTCTATGTTTTCAAAGGAAGACGGAGCGCAAATGACAACAGATGAACCCTTAGTAAGTATTGGGATGCCGGTGTACAACGGTGGACCGTTTGTTAAGGAGGCGTTGGATTCTTTACTCGCGCAGGATTATCCGAATTTCGAACTCATCATATCGGACAATGCTTCTACTGATGGAACCCGGGAACTTTGCCTCGATTATGCTAGAAGAGACAGTCGCGTTAGGTATTACCGAAATAGTGAAAACATTGGAAGCGTCGAGAACTTCAAGCGGGTATTTGCTTTGGCGAAAGGAGAATACTTTGCCTGGGCCGCTGCCGACGATTTGTGGGAGCCGACGTACTTTAGTGCTATGGTGCGACTCCTTGACGACAATGCCGATGCGGTTTTTGCCTTTTCAGCTTTCAATAACATCAACGAGCAGGGTGAAGAGCTTAGACAATTTCCTCACGTATTTGACCTGCCATCGGACAATATGTTCCAGCGCCTAAATAATTATATCGAGCAAGATGAGTACCTCGGAAAAGCCAACCCGCTCTATGGAGTGGTTCGCCGTCAGGCGCTTGAGATCGGCGGATATGCATTGTGGGGGAAAGGCGAGTACTGGGGAGCCGATTACCACCTTGTGTTCCGGCTTCTGTCTCTCGGCGAACTCGTTCTTTCTAAAGAAATGTTATTCCACAAGAGACTCGTACTAGCCACCGTACTTGGGCAAGCAGGCTTTCTAACCGTATCCGGACAATGTCGTTACTTCGCCGGTTACACGGATATTATTCTTGCCCTCGAATCACTAACCGCCGTCGAAAAGATGAGATTGCGAATGATCGCGTGGCGCCGTCTAAGCTGGTTTTGCTGGAACTATGCGCGTAAAGCTTATATAGGGCCTTGCTGCAATCGGATTAGCGCCCACCTCAGACAACTGGTTTGGCTCTGTTACAGTTGGGTGACTCGACAACCTTTGCTGTACGCGGCGCTCCGTGCATTGAAAAAGGGTCTTGCAGGAGGCGTACACAGATCAACCGATTCCAAGTGGTAACTCCTCACCCTTCTTGCAACGATCCTCATTTGCCCGGCGCGTATTCCCCGTTATCATCTTGTAAGAGGCCGTGAGACATTCCCAACATCAACAGGCAGTTGGACCTTGCTAAAGAGAATCGTGGAATGAGTTCAAGACCTTAAGATAACGTGGGGGAGTCTTTTTGCATGCGTATTTTCTATGCGTCGGACTCGACGCCTAACCCTTTCTTTCAATCCGATCTCTGGCGTAACAATCTGTACTTGCCGCTAGTAGACTTGGGCCATGATGTAGTTGAGTTCGACTATGACCTGCGGGAGACTTTTCAAAATCTGTCGCCAGAAGATCAACAGCAGAAGGCGTTCATTGAAAAAAACAGGCCGGTTATATCTGCGGAACTACTGCGTCAACTCGAGATCGCTCATACCGCCAAGCCCATTCAGCTCTTCTTTAGTTATTTCAACGATGCATGTGTAACTCCCGAAACAATCGATGAAATTAAGGCAATGGGAATCAAAACGGTCAATTGGTACTGTAATGGATCCTACCAACTCCATCTAGTGTCGGAGATTGCCCCACATTTTGATTGGTGTCTGGCGCCTGAACAGTTCCGCCTTAAAGATTACGTGGCAATGGGTGCGCACCCCATTTACAGCCAGGAGGCGGCTAATCCAACCATCTACAAACCGTATGATCTAGCTATCGAGTTCGATGTTACTTTCGTTGGTCAGGCTTATGGCGACCGTCCAGCCCACATAAAGTACTTGAGGGACCGGGGCATTGACGTGCGGTTGTGGGGGTACGGATGGCGGGAACACTACATGGAACCGACGAAGCCTGAAGTGTTGAGTCAGAAACCCGATCCACTTAAACGAGCGTTGTACATTGGGCGGAGGTTAACGACTCTGGAGGGCTGGCACGCCGCCCTGAATCGCTTGACCGCCGCAAACGATACTGGAGGTGGCGCCGAGCCAGTTTTGCCACCTGAATCAACAAAGATTGCTTTTCCGTCGGAAGTTGTTAATGGGGTGTTATCTGATCTAGAGATGATCCAGATGTACAGCCGCTCCCGGATAAACCTTGGATTTTCTTCGTGCGGAGAAACACACAAAACGGAGGAACGTGTTTTACAGGTCCGTCTACGTGATTTCGAGGTTCCTATGAGCGGTGGCTTCTATATGGTCGAATACATGGAAGAGTTGGAAGAGTTTTATAAGATTGGCAAAGAAATCGTGTGCTATACAGACGTTCATGACCTTGCTGACAAAATAAAGTACTATTTGCGGCACGACGCTGAACGTGATGCCATTCGATTGGCGGGCCATGAGCGTTGCTTACGCGACCATACGTGGCAGAAACGGTTCCGAAAGGCTTTTGAGAAAATGGGTTTGTCGAAGTGTTAAATAATGGAATAGCTGATAGTGATGGCACCCATGAGGTGAAAAAAGGTCGTGTGCGGGAGGTTATCCCAGTGCAGCCCAGGGTATCCGTATTGATGCCTGTTTACAACGGCGAAAAGTATTTGCGCGAAGCTGTGGATAGCATCCTGGCGCAAACCCTAACCGACTTCGAATTCATCATCATTGACGACGGCTCGGCTGACGGAAGTGCCGATATAGTCAAGTCTTATGACGACCCGCGGATACATTTCATACGTAACAGTTCGAACCTTGGATTAGTTGCTACCCTTAACAAGGGAATAGACGTGGCGTCCGGCGAGTATCTTGCCCGCATGGACCAGGATGATGTGAGTCTTCCTGAACGACTGGCTAAACAATTAGCGTTCATGGAGTCGGCTCCAGACGTTGCCGCAAGCGGAACCTGGGCCAGGGACATCGACAATAAGGGGAAAATTATTGGCCGTCGGCCGCACGTGCCCGTGGGTGAGCACATGTTGGATGACTTGTGGCGGCCATCTCCCCTTATTCATCCTTCGGCGATGATTCGCGTAGCACATTTGGGAGAACTTCGTTACGACCCTAAAGTACTCTACGCCGAAGATTTTGATCTGTGGCTTAGTCTTTCGAAGAAGTACAAACTCGACAATCTGGCGGAATACTTACTACTTTACCGCGTACATGACGAGTCCATGTCTAAGATGAACCCGAACGGCCAAGCTCGCTCGGCTTATGAAACTCTTTGCAGGCAGACAGGGCTTGAAATATCCTATGAAGGTTTTGTCGAATTGGTTAATCCCTCACTCAAGCTGGATCCCATCCGCCGAGCGAGGCTAACGCGACGCCTGGCGAAGGCACTTCGAAGGCCGTATCGTCGCTATTTTAATGACGATTTTGAGTATGCTCAGCTCTGGATACGCTCAGAGTGCGATCGGATGAAGTCAAGACTGTTGCAGTCTCTTTACTACGTCTACTGTCAGATCAAGATTTCGCGTGGCCAATGATTGGCGCATGGCGATAAGCATTGTCGAAGCAGGAATCTGGGCCGGATGCAATTATCGTAACTCCTCTGATGGCAAAGAAGCTGGATTCATGATTGGTGGTCGGATCAATAAAGTTGTTCCCGCTGGACAGGGACTCACCGTGGTACTCGGCGGTTGCGGCTTCATCGGTAGTCACGTCTGTCGCGCTTTAGTGCACGACGGCCATCGGGTGCGCGTCTTTGACAAACCCGATGCCGAGCGCAATCTCATTCGCGACATCATGAGCAAGATTGAGGTTGTTGAAGGCGATGCGGTTCGCCCCGCCGATGTGATGGCGGCGCTGGACGGCGCGGAAACCGTGATTTATCTGGTGCATACTACCGTACCAGGATCTTCAATGGCTGATCCGTCCTACGATGTGGAGAGCAATGTCGCGGCGTCGGTGCGCTGGCTGTCGCGGCTCGAACAGACAAGTGTGCGTAAGATAGTTTTCGTGTCGTCGGGGGGGACGGTGTACGGCATACCTCAGCGGAATCCAATTGACGAACAGCATCCGACCAACCCGATCAGTTCTTACGGTATCACTAAGCTCGCCCTTGAGAAATACGTGGCCATGTACGCTACAGCGGCGGGCATCGAATATCTTATTCTGCGACCGTCGAATGTTTACGGCGAGGGTCAGAAGTTACAAATCGGACAGGGCGTGATTGGAGTACTTATAGACCGTTCTCTGCGCGGACAGGAACTGGAGGTTTGGGGTACCGGCGACAGCCTGCGCGACTATATATATATCGCCGATTTTATCGGCGCTGTCCGTGCCTTGTTGGCTTATACGGGTTCGCATCGCATCTTCAATGTGTCTGGAGGCAAGGGACATTCGCTGAAAGACATTCTCAAAATCCTTCAACACCAGCTGGGTCGGCTTCCGAAGATTAGGTACGAACCGGCTCGCGGTTTTGACGTGCCGGCAAACATCCTTGACGCATCATTGCTGCGGGCGGACGTGGGTTGGGAGCCGCGAGTTCAACTTGAAGAGGGTGTCGAACGCGTCATCCAATGGCTGAAGAAAGCCTGAGTCGGCCCTATCTGTGTGACTCCTTAACTCCTTGGTTGATTTCGCCTTTTTCAGGAACCTGTTAAGGTCTCTGCGAGCATCATGATCGATACGCAGATATACTCCGAGCTTCGCAAATCTCAAAAGAAGCGTCCTCGAATTCTTTTTGTTTGCTTCGCAGATAGCACACATTCACAGTCGTGGATGAGTCTCCTGGATAAAACAGAATTTGACGTCAGAGTGTTTGCCAGTCCCGTAGAGTCTTCTGCTCAATACCCTCCTGTGGTCTGGAGATTTCCAACGTATTGCACGGTGCGTCCCGATAGAAGGCAAGGTTCGGAAAAAGTTATTTCGCTTTTGCCGAATCGGCCTGCGCCCGTGCTGTCTGTTGCGCAATGGCTGGAGCGGAGGTTTTATCTTACCGCACGCTACCTGCGATGGATCATCCTTCGATGGCAACCCGACATCCTCCACAGCTTACGGTTGTATCCGGAAGCGTGGTTGACCCAACAGGTACTTCAATACCTTCCCCAAAGTCGCCGACCGCGATGGGTCGTCTCGACGTGGGGAAGCGATCTGAATGTGTTCTCAGATCAGCCGCCACATCGAGATCAGGTAAAGCCGATATTGGAGAACTGTGATGGTTTTTTCGCTGATTGTCGACGGGACCTTAATAAGGCAATAAGCCTGGGTTTGTCTGAGTCAAAGCTAGCCCTGCCAGATCTAGTGCCCGGTACTGGCGGGTTACGTCAGGATGATTTTCTGAATGCCAGATCGAACCATTCCAATCGTAATCTAATCATCGTGCCTAAGGCATATGACGCTCCTTTTCATAAGACTGTCGTAATTTTGGAAGCGTTGCGCATGGTCGGTGATGCCCTCGACGATTATGAAATTCATCTTCTGATGTGTTCCGATGAAGTTCGGATGTGGCTGAGCAGAATGCCCGAGAAGATTAGGCGCCGGTTGCATGCACACGAAACAATTCCTCATGACGAGTTTCTAAAAATGCTCGAACGCACGAGAGTAGTGATTGCACCTTCGCTTTCCGATGGGACTCCGAATGTTATGCTGGAAGCCATGGCTTCCGGCGCGCTTCCATTGATGTCACCTATTGATTCGATCCAGGAGTGGATTGAGGACGGGCACAATGGACTGCTTGCGCCGGCATTGCGTGCAGATCTCATCGCGGAGGCACTGCTACGAGGACTTCGTGATGATGAATTGCTTGAACGAGCGCAACGAATCAATGGGGACCTTGTCAGCCACCGCGCAAATCGCGACATTATTCGTGAGCAGGTACTCGATTACTACCAAAGCTTAATAGTCAGCAGTTCAACCCTATAAGTTCTTAGAATTTAAGTCATCTCTGAATTCGGGGGACCGTGGTCATAGTTTCTCAGGTTAGCGAAAAAGTTTGGTTAATATGAAAATTCTTGTTTGGTGTCCCCATCTCAACATGGGGGGTGGCGGGCGGTTACTTTCCCAGTTAGCACCCGCGCTGGCGCAACAGGCAGAAGTTGATCTTGTTAAGTTGGCGGTGCCCGCTGAGGCTATAGGGGCTGGGGATCTTGACTCTTTGAAAAGGGCGCCCATCAGCTTTTTCGGCCTAACCTCTGAGAAAAAAATGGGAATAATTTGCCGCTGGTTGAAAACCGAGGGTCAAGTTCTGGGTGTCAGGGGCACAGGGCACGTGAAGATGGCACTGCGGAACCGTCTAATTGAGGATCCTATTGTAGAAAGCTTGAAATGGGAGGCAGAGCAGCTCCGGCAAGCAGCTCAAGACTGCGATGTAGTCTATGCGTTCTGGCCGCAGCTTCAAAGGTTTCATCAGATAGATAAGCCACTCGTCTGCTCGCCTCAGGATACAACTAATCTGGACTTTCCCGAGATTCTCGGCTGGAAGCAAACCAGGGACGAATACGCACGCGCCGAACAGTGGCTGAATGGGGCGCAACGAATCATAGTTTCATCCCAGTGTACAAAGAATAATCTGGTTAGGCTCTTTGGTGACCACTGTAAATCAGCCGTGGTAATCCCCCATGCTATTTTGCCAAGCGGCGCAAACCCCACCGTATCTTTAGATCCTTCTCTGCTCAGAAAACTGCCGGAAAGATATATCGTCTACCCGGGCAACATCACTGCGCACAAGAATCATTACACGTTGCTCGCGGCATGGGCGCGGTTTTTGGGCCGCAAACAGTACCCTCTCGTCCTATTTGGTAGCGACACAGAGATGTTGAACGAGACCAGTTCGCCGCTCGATTCTCAGGCGGCGAGAGTGGTGGGTCTTATTAGGCGAAAGCAGCTTCAGCAAGATGAAGACTTTTATGCGCTGGGGTATTTGGCGGATGCTTACGTATTGCCATTGATTGAGCGAGCTGCTGCGCTAATCATGCCGAGCCTCGCTGAGGGCGGAGGCAGCTATCCTGTTGAAGAAGCGCTTAGTCTAGGCGTCCCGGTCCTTTGTTCCGATATCCCGGTGATGCGCGAGCATCTGGCGGGGCGAAGCGCGAAGATCGGCTGGTTCGATCCTGAATCTCCTGAGTCGATTCTGCGCGCAATCAACGACCTGTTTGATAACTACGACGACTACAAGCGAACTGCTTTGAACGCAATCCGAGACCCTCGGTATACTTGGGAAGATATTGCAGCCCAGTACGTCGGAGTTTTTCAGTCAGCTATTGACCAAGCAAGAAACCCAGTATGAGCACGAGCAACGATTCGACGGGTGGCACGGTTGTTTTTCAGGAAATCGGGCCAGTGCACTACCAGGCGCTGGCTTCATTCTTGAGAGATAACAACTTGCCCTCAGTACTCAGAACCTTCAATCCATTTCCTTTGACCAGCGAGACGGCAATGAGGATCGCCCTGGGCCCGCACGAAGACCATTACTATGGAGCGTTTCTGAATGGCGATGTGGTTGGTCTCTCGATGCTTCGTGGGTGGGATGAAGGGTATTCTGTACCCAGTTTCGGCATTGTGATTGAATGTCGATTGCATAACCGGGGTATCGGTGCTCAGTTGACGGAGTTTACGATCGGTGAAGCACGAAGGTTGGGTTGCGACCGCGTGCGGCTTTCCGTTTTTGCCAGCAACCCCGCCGCAATTCGTGTCTACTCCGCCAAAGGCTTCGTGGAAAGTCACCGCGAAGCTGTGCTTCTGGCGGGTGTTCCAGACGAGAAGATTATTATGTTTCGAGCCTTAAGGTGAAGGCCGTACGGTTCGGAAAGGAGAGTGAATGGATCGACTCATCCCAGTCGCGGCCCCCGCGTTGGTCGGAAACGAGAAAGATTACGTGCTGGATTGCTTGGACTCCACGTGGATCTCTTCAAGTGGCAAGTACATTGATCGGTTTGAGAAGGCTTTCGCAGAGTTCTGCGGCGTCAAGCACGCAATGTCGTGCTGCAATGGCACGGCGGCTCTGCACCTGGCGTTGCTGGCTTTGGGGCTGAGAGCGGACGACGAAGTCATAGTTCCCACTTTGACCTTTGTCGCCACCGCCAACGCCGTGGCCTATTGTGGCGCTCGACCAATTTTCGTGGATGCTGAAGCAGAAACTTGGAATATGGATGTACGGCGAATCGAGCAACTTATTACGTCGCGTACCAAAGGAATCATCGTGGTCCATCTATACGGCCATCCTACGGATATGGATCCGGTTCTCGCTTTGGCCCGTAAACACAGCTTATTTGTTGTGGAGGACGCGGCAGAAGCACACGGTGCAGAGTATAAAGGAAAACGAGTTGGGGGGATCGGCGATGTCGCAACCTTCAGCTTTTATGGGAACAAGATCATAACAACCGGTGAAGGTGGTATGGTTACCACGAATGATGCGGGGCTCGCCATGCGAATCCGCCAACTCAAGGGACAGGGGCAGGATCCTGAACGTCGCTATTGGTTCCCTATGCTTGGCTATAACTATCGAATGACAAATATCCAGGCAGCGATCGGTTTGGCGCAGATGGAGCAAATAGACTGGCATACGTCCCGCCGGCGCGAGATTGCTGGTTGGTATCGAAACTACCTTAGCGACTTTCCTCAGTTTGTTCTTTCCCCGGAAGCGCCGTGGGCGCGCAATGCCTACTGGATTAACTGTGTGCTACTCAGTGAGGATTTCCCAGAGAGCCGAAATAAGGTTATGAAGCATTTGGCAAAGGCCGGCATTGAGACGCGCCCTTTCTTCTATCCAATGCATACGCTGCCCATGTATATGAAAGCAGGGAAGGAACAATCCCTTACCGTCGCTCAGAGCCTTGCTGAAAGAGGCTTTAATGTCCCTTCATCGGCGATTCTGAAGGAGGATGATGTTGCCTACGTTTGCGACAAACTGATCGAATTAGCCCCCGGTGGCGAATGACACTGGGAAAGCACGGTCAGGGGTATCGCAGAACGAGATCATAGCTATCTGACTGGGCCGCTTGCTGTGATGGGAGACGTGTTTTCGGAAAACGAATTCTATGAGAATCCTTTACGACGCTTCAGTGCTTGGATTGGGTTACCGTATACCTGCCGCGCGAACCGGAGTGTTCAGGGTAACCGAGCAGCTCGCTTACGGGTTGGCGGAGTCGAAAGAATGTGATCTGATTCTTTGTGCCGCACGAAAGGAAGCCGAAGCGGGGCTACACGACTACTTGAAGAGTAACCCTCGCTTGTCTCGCGTGCCTCTCCGGGCACGCGCATTATCGAGATTAGCTTACGGTTTAGCCGATAGTTTGACCCACCGAGCCAGTTCACTGCGATTAGAACAACTACATACCAGATCGTTAGGACGGTTCCTCGCGTACGCCAGTAGATCTATGCGAACGCGCGATGTCGACCCATATTTCGCCGATGCAGATATTTTCCATTCGACTTTTTTCCCATTTCCCCCCGCTGTCAAACGTGCGGCCAGCGTCAAAAAGTTTCTGACGATTTATGACTTGATCCCGGTTTTGTATCCGAACTTCTTTGAAGCGAACGCATCTATAAAGCGGCTTATCGAAGAGGCTCTCGCGAGCCTCGACCGTCGAGACTTTCTCCTTTGCATTTCCGAAGCAACCAAGAAAGACCTTTGCAACTATGCGAAAAGCATTGATCCGGCCAAGGTTTTCGTCACACACTTGGCGGCATCCGAATTATTTCGTCGATGCACCGACCTGGAGAGAATTGCAGCGGTCAGACGCAAATGTGGCATTCCGCAACACGGTCGTTACCTGTTGAGCCTCGGCACCCTGGAGCCCCGGAAAAACATGGAACAGGTAATTCGCTGTTTTGCCAAAGTGGCTCAAGAGCAGAATCTCGAGGATTTGCATCTTGTCCTGGTGGGGACAAAAGGCTGGGAATACGGAAATATCTACAAGGCGATCTCGGATTACGATTGCTTAAAGACTCGCATCATCCTCACCGGGTACGTGGATGATGATGACTTGTCACCTCTTTACAGCGGCGCCCTCGCATTCATCTACGTTTCTCTTTACGAAGGCTTCGGATTACCACCGCTGGAAGCAATGCAGTGCGGCACGCCGGTGATCACATCCAACACGTCCTCACTCCCCGAGGTCGTGGGAAAAGCGGCGATCATGCTCGATCCGATGGACACCGACGGAATATGCCAAAACATGCTCAAGCTCTACCAGAATAAAACCCTGCGGTCGGAAATGTCACAAAAATCTCTGGACCAGGCCCGAAAGTTCAGTTGGGAGAAGTGCACGCGGGAGACGATCGCCGCGTACCGAACTGCGCTAAGCTATTAACGGCTTAATGAACAATTGAGGAGGCCTTAGTCGCGCTGTTGAAAGCGATCTTTGCAATGGTCGAGCGGATGCGGCGTCTCATTCGATGCGTTGGGGCAAGGATGAAGAATGCGGTTCATTACGGTGGCAATATGTACGGTCCGCAGGCAACCGAAGTATCGCGACATATTTTGGGAAAATTTGGAAGTCTAACTTTAACGACTGCCACCGGACTCTGAGTCTCACTACCTTCATTACGTGAAAGCCGCAGGCTAACGTAGTATTGTATTTACGCAAGAGTGGCGAAGGGGCCAGGCGGGACTTACAACTTTCGAGCAACTGTTCACTGGTCACGAGGTCGATTGCTGAAAAAGCTATGAAGAAAGCCTTGATCACGGGCATCACGGGACAGGATGGTAGTTACCTCGCAGAGCACTTACTCTCGCAGGGATATGAAGTGCATGGTATTGTGCGGCGCGTCGCCCTTGAGGATCCGGAGCGACGTTTTACCCGTATCTCTCATCTGCTGGATAAGATTACCCTTCCGGCTGCCAGCCTGGAAAGCTATCCGAGCATCTTCAACGTTTTCAGCGGGTGTGCCTTTGACGAGTGCTATCACTTGGCGGCGCAAAGCTTTGTGGCGGAGAGCTTTCAAGATGGTTTTTCGACGATGAACGCCAATATCAACGGCACTCATTATGTTCTGGCCGCGCTGAAGGAATTGCAGCCTCGTTGCCGTTTTTATTTCGCCGGTTCATCGGAAATGTTCGGAAAGGCCCGCGAGACGCCGCAGCGAGAAACCACGCCGTTCTATCCACGCAGCCCTTATGGCATCAGCAAGGTTGCCGGGTTCGAGTTAACCAGAAACTACCGCGAGGCTTACAACCTGTTCTGCGTCAGCGGATTGCTTTTCAACCACGAAGGACCAAGACGGGGATTCGAATTCGTAACGAGAAAGATTACGAATGGGGCTGTGCGAATTAAGCTGGGCTTAGCCAGCGAGCTGCGATTGGGAAATCTGGATGCCAAGCGCGACTGGGGCCACGCCGCTGACTATGTTCGAGCGATGCATCTCATGCTCCAGCAACCGGAGCCCGACGACTATGTGATCGCCAGCGGCGAGTCGCACACCGTTCGGGAGTTTTGCCAGCTCGCCTTCGCGGAATTGCGGTTAGACTATCTTGATTTCGTCAAGATTGACGAACGTTTCTATCGCCCAACCGAAGTCGACGAACTGGTGGGAGACTCAAGCAAGGCGCGCCGGGTTCTGGGCTGGCGTCCGACTTACACTTTTCAAGAGCTCGTTAAGGAAATGGTTGAAGCGGATCTTGACGCTCTAACGCAGCAGAGGGATTCAAGAGGCGCAACGGTATAAAGGTGCAAGTGTGCCTTGAGGGGTCCCTCTCGGTCACCCAACGGACCAGCTTGAAAAGAGTTGGAACGTCAAGGGTGCTCTGATCCGGGTTTCGATGATTCTCGCTTTCCAGAATGAATTCGGCGGTCAATACGAAGGAGGAGCCAATTGGCTGGAAGTGACGTTACTCAGTTTGGGGATGTTGCCGGACCCGCCGATGTGTCTTGTTGTAAACACATCTTCCGAAACCCTTCCAGAGAGCCTGCGTCAATCGGCACATGTTCAAGCAGTACAGTTCAACAGTTCCGACAACTCTTTTACTAAACGACTTTCTCAAAGCCTGTTGTGGCGGATCAAGCCCAAACCCTGGGAACAACCGGGGCTTACACGTCTGGCTGCGAATTACAAGATCGATTTGTGGGTGTCATTCGATTGGTTTCACGGTCTCGCGCCGCACCGTCCAATGCTCATATGTTATCCTGACTTTCAGTTCAGGGAGCTAGCGGAGCTCTTTAGTTCGGAGGATATCCGCGCGCGCGAGGAGCGGTGGGAAAAGATCACGAAACACGCGCAGGGAATCTTCGCCATCAGCCAGGCAACTGCCGCCGACGCTTTGAAACTCCATCCGCAAATCAGCAAGAAGCTGTATGTCTGTGGGTTCCCGCCCCTCTTCCAGGAAGCCGATCTTCGTTTGAACCCGATGGAGATCAGGCGTCGATTCTCACTGCCGCGACGCTTTTTTCTGGTTTGCAATCAATTCTGGGAGCACAAGAATCACCTGCTCGTCTTGCGCGCGCTCTTTCGCTTAAAGCAGCAGGGAATGACTCCTCCGGTTGTGGCGTTCACCGGACGACCCTACGATAGCCGACGCCCGAACGCCTTTAGCGACCTGTTAAGATTTGTCCAAGAGCACGACCTGCATATGTACTGCCGTTTCTTTGGCGTGCTCCCTCGTGACGAGCAACTGGCGTTGATCCGCAGTGCGGAAGCTGTAATTCAGCCATCGCGATTTGAAGGTCGTGGAGCTATTACGGAAGAAACATCTCTTCTTGGCACTCAGCTACTGTGCTCTAACCTGCCCGTCCATCGAGAACTCGATTTAGTGGATGCGATCTTTTTCGGCGTCGATGATTATGAGCAATTGGCGGAATTGCTCCAGCGCAGCTATCCTCGAACCACGAGCGAACCGGCAGAACTTGTTAAAGAAAGCGAGCGGCGCGCGCGCGCCTACGGCCAACGTCTGATGGAGATAATTGAAGACGTGCGGGGAAAGTCGGCTGGAGGTTAGCGACTGCGACGCGAAGTATGGTGAAGTGAGAGCGTAAGCAGGTGCCGGCTTTGGCATTTAGAACCACTCAAAGCCGCCGTGACGACTCCCGCTCACGTAGGAAATTTGAAGGCGCGAGGATTTTGATGCTGAGAAGAACGAAGGGTTTTTTACAGTCTCTTTCCATCTGGATGCGGCGCCCACGCCTGGGTCCCGCTACGCCGCGTGAAATTGCACTAATCAAAGAACTCAGGGCACAATGTCGCCGGCTACCCGACCGTGATGTCTCTGGCAATTCCCAAGCGGAGAACACGTGGGCGCAGGTCCTGAACTATTTTCGTTACCTCATCGCGACCCAGGATCCGAGAAAGTTTCTGACGTGGGACCACTTGCAAACAATGGTTGTGGGAAATGCCGGTTACGTCTATGAGGAATTAGGTTATCTGAGACAAAGAAAAGATTGGTCCCAGAGGTGGAGCGGGGCGATTGAGGAATCGAGCGTGGGACAACCGCGCGCCTTTCCGGCTTATCCCCAGAGTAGCGGGAACCTTATCCATCACGCCTACCACCTTTGCCGATTCGAAGAAATGACAGGTAAACTCGTAGAGTCGTTCGACTTTGTCGTGGAGTTTGGCGGCGGCTATGGGAGTATGTGCAGACTCTTCCATCGGCTGGGATTTCAAGGTCGATACGCTATCTTTGATTTCGCAGAGTTTTCATCCTTGCAGCAGTTCTTTCTGAAGTCGCTGGATATGCCATTGCATTCAATTGAGAGCTTTCACCAAACTGGTCATGGCGTTGTGACTGGATCGGACATCGCCCAACTCGAAGGATTAACGACCGAGCTCCTCCCGACTTCGCAGAGATCACTTTTCATCGCAACCTGGTCGCTCAGTGAAACGTCGTTAGAACTTCGTCGGAAGGTTTTGGATTTAGCGTCATCGTTCGACGCTTTTCTCTTTGCTTATCAGGATAGATTCGGCGAGGTTGATAACGATCGGTTCTTCACTGATTGGAAAATGACCAAACCAGATACCCAATGGCATCAATGGTCCATCGATCATATTCCGGGCAATTACTACTTGATGGGCCAAAGATTTCAAAATGACGGAAGCGGTCGACTGTGAACCAGCCGCTTGAAATTGCTCAACTAGCAAATGAAAGACGCAGCCATAAACGTGGATGAATTCGATCCACGCTTGTTCATTGTGATCCCGACCTACAACCGGTGGGATGAGGCGCGAGTTTCTCTAGAGTGCATCCTCGGGAGCACTTATAGGGATTTCAAGATCGTGCTCGTGGAAGATGCGTGCACGGACGGAACGGTAGAACGATGTCGCGCAGACTTTCCCGAGGTTGAGATTCTGCACGGTGACGGTGAACTGTGGTGGAGCGGCGCGATAAACATCGGCACCCAACACGCTCTCGATCAAGGAGCCGAACTTGTGATGTGGATCAATGACGACGTGCGCGTCGAACCGGAAACCATCGCGCATTTAGTTGCGACTGTTGAACGGAACGGGCCCAAGAGCATTGCCTGCGCTCGGATCAAAATGACGGATTCGAGCGCCCCGGAATGGAGAGGAGAACCGCCTCCCTGGCACCCTGAATTTCAATTGAGTCAGTTAAGTGCACTTCCAGAGCACGGAGACGTGCCGATCGAGCATCCGCCTGGAGGACAGGGCGTGATCATTCCCGCGCGATGCTTTCGCGACGTGGGCTTGATAGATGCCCGTAATTTTCCACATTATTGGGCGGATCATGATTTCCATTATCGCGCGATGCGTGCAGGCTATGAATATTTCATTGCGACAGAGGCTGTGGTTTGGAACGTGCCCAACCAACCAAGACAGGAAGTCAAATCTGATTTTTCGCTGAGTTGGCTGAAATGGTTTCTGACCGATAGACGTTCGGCGATGAATATGCCGACGCTGCGCCGGCTACTGAAGCGCCACCTCCCATCGCGTGAATACCGGAAAATCTTCTATCCTATTTTCTTTCGGCACCTGTCGTGGCTTTCTTACGAGTGGCTGATTCGAAAACCACCGATACACCGGCCACTGCGCGCTCTTAGAAAAGCCTTTTCCAGTTCTTGGGCACGGCTGAGTCATTAGTGATTCAGGTTGATCCCAGCCGGGCGCAAAAGGAATTGCGGTGGGCGCCCAGCCAGGGACTTGAAGTTTTCCTGAAAGAAATGTTTGAGGTTCGTCAACGTGACCGGAGCATCCGCAATGCTGAAGCTTGATATTTTTGGCTGGCTCGGGATCCGTGCTGAATTTGCTTGTTCGGGCGAACCACCGCAGTTTGAAGGTGCTCGACCCAATTCCACACTCAGTAGCCCAAAGCGCCGGTGGGCTGCAAGCCGTCGTGCCCCGTTTGAAATTGGGTAACACAAATACACCACAGGCCGAGCACGCGGTGACTACGAGAGTGCCCGCCACCGTCCCGCGCGCGGATAGCTGGCTGGCGGTGAAGATTCTGGCCCACAGATCAATTCGAGAGCTGCGAAGAGTAATCGGCCGGGCGATCAGGCTTTTGCCCGGGGCCTGGACAATTTTAAGGCTTCCCAACCAAAGACTGCGCTCTCTCAAGACGTGGATTGAGAATCGTCGCAAAGAGTTGGACTGGTGGGATCTTCCTCTGGGCCCATATTACGAGACGCTGCTTCCGTCAAAGCGGGTTATGCGTATCAGGCCCCATTGCATAACGGCGAACAAGATTCATCCATTGCTAAACGTGGAGCTCGATCGGGTTCATAACGAAGCTTATCTGGCGCGAATTCCGAACGCGCGAATCCTGGGTCAAACGGGTGTTGTCATAACACCCGACGGTCGAGTAGTAGAGGAATCAACCTGGGGAGAGAAATGGCTCAAGTATGATCGGGCGCTTACGGCCTGGAGATTACCCCGGTGTCAGGCGAAGTCCGGAGCGTTCTACACGATTTGCAGTGATTCGTATACGGGCTATTACCATTGGCTATCCGAAGTTCTGCCGAGACTAATCGCTTTGGATGGTTTGACCATAGATACGAAAGTGATTGTGCAGTCCAATCTTGCGGCGTGGCAGACCGAAAGCCTTGCGATGCTGGGAATAGAATCCGATCAACTCTTAAGCCTTGATCGCGAATACCTCCAACTGGACATTCTTTATTTTCCTAGTTACGTTGGTGAGCCGGGTAATCCCCACGCCAAGGCAATTCACTGGCTGAGGGAAAAACTATTGCCGGAACCGAGGAGCCGGCAAACGACTCGGCGACTGTATATCACGCGCCGCCTGGCAGCCCGGAGAAGAGTGGCCAACGAAGCAGAAATCGAACCAATTTTGCGAGACAATGGGTTTGAAGTCGTTGAAGCAGAGACGCTAAGTTTCCGGGAACAGATTAACTTATTCAGCGAAGCTGAGGCGGTCGTGGGACTTCACGGAGCTGGTTTGACAAATACGATCTTCGCTGACAGCGGCTGCAAGATCCTCGAAATTTTCGATCCCAATCACGTCTACGTTCACTATTATGCTCTGGCAGACATAATGGGACATAACTATTGGTATCTGCTCGGCGAGCCCTCAGGCCAGGCTCGCTCTTCTCACAATGCCAGCGGGCATCAAGACGTTCATGTGCCGGTTGATGAGTTTGCGAAGTCTTTGAGCGCGATGTTGGGTAATGATTCCGCCGTGCTCTCGAATTCGGCGCAGGGTTGAACAGGCCAGTCGGCGCTCTCTGAAGAAACGCGGGGTTGAGTTATTACAATGGCAGGTCTGGGAAATCTGAAAGAGATCAAGGGCGTCCGGGGAGCGATTTATCGCGCGGGCCAAACGGCTTTCGCGATGCGCGCGGCGGCTAACTTTGCCGCGCTGCAGCGCGAGACTAATGGGCGCAAACCGCCAGTAACCGCGGTAGTGGTGGGCCGAAATGACGACTATATGTCGGACTTTATTCACCGTCTTCGCGCAACAATCGCCTGGAATTCGCGCTATCTCGTGGATGAGATCATTTTCGTGGAATGGAACCCACCCGCTGGTCGCGAGCTGCTGAGTCCAGCACTGGCTAAGGAGTTTGCGAGGTTGCGCGCTTACGTCGTCGCTCCAGAAATTCATCAGGCGATCTCGAAAAATCGGCACATCCCTTTGCTTGAATTTCACGCCAAGAACGTTGGGATACGCCGTGCCGCAACGGATTGGATCGTCGCCACCAACGCCGACGCAGTGTTTGGTCCCGATATGATGCGGAAGATTCTGCAGACGGAATTATCCGATGACGTAGTATGGTCGGCCCAGCGCATCGATATTAATTGGCACGAGGGGCGCGCGACTCCGGTCGGGTTATTTGATCTCATGCGCTACAAGCGGATAATTCCCTACCACCCTCTGGGCACGGGCGAATTCGCTTTTGCCGGCAGGAAGCTTTGGGAACGCGCCCGCGGTTACGACGAATCGCTCGCCCGCCATCGGATTGGGGCGGACAAGCGCGGCGTTGCGCAAATGATTTCTCTTGGTGCGAAAACTGAACGAGCAGGCTTGGTATTCCACATGGCGCATCCCACGTCCTGCACTGAAGTCGAGACCAAGCATCAAGGCGAGTGGGCATCTTGGGAAGATGTGCCTTACGAAAACGATTCGGGCTGGGGCTTGGCTGAGCTTCACGAGACGGAAATCGCGGAAAGAGTATGGGTTCTCAAATAAACGAGCTGGTTTTGGGCGGTGAAGGACTGATCGGTTCTGAGTTGGTAAGGACGCTCCGCGCCAAAGGACATCGGGTAGTGTCGCTGGACCTCAAGAGCGGATGCGATCTAAGGCAGCCTCTCGATCCGAAGCCATTCGATCAGTGCGATCGGGTGTGGTTTCTGGCTTGGGACACTGGAGGCGCCAAATTTTTGGAAGCAGAAGATCGCCAGCATGAGCAGTACCGAAATAATTGCGAGTTGTCACTGCGGATCTTTGATGCTCTCGCGCGCACCAGGAAGCCTTTCTTATTTATTACTTCGCAACTTGCCGGACTTCCTAATGCTTATGGCACGACCAAGCTGATGGCCTGGCACTGGGCTTCCCACCTCGGCGGGAAAGTCGCACGACTCTGGAACGTTTATGGCTGGGAACATCCTGACGCGCGGAGTCACGTCATTACCGATTTAGTGCTTTCGGGGTTGCGCGGACGAGTAAAGTGCATGACCAACGGCGAAGAGAAGCGGCTGTTTTTGTACAAGAGCGATTGTGTGGCAGCGCTGGCGGCGCTGTTCGATTCGCCGCTGCAGACCGTCGAGATTGCCGGCCCGGGTTGGTTAAGGATTCGTGAAGTAGCGGAAGAGATTGCACGGCAACTCAATGTCGATATAGAGCTGGGCAAGACGAAAGGCTCGGAAGTACCGATTGACCCAACTGAACCGCTTCCGAATTGGCAGCCGCAGGTGTCGCTTTCAGAAGGGATCGCCAACGTGATATCCGACGCCCGCAAGTACCTGGGCCAGAATGACAGCGCCGCCAGCGCCTCTCCTTCTGAGTAATGAACAGCCACCATCAGACTTTTTCGCAGCGTTTGAAGCGCGCGGTTGTACGAGTTATTGGTCGCGGGCGCGCCAACAGCCTTACCGATCCCTATCATGATCGGCAGGCGCGCCGCCGCACCATGGCATTCCTCGCTAACCTGCCAAAGGAGGATCTGTGCGTGAACCTGGGCTGCGGGTATCGACCCATGAAGGGATGGGTAAACGTAGATCGCGCACGCGGTCCGGAAGTACAGGTGGTCTGGGACCTGTCGAAGGGATTGCCCTTCCCGGATTCAAGTTGCGCGGCGGTTTTTTCCGAGCACTTTATAGAACATATTACGAAACCAGATGCGGCGCGGCTCTTGAATGAATGCTATCGCATTTTGAAACCGGGAGGGGTCCTGCGCGTTTCTACTCCGGATGCCGAGTTGTTTCTACGCTCGTACGCAGGCGACCAGGAGTTTCTGGCGCACTCGTCCTTTTCTCAGGCGATTGATACACCGGTGGATCGCGTCAACTATATGATGCGCGAGTATGGATTACATCTTTGGTCTTACGATGAGGAACTATTGACGCTGATGCTCAAGCGCGCCGGCTTTGACTCGATAGTTAGACAGCGCTTTGGCATTTCACTGCATCCCCGTATGAATGACATCGATTTCGCGGATCGCGAATTCGAAAGTCTCTATCTCGAGGCGGTCAAAGAAAGCAAATAGTTTGCGCGCCGACCGGGTTCGAGATCTTTCAGGCAAGAGAGACGATTTTTCAATGAGCGAAGGATTAAGTATTGTTGTTTGCTGCCATAACAGCGCGCGGCTTTTGCCCGAAACTCTCGGCCGATTGGCAGCGCAACACTTAACCGGGCCGCTCCCGCCGTGCGAAGTGTTGGTTGTCGATAACGCTTCAACGGATCAAACGTCCACGGTTGCGCGCGAGAGTTGGCCGCCGGACTGTCCAATTCCGTTACGAGTCGTCCCCGAACCAGAACTCGGTTTGACTTCCGCACGGCTGCGCGGCATCGTCGAAGCCAAATACGAGTTCGTTTGTTTTGTTGACGATGACAACCGCGTCAGCTCTGACTGGCTCGAGACTGTTTCTAATCTGGTTTCCGAGCATGATGATGTCGGTGCGTTTGGTGGACAAATTGAAGCTATTGCGGAGAGTACTCTCCCGGCGTGGTTCGACCGATTTCAGAATTATTACGCTGTAGGTCAACAGGGCGATAAAGCCGGAGATGTCACCGATAGTCGCGGCTATTTATGGGGAGCGGGTCTTTGCCTGCGCAAGCGTGCCTGGCAAATGTTAGCCGAAAATCAATTCAGCTTCCTGTTGTCGGATCGAAAGGGCCAGGCGCTTAGCGCGGGCGGGGACGCCGAACTTTGTTATGCCCTGCGATTAGCGGGCTGGCGTCTTTGGTACGAACCGCGGTTAACGATGCAGCATTTTTTACCGGACGCGCGGTTACGGTGGGACTATCTGCGACGAGTGAGCCGTGGATTTGGGACCGCAACTGCAGGCATCGATGCTTACGAGATGGGCGCCATGAATGGCCCACCCGGTTCGATCCGGAATGCGCGCCGAACATGGAGTTGGCAAACTCTGGCGACGATCAAGTACCTATTACGAAAACCCGTCAAATTATTACGGGCCCCGCTTTCGTCAATGGAAGGAGACGCCGATGTGCTCGACATAGAAAACCTTTGGGGGCGGCTGCTTGAGCTGTTAAAGAATCGACGGAATTATGTTTCGAATCTCAGGCAGGTAAGGGCCGGCAAAACCAATTCGACAGCCGACTGAGTAGTGCACAAGCGCAGCTTGACTGCGCAGCCTCCGAAAATGCCGAGGGGGGTCCGTTTGTGATTACGTTCTTAGTTAGCAAGGAAAGCCAATGACGACTTTGTCGCACAATAAGCTGAGAATACTCGTGACGGGAGGCGCCGGCTTTCTTGGATCACACCTCTGTGAACGTTTGCTAGCCGAAGAAAACGACGTCATTTGCCTGGATAACTTTTTCACCGGCCGGCGCGAAAATGTTTCTCACCTGCTCAACAACCGGCGTTTTGAACTTCTGCGGCATGATGTGATCGAACCGATCTTGCTGGAGGTTGACCAGATATATAATCTTGCCTGTCCGGCCTCCCCGATTCATTACCAGTACAATCCGGTAAAAACTGTCAAGACCAGCGTCATGGGCATGATCAATATGCTCGGTCTGGCGAAGCGCGTCCGCGCCCGAATCCTCCAGGCCTCGACCTCCGAAGTGTACGGCAACCCTCAGGTGCATCCGCAACCGGAAGAATACTGGGGCAACGTGAATACGGTTGGGATTCGTTCCTGCTATGACGAGGGCAAGCGCATCGCTGAAACCTTGATGATGGACTATCACCGGCAGAATAACGTCGACACTCGTATCGCGCGGATCTTTAATACTTACGGACCGCGGATGCTCGAGAACGACGGGCGCGTGGTCTCGAATTTTGTGGTCCAGTCCCTTCGTGGCGATGAGATTACCATCTACGGCACCGGCGAGCAGACACGCTCGTTTTGCTATGTGGATGATCTGGTTGAGGCGCTAATTCGCTTGATGAATGTGGATGGTGTGCACGATCCGATCAACCTCGGCAACCCTGGCGAATTCACTATCAAAGAGTTGGCGGACGAGGTTGCGCTCGGCTGTGGGGTGCCAGTCCGCACCAGATATCTGCCGCTTCCAGAGGACGATCCTCAGCAGCGCCGCCCGGATATCACGCGCGCCCAGCAAATCCTCGGCTGGTCGCCGAAAATTCATCTGCGCGAAGGTCTTAAGCCTACAATCGCTTATTTTGCGAAGCAGTTGAAAGTCAGCAAGGGAGAGCTCGCGCAGTCAGGCTAGGGGCTTGCCGCCGAAAGGTGTTCTTCAACCGGAAAGTAGACCTTCAGGAAGATATGATTACCGACTACGGGCTGGCCATATCCTGAGGGGCAATCTGAGACATTTAACTTTTTCGCAAAGAAAAACTGGATGGCGATACTGGTAACTGGCGGCGCGGGCTATATCGGGAGCGTAGTAGCCGAATTGCTTCATGAGCGTGGCGAGCAGGTGGTGGTCCTCGACAATTTGTCGCGCGGTCACCGCAACGCCGTCCGGCCAGGGATCGCCTTCCATGCGGGAGATATCGGCGATCGCCGGACGGTCGCTACGCTGGCGCGAGATTATGATCTCGAAGCCTGCCTTCACTTCGCCGCATTCGCATACGTGGGCGAGTCGGTGTCGGATCCCGCGCTTTACTTTGAAAACAACGTGCAGCAAGGCATCGGCCTGATCGATGAGCTACGCCTGGCCGGTGTTAGTCGCGTCGTGTTCTCGTCAAGTTGCACCACATATGGCGAGCCTGACCGCGTGCCGATTACCGAAGATCATCCGCAGCGTCCGACTAACCCGTATGGACACACCAAACTGATTATGGAGCGCCTGCTCGAGACTTATGATCACGCCTACGCGATGAAATTTGTTGCCTTGCGGTATTTCAACGCCGCGGGCGCGACCCACAACCTCGGCGAAGATCACGATCCCGAACCGCATCTCATTCCTAACGTGCTCGCCGTGGCTCGTGGACTGTCCCCTTATGTCCGAGTGTTTGGCTCGGACTATCCCACGCCGGATGGGACCGCGGTGCGCGACTACATTCACGTTGCCGATCTTGCCATGGCCCACGTTCTCGCACTCGATTACCTGCGTAATGACGGAGCATCGATTTCTTTGAACCTGGGTAACGGTGTAGGCTTCTCGGTTTTGGAGGTGATCGAAGCTGCGCGTCGGGTGACAAATTGCCGGATTGAGTCGAAGTTTGAACCTCGTCGTGAGGGCGATCCGGCGCAACTGGTCGCGGACGCTTCCAAAGCACGTTCAGTTCTGGGATGGCGACCTGATCAATCCGATCTCCACAACATCCTTGAATCGGCATGGCAGTGGAGCCTTGCCCATCCGAAAGGCTACGACGAGCCCAAACCCGGAGCTTCCCCGACGAGTTAGTGCCGGTTGGCTTTATTCGCTATCGACGATTAGCATGCACTATCACCTAATAGGAATCTGCGGCACCGCGATGGCTTCGCTGGCGGGAATGCTGCAAGCGCGGGGGCACCAGGTCACGGGCTCTGACGAAAACGTTTACCCGCCGATGTCTACGATGCTCCAGGGCCTGGGCATCCGGGTGATGCAGGGTTACGAAGCTCCACATCTGGAACCGCCGCCGGATTGTGTGGTGATAGGCAACGCGATCCCGCGCGGAAATCCCGAAGTCGAACACACTCTCAACCGCAGACTTCTCTATCGCTCGCTGCCCGAAGTTCTGAAGGAAGAATTCATTCGCGGCCGGCGTTCGCTGGTCGTTGCCGGGACCCATGGCAAGACCACGACGACCAGTCTGGCGGCTTGGGTAATAGATCAGGCTGGACTTAATCCGTCTTTTTTGGTGGGCGGCGTGGTGCAAAACTTCGGCGCCAGCTTTCAAGTCACTGACAGTGATTACTTCATTATCGAAGGTGACGAATACGACACGGCCTATTTCGATAAAGGGCCAAAGTTCATGCACTACCTGCCGGAACTGGCGATCGTCAACAATATCGAATTCGATCACGCGGACATTTACAACGATCTGGACGCGGTGAAGTTGGCGTTTCGCCGGCTTATGAACCTTGCGCCCGGCAAAGGAAAGTTGATTGCTGGTTGGGACAGCCCGCACGTGCGCGACGTGGTCGCTTCGATGGGCACGAAATTGTTCACGCAACTGGAAACCTTCGGGACCTGCGCAGACGCGAGCTGGCAAGCACGCGACATCGCCTATGCTGCTGAGATGACGCACTTTCGAATCTTTCATGAAGGGCGGGAATGGGGCAAGTTTCAAACGCCGCTGATCGGTGACTTCAACGTTCGCAACTGCCTGGCGGTGATCATTGCCGCTGACGCGTGGGGAGTCGAACGCGAGGCCATGGCCGCGGCGCTGGCACGTTTCAAGAGTGTCCGCCGCCGTTGCGAAGTTCGCGGCGAAGTGAACGGCGTTACCGTGATTGATGACTTTGCGCACCATCCGACCGCCGTGCGCGAAACGCTCACGGCGCTGCGCTTAAAGTACAAAGAGCGGCGTCTGATCGCGGTCTTTGAGCCACGCTCTCGAACCTCTTGCCATGCAACTTTTCAAGATGATTACGTCACGGCATTCCTGCCCGCTGATTACGTGATCATCTCTCGGGTATTTGACGCGCAACGCGCCGCTGAGATGGGCGGCGTGCTCGATACCACCAAACTGATCGCCGACATAGCCGCGCAACCCAAGCCTGCTTTCGGAATCACCGATGTCGATGAGATTGTGCGCAGCCTGATAGCAGAACTGCGCTCAGGAGACGTCGTCGCCATTATGTCCAACGGGGCTTTTGGCGGGATTCACGAGAAGCTGCTGGAAGCACTTCAGCACAAAGACAACACTGATTCGTTGCCTGCTCATACCGACTAACCCATTTCTCAACTCACCCCGACCCGCGCGTTTGATTTCGCTCGCGAAGATAGCTGAGGGAGTTTTCCCCCGGTTCACGCCTTAGTAATTGGCATCGTAATAAGCAGCCACGCCCAAATCCGTGAGAGGTTGCTGCTGGTCTCGATCCCCAACGCCAGCGAACGACCGCCGATCATTGCCGTCACAAGTTGGGCGCGAAAGTAAAAGCCGCATATCGGGAAGCCGGTTGCGCTGGCGGCGTCGCGGGTCTTTGGTTTGCCGGGCGGTCAAAGGGTTCGGGATCGGAGACCCACTCTTTTACGAATCACGAATCAGGAGATTAAAGATGGCTACGAAGAAAGCACCAGCATCACGCAAATCCACCAAATCGTCAGCGAAAACGAAGTCTAAGCTATCCCTCGAGGTAGTCACCGCCAACCAAAGAGAGATCAATGGCAGTGTTTACGAAGCCCTTGATCTGATACTGGACTTTATTGGCGCGGCGAACATCCGGGGAGGAGATCGTGCGACACTCGATCGCGCGCGCGCGATCATCGACGCGATTCCGGGCTTTGATCCTCCAGGCTGCGGGGCAGGTCCTTACCCCGGCTGACGTTTCAAGAAAAGCTACAGCGAGAACACCGGGCGGGTCGTTACCTTTGGTTGTCGCCGATCGTAACGTCACTGACCGCCGTCCCTCGTTCACAGGCAAGTTGTTTATAGTCGGGCGACCAGGCGTAAGAAAAGATTTCTTCCGCCGGGAAGTTAGTGGTCTGCTTGGTGAGGCCGGTGTCGAGATCATAGATCCAAAGGTTTGAAACGCCGTTGACCGTTTCGATGTAGGTCAGGCCCCGACCATCTGCGGTCCACTGTACTTTTTGCCAGTCCATGATTGGAATCGGCAAGAGTTTCGTGGGACTCCCGCCCTGGAGCGGGAGAATGGCGATTCCCCGCCGGCCGTCAGCAAGAAAGTAACGGCAGGCCATGGATAGATTGTCCGGCGACACGACTGGCATGCGAGAGTATTTGTCGCTCAACTGAACTGGTGCGCCGCCGTCTATCGGGACTTTCCAAACGGTCATCGGACTTTGGGTCTGGTTGTCATAGGCGACCCACTGACTGTCCGCTGAGCAGGACGGATAAAAGTTGCCGTCGCTGAAGGTGATCTGTGTTGGGTTGCTGCCGTCATCCGCGTTCATCCGCCAAATGTTGAAGCTTCCGGTGCGGTTGGACGCAAATACGATGAAGCGGCCGTCCGGCGATGTTGCGGGTGTGTAGTTGTCGCCGGCGTTAACGGTTAGTTGGGTTTGATTTGAGCCGTCCGGCTCCAGCAGCAGGATATTGAGATTGTTTCCGGCCCTCGCCGATGAAACGATCTTTCCTCTGTTGGTCCAGGCAAGTCCGTAACTCCAAATACCGACCCGGTTGGCAATCGCTCTGGCGCGTCCGGCGTCTCCTTCAGGCGCAATCCATATGCGGGAAACGTAGTGTCTGCTTACCGAAACGATCGTGGAGGCATCAAGCGGCAGGCTCACGCCGCCATAGTCCATAACATCGTTGGTTATCCTTGCTGTCTCTCCCAAAGGGTACGATACGCGCCACAATTGACTCGGACTTACCGGGTATTCCTGGGCACTGAAAACCAGCGCACTCTTATCTTTCAGCCAGGCTATCTGTGATATTGAAAACCACTGCTGGTGATTTAACTTCCTTTCCCGCCCGTCCGTCAGGTCAATGGACATCAAGTTCATGTGATAGCCGTTCTCCCACGATCCCGCCCCGTATACGATGGTCCGATCATCGGGTGACCATGCGGGGCCGCCGACCGAAAGGCGTTGGCCCTCGCGCCGCTTCGCGATTGCCCGTTCGCCCGTCCCATCGCTTCCGGCAACCATCAAAAGATATTCACCCCGGGACCGATTGAAGCGCACGAAAGAAAATTGGGTGCCGTTTGAATTGAACGACACCGGGCTATCCACACCTTCCAGAACTTTCTTTTGAGCGCCTCCGGACAGAGCCACCTGATAAAGAACACTGGCGTCGTTCTTACCTTCCGTCTGCGTAAAGTAGATGTCTTTTCCGCCGGGTGAAAAAGTCAGGCCTCGAAAGAAAATATCTCTGGGCGGGACTAAGACAGAAGTGCCTGAGGTCAGTACGCTGGTAACGAGTAGAGTTTGCTTGCCATCCTTTTTCTCAACATGGGCGAACGATTTACCGTCCGGAGAAATCGCCGCGAACAGCGACTGCCCGCCGTTTGTCAACGGGTTCATAGTGATTGTCTGAAAAAGGGAAGAGCTCTGCTGCCCACTTTCGAACCGGCGCCAGTTCAGACCGATGAGCAGTATTAAGACCGCTGAAATTGCCGCAAAGGTCGCGGGGCGCTCCCTGAACCCTCTGAAAACCTGGTCCGCCGTGTGCGAGGCGAGTGTCAACGCGGACGACCAGAGAATGCTGGTCTGGCCCAAATCCTTCCGTTTTATTGGCGTTGTATTCTGAGCCTCTTCCGGCGCCTCATATCCGATTGATAGCGGCTCCGTCGCTCCAAGCGAACTACGCAGTGTTTCCAGGTCAGACGCGAGCGCACTCATGGTTTGATATCTTTTTTCACGTTGCTTACTGAGTGCTCGCGCTACGATCCCGTGAAAGTCCGCGGGGACCGCGCTGCCTTGAAACGTCAGCTGGGCCGGCTGTCGCTTAAGGATCGAAGCTATGATTTCGTTGCGACTGCCTTCTTCAAAAGGCGTGATTCCGGTAACCATCTCATGGAGTACCACGCCCAAACTCCAGACATCCGTGCGTTCATCGACCCCGCCTTCACGCAACTGCTCGGGTGACATGTATTTCACTGTGCCCATCTGGGTCCCCGGCTCAGTGTGCTGGTTTAGAATTCTCCGGGGAGTGTCACCTGCGGATAGGACCTCGATTTCGCTCAACTTGGCGAGACCAAAGTCCAAAATCTTCACATAGCCGTCCTTTCGGATCATGATATTTTCCGGCTTTACATCGCGATGGACGACGCCGGCAGCGTGCGCCGCGGACAGAGCTGCCGCGATCTGATTAGCGATGCGAAGCGCTTCGCGCACACTGAACGGTTGCCGCGCGATTCGCTCGCGTAAGGTGATCCCGTCAATGTGCTCCATCGCAATAAAGTGGCGGCCGTCTTCCGTTTCAGCGATTTCGTGAATCACGCAGACGTTTGGATGGCTCAGGGCCGAGGCTGCGCGCGCCTCCTGTTCGAAACGGCGCACCCGATCCTGATCGCCGGCAAAATCAGCCGAGAGAAGTTTAAGCGCTATTTTGCGACCCAACCGGATGTCCTGAGCGAGATAAACTTCGCCCATGCCCCCCATGCCGAGCAGGGAAAGGATCGTGTAAGGACCAATTTGTTGGCCTGCCAACAGGCCGGTCAGACAGGCGGAAAAGAATTCGGGGGATACTTCGAAAACTGAGTCGTCAAGAAATGGTCCCTCACGCTCGTGCGCTAGCAGGAGAGATTCAACCTCGCGCTGAAGGTCTTCGTCATTGCCGGTCGCGTTTCTCAGTAAATGTGCGCGTTCAGACAGCGGCCACTCCAGCGCCGAGTGGAAAAGTTCGTCTATCTGCTGCCAGCGGTCCGGTTTCATAATGTGCTTACTCACCGGGTTCGGGGGGTCCCTTTTTTTGAGGTGTCTCTATGAACTAAAGCGTGACAGAGGCGAAAATTCCCTCAGACATTTTTTTGAGGTGACTTATTCCAACTCTCGCCGCAACCAGGCCCGGGCCAGCTTCCAGTCCCGTTCGACTCTAGAGTGGCCAATTTCAAGGACTTCCGCGGTCGCAGCAATGGAAAGACCCCCGAAAAAACGAAGCTCGACGATTTGAGCTTTTTGTGGGTCGAACGCCTCCAGCCGCTTCAAAGCCTCGTGGATGGCGACAAACTCCGTCCGCGGGTCGATCACGGTGAACGCCTCTTCAAAGGGGGCCCGGTGAAGTTCGCCGCCGCGCTTCTCGGTCTGATGTTTCCGGGCATAATCGATAAGAATGTGCCGCATTAGCTTCGCAGCCAGCCCGTAAAACTGGGCCCGGCTCTTCCATTCAATTTTCTGCCGCTTTACCAGCCGCATATACGCTTCGTTGACCAACGCGGTTGGGTTTAAGGTGTGGTTCTCACGTTCATGCCTCAATAATCTGACCGCTAGACGGCGCAACTCGTCCTGAACAAGCGGCTGCAACTGCTCCAGCGCTGCGTTGTCGCCGCTGCCCCACTTCAACAAAATCTCAGTAATATCTTCGGATTCGTCCACTGTGCGCCCGGTACTTATGAATTTGAGAGATTGCGCGACGTTTGCTCGGGATGTTTCGCGGGAGGATTTTATCATTTTCCATGAGGGAATTTAGCGCGGAAACACGCCTTAGTAGGTATAGCGAATAATTTGGCCTCGCGAGAGCCGGGGCTCGTGAGATTCCCCCAGCCTGGATTGATTTCGCTTCTTCTCACCCCACCTCACGGACAGAGGACGGCAGACCCAAGGGTCGCCGTCTCTCTGTTCTGGAGTGATCCCTAATCCGAAGAGTCCCAAAAGACCGTCGCAGCGACCGGACGCGCGGTTGGACGGCAGTGGCATGCGTTGCGAGACACCGCTTGGATGAGGTTAGCTTGAGCGCCGCCGCTGCGCTCGTTACACAAGCCGCGAATCCAGGCTCGGGTACTCTGGCAGGTCGGTGAAGGGAACTCTTACTGCGCTCCCAAAATCCGCCAATTATTGTTTGCCTGAGTAGGAATTGTCTTGTTTCGCTCGACCCAATCGATGATCAGCTCGCGCACTTCTTCGCTCGATCGATAGACGACCGGCGCGTCCTTGTACATCGTGAAGCCACCGCCGCCATTGACGCGATAGTTATTGGTAACGACCCGGAGTTTTTGGGTGGGACTGATGGATTGTCCCTTGAACTTCAGGTTCTGAATGCGCTGACCGAACGGTTTGGTTACGTCGAGTTCGTAGGTGACTCCCTCAGCCATATCAAAGTTGTATCCGGGAATTCTTTGATCGACGAGATCGGCCAAGCTCTTTCCCGGTTGGTACTCACGAAAGTAACGCGCCGAATGCTCTAAAGCCTCTTTCAACTGCGCTCCGGTAAGCTCGATTGTCACGAGGGTGTTTTCGTACTCATAAAGTCCGGCGATGTCACGCACCGTGACTGGACCTTTCGGAATGCGCGCCTGTGGATTAAAGCACGCGGCCATCGACACGTCGGCTTTGCCCGCTTCCAACTGCACCCGCTGAATCAGATCGATGATCGCCGTATCGCGAAAGCGACAATCCTGCGAAGTTATTTCTTCCGGCGATTCGCCGATCGTGCGGCCCAACCAATCCTGAGTTTCCTTATCGTAAGGTTGACCGAGTTGGGCGATTTCAGGATCCAGCGCGGTCTTTTCCGTGACCGGAATTGTGCGCGCGGCTTTGGCGACGACGTGCCAGCGCCCATCACTGCTGTTCTTTTCCAAGTAGAGATCGACGCGCGCCACGTGACTGGCCCAACGATTGGCTTGCGTCAACAGCACGCCGTTGACCACGAGCGACGGTACATCTCGATGCGTGTGACCCAACAGGATCACATCGATGCCGGGCACTTGCCGGGCAATGGCAATCGCCGCGTTCTCATTCGGCACTTGCGAGGGATTTAGTGTCCCGGTGCGCAGGTCTTCCTCGATGCCCATGTGCATCGCGATCGCCACAATATCCACCTTCTCTTTGTCGCGCAGCATCGCCACCCACTTCTTTGCTTCGCTGACCGTCTCTTTGAATTCGAGCCCGGCATAGTTCGGCACGTTCTCCCAGTTGGGAATGCCTGGCGTCGTCAACCCCAACACGCCGATACGCACGCCGCCGACTTCCTTAATCAGATACGGTTGGTAGTGAGTGGTCGGCGTTCCTTTGTTGTAAGTGTTGGCCGACAGCCAGGGAAACTTTGCTTCACCGCGGGCTTTTTCCAGGACCTTCAGGCCAAAGTTATATTCATGATTGCCGACAGTCATCGAGTCGTAGTGCAGGGCATTCATCGCCAGCATCATCGGATCGGGCGGCGTGTTGTTCCGCTTATTGTGAAAGTATTCCAGCGGCGTTCCCTGAATCGTATCGCCACTGTCGACCAACAGCAGATCGGGGTCGGTCTTGCGCGCTTCCTTCACCAGGGTCGCGACTTTCGCGATGCCCACGTTGTCGTACTTGTTCGTGTAGTAGTCGACGGGGAACACGCGCCCGTGCATATCCGTCGTGCCCAGAATGACCACGTGAGCGCGCTGCCCGGCTCCGCTCTCGGCGGAAGTGTGAACCGAAATTGATAGCGCGAAGATCGATAGCGCTAATAAACCAATAAGAACAAATTTTTTCTTAAGCATGCTATGGTCGCAGATCGCCGCATGGTTCTACGGCCGCGTTCGGATCGGCCGGCACAGCATAAACTTCCGCGCCCGTGTGGCCCTCGACACACCCGGCGTAAACCAGTGTAAAGCGATCGCGCACCTCCTTCATCTTATTCTGATTTTCAAAATACGTGCGGCCTCTCTGCAGGATGATGTAGGCGGGCCCAGTTTCGGACACAGTGTACTTGGGATCCGAGAGCACTCGCGACTGCAAATCCGTGCGGCCAAGTTGCTCAGTGTAATATCTAACGACGCCAGGTGTCTCGGTGACAATTGTTGCCTGGCGCGGCGCGCGCTCACAAACGAAACGAATCGCGTCGTTCAATCCATCGTCATAGAACTCATCGTGGGGAAAGAAGTACGCCGCATATCTCGAGCCCAGCACGTTGGTATACATCGCGTAATGCGGCGCGCTCGCATAGGCGGTCCATGCCGGCACGGCTACCAGGATCAGGGCCAACACGGTGGTCGCGGCCCGTAACATCGCTGGGCCGGCCTTAACCTTTTCCAGTAGTTGGCCAAACCAGCGAATCAACATCATCGTTCCCACTGCCGCGCTCATGTAAACGAAGGGCATCAACGAAAGTGTGTAGCGCAACCACTTCGCGCCCACCAGCGAATAGGGAACCAGCCAGAAAAAAAGCATGAACAGAACGAACGCATGACCAGGACGCCGCCAACGGCGCAGACTCACGAATAGTCCGGCGAGAAACGCTGCGGTGATCGCGAGCGGAACTTTGATGGCCAGAAACAGCAGATAGAAATACACCGGCAAGCCCCAGAAAGGAGAAGCCGACATTCGGTTTGAGTAAATGTGGTTCCCCATTATGTATCCCGTGTGGGTCAGTAGTTTCTCTCCCGAATACGCGTCCAGATAGTTCCAAACACTTGGCAGCAGGACCACGGGATTTGCCAGCACGAGGACCGTGCCGATGATCAGAAAGAAGCTGAAGGGAGTCCGCCAGCGAGGTTCATCAGCCGACTGTGTCCGCACTCGCACGAAATGATGATAGAGCATGTTCAGCCCCAGATAGTGGGGAAAATATTTTGACGCCATCATCAAACCAAAACTGACCGCACTCAGGTTTCGCAGGCGATGAAACCACGTCTGGTCCGTTACCAGCTTGCTCCGAATGAACAGATAGAAGGCGAACAGCATAAAGAAGACCATCAGAGTGTCTTCCTTGCCGATGCGATTGTAGGTAATTGCGTTAACGCCGAACGACCAGAACGCCGCGGCCCAGAAAGCTGTGGGGCGATCGAACAGGGCCGCAGTCAAAAGAAAAAGAGGAATTGCAGTCAGCGCCCCAAACAGCGCATTGGGAAATCTCAAAGCGGCTTCGTCGCTGATGGCCTGCCCGGTCATCGATTTCCAGGCGCGTGCGGCACGCATCGAAACGTCGATGAGCGCCTTCATCAACATTGGGTGCTCGGCGTTAGAGGTAAAGTCACCGTGGTCGTAAGCGCGCACAGCCTCGACCTTATTGATCTCGTCTTCCGCGAATCCTATCCGCCCAAGTCCGGACAGACGTAGACCAAAGCCCATCACCATCATTAATCCGATCAGCAACACGGTGGTCTGTTCCCAGGACAAAGCCGTCGTGCTCTTTCGTGGTAAAGAAATCGCAGCCGCTTTTCGCGTAACACCCGATTCAGTCTTTATCGAATCAAAATCAACTGATGACAACTTGTAAGATTCTCCCTATGTAACCGGGTCGCGACGCTCCACACAACCGAGATCACGACGCCGAGACCCGGTCGCTACCGCTCCCGGTACTGACCTCTCCAGCGCGCCGATGCTTTGCTTCTTCGGCGAGCGCGGCCTCTGCGTCGCGCGCCACGGCGCGTAATGACAAGCCGCGTTGCAGCAGGAAGGCCATTCCTATCGCCGTCCAAAAAACATCGCGAGCTTTACGAACGATGGCCAGGGTCACTCCGGTGACTTCCGTGAACAGCAGCACTTTGGAAACCTTTCCCGTGCCGGCCTCATCAACGCCCATGCGCAGCGGAATAAATTTGAACCCCATGGTGATCACACGATTCACCGACTCAAGAATGAAAGCGGTCAGAAGCGTCGGCGGCTGTTGTGGGCTAATAAAGCTGAGAGCCACATAGATTTCGCAGACGCCGGCGAAATGGAAGCACGCTTCCAACAGGAGGATGGGAAGGAATCGCGACTGATGGCGGCGGTAGAAACCGTAGATTCGATCTTCGAGTGTTCGCCCCTTCTCAATCCATTTCGCGTTGAGCCCGCGACGGTGCAAGAAACCAGCGGTGGCACTGATGAATCCAACTTCCCTGCGAACCAGCAAAGTGCCCAGGACGATCACGATTAGAATCACCCCGAGGACGATGAAACTCCCCACCCGCAGCGCCTGCGGCACACTAAAACTCAGCAGTAGAGCAATCATCCCCGAAGAAATGAAGACGGCCACTGACAAGCTGTAAAAAATGTTCTCGATGGCGATGGCTGACATCCCGACCATCAATGGAAGACGATCTCGAATCAAAGCGGGCTTGGCTGGTTCAGAGATAACGAAGCTGGCGAAGGGCAGCACGGTACCGATAGCGTCGCCCATGACGCGCGCGCGAAACGCGTCCCAGAACCGTAGCCGGTAAGGCTCTTCAACGCACAGGCACCAGGCGAATGAGCGCACGATCTGCCGGACCGCCGAGATCGCGATGATGAGCAGAAATCCGGCGCCCAGCCTCCTGATGCCGTCGGCGATTTGTCCAATTCCTGCCCGTTTGACGAAGTATGTGAACAGGGCCAGGCCCAGAACGGCGAAAATTATGCCGAGGGGAGTAAGTCCCTTCCTTGATCCTTGCGCTTGCGTCTGACTCATTTGTTGAAACTGGGTTAAGAAACAAAATAGAACATCGCGTGGGCGATGTCCAAAGGGCAAAGCGCGTGCCCGCTTCAGTTAATCGTGGCACGCACATCTGGCAAGTGATCCACCGGCGGGACACCGGTGCCAGGCAGGATTAATGCGACAGGTGCATGAATGCAAGTGGCACAGACTTCAGTCGGTGATCCTACTCACAAGAAATCACAGACTGAAGTCTGTGCCACCGTTCCTCCCTTTTGCCTTTTGGTCGGCCCGTTGATTATGATGTCGATTCAAGATCGACAGACTTTCCCGCGGGCCCCAGTCACACAATGAGTCAAAGCCAAATTGCCATCGAACAATTAATCGCCCGTCCGCTGACGACGCTCTCTGAAGACGAGCAAATGTTTCGCGCCAGCGTGCGCGAGTTTGCCGAAGGCGAGATTCGCAAGCGCGTCGAGGCTATGGACGAACAGGGCCATTTCGATCCCGAGCTGACGAAACAATGTTTCGAACTGGGCCTGATGGGAATTGAAACGCCGGAAGAATTCGGCGGCGCCGGCGGCTCGTTTTTTCAAGCGATTCTGGCCGTCGAAGAATTGTCGCGCGTTGATGCTTCCGTGGGCGTCTTTGTCGATGTGCAGAATACCCTGGTGAACAACGCGCTGATTCGCTGGGGCAATCAGGAACAGAAGACGAAGTATCTGCCCCAGTTGGCCGGCGAGAAGGTTGGGGCCTATGCCCTCAGCGAAGCCGGCTCCGGATCGGACGCGTTTGCGATGCAGACGCGGGCGGTCGATCGCGGCGATCACTTTGTCATCAACGGCCGCAAGCTTTGGATCACCAACGGCAAGGAAGCGGAAATCTTTGTTCTCTTCGCTAACGCAAATCCCGAAGCCGGCTATCGCGGGATCACGGCGTTCATCGTCGAGAAGAATTTCGCCGGCTTCTCAGTTGGAAAAAAAGAAAACAAGCTCGGCATTCGCGCGTCATCGACGACTGAAATAATTCTGGAAGATTGCCCGGTGCCCAAAGAAAACGTGCTCGGAGAAGTCGGCAAGGGTTACAAGACTTCGATCGAGACGCTGAACGAAGGACGCATCGGCATCGGCGCGCAAATGATTGGTATCGCTACTGGCGCGCTGGAATGCGCCTTACGCTACACCGGCGAGCGCGAGCAGTTCGGCAAGCAGATCAACGAATTTCAGGGCGTGCAGTTTCAACTGGCCGAGATGGCCACGGACCTGGAAGCCGCGCGGCTGATGGTTTACAACGCCGCCCGGATGAAAGACGCCGGAATGAACTTCGTCAAAGAGGCCGCGATGGCCAAGCTGTATTCATCGCGCGCGGCCGAACGTATTACTTCGAAGGCGATCGAGATGTACGGCGGCTATGGCTATGTAAAGGATTACCCGGTTGAGAAGTACTGGCGTGATTCGAAGATCGGCGCGATCTACGAGGGCACTTCTAATATGCAATTGCAGACGATCGCGAAGTTGATCATTGGTGGGAAGTGAAAGCGGCGCAGCAAGTGAACGCAGAAGAGATTAAGCGCTATTTGACAGAGCTGAATGATGAACTCCGCTCGATGGATATCAAGGGCGAGATTTGTTTGTATGGCGGCGCCGTGATGGCGATTGCGTACAACGCCCGTCCGGATACAGATGATGTAGATGCAGTCTTCGAACCGGTCCGGGAGGTTCGCAAAGCGGCCCGTCTGGTTGCCGAGCGAAATGGGCTGCCGATAGGTTGGCTTAATAATGCCGTCGAGATATTTCTGGCGCGACATGAACGCCGCATCCTGCTCGACCTGTCGCATCTTAAAATCTATGTGCCGCTGCCCGATTATTTGTTGGCAATGAAGGTGCTGAGCGCGCGGGCCGACACAATGGATCAAGATGACCTCAAGGTCTTAGTCCGAAAATTGGGTCTAAAGAGCGCGGGTGAAGTCTTCGGTATCGTAAAGGGCTACTATCCGCACAAAGAGATTAAGCCTGAAACACGCATTCTGATAGAAGAGCTTTTGGGAACACGTGATAACGGTTAAAGAAACCAGAGATAAGATCGCCAACGACCAAAAGTGGTGGGCGATTCACCTGATGAATTTCGTCGACGACTTTCGCCGTTCTAGAGATCTACAGGCCATTGAGGCGCCATTTCGGCAGGGAGAGCGAAAGATGGATGCACTAGTCGCGGCGACAGTTGAGTCACTTTGCGATGAGCTTGGCATGGAAGCCCCGCAGTGGCTGGAACAGATTCCCGAGTGTGAAGAACCGTGGTTTGTAAGCGGGCTCGAAAGACTGAAGGCCATCACGATCGTTCAGAGCCCTTTGCGCTTCCGCATGCGAAAGATTTTCGTGCTGGAGAACTTCCTGAGTCGAGTTTGATAACAGATGGCTACATCACGAATCGAAATCTTCGAACAAATGCTCGCGGGCGATCCGGGTAACACGATGGTCATGTTCGGACTGGCTAAGGAATATGAAAAGGCCGGCGACGTAACGAAGTTGATCGAAACGCTCGAACGTTATCTCGCGGCTGCCGACGATGAAGGGAACGCCTACGGGATGCTGGCGCGCGCGTTCGAGCGAACTAAACAATCCGACAAAGCGCGGGAGAGTTATCAGCGCGGCATGGATGCAGCGGCATCGCACGGTCATCCGGGAATGGCCGAAGAATATAAAACGATTTTGGAAAGTGAGTTTTCAGCGCCGTAGGCGCGGAATATTTATAGTGCCGGACGTCCCTTTCTTGGCGTTAGCCCATTTATGGGCGACGCAAACATTTCGCTCCTGATGGAGCTGGAAATTATTTCGAGTCTCGCTTCTATAAATATTTCGCCGCTATGCGGCGAGAGAAAATAATCATGAGTGACCTGAAGGTTCTAAGGCTAGTCAAAAAATCCGAAGGCGAGCTGCCTGAAAAGGCTTTCACCGCGGAAGCTGTCGCGCAGCCCGAGCCCAAGCCTGCGCCTCCAAACAGGCCCGTCGCTGCGCCTGCAATCAAACCCGTCCCGGCGCGCGGCAAACAGCCACATAGGCAACCAAGCCAGCCGCCTAGTCTTAGCCGCGAAGAGATGCTGAAACTCTTTCGCATGATGTATCTCTCTCGCCGTCTGGACGACAAAGAAATTCAGATGAAAGGCCAGAACCGAATCTTCTTTCAGATTAGCGGTGCTGGTCACGAAGCGATCCTGGTCGCCGCCGGCATGTGTCTCAAGCCGGGCTATGACTGGTTCTATCCCTACTATCGCGATCGCGCGTTGTGCCTGCAGTTGGGGATGACACCGCTGGATATGCTTTTGGAAAGCGTCGGCGCTGAGGCTGATCCCAACTCGCACGGCCGGCAGATGCCTTCGCATTGGGGTCATAAGAAACTCAACATCGTCTCGCAGTCATCTCCGACCGGCACGCAACTTTTACAGGCAGTCGGCTGCGCTGAAGCCGGTTATCGAGTAAAGCTGATCCGGGAATTGAAGAAGGTGGTCAAGGGCTTTCATAATGATGAAGTCGTTTACGTTTCGCTCGGCGATGGGACGACGAGCGAAGGCGAATTTTGGGAAGCTCTCAACACTGCTTGCAATTTGAAACTGCCGGTGGTGTTCCTGCTGGAAGATAACGGTTACGCGATTAGCGTCCCCGTCGAAGTACAAACGGCGGGCGGTGACGTCTCAAAGCTCATCTCGGGATTTCCCAATCTATATCGACAGCGTTGTGATGGCACGGACGCCCTCGAGTCGCTCGCGACCATGCGGCGCGCGGTCGACAACTGCCGCAAGAACCGCGGGCCTTCATTTGTGCACGCGAAAGTGATTCGGCCCTATTCGCATTCGCTTTCAGACGATGAAAAGCTGTACCGGGGTGAAGCCGAACGTGTTTCCGATGCCGAACACGATCCGATAAAGAGATTTGGCGCGCTGCTGGTGGAGGAAAAAATCTCCAGCCAGGACGAGCTGCAAAAGCTGAAAGACGAAGTCGATCGCGAGATCAACGAAGCTGCCGACATCGCGCTCGCCAGTCCACAGCCTGCGCCCGAAACAGCTTTGGACTTTATCTATTCGCCCTCCGTCGATCCAACTTCTTCAGAGTTTGATACCGAAGACCACGTAGAGCTGAGCGGGAACCCCGGCACGATGGTCGATCTGATCAATCGTTGCCTGCACACTGAAATGAAACGCGATCCGCGCGTGATTGTGTTTGGCGAAGACATCGCCGATTGCTCGCGCGAAGAATCGCTGGGCCAGCTCAAAGGCAAGGGCGGTGTTTTCAAAGTCACGGCTAACCTTCAACGTGAGTTTGGCAGCGCGCGGGTCTTTAACTCGCCATTGGCGGAAGCGAACATCGTGGGTCGGGCCATCGGCATGGCCACGCGGGGCTTAAAGCCCGTGGTCGAGATTCAGTTCTTTGATTACATCTGGCCGGCCTATCATCAGATTCGCAACGAGCTGGCGCTGTTGCGCTGGCGTTCGGGCAATGAGTTCTCATCACCGATGGTCATGAGGGTTCCGATCGGCGGCTATTTGAAGGGCGGGGCCATTTATCACTCGCAATCGGGCGTGTCGCTCTTCACACAGATTCCGGGACTGCGTGTCGTCTATCCTTCAAACGCACTCGATGCCAACGGACTGCTGCGCACGTCGATTAGGTGTGACGATCCGGTTTTGTTTCTCGAACACAAGCATCTCTATCGGCAGGCCTACAACAAATCGCCTTACCCGGGCGACGATTTCATGATTCCGTTTGGCAAAGCCAGGACGGTTCGCGAAGGCAATGACTTGTCGATCATTACCTACGGCGCTTTGGTACAGCGTTCAACGGTCGCGGCGAAACAAGCTGAACAGCAGGGCATCAGCGTTGAGGTGATCGACCTGCGCACGATGAATCCCTACGACTGGAACGCAATCGCCGAATCTGTGAAGAAAACTTCCCGCGTGATCGTCGCCCACGAAGACACCATGTCTTGGGGCTATGGCGCGGAGATCGCCGCCCGCATCTCGAACGAGTTGTTCGAGTATCTCGACGCTCCCGTCCGCCGCGTCGCCGCGCTCGACACGTTTGTCGCCTACGCGCCGCAACTCGAAGACGCGATCCTGCCGCAGGTGGCTGATGTGCTGAAGGCGATTGTGGAGTTGAAGGGTTACTGAAGATTTGATTTTCTCTTCACCCCGCTCGGGGTGAAATGTTTATAGAATCCTACGACTCTTTAGATTCCCATCAGCTCCGTTAGGAGCGTAATGTACAAATACCATGGTGATACGTATTTTCCACATTTCGCTCCTAAAGGAGCTTTGAGTTAAGACGCCCGGTGCTATAAACATCTCACTCCTATGGAGCGAAGACGCTTCGCGGGGCGAATGTTCGCGATGAATGACTCGGTGATAACCGTGAGCGAACTTTTGCCAAAATTCTTCAAAACTCCCGCCGCATTCCGCAAATGGCTCGCCGCCAACCACGCGAAATCAAAAGAACTTTGGGTGGGCTTCTACAAGAAGAACTCCGGCAAGCCGAGCATCACCTGGCCTGAGTCGGTCGACGAGGCACTCTGCTTTGGTTGGATCGACGGCATCCGCAAGAACATCGACGAAGAGAGTTACAAAATCCGTTTCTCACCGCGCAAGCCGGGCAGCATTTGGAGCGCGGTGAATATCCGCAACGTCGAGAGACTGATCAACGAGAAGCGGATGCAGCCCGCCGGGCTGAAAGCCTTTGCGGCGCGCAAAGAAAATCGATCCGGTATCTATGCCTACGAACAAAGAAGCCCTGAACTGGTCGAACCGTATCTAGGAAAGCTCAAACGAAACAAAGCTGCTTGGAAGTTCTTTCAAGCGCAGCCGCCTTCTTATCGGAAGGTTATGAACTGGTGGGTCGTCAGCGCCAAGAAAGAAGAGACGAGACTAAAGCGCCTCGACCAACTGATCTCAGAATCGGCACAGGGGCGTCGCATGGTAAAACCAACCCGGAATGTGGAACCTGTCAGGGCTTGGCGAAGTATAAAAACTTATCGATTTCGCTAAATTCCAGCTAAATCGGGCGAACCCAAATAGTACGTTGAGTTGTACGAGTTCCCTCCGCCAGTGCAGACAATCCGGTCGCAAGCGATTCATCTTATGAGTGTTAACTTCATAAACTACCCGGCACGTCTGTTGCTCCTCTTCTCTCAAGAACAAAAAAACCCCCCGCGAATCCCGACAAGAGAAAACCATGGTTTTTAGGAGGATGAAATTATGAGCAAACGTTTGATTGGGGTGTTGGGGGCAACACTTCTCTTGTTTTCACTAGCCGCTGCCGCCTTCGGGCAAACGGTTACCAAGGTCCAGGCAGTGCAAAACTCTGACGGGACTTACACCATTGTAGAATACCCGGTCGGCAAAGAAACAATCGTCAATTTAAATCCGATAGGTCTTAGCGGCGCCAGGGGGCAAGCAACTATTCTGCGGGCGGCTGATGGCACAAAGGTTAAAGTAAATCTCAGCGGCCTGCCTGCCGAAGCAACCGCGGTGAATCTATATGCGGTAGAGCCTACCGGGGCCGTCACCATGTTGGGTCCGGTGGAAGTTGCAAACGGCGCCGGCGTATTCACGACCTCGATTCCTTTGACGAAGTTTATGCTGGTGGCGTCACCGGATTCGAATCTGTCGACATATGGAGATAGCACGCAGGTTTATTTCCGCAGCGCGGTCCCGAGCGGCCTGACTCTAATTCCGCTGACTAATGCCGTCGGCGAGACTATCGGCGCGGTAGCTGCGCCCGTAACTGCCGTGACGGATGCGGTAGTCGACTCGGCGATAGCAGATTACACAGTTCCCATGCTGGGCATTGGGACCTTCAAGAAAGGCGACGACACTAAACTGAAAATAAATTTCAGCGGTGCCCTGGAAGGCGCGCGGGCGAATGTTTTCATCGAGCCGCACAAACACGGGAGGACCACCGAAGTCCTTATGCGTTTCCACGATTTGAAGGAAGCGCCGAAGGGTCTGGCATATGTGCTTTGGGCGGTATCGCCTGATAATCAGTTCACCAGGCTCGGCCAAATCATCAATGTCAAGGGACGCAATGAAGCCGAAATCAAGTCTGAAGTGCCGTACGATGATTTTGGTTTGATGCTGACAACCGAAAGCCTGGGTGTGACGCAGGGGACCATCATTAGGCCATCCGGTCAAAGGGTTGGAGTAATCCAGATAATTCCTTAGATCCACATTCACAACAATGATCCCGAGGGATCATTCGAGGGCTGCCACTCACCGGTAGCCCTTTTTTTGTCTTGGTGGCACAGCCTTCAATCTGTGATTGCGTCATCGCTAGAGAAGACAGACTGAAGGGTTAGCCTCAATACCACTTCGGAATAGGTTTTTACGGAACGATTGCCGCCGACCTGTCGTATATTGACGCGGACACGGAAAGCCCGTAAATAAAGGCGCATAGGCGAAAGGCACCAGGTAGAAGAAATGAAAGAAGCAACCGATGTTTTGAAGATAGTAGGAATTGTCCTGCTGGCGTTGTTTGTGCTGGCCGTGGGCATACCAGTCGTTTTGGCAGCAGCGGGCGTCGCGCTCGGCGTCCTCGGCTTGCTTATCGGCCTGGCGATAGCGCTGATTAAGATCGCTATAGTGGTCGCCATAATCTATTTAATCGTCGTCGGAATTCGCGCCGTGCTGCGGTAAAGCACGTTTAACTAACCAATCTATTCACACCCACCTCACTAAGAATCACCCTTGAGCCATCAGACTGCTTGATCCGTTCGTCCTTGCAAGAAATCGCACTTGACTGATCATCGAACTCGCGCGATTATGCCTTCGCGGTAAACCAGCAAGAGGGCGCGACGACATGACACCGGAACCCAGAGTGGATCGACTTGAGCGGCTCGCGAAATTATTCGTGAGAGCTGGCCGGCGGGCGCGGCTCGACATAAGGCACCAGGACGAGAAAATAAATATCCTCATTGACCTCCACATGCAGAATCAGGAGCTGTTCGCGAGAAACGAAGAAAGATTCGCGAAGAACGAGGAGCGGTTCGCGAAGCAGGCTGAAAACATACAAGCGCTTTTAGAGCTTCAAAAACAGAATGAAGAGAGATTTCGCGAGAATGAAGAGAGATTTGCCCGAACCGACAAAAGATTCGCTGATTTGGCTGAGTCTCAAGCTAACTCAGACCGTCGACTGAATTCATTGATCGAACTCATCCGCTCGGAACGGAAGGGCAACTCCTGAGAGCGCGCTAAACATTAAACCTGAAATTCACTACATCGCCTTCCTGCATGATGTAGTCCTTGCCTTCCAACCTCATCAGTCCCTGTTCCTTTGCCGCAGCGTATGACCCCGCGCGTATCAGCGCGTCGTAGCCGACTATCTCGGCCCGGATGAATCCGCGGGCGATGTCTGAATGAATCTCGCCGGCAGCATCCTGCGCGCGCGACCCCTGGTGAATGGTCCAGGCTCGCACTTCCTTTTCGCCCGCAGTCAGAAAAGACATCAGTCCGAGCAAGTGATACGCGTTCTTGATTAAGCGATCAACGCCGCTGCCGGAGACTCCAAGAGTTTGCAAATAGTCGAGCCGCTCCGCTGGGGGTAGCTCGACCAACTCGGCTTCAAGCTGAGCGCAAATAGTCAAACATTCCGCTCCTTCAGACTGGGCCAGATCGCGCACGAGGCGAAGATGCGCGCTTTGCTCCGGTTTTGCCAGCGTGGCTTCGTCAACGTTGGCCGCGTATATCGTCGGCTTCATGGTGAGCAGGAAGAAGTTGCGGGCAATGGCGCGTTCATCGCTCGTTAATTCAACGATGCGCGCGGAGTTACCCTGTTCCAATGCCGGCTGAATCTTGTCGAGGATTTCCAGTTCCGCGCGCGCCGTCTTATCACCGCCCTTTAATCCCTTCTGGGCTTTTTCGCGACGGCGTTCAGCAGTCGCAAGGTCCGCCAGGGCAAGCTCGATCTGGATTGTCTCGATATCACGTTTCGGATCGACTGAGCCCTCGACATGCACCACGCCTTCGTCTTCAAAGCAGCGTACGACCTGGACTATCGTGTCGGTTTCGCGGATGTTGGCCAGAAACTTATTGCCGAGACCCTCGCCTTTCGATGCCCCTCGCACCAGTCCGGCTATATCCAAAAACTCGACCGTGGCCGGGACGATGACGCTGGTTTTGACGAGTTTGGCGAGTGGCTCAAGCCGCTCATCAGGAACCGGCACCACGCCGACGTTGGGCTCGATGGTGGCGAAGGGATAGTTGGCCGCGAGGGCAGCGCTCTGTGCCGTAAGAGCGTTAAAAAGCGTCGACTTGCCGACGTTGGGTAAACCGACTATGCCTGCGCGGAGCATACTGTGAGCAATTCCTCCTCAATGCGAAACCAACACTTCTACACTGCCGCTGGACGTAACGCAAGCGTAGAGCGGAAGTCGAATCGACAGACCGCGGAAGTACAAAGATGTTCGGATCTTTGGGAACCAGCGTGATAGAAGGTAGTGCTACGTGCTTGATGGGTCGGGCCTAAGACTCGTCTGTTCAGAAGTTGATTCTATGGTTCACCGCTCACGCACGTGGTACTGGCTTCAGCTGTAGATTAATGTATCCAGACAAACGAGTGAGCGCCCGTCGCAGAATCAATGATCAATCTTCTGCATCGTAATTGTCGTGGTGGGTGAGCTTCCCGCCGTGCGGCTATACGAAACCCAATAACCGGCTTTTGGATAGCGCAGTAGTTTGTAGATTGAGCCGTCCGTTTTCGCCTCAGCTTCCGAGCCCAGCACCTCTTTAGCCGAGGGAATGGCATTGGCGCCGCTCATAAAATCGATCGAGATCGCCGTCACCGCGCCGGCTTTGTCATAGAAAACCTGCACGGCCTGCGTATCGTTGAAAACGTACAGGTCCATCTCGGGGCTCTTGTCGCGCGGATTTCCCAGCTTCTTGCGCGAGGCGTCCGCAGTCATCCCGAGGCGCACGCCCTTAAACTCACTGAAGGCAGGCTGATTTTCCGGGTCGTCAGGGGCCATCCGGGTTCGTTGCGCGAGGGAAACATTTGCCGTGAGCACGATGAAACTCAGAATGCCCGCGAAGACGAAATTTGATTTTCTGGTTCGACCTCGAAACAGTCTGGGGGTAACGCAAGGCATTTTGTACTCCTCCGATGATGGCCACGTTAGATTTGCGCGGCGGAAGGTTTCCGAACCGGGCCAGCCTGCCATCTTTTCAGACGACGGGCCATTGCGATGACGTTGACAATATGCCAAGCCGGAATCACAAGTCAATAGTTTCAGTGGCGGTCCGCGACTGAACCTCCTATTGACTCCCAGGCCGATTTGGCATAGAAGCATTATGATTTCCGAACTCAACCAAAAGCGGTTTCAAATCTGATCCTAAAAGGAGTAATGGGGTAATGACGAAATATCTTTCGCTGGCTGTGCTCTTCCTGGCCATAGCACTTTTGGCCTTTTCCCAATTCGGTTGCGCGAACCCTCAGAATACAAACGCCAACACGGTGGCAATAGCGACACCCGAGCCGACGCCGGATAGGGCGGCTATCGAGGCGGAGCTGTCAAAGATCGAGAATGACTGGCCGCGAATTATCAAAGAGCATGATGCGGCCACCGTTCGCCGGATCGAAGCTGATGACGCAATTTTTGTTTATCCCGACGGGACACTCGGCGACAAGGCGCAGGATATCAAGGACATGGAAGCCGGCTCTTTGAGTGCGGATTCATGGGAAGTCCTGGATCTGAAAGTGAACGTCCTTGATAAAGATTCAGCGGTGGTTAGCGGCCGCAATGTGGTTAAGGGCGGCAAGTACAAGATGCCTGATGGCAAGGTCCAGGACATCAGCGGCGAGTATCGCTGGGTAGATACCTTCGTGCGGCGTAACGGGCAGTGGCAAGTCGTGGCCGGCGCGGCGACGCCAGTTCAGAAAAGCGCATCCGCAACTCCCACCCCGAAGAGTTTGGCAACTCCATCAGCGTCTCCGGGTATGAAGCCAACTCCTTCGCCCAGGGCCATGCCCAAGGCAACACCGGCAGCAAAGGCTTCGCCGGCGATGAAGGCCATGCCTTCACCGGCGAAAACAAAGACGCCTTAGTAGAAGCTATGGCGGCTTCCGCTTGATGTAGGCGGGGTTCGAATAAAAGGGCTGCGCCCTAACTTCTGGGCGCAGCCCATCGTTTTTAGCGAGACACCTACGGAAGGCCTCCGTACATTCAGGCGGCAAGCCGTGCTCGCCTGACTGAGCCGAGCTTCAAGACCAGATGCCTGGAATCATTTCGCTGCATGAGGGGCACCTGCCTTCGGGGGTAACTTTCATTTTCTGAATGATGTAGCCGTACCGCTCGACCAGCAGTTCGTCGCATGAGGGGCAGAAAGTATGTTCCCAGCGACCGACTCTACCTGGAAGATTTCCTGCGTAGACATAACGCAGCCCGGCTTGCCGGCCGATCTCGCAGGCACGGATCAACTGTGCGGCGGTCGTGTTTGCGTTGTCAGTCATCCGGTAGTCCTGATGAAACGCAGTGACATGCCAGGGAATCTCCGGCGAAACTGAGGCGATGAAATCCGCCGCGCGTCGTAGTTCATCTTCGGAATCATTGAAGCCGGGAATTACGAGGGTGACAATCTCTTCCCAGAAGCCGCGCTCATGAACCATCTTCACCGTGTCCAGAATGTTATCGACCACACCGCCGAGCTGCCGATAATTACGATCGCTCATCGATTTCAGATCGATCTTGTAGCAGTCAGTCCACGGCCGCAGATAGTCGAGCACCTGCGGCGTCGCATTACCGTTAGAGATGAAAGCCGTGCGAAAGCCCGCGGGCTTCGCTTGCTTGAAAACCTCGACTGCCCACTCGGCCGTAATCAAAGGTTCGTTGTAGCTCGATCCAACCATCGATGCGCCATAAGCCCGGGCCATGGCGATCAATCTTTCGGGCGTGATCATCTGCGGAGGGGACACAGCCGCATCGTCGCGCAGCGCTTGTGACGTGAGCCAATTCTGGCAGTAAGCGCAGTGCAGATCACAGCCAAGCATTCCGAACGTCAACGTGTCTGATCCCGGCAAAGCGTGAAAGAACGGCTTCTTCTCAGTGGGATCGCACTGTAAAGCCGCCACGTAGTTGACGGGCACGCGCAGATGTCCGCCTTCGTTGAAACGGACTTTGCAGATGCCGCGCTTGCCTTCTTTGATCAAACAACGATGACCGCAGGCGAAGCAGTGCAGCGCGTTGTGGGCCAGGTGCTCGGTCAACTCAGGCGCGCCCTCGGAGGTCATCTCATCGAGGACTTCAGCGAGTGAAGCTGCGGTGGCGCTCAGCGGCATTTATCTAATCCGTTCAATGGTAGTAGTTTGTCTGAGCAATTATACTCCTCTGATGCATGAGAGTGGCGAACGGACGCAGGCAGTCGCTATCCTTAGATCTACGTGACACCATTTCTGTTAAGGAAGAAATGATCATCGAAGAAATCACTGTCACTGCTTTTCAACAACACACCCGCGTCGTTGGTTGTGCGAAGACGAAACGCGCGATCTGTATCGATCCGGGCGATGCCTCGGAAGCTATTGTGAGTGCGATCGACAGGCACGGTTTTGAACTTCAGGCCATTGCCTGCACGCATGCCCACTTGGATCACGTGGGCGGAGTCGCGGCGCTGAAAAAGCTTAAGCCGGAAGCACGGATTATTATTCATGCTGGTGACGAGCCTTTGTACCTGGAACTGCCGAATCAACCGGCCTGGCTCGGCATTCCGCGTTCGCAGTGGGCTGATTATGGTTTTGATTATGAGCCGCCGCCAAAGGTCGACGAGTACTGGAGCGACGGACAGGTTTACGAAGTGGGTGCGTTGAGCTTCCAGGTGATTCATTGCCCCGGCCATACGCCTGGGCACGTCGTGCTGTTTGAGCCGAGCGAAAGAAAAGTGTTTGTCGGTGATTGTCTGTTCGCTGGTTCCATCGGACGAACGGATTTGCCGGGCGGCTCGACTGAGCAATTGATGGATTCGCTCTTCAACAAGATTCTGCCGCTCGGAGATGACGTGACAGTCTACTCAGGCCACGGACCCACCACCACGATCGGCCAGGAGCGACGCACTAATCCGTTTCTCACCGGTGATTATAGTGTGGGCAAAGGCGGCAGGTTCTAAGCTGTCATCTCTCGCCCTTTCTCTTTGGGATAGTGAGTGTTCGGCCCCGCGCGCAAGAGATCTAAATTTTGGGAAGGTTCGGCTTGCACCAGCAGGAACTCAGCGTCATCTCAGTCAATGCGTCGCCGCAACTACCGGACTAAGTCTGACCGAAGCACCGTCGCGGTTAGCGCGCACGCGGATTCGGCGGTGACCTTTGCCATCCGTGCCTGAGGCATAGGTGATCGTGTAAGCAGTGCGCATCTGCGCCACCACGTCGTCGTAGGCTTTCTGCAAATCTTCCAGACGCTTGATTGGATAAAAAACACCGCCGGAAACGGTGGCCAGCTTTTGTCCCTCTTCCGCAGCGCGGGTCGTGATCGTCAGATAGCGCGTGCGCATCGGGTCGACCGTGATCGAAGGGCGCGGGACGCTGGATTCAGGAATCAATCCCGACGGCACATAGAGCGGATAAATCAGCGCCCCCGATTCGATCGTCGCTTCCAGAATTGCCGGAAACGGAATGAACGATTTGTTGTCGTCACCGTCCGACAGAATTACCACGGCGGTGCGCTCGCCGCGCAGAGGCTTCAGCGGTTCCACCAGGGTATAGCCGATCGCGTCCCAAAGCGCGGTCGCGCCGCCCGCGTCGAGCTCATCAAGCTTCTTTGAGAGCAAACGACGGTCGGTGGAAAAGCCGGAGATCACTTTGATGTCGTCGTGAAAGCTGATGATGGAGATGCGATCCTGCTGGCTGGCGGTGTTCAGAAAATCACGCGCGGCCTTGCGGATGAAATCTATTCGCTCTTCCACGCTGCCGGAAACGTCGAGCAGAAGAACCAGATTGAAAGGCTCTGTCGCCGGCGTGACGTCGACAACCCGGCGCTCGCTGCCGTCTTCATAAACCGCAAAGTCGGAATTGCGCATGCCGGGAATTGCCCGGCCGTTGCGGTCGGTAACGCTGGCGTTGACGCGCATTAGTTGCGGCGAGACAGCCGTAGCGACTTCACCCGGCGGCGGAAGTTTGACCAGCGAAGGTTCGTTGCGCGGCGGCGGGAGAGTTCGGGCAAAATCGCCGAACATGCGCGGGCTAACTGTGCGAATAGCGTCTGTCAGTGGACCGTCACCGCTGCGCACTATCGCGCGTGCTGCTTCAGTCAGCGGCCGCTCGCGTAGATCGTTTGGGGCCATCGCTGGATCGACGTTGAGCAGAATCACGCCGCGCTGCGTGATGAAATTCAACTGCACCAGTTCCTGTTTTTCGGGCGGCTTCTCACTATTGTTATCAGGCTTCTTAGCAGCCTCGTTGGCCTCGCCCTTATTGTCGGCGGCCTCCGAAGTGTCGCCGGGGGTCGCGTCCTCTTTCTTCTTGTGCTTCTTTCGTTTGGCGTCCGGGCCCAACACGCCGGAGATTGAAAATGCGCCGGCGCGGCCTTCTTTGATTCGGGGCAGCTCAACGTCGCTCAGGAACCGCGGGTGGCTGGACTGCCAAAGGAATTTGAATTTGAGCGCGTCGAGCGGCACGTCCGCGTGAATCGTGCCCGTGTTCGTGAGCACATCGGCTACTTCAAAGTCACCGATCACGTCGACCATTCCCGTTTCAGTCTCTACTTTCACCCGCGAGCGCTTCGGGACGTGCACGGTTAGATCGATGCGGTCCCGCCGTTCACGCACGGTAATCTCGCTGCCAGAGACGGTCACGTCCGCGGCTTCGACCGGGGCGCCCGACGAGTTTGCCTGCAAGCTTGCCCTGCTTTTCTCATCATCAGAAGCAACCACGGAAACGCGCCCGTTGCGATTCTTGATCGTCAAAAGCACTTTCCCACCGCCGGTCAATTCCTTTTCATAAGTTTGCGCTTGCGCCCGAGTATTTGAGCTAAGAGGGAAGAACGAAGCCAACAAACAAGCGGTAAGCAGAAGCGAAATCTGAATGAGGATTTGGCGGTAAATCCGCCGGGTGGCAATTGCACTACAAAGCATAGCGCTTGATCTTGCCCTGCGGTACGCCGGTGGTCAAGTTAGAAGTACCCCAGGTCGCTTTTGCGTCTTACCTATTACCTTTGCGCCTTTGCGTGAAATGCATTTCTTGCTAATTAATTTCACGCAGAGGCGCAAAGAGAATACCAAAGGCGCCAAGGAGTTCTGCTAGAATGGCCGCGACTTCGCATGACCAATCGTCAGTTCAAATCATTTTCGGACTTCTGGCCATATTACCTGGGCGAGCACAGCCAGCCGGCCACGCGTGTGCTGCATTGTCTGGGCACGCTGACGGCTATCAGTTTTGTGATTGCTCTAATTGCAATCGGCCGTTGGTGGTTGTTTCCACTCGCGCTGGTTCCTGGTTACGCGTTCGCCTGGGCGGCGCATTTTTTCATTGAAAAGAATCGGCCGGCCACGTTTACCTATCCGCTGTGGTCGTTCATGGGTGACTGGAAAATGCTCGCGTTGATGCTGACCGGGAGATTGAAAACCCGAGGGGCGGAGTATCAGAAGCCCGACCGTTAGGGAAGGCTCGTCGCCCTGGCGAACGCAAGGCAGCGAGCGCCGGTTTTAGATTGAGCGCGCTGCGCGCGCTGTGCGGGCAGGGATGCCCGCGCTCCATTTTGGAATGAGAGAAACCAAAGCTCAACGCAAGGCCCGCACTGAACAGATCATCAAACTGCTTAAGCGTGCGCATCCCGATGCACACTGCGCGCTGAATCACTCCAACGCATTTGAACTCCTGATCGCCACCATCCTGTCAGCCCAGTGCACCGACGAACGCGTCAACATCGTCACGGCGGATCTCTTTCGCAAATATCGTAGCCCCGGAGACTATCTGAAAGTTCCGGCGACCGAACTGCAGCAGGACGTCCGCACCACCGGCTTTTTTCGCAACAAGACAAAGTCGATTCAGGGCGCGTGCAAGATGCTAACGGAAGAATTCGGAGGGCGGGTGCCGCAAACGATGGAAGAGTTGTTGAGGCTTCCCGGCGTCGCGCGCAAGACGGCCAACGTCGTGCTCGGCGTCGCTTTCGGCATTGCCGCGGGAATAGTTGTGGACACGCATGTCAGCCGTTTGTCTCAAAGGCTGCGGCTGACCAAACAGAAAGACCCCGGCAAGATCGAACAGGACCTAACGGAGTTGGTGCCCCGCAAAGACTGGATTATTTTTTCACACCTGCTGATTTTTCACGGCCGCAGAGTTTGCAAAGCCCGCCGGCCGCTGTGCGAAGAATGCGTGGTTGAGAAGTTGTGTCCGTCATCGACGTTGAAGACGGGGAAGATTCCGAAATAAGAAGGCTGATTTAGTAATGATATCTACAAGCGAGGATTCTGAGTTTTCTTGAGTGACCTCGTAAACGAGTCGGCGTTCCTGATCTATTCTCCGCGACCAGCAACCCTTCATCTCATGCTTGAGCGGTTCCGGCTTGCCAATTCCTCTGAAAGGCTCTCGGTAAGTTTCCTTGATTAGACTAACAATGCGTAGCGCCTTGTTGCGATCCTGCTGAATCCACCACGCCAAATCTTCCAAGGCGGCAATATCAAATTCCAAGCTTCTCAAGGGCTTCCTCGAATGGAATTCCGGTTGCACGTTCCTTGGCTTCCAGCAGTCGTCGCTTCATGTTCTCGCTCTTCAGCAGATAGGCGGTTTCTTTTTCCGACTCAATCTGCCTACGTTAGGAAACTAATCGACGCAAGAAGACCTTTCCTGATCCTGTCTCCCCTCAGAAACTGAATCTGACCCGCAAAGTAATCTGGCGATTCCCGCCTGAGCCGCCTCCACCGCCTGGTCCAAAGAAAAACATGCCCGAGGTTCCGTTCGACTTGAGAAAGTAAGGCGAGGCCATGTTGCCGACCGGGTTCCCTCGGTTGGTGTGGTTCAGAGCGTTGCTGGCATAGATCGAAAACGACAGCGAGTATGGTCTTTGAATCTCAGGTTTGGCTGGCGGCTTTTGGCTGCCGGTCGCTGTTACCACACTGGCATTCGCGGCAGCAGGTGGTGGTGTCTTGGGCTGAATGGCCGGCCCAAACTTAAAGACCTTCGCCAGTCCCAGGTTGACTGAGAAGAACGTCGGTCCTTGTCCAAAGTTTTTCGGAATGATTCGCTGACCGGGAACCGGATTCGGATCGAATGCGCCCAGCGGCGTCACGATCACGCCGGGCTTGTTCAAGTCTGTGGCAAAGGCCGGGCGTTCGGTAAAGAAGGTATCGCCATTAGTATCGTGGCCGGTCGTGATATTAAAAGGCACACCGGAATTAGCGATGATAAATGTATTCACACTGAACCCGGAGCGCATTTGATAATCCGCGCTGCAATAGAACCATTGGCGAATGTCGAAATTTGCACGACCCCTCTCCCGACTGAAATCGTACGGATCGAAAGGTGAACCGCTGGTGCCGTTGTCCGTGCTGCGGGTCTTCGCTAAGACGTAGGTGCTCCAAAAACCCACCTTCATAACTTTTCCGCTCACGTTCACGCTCAGGTTGTCGTATCTCGACTTGCCATTCGATTGAGATTCTAGGACATTGCCGGCAGCTTGTCCGAGTGGCCGGACACCGCTGGTGGGCAGCGCGGGATCAAAGGTCCCGGCCAGCGGAGCGTTGATGTTCACCGTGCGTAATACGCGTGACGTTTCGGCGTGTGAATACGTGATGCCGAACCTGAAATTCTTTGATACCTGGTGCTCCACACTCAATGACGAGCGCAAAGAATAACCTGGGGCGATATCTGATCCGAGAAAACGTCTTGTCTGGGGCTGGGCAAAGGCGTCGAGCAGATTGATCGAAGGTATAGCAGGAAACAGGTCGAGCACCGTTGGATCGGTAACCACGAATTGTTGCTGATTGAGGCCGTTGAACCTGCGCGCTTGCAGGATAAGGTCCTCCGATATTCGATTGTAAAAGATGCCGATGCCTCCGCGAATTACTGTTTTGGATGGACTTGGCCCGGCTGGCTTCGGAGGCGTGGCTGTTTTCGCTGCCGTCGGGTTCTTGGTCTCAGTCGCGGGCGGTTTTGCTTTCTTGCTTCCGAACGAAGGTGACCATGCAAAGCCAATGCGCGGCGCAAAGTTCGAGTTGCTGCTGATATTGTTCTGGTTCTCGTAACGCAGTCCCGGCGAGATGGTAAAGTTCGGCCGCAGCTTCCAATCATCCTGCGCATAAAAACTAATATCGGTTTGATTGACGTCAGCTTCGGGATTTCCACCCGCAATGGAAAACTGTGTCGCGCCACCTCCCAAACTTCTAATCTGCGCCGCGCTCAGGTTCTGTCTTTGGAATACGAGGGTGCGCCGATAGCGCTCGAGGCTGCTGATCTCGATCGCTGTGCCGCCTGGGATAAGCTGATCGTTCGAATCGAGGCTCGGGCCGGTGCCGCCCGCGAAGGTGTAACTGCCGCCGAAATTGTTTGGCGAGATACTGCGAAGCCGCACGTTCCTGAGGCGGCCGCCGATCTTAATAAAGTGTTTACCCGTTGACCACGAGGTGAAGTTTTGCAGCTCTACGCGGTCCTGCTGGTTAGACGCGGTACCGACTTGGGCGCCGCCCCCAAAAAAAGATTCCGCCACGTTGAGCGCGGGCAGGGCAGTGTTGGCGATTTGGCGAGAGATGTTATGGCTTATCTGCAGTCGAGTTTCATTGATTGTCTTCTCGTTTATGATCGCGGTCTCAGTCACTTGCAGTGTGTAGTTGTGCCGGCCGCCGCGATACGCCCGCGACGGCAGCGTGAACCCGCCGACACCCTGCAGGTTCTGCTTGAACCAGCCGTAGTCAAAATTCGCAACCAGAGTGTGCTTTTTATTAACCTTCAGATCACCGCGCAGACTGAAGTAATCCGATGTCTGCGGAGTGACCAGGGTCTGGTTAAAAAGCACCGGCTTCAACGTCACTGGATCGAGAATCGTGGCGTTGATGAGTGAATTGCCTTCACTGGCGTAACGGCCGCCATAGAAAGCGAACGAGGCCCGTTTGGGAATAATCGGTCCGGTTAGATTTACGTTCAAACCGCGCTGTTGGTATGGCGCCCGTCGCGAAGCAAAAGGGTTGCGCGAGTTCAGGCTCTCGTCGTTAAAGTTGAAGCTGACCCCGCCGTGAAACTTGTCAGATCCAGGTTGAGTATAAATCTCGATTCCACCCCAGCCCGGATATTCATTCTCAGCCGAATAGGGATTCTGGTTGATGCGAACTTCCCTGATCGCTTCCTTTGGCGGGACTCGCCCGTTCGAGAATCCATCGACAGTCACCTGCGGCGCGTTCTCTCCCTGGGTTGGTCCGGCCATCGCCTGCAACGCCGACGCCAGCGCGTCGGGATCGTTGGGCAGGGCCTCGAGCTCGCGGCCGCGCAGGACCATGGCGTCGCCGTTTCGATCAGAGTCAGTGCTGATTCCTTTGTTATCTATCGTGACCGACTGTTCCAGGGCTTCGATGCTTAGTTGCAAATCAAGCGTCGTGGTCGAGCCCGCCTTAACCTTAACCTGCTTCTCTTCGCGTAGGGTGAAGCCGACAGCGGCGGCCGTGACCTCGTAATTGCCGGGCGGCAGTGATTTAAATTCATAGTTGCCCGAAGAGCTGGTCGTCGCGGTTCGCGCTTTGCCCTGCGCATCTTTGACGACCACGGTGGCGTTTGTGACCAGACCTTCGAGTTGATCTGTGACCGTGCCCTTGATCGAGCCGGTGGTCTGTTGACAAAAACCAGCGGGTGGCCCTGCGATCATGATAAGGCCGCACACCATCAGGCTCGGGAAGATACGGCGCATGGGAGTATGTGACATAAGCACCTCAAATGTTTCAGAGAACTTGACTGGCCGAAGGCTTCGCCCAGATTTAGTTTGGTTGAACTAAGACGACTAGGATTCCCTACCGTTACACGTCACTTGAAAGGCAGGGTTGCAAAAATCCCCCGGGCGAGACTGGGGCGTATCTTAGCAGCAAACAGGGTTTCTGTCGCAAGGAAATTGGAGAAGGGAGGTGCCTCTTCAAGAGGTCAGAGTTCAACCCTTAGGTTGCTGGTAAGCACAAGCTTGAACTCGAAAATATTTCGTTAGCACCTCGCTTCAGCGAGGGTTTACGGAACTTCCAACCTCAAGATAGGCGGTTTCTACGGCTTCTCGGCAAAACGTTGAAACGGCAGCGACATACTTGACTCCGCGCGGGCTTTGTCGAACTTCGATGCGGCCATTGCCGTAATGAGTCAAGTATATTAGTGCCGTTGAAACGGTTGGGATCCCTGGTTTGCTCCACAAGTCACCTCGCTGAAGCGAGGTGCTAATGACAGCCGTTTACCTCTTCGGGCCTGCTTGCGTTGCCGGCATCCCCTTCATCGGAATCAGCAGTTTCCCGTCGGCGCCGTTGGTCAACGCGATGAACGCTTGATCGGCGCGGATGGAATCGAACACTGCATCAACGCGCGCTTCCATCATTTCCTTCTCGCGCACCGCCGGATAGCGTTCGTACTGAAAGAAGTGACGCCGTAAGAGACTGAGCGCTCGCTCGCGCTGTCCGTTCTGTGCATAGATCGCAGCCAGATTGTAGGACGCCGGCAACAGCTCGACGTTATCGCGAGCAATCTTTAGCGCCTCTTCCTTCTTTCCGTTGGCGGCCAGGAAAACAGCGGCGAAGACGAGGTTGTATGGATCCTCGGGATCGAGAGCGAGGGCCTGTTGGGTGTACTGGTTCGCTCTAACCTGATCGCCTTCGGAATTCCAATAGACGGCCAGGTTTCGGTACGCCAGCGCGAGCGGAAACTCTGCCACCGCGCGTTCCATCAACTCCAATCCCTTTTTGAACTCACCATCGTGAATCGTCATCTTGCCCAGCCCGTGATACGCAACTGATCGGGACAACGAATCGGCGGGCATGTTTAGAATAGCTTCGAAAGCGAGCCGCGCCTTGTTCCAATTACCGATGTTGTGGCGATAGTTCTCGCCCATGAATCGCAGCGGAGTTGGATCGGCCGGATCCATCAGATGTGCCCGCGTGTACAACTTGTCCGCGGCGATGTAGCGGCCGCTATTTTCAGCCGTCAGCCCGAGCTTCATCGTGCGTTGGATCAGCGCGCTCTGGCGTCGTTCGAAGATCGGCGCCGCCGGTATGACGGCAACTTCGACGCCGAGCTTCTTCAGTTCCTTCGCCGCCTCTTTTGCCTTTTTCGGGAACAGGCATTTCTGATCAAGGACGGCGCGATATTCTTTGATAGCACCGTTGTTGTCGCCGGCTTTGACCTTGCGCGCGGCCTCGGTCAACTGACTATCGACCGCGCCCTCGCGCTGCTTCATCTCGCCTTCGACGACCTTTTCCACCTCGGCGACTTTGAGCTTGCCGTCTTTGTTCTCGATCTTCTTAACCGGAGTGCCGTCAGGAGTGGCTAGAACAGCCACGGGCAGTTTTGAGTCACCCAAAAGTTTGTCCGCGTTCGGCAGGTTCGTGTCCGCTACTTCCATCGCGACACATTGCGAGGCGTAGAGCGACAGCGCGCGGGACTCACGCAAACTGGAATTCTTTATCTCCGTCTCCGAAGCCGGAAACCAAAAAAGGACCAGGCCGCCTGTCGCCGGCGTGGTCTTGGTATAAACTTTCCACGGCACCGGATAAGTAGGCGCGTTCGAGCCGCCGCCGCCGCCATTCGACATGCCGCCGCCGCCGCCGCCACCTCCGCCGCCGCACGTGGCCCACGACGTTTGAATGAAAAAGAGTGCCAGGAGAGCAACAGCGATTGAACGAGCGAATTTAGTCTTCATGGCGCGGGATTATAACAGCGAGTTGCGGCAAACCAAGAAGCCTCGGCGCAGTTATCGGAAACGTGACGAGGTGATGGGGAGGGAGCGGGGACAAGATGGGGCAGTAGCCCGACCGTAAGGGAGGGCGTTTCATTCTTAAATTAGACGCTTGCCCCCTACGGTCAGGGTACTGACTGGATCGAGATAGAGCCTTAAGTACGGATTACCAGGTGCAGCCGTAAGTCTTCAGCGCGGCTTCCTGCTGCGCAGCAGCCTGTTTGCATGCCGCGGCCAGACTTCCTTTGGTGGCTGGATTGTCAGCCAGTTTCTTCCAGGAAGAGCGCCACTGGGCGACGGCGGATTTGAATTGAGCGCGTGCCTGCTCAGGCACTTTGCTGGAAACGCAGGCGTCGTACTTGGCGATGAAATCATCGCATTCAGGGACGCCAATCTTTTCGCCAGCGGACGCGGTTGTGGCCGCCGGGGTCGACGTACTGGTCGTCTTGTTTGAGTTGCCGGCCATCGTGTTGCTGTTTTCCGTCTTGCTGCATCCGATCAGAATAGCAGTGCACAGGATCGCGAAAATCAAGAGAGTCTTACTCACCATCGGGGTACTCCTTAAAAGTTCAGCCTTGAAGCTTGAACCAATAACAGAAAAGGGATTGAAAAGCTGCGACATGATACACGAGAAAGCGGAAATTGACAGCTTGAGTGTCCGTATAATTCCACCCCCCATCGGTACTATCGGAGTGTTTCGGATGGGCGGTAGGAATCACCCCTTCGTGGGAAGTAGTTTTGGTTTTGGCCTATAATCGCTTTATGGAGAGAAAAATCCTCTGGCAACCACCACTCTCACGGGCGCCCAACGATCCACAGAAAATGATCACGCCCACAGCGGAAGTATTACGCCGACTAGTGAGCCAACTACTGGCGAAAGGCGCGTGATTCTCGTGGTGGACGATTCTGCCGATAACGTAGCGTTTTTGAGTTTGGACCTACAGCAGATGGGTTATCGAGTGGTGACCGCGACCAATGGCGAGGAAGCAGTTAGCGTCGCTGCCGCGATCCTGCCGAACTTAATTCTAATGGACATCAGCATGCCACGTTTGGATGGCTTGGGAGCTACGCGCCAGATCCGCGAAATCGGCCCCCGCACGTCCATGGGGGCACGTGACGATACCCGTGCTGTTAGAAGGGCTGCGAGAGGTGCCGATAATTGCGCTCACCGCGTTCGTTACAGAGGGTTTCAAAAGAGCCGCTTACGACGTAGGCGTTTCAGGTTACCTAACCAAGCCCATCGACTTTGTCCGCATGCATAAACTGATCGCACTACAGCTCGCGCCGGGAGCGGCGGATAGTCTCATGAGTAAATAGCCTGACGAATTAAATACGTGGAACATAGCAAGTTAACTTTGAGCTTGCGTATGGTAAGACCTCGAAACATAATAGGCCCGCCTGAAGAAGAGACACTATGCCCCTTGCAACCATTCGCAGTCCCAAGCGAAGGCCACGTTCACAACCATCAAGAGCGGATTGGTTTCGATACTATGCTGATTTCTCGACTGAATTTGTCGAAAGCATTATTCCCCATCTCGATCTCGATCCAAATGCGACGCTGTTGGATCCATGGCTTGGCGGAGGTACCACCGCTGAAATCGCGACTGCTAAGGGAATTCGTTTTAAGGGATACGATATTAACCCGGTGATGTTGCTCGTCTCGCGAGCTCGCACGATTCCAACGGAGGCAACCACTCAGATCCCACGCCTCGTTGAATCCATCACGCGTTCATACAAGAGAGAAATTAAGAACCTAAACGAATGGGATGCCGACACGGATCAACTAGAACAGTGGTTGCAGCCCGCTTCGGCTCGCGCTTTTCGGACCTTGGAGCGTTCCGTCGAAAAATGCTTGTCCGACTGCGAGGCAATATCGCGGGTGCCCTTGTGGCGACGGACAGGTCAAGCTTCTCCGATGTTGTCAGTGTTTTACGTTGCATTGTTTCGAACTCTGCGGCACTTCATATCAGCTTACGAGAGCTCGAATCCGACCTGGGTTAAGGTCGTGGATGAAGGCAAACGAATCCAATTACCACCGGATAGAATTCTCAACCGCTTTCATAAAGAGATTAGGCGCTTGTCGGAGTCAATGACAGCGGAGCCCGAAGTAATGCCGGCGAGCACCAATCGAAGCTGTGTGATCAGTCGAGCCTCGTCATCAAGGCTTCCCTTGGCTTCGAATTCAATAGATGCCGCCGTTTCGTCGCCGCCGTACTGCACGCGTATTGATTACGTTAGAGCAACGTTGCCGGAACTCGCTGTCATTGGTCATCCGAATGGTCGAGTTATTCGGAGATTGCGAGAACGCATGATCGGGACCCCGACCATTGACGAGCGTGAAGACTATGAAACCGAAGACTGGGGAACAACGTGCTCGCGTTTTCTTTCAGCCGTTGAGCGTCATACATCTAAAGCATCTTCGACGTATTACCTGAAATACTACCACCAATACTTCGCATCGATTTTCGCATCGCTGAAAGAAATCGATCGAGTCCTCAAACCAAGCGGGCAATGTGTTTTGGTGGTGCAGGATTCATACTATAAGGATAAAAAGAATGACGTACCGCGGATGTTCATTGAGATGGCCGCTCACTATGGTTGGTCCCTAAATAAGAAAAAACCGTTTCGCGTGAATCAAACTCTCGCGGGCGTGAACCCTGATGTTAAGGCATACCGGTCGACTTTTCATGCGACTGAGTGGGCCTTAGTGTTTTCCAAGTAGGCACGTCTCACATTCGCTTGGTGCCTGTTTTAATTACGGATAATTTAGGTTGGCATGGTAGCAAAGACCAGCAAGCGCCCCGCCAAACGCAGCCGACGGGCGAAGCCTGTGCCGGAGCCGACGAAGGTGGTCTATCTATTTGGAGCTGGCGCTACACAGGCGGAAGTCAGCTACGACGGCCCCGGCAACGTCAGCGTGTTGATGCTTGATACAGACCTCGGAGACGGCATTTCAACAGGCGTCCTTGGTCGACTCGGTTCGGAAGGTGATCCGTTCAAGGCCGATAAAGGCACTGACGTCGAGAAGCTCATAAGCCTACTTACTGCAAGTGGAATAGATAAGCACTTAGAAGTAGCAGAGAAAATGCGGCAGCATTATTTCGAGGAGATTTGCGCAAGGTTAGTGAGCGCCATCCATGTGGAACGGCCTACTCTTGCAATTGCTCTACTAGAGATGCACCGCAATGTGACTTTTCAGGCCGAAGTAGAATCACTTAGCGGCATCATTACGACCAATCATGATGGATTACTCCAAGCCGCCTTCATGGAAACTTTTGGAGCTGTTGACCTTGGATTTCCCTTCTCTTCGACTCAATTATCCGCAGCAAACGGAACACCCACACCCCCGCTATTGGAGCTTCATGGCTCATTCACGTGGAGTTTTGGTTCGCCCTTAGAGATTTCAATGTTAAGTAAGAGTTCACTCTATTCCCGTGACGCTTCATGGATTCCGCCGACTGTTTTGAAAGAATCAAAGCACTATCCATTCAACAAGCTGACGGCATTAGCATACGAACTCTTGTCAAAGCATTGCGATGTACTAAGGGTGATTGGTTCCTCCTTGACACAGAATGATTGGAATATCTTATGCCTGATCTTTAACGCTCAGAGACACAACATGTTCTTGGTTAGACCGGCGTTCACCATTGAACTGATCATGCCCTACAGGGATGGGTTAGCGATCGAAAGGAACGCCACGTATTTGAAAAACATCTTAACAATTCGGTCGCTTAAACAAGGGGACTTTAGTTCGTACGAAGATTGGAAGGATGAATATCCCCCTATCGGCGACGATGAAGCAAATCCATTCTTTTTTTGGCTCAAGCAAAAGATTAATTTTCACCAGAGTATGAAGAACTTCGGCACGAAACCCATTGGCGCCACAATGTCGAGAGTCGCGGGAGGAATCTCATGAAAATAAAAAGGACAGTTCAAGAATGGTCGATCGACGAACTCATTCAGGCGCAAACACGGATATCGTTTCCGGAGTTTCAACGAGAGAAGAAGCTCTGGTCTATCCCGCAAAAGGCTCTCCTCATCGACTCGATTCTAAGGGACTTTGATATTCCGAAGTTGTACTTCAATCAAACTGAGAAAAATAAGGACGATTTCGAGGTCATTGATGGCCAACAGCGGCTCTGGGCTATTTGGGATTTTTTCAACGACGAATACTCGATCCAATGGAATGAAGACGAATTAAAGTTCTCTCAGCTTTCAGGGCCCAAATACAAGACGGTTAGGAACACAATCGAAAAATATAAGTTACAAATTACCGTGTTCGAGGAGGCTAACGAAGACTACCTGAGAGAACTGTTTGTAAGATTGCAGTGGGGACTGTTGCTGGTTACCGGGGAAAAACTTAATGCCGCTTCTGGTGAAATGAAAACCTTTGTTTTTGATCAGCTCGCCAAGCGGAACTTCATCCTGGAATTGGGGCTCCCAAAGGAGCGCACTCGCTATGCGCGCGAGACTCTCTGCGCCCAGATAAGCATAAACTCATTCACGCGAGCGCAACCCGGCAATCGTTTTGCTCGTACTCGATACGAGGATCTTCTTGGTTTCTTCAACGCTTACGCGCACCCTACCGGCAAGGACCGAACTTTCTTTGATCGGCAGACGAAGAAGATAACGACTACTATTGATCAGTTAGGGCAAGCGTTAGCAAAAGATACCAAGTCTTTTTCGAATAGATCATATCTTTTGTCAGTTTATCTTCTCTTTGAAAAGTTAGCCGATAAAGAGGGGAAGGTCCCCGAGAATGTAAGAAAAGAATTCGCGGAATTTGTCGTCAGCTTGAGGAACCAGCTAAAAGAGGAAGCCAAAAAGGGCTTCAACCGAACTGACGAAGATCTCTACCGCTTTCAGGCTCATCTTAGCAGCGCGCCAACAGAGAGATATCAAATCGAGCGTCGACACGAGGAGCTGCGGAAGTTTTACGACCGTTTCAAGAGCAAGTCCCGTAAGACCAAAAGTTGATTAGATTGGGTTTGGACGGTTCTATTTGTCATTAACCCGTAGTTTTAGACTCATGCCAAAACTCGAACGAGTCGACGACATAAACGACGCGTCGCGTTACCCGATCTATTCCTTCACAACCACATAGCCCGGAATCGACGCAATACCTCGATGCACATGAAGGGCTTGAGTGATTTGCAAGTTGTCGCACTTTCGATATTCGTTCTCGGTCTCGAAAACGACATATCCGTTAGCGTCGAACAAGGCGGCTGGGAAGTTCTTTAGTAAATGATACCAACCGCCGTCCTCGCGATATAGGGCATGCTTCGCGCCTACGCCCCATTTCTCGTTCAGCTTCTTTCCAGTCACTTTCTTAGCCATGATGGATTCTCCTAACTTGATTTATTCAAAAACTCGTCCGGCTCGACGATCTTTCCGGCGATCGCTGAAGCCGCTACGACATATGGCGAAGCGAGATACAACTTCCCGGGGCCGCTGCGGCCGGGGAAGTTTCGGTTCTGGGCGCTGACCGTCACGGTCTCGGCAGTTTGCGAAGCGCCGGGGCCGGCGTTGATGCAGGCGCCGCAGCTTGGATCGATCAGTTCGGCGCCGGCTGCGGTGAAGATCTCGATGTAACCTTTCTCACGCGCGTACTGTTTGATCTTCTGCGAACCAAATTGCAGATACAGATGGACGCCCGGCGCGACGCGCTTGCCCTTGGACAGAGCGTTCTTCAGAACCGTCGCGTACATGTCCATGTCGGCCATCTTGCCGCCCGTGCATGAGCCGCCATACGCCGCATCGATGCGCACTTCCTCAGTCAGTTCGTCGATAGGAATTCCGTTGCGCGGATCGCCGGGGAGCGCGACCATCGGATGGATCTCGTCCAGATTGATCTCGAAGGTCGCCGCGTATTCCGCGTCCGGATCGCTGTAAACAAATCCTTTCCGCACTTCGTCAGGATCAAGCCCGCGCATTTTCACGATGTGCTGAAGCGTAAACTCGTCAGGTTCGATGATGCCGGTAAAGCCACCCGCTTCAACCGACATGTTGGTCAGCGTGGCTCGCTCATCCATCGACCAGTTCGCCAGATCTTCGCCGGCAAATTCCAGGACCTTGCCGATGCCTTTACTCGTCTTCATGTAATCGCTGGCGAGGATGAAGAGCATCACGTCCTTGGCGGCCACGTCCGCGCGCTTGCGGCCTTTCAAAACATAGCGCACGGTTTCCGGCACGCGGATGCGAATGTCTTTCGTGAACCAGGCGTTAGCCATATCGGTCGAGCCGACCCCGAACGCAAAGCACCCCAGCACGCCGGCCATGCAGGTATGCGAGTCAGTGCCGATCACGATCTGACCGGGCAGCGCAAGATCTTCGACGACCGCGTTATGGCAAATCGCTTCCGAACCGCCGTCCGGATTTTCGCCGTAGAGCTTGATGCCCTGACTGGTCGTAAAACTTTCCTGCGTGGTCGCGAGCCCATCGGCTTTTTCCAGCAGGCCCATCTCGCGATGTTTGGGCGACATTACCTTGTTGAGAAATGTCAGGTGATCGCGGAAAGCAAAGACCGATTGGGGGTCAGTCACTCGCGCGTCCGAGCCAAGAGCTTGCTTGAAAAGCGATTCAGCCATGGGCGTCACGTACTCATGAGAGAAACGCACATCAGCCACGGCAAAGAGGGAATCACCGGGCTTCACCGCTTCGACGCCAATCTGTCCGGCTTTAACGAAGGCATGGCGCGCGATAATTTTTTCGACGATATTCATTGGGCGTCGGCTAGTGTCAGAAGCCCGACCGTCAGGGAGGGCAACCTCCGCTACCGAGCCCTTGCTTACGCGCGGGCTTCCGACACTTGAGTCTGGCCCGCCCGCTACCGCAGGCGGTTCTGACAAACGCGGCGGCGAGACTTGTCCCGCCAACCGCGCCTTGTTGTAATTGAAGAGTCCGCCATGCTCGACGATTGACTGCGAGATGGGATCGAGCCCGGCGGTGAACTCTGCCAGAGCGATCTCTTCACCCTGCCGAATCCGTTCAATTAAACCAAAGTTAGTCGAGGTCAACAGGCCGATGTTCTGCGAATTTTGGCCATAGATCTTCTCGATGCTTTGCGCAATGACCAGTTGAACACCGGCCCATTTTTCGGCGTAGGGCGCCGTTTCCCTCGATGACCCGCATCCTTTCGATAAGCCTGAAACGACCACCGAAAAGCCGCCGTCCTTCACTTCGTCTTTCTTGACCGCGCCGTCGCGCATGCCGACATAGACGTATTGGCCCAAGGTTTCGTCGTAATAGAAGCAAACCCATCCCGGCGTGATCTCGTCGGTCGAAATATTATTCATCAAAGGCAGATCGTCATTCGACAGACGCTGCGCAAGTTGGTCTTCCAACGCTTTCGCTTCGTCGCGGGTGGCTTCGAGTTGTTGTCGGATTAAAGAAGTGTCTTCGGTAAGGAAAAGTATGCGGCCGGTGAATTTCATTTGTGATGGTCGGCCTGAAATAGTTTCTTTAGACATTATTGCTCCCGATAAAAATGTTTGATTGCGCAGAATCATTATAACCTCTGGCGCCGCAAACTTTGGAATGACCATCCGCGGAGCGCGGACATCCTGTCCGCACGAAGTGCGCTCAGTTTGCCGAAGATGTTTCGGATGTTTCGCGCTACGCGCTCAGGCGGAACAGGATGTCCGCGCGCTCTCTCTCTTAAGGCGCCTGCGTAGTGAGCAGGTACACGGCAAACGAAGCCAGCCAGTGCTCGCCTTCATAACTGCCGCTAGCCACGTGAGGCAGCGTGACTTGCGCGTGCGTCTGCGCGGAATGAATCAGCACCCTGCGGGACGGGTCGTTTCGCGGCAAGGCTGCGGCGATGTTGCGCATGCACCACGCGCGACTCAAATTCAAGCCGTCGAGGTGGACCAACTTGGGATCGGTGCGGTCGGTCACGATCGCAGGTTGCAGCAGCGCTTTCGGCTCGCCCCTGTTGGTGCCCGGAAGAAAGCGTCGAAACCAAACGGCGAATTCCGTCTTGCTCATCACACGGCGCATCAGGTCGGCTTCGATCAATGCCGGTGAAAAGAAATCTTCGCCGCCCGGCTCCCACGCGGCCGGGTAATTCACATCATGAGCGTAATAAAAACGGCTGCGTTCGACGATTAGCGCTGCCAGCTTCTGGTTGCCGACGGCGCGCGCATAGTCGAGCGCAAAGGCCAGGCCGAACGCCGTGTTGGGATGCACGCCGGTGCGAATCGGATAAGTCTGTTTGGGCAGAAAGCTCAGATACTTTTCCGCCAAAGCATCCGCGAGCGGCTGCAGATTGTGCGACCAGCGCCGGCCGTCTTCATAATTCCAGCCGTGCAATTCTTCGGCGAGTTTTAGTAGCCAGGCCCAGCCGTAGGTGCGCTCGAACGAAGCACGATTCGCCTCTTTCAAGTAGGCCACTTCGCCCGCGATATTCTTCGCGTCCAGATTCGCATTGAGTGCCGCGCGAATTTGCCGTGCTTCGGGCATGGCCGGAAACAAGCGCAGCAAGCGAACCAGCATCCAGTGTCCATGTACCGACGAATGCCAGTCAAAACAACCATAAAATGCTCCGTGCATCGCGCGCGGACTGCGCACGTCGGCCGCGTCGTTGTTTACGTGGTCGAGTTTGTTTGGGTATTCCTTTTGAATGCACTTCAATGCGAGGCTCGCGAAGTGCGATGCTTCGGTTTGAGTGAGCGTGAGTTGATCTGGCTTTCCAGTTTGCTCGCCAGAAACGAGCCGCGAATATGAGAGCACGAGGGCGATGAGGAGGATTATGAATGGTGGTTTGGACATCAGCTTATCGGGTCCCTCAACGCTTTTCATTGCCTTCAGAGCTTCCGCGGGTCCTTTCTATGCTCCAGAATCGCTTCGAGCTCTGGCAGTGCAATCAGATCTTTGGATCGTCCGGCGGCGCGCTTTGCGTCGATTAGCTTTTCGAGCGAAAGCACGTGATGACGGTAGCCAAATATCTCTGCCTCGTCCGCACTATCTAAGCAATCAGCGTAGATCCCGACGCCGCGGACCTCGCCTAAAAGATCGAGCTTGCCGACATCCGTATCAAAGGTGAAGTTCAACCCGCGTCGTCGTGTTTCCTCGTTCAGAATAAAGGGGATATCTTTGGGCGCCCCCCGAAGAGTCGCGTTTACGGAACGCAGAGCCTTAACCACCGTGGTCAAGTTCGCACCATCGCGTGAATAACAAATATCGAGATCTTGGGTGGGAATAGAAGAACCGTGGACCGTCGCGGCGACGCCGCCTACCAACACACACTTAATTTGAAATTCGCCGACAAGTTTAATCTGACGCTCAACGTCTTTCATGCCGCACGTTCCGAAGCTCGTGAGAGCCAGCGCACGCTGCGCCGCAACTCCCGAATCCCATCGACATGACCGTCGAGTTGGGTGATTCGCTCTTCAGGAGTCAGCCGCAAGTTACTTACTGTCAACGAGAGATCGATGCCGAAATCCCGTGCGGCGGCCGCTTTCGTCCCCGGCTTCGGATCGATTAGCTCCATCTCTCTTTCCGTGTAGATGACCTTGTCCATTGCCCAGAGTCTAACAGAATTCGTACACTGGGTTAAGGCTTATAACTGACCTGTTAGGATGCAAACGAGTTGATGCAAAGTGATACCCTAATGACTCCTACGAACGATCTTCGATTCTCCATCATCATCCCCGCTTACAATGAAGAGCAGTATCTCCCGCGGCTGCTGGATTCGATTGACGCAGCGCGATCAAATTATTCAGGTGGAGCTGAGGCGGTCGAGGTCGTCGTCGCCGATAATGATTCCACCGATCGCACGGCTGAGATTGCGGCAGCGCGCGGCGCGCGAGTCATACGAGTTGCCAAGCGCCGCATCGCCGCGGCGCGCAACGGTGGCGGCCACGTTGCTCGCGGCGAAATTATTTGCTTTATAGATGCCGACTCGGCCGTCCATCCGCAAACCTTCAACGTAATTGCAGAGGCGATCGCCAGCGGCCGTTTTGTTGGCGGTTCCACTGGTCTAACGCTGGAACGAAAGTCTTTCGGCTTGCTCGTAACATACTGCCTCGGGGCGCCACTGGTGCTGTTGACCGGAATGGACTCGGGCGTGGTGTTCTGTCGCCGCGAAGACTTCGAAGCGGTCGGCGGTTATGACGAAGACTATATGTACGCCGAGGATCTGCTTTTTCTGATGGCCCTGCGGCGCTTGGGAAAAACGCGCGGCCAACGATTGACGCGTTTGCCGAAAGTGCGGGCGCTCGGTTGCACGCGCAAGTTCGATCAGTTTGGTGATTGGCATTATTTCGGCATGTTGGGGCACGCGATTAAGAGTTTGATAACCGGGAACTGGCACGACAAGAACCTGGCCGATCGGTACTGGTACAAATCAGGCCGCTAATCCTTTTCAAAATAAGTAATCGTCCGATAAGCCACATAACTTGGAGTAAAATCCGCAGAGTCACCCTGCGCATTCAGACGGGTCTCTTTGATCATATTCCGGTGCGAGTCGAACTCTCGTACGATGCGCTCCTTACTCTTGATCGTCCCGTCCTTGTTATACAGAATCCAGTCCTCGGAACCTTGGACATTCATAATCACGCGACGCTTAAGGCTGCCGTTTGATTGTTCGGTTCTGACCCGGCTGCCGTCAGAATTATCGATCACGGAGGACTCTGTTTGACTCACTCCGCTCGGGCTAATCGAGATGGACTGTGAGCGCTTGGCCGGCAGATCGTTCAAGGTCTTGGTTTGCGCGATGACGTTGCCATGAATATCGTATGCCCAGCTCTCGACCTCGCGTTGATTGCCCTGACGTTTAAAAACCAAACGGCCTTGAATGGAGCTGTCGGGGCGATAGGTGAGTTGCTCAATTAGCTGCTTTTGGTCGTCATAATTGCTGACAACACGACCCGCAAGGACGCCACCCCGAAAATGCTTCGTCTCGAGAATTCGCCCATCCGGGTCATAAGTATCGAGCGTCCGGTAGACATAATTTCCTTCCCCATAAGAAGTTCGGTCCTGTCTGGTGCCGTCCTCGTTATATTCAATTGTCTGGACCAGCGTCCTCGGTTCCTCAACGAAGGCGCCCCGCTCGTTCTTGAAAGTAGCTCGCTCGTCGCGAATGGTATGAACGGGACCAAAAATCAGGAAGCGTCCGGGTCGTTGCTTCGGTGTTTCCTGGGCGCTTAACGGCGCGAGCGTAGCGGCGACGACAAGACTGAGCAGCAATGCAGGCACTCTAAACATGAAATAGGTCGCCTTCGCGAGATGGCCAACCGAGTATACAAAGGACGGTGAAGTGTGTCGAACAAATCCCTGCCGGGCATATGTTCTTTGCGCAACCTCTGTGTCCTTGGTATCTCTTCGGTGAGTGCATTTGACGTCTGTTTCACCGCCGAGATGAGCAGGGCGCTGAGATTGCGCTGAGAAGAACCCATTCATACCAAATCTCAAAAGACCTGGCGACCTGACGCGAACAATTGCCTTCCGCTTTCGGCAAGGTCGCTGTAGAATCGCGCTCACTAACGGATGGTAATGGCCCAGACATCGGCCGCCGCATGACGCCGTCAAAACGTATGAACACCAAAGATCTGGCGCAAATTAAACCAAACGAATCGGATCTACACGAGCGACTTTGCCGCGCGCGCAGGTATATCGACGAATGCTATGACCTGCCTTTGGACCTGAGGGAAATCTCAAAGCAAGCCTGTCTTTCGCGTTACCATTTCCTGCGTTTGTTTCGCGATACGTTCGCCACCACGCCACATCAGTACCTGATCAAGCGACGGATTGAGAAAGCCAAAGAGCTGCTGTCTTCGGGAAAACTCAGCGTGACTGATGTGTGTTTCGAAGTCGGCTTTGAGAGTCTCGGATCTTTCAGCGCGCTCTTTCGCCGCTGTGTCGGCGACGCGCCTAATAATTATCGAGAGCGTCAGAGGAATTCTCGGCGCAAGGTGCCGGGTTGTTTCATTGTCATGTTCGGACTGAAGCCGGTACAGGACCGCTCGCGGTAGCCAGCGGGTAGTGTTGCCAAAGGGGCCGCTTGCTACCGCAATCGGTTCCGTACCTTTAGCAATTTTCGAGAAGCTAGTTTCCGCCAAACCTCCTATGCTCCGTCTAAATCTTTCGGAGGGAATCGAGAATCATGATCACAAAAATGTCGCACGTGATGATCTGGGTGAAGAACCAGCAGGCAGCGCTCGAGTTCTATCGCGATAAGTTGGGCTTTGAAGTGGATACTGACGCGATGATAGGCCCGGACTTTCGCTGGCTCACGATGAAGATAAAGGATCAACCGGGCTTCGAAATCATTCTGGCTGAGCCGAAAGCGGGAATGCTGTTAGATGAAGAGTCCGCCGCCCAATTGCGGTCGCTGATCGACAAAGGCGTACTGGGTGGCGGCGTTTTTGACGCCGACGATATCTACAAAACCTACGAGGAGCTAAAGGCGCGCGGTGTCGAATTCAAGGGGCCGCCCACCGAACAGTCATGGGGAACGGCTACGGTAATGAAGGACAACTCGGGCAATTGGTTTAGTTTGAGCCAGGAGCAGGACGAGCAGGTGGCTTAGTTCGCAGCCCGTGCGAACATCGACAGCCCTGCGGAAGCAGGTACAGAACCGCGAGCGGTAGCGAGCGGATGCCAGCACGCACTTGAACATACGATCCGGTCGCTATCGCTCCCGGTTCTGTAACTTCTGTCGGCCGCTTCACGGGCTTTGTCATGTAATTATTGCGGCTTACCCAGCAATAAATGGCTGGGCTATTTTCATTCGTCCGCTACGCGGACTCTGGTTTGGCTATCAGCGAACGTTGATGTAAAGATAGTCCGAAATGAAAGCAGTTATCTTCTCTCGACACGGCGGGCCTGAGGTGCTTGAGTTCACCGAGGTCGCCGATCCTCAAATCAAAGCCAACGAAGTTCTGGTGGAAGTGCGCGCCTGCGCGCTGAATCATCTCGACGTGTGGGTGCGTGGCGGTTTGCCGGGAATCAAGATCCCTCTGCCGCACATTCTCGGCAACGATGTCGCCGGCGTCGTGCGCGAAGTTGGCGAGTTGGTCACATGGGTGAAGACCGGCGACGAAGTCATGGTCCAGCCCGGCGTCTCTTGCGGACATTGTGCCGAATGTCTCGCTGGTCGCGACAATATGTGCCCCGAGTACGACATCATTGGCAGTGGGCGCGAGGGTGGCTATGCGGAACTACTCGCCGTGCCCGGCGTGAATGTAATTCCCAAGCCAAAGAATTTGAGTTGGCCTGAGGCTGCGGCGTTGCCGCTGGTAACGCTGACCGCCTGGCACATGCTGGTAACGCAAGCTCGATTACAACCGGGGGAAGCTGTGTTAGTTCACGCGGCCGGCAGTGGTGTCGGCTCACTGGGGATTCAGATTGCGAAACTGTTTGGAGCGCGCGTGATTGCGACAGCGAGTTCAGATGAGAAACTCGCCAAGGCCCGCGAGCTGGGCGCCGATGAGACAGTTAATTACACCCGCGACGATTGGCCGAAAGAAGTAAAGCGCCTGACTGATCGCCGCGGCGTCGACGTCGTCTTTGAACATACCGGTGAAGCCACCTGGGCCGGATCGCTTGTGTCTTTGAAAAAGGGCGGACGGTTAGTGACGTGTGGAGCGACCAGCGGCTTTGACGCGCGCACTGATCTGCGTCAGGTGTTTTATCGTCATCTGACTATTCTCGGTTCGATGATGGGATCGAAAGCAGAACTACTCGCGGCCATGAAGTTCATTGCAACTGGTCAGATTTGCGCGGTCGTTGATCGCACTCTGCCGCTCGCCGAAGCACGTCAGGCTCATGAGTTGATGGAAGATCGCGCCCAGTTTGGCAAGCTGGTGTTGTTGCCTGATTGATGTGTCAGAAGCCCGACCGTGAGGGAGGGCCGCTGACGTTAACGGTCACCGTTCGAGGTTGAGACATCAACATAGCCCTCCCTGACGGTCGGGCCTCTGACACGTCCCATCACTTCCCGGAGTAATCCTCAATCTTAAATCGCTTTTGCAGCGCGGCCAGTTGCGTTGGATCGATAGCGAAGTTCGATCCGCCGATCACTTTCTTGTTCCCATCTGTGGTCACCCAATCGACGACTTTCGGCGCGTTGGTGCGCAGAGACGCCGAGTCCTCACTGGTAAACTCCTTGCCGTCCTTGCGTGAGAAGACCCAGACATGTTCGAAGTGCCCGTCGCGAACGAATTTCAAATCGCGATCGAACTGCGTCGCCGGCGAGGGCTCGGGACGGTAGGTCGAGGTGTCCGGCGTCTCGTCGTCGACCGAGGTGCTGCGTTTGCAGGCACTGAGGGAGGTCAGTAAGAAGATGGTTACCGCAGCCACTGTGGCGGACCGGAAGAAATAACTTTTCATGGGATCTCCTGCTACTGTTCGCGGCTTGCCGCTCACCAGTGCGGTCAGGCTTGCCTGACCGACTGCATCTCAAAACTATCGTAAGGCCATGCCTCGTCTATGAGATCAAAATGAAGCCTTACCGCACGGGGCGGCGGGCAAAGCCGCTCACGGCGAGTTGTCGTCCTTGCTGTCGCTGCTATCCCCGTCGCCTGGTTTTTCTTCGGGCGGCGGTTCGGTCTTTTGATCGCGAATGTGCAATACGCTGCAATCGCCATCTTCATAGACCCGATCGAACCAACCGCTGCGCAGCGCGTTGTCATAAAAGCCGTCGTGATCTTTGGTGTTGTCGCTGAAGATCCAGCGCGCCCCGAAGCGATCGCGAATCAGCGGCCCCGGATCGTCTTCTTCACCCGTAGTGATCCGATCGTAGAGACGCGACAGCTCCGGGCTCTTGTCCATCAGATAAGTCGGATCGAGTCCCGACGTGTAGACGTGAGTTTGATCGTAATAGAACAAGCGCGGAAAGTCGTCCCAGTCGGTGTTGAAAACCATCTCCCCGGGCGGTACGTTTGCGCGCATCCAAGCAGCGCCTTTCGCGTAGTAGTCGCGCGGATCGCTCTCGCGGATGTCTTTCGCGGTGCGGTAGATGTTTGCAAACAACGCCATCCCCAGCAAGACTGCGACCGAGCCTATTTTGACTATTCTCCAGGTTTCTTCGTTCCTACTCTCATGTGCCGTGGCGGCCGTTTCCTGTCGATCGAGAAAGGGTTGCAAATCCAGCATTACGTCGTCGGGCAGGTGCGTGAACACGGTGTGGCCGCGCCAGAAGCTTTCCAGCGTGAACGCGACAAACAAAATTGCGAATGGCGGAAAGTATTCGGCAAAGCGTTTCCAGCGCGCCGTCATCAGCAACAACAGCGTCGAGAAAATAAGAAAGTAGAGCGGACGTTGTGCGCGCTTGCGATCGCTGCCGTCAAACGCCAGGTAACCAGTCAGCATCGCCGCCAGCGCCACATAGCAATTGATGATGAACTCGCGCGTATCGTACGGATACCATTCCTGGCCGACCTTGGTCGCGAAATCGGCGGGCGTAATTTTCACGCGGGCATGCTCGTAAAAGAGATAAAGATTGTGGGGGAAATACGGATTGATGATCAGCCCCAGGGCGGAACCCAGGGCCACCCATGCGAGCGGACGCCATTCAAAGCGTTCTTCAGTCCAGCCGGTCACGACCGTCCAGATTGCCGCCGCCAGAATCAGCAGCACGAACATGTCGTAAGTCAGCGCAAACACAAAAGCCAGCGGCAGAAGTTGCCAGAACTTTTTTTCGAACAAAAGGTAGGTGCCGACGGCCAGGAAAATGATCGCGAACGGTGGCGCCTTGGTCATGTTCATCCGGTACAGGAAGGGCGCTGAGCACGCCAGCAGCGCCAGCAGCCAGAGCAGGCGATAACGGATCTCATAACGCACGACCAGCCAGTAACAGGAAAAAACTGCCAGGGTGGCGAATAGAATTGCAGCGACCTTTGCGCCCAACTGTAAATCGCGAAACCAGGTAAATGGAATCAGGATGATGTGAAACAATAGGTGATGATCGACATACTCTCGAGGGCTGAGGGTCGTGAGCGGCAGCCACGGGAACGCGGGCGGGCGGAGATGCCCGGCGCGCATGTTGTCCCAAAGCAGGCGGGCCCACTTAATGTGGTAATAGCCATCATAATCGCCGCAGCATATTGCCGAAGTGGAATATTGAAGCCACCAGAATACCAGGGCGATGGCGATAGCGCCGGCCACTAGATCGGCCGTACGCACGGCTGAGTCGGATCTGATCCACTTCGCGGTCCGAGGTTTTCGGTCGGCGTCAATGTCGATTGGTGGTTCCTGAATGTCTTCCATGCGTCAAAGCAGAATGCCGGAAGGAAACAAACAAATCAACTGAATTGTTAGCTCAGCAAATCGTTCATCAAAAGCAGCAACTCTGACGGATCGATTGGTTTGGTGAGGTGGGCATTAAATCCGGATTGCAGGGCTCGGCCTCGATCGTCGTACTCCGAGTAACCGGTGACGGCGATTATCGGAGTGCCTTGATATCCTGCACAGCGTCGCAGGGACTCAGCCAATTCGTAACCATTCATCTCGGGCATGCCAATATCAGAGATGATGACATCGAAAGCTCTTTCATTTGCCAGTCGCAGCGCCGCGCTCGCTGAATCTGCCGTGGTCACTTCATAACCCGCGTGCTTAAGGAAGAGAGCAATCATTTCAGTCACGTCGGGAACGTCGTCGACGACCAGGACGGTACGCTTCAAAGTGGACGAACCCTCTTTGCGCTTACCCGATTTTCTTTGTGTTCGGGCTTTGGGCACGCTGTTGCCGAAAGCCTGATTCCGATTGAGGGAAGAGACCCCCGTGAGCGAAGCTGCTTGGCCGGTCCGACCCATCGCACGATTGCTGAGAATGCCTTTGGCTCCAGGACTCTGCTTGATCATTTGGTTTAAGACTTTCGCGAACGCGAGCGAGGGATACCAGCGTTCAGGCGCAGCACTTCCATTCGTCGGGTTTCTCCGTGAGCACGCCAAGGGGGGACTTTCCAAATATGTTGGGGGGAGGCCTAATCTAACTCAAAAGCGCGATGCTGTCTATGGCCGAAACGGTGCAAGCGCCCCGACCTTCAAGCGGTCCCAAGATGCGCATGGCAGGACATTCCGCGTGATATTCTTACCAACCATGGCACGCCATTTGGACACGCGCTCTCGGCTGATTGGTTTATTGCCGCTGATTTTCTTTCTGGGCCAGACGATCCATTACTGGCGGGTCGGCGGGATGGGCAACCTACTGTGGATGTGCAATATCGGAAACCTGGTGCTGGCCGCCGGTCTTTTCCTGGGTCATCGCGAGCTAATCAGGGCTGCGGCCATCTGGACAATTCCGGGACTGGCGATCTGGATCCGCTATGTTCTGTTTGAATATGATTTCGTAGTTTCATCGGCGCTCGCGCATGTCGGTGGAATCATTGTGGCCTTGATCGTTCTGCGCCGGGTGCGCATGGATCGGCTGGCTTGGGTTTATGCTTTTGTCTGGTATTTGTTGATGCAGGTCGTTTCGCGTTTGACGACCGATCCCAGGCTGAACGTGAACGTCGCGCACCGCATTCAAACCGGTTGGGAGAATGCGTTCAGCAGTTACTGGAAATTCTGGCTGGTGATGACCACGCTGGTGGCCTTTTGCCTGTGGGTAATTGGAAGGGTGCTTTCGTGGATCTGGCCGGCGAGGGATGAAGAAGCGAATAGAATCAGAGGCCTGGACAGCAGAGGTTGATTCTCATTAGCACCGCACTTGAGTGCGGTGATCAGCCGTCCCGGTTTTTGCTCCAACCGTTTTTAACGGTTTCGAGGTAAACCGTTGAAAACGGCTCAAGAATCAATCGAGTACTCCTAACCACCTGGCTCAAGCCAGGTGCTAATGAGATCAAGTCCACGTCCCTGGTTCCCACTGCATCATCCAAACATGGACTGAGCTGCGCGCTTATTTCAGCACCGCAGCTTGCGGACTCAGAACCAACAAATGCCATCGCGCAAAAGTCTTAATGAGCTCGCTGCGCAAACTTACGTAGGCAGTTTCTATGTACAGCTTGTCGGGCGTCGGCCATTCGAGTCGCACGATCGGATTGAAAGAAACCGGTAACGTGACGGAAGGCGCCCCGTTCGCAGGTGTTGCCCCGACCTTATTTGGCGAATCGGCCGGCTTGCTTTTACCCGGTGCGGATTTTTCATCGAAGGCCGCGGACGCCGTCAGCAGACGCTCGCGCAGCTCAACTCGGGCTTGCGTCGGCGCTTTGTTGGCAGCGTCGTATATCCCGATGTCAGCGCCGAAGGCGGTGGCTACTTTCGAGGAATCGGGTGACCACACCGGCGGTGTTTCGGCCAACTCGTCGTCGAGCAGACGTTCTTCACCATCCAAAGAGATCAAGCGCGGCCGGCCCGCCGGAGTTTTGAATTCTTTCTCGCGGGCTTGCCACTCACTTTCCTTACAAGCCAGCGCCGCCAGCGCGTGAGTGTCCGGCGCCCATGAGAGTCCGAAATAAATCAATCCATCGCGCATCGTTAGCGGCCGCAGATCATAACCATCACGGTTGCACAGATAAACCTGCTCAGTGCTGAAAACTGCCAGCGGCGCAAACGCCGGCGCTACCGTCGGAGTAGGAACCGGCAAATCAGGCGAGGCGGAAGGAAGGGCCGGCAAGAGCGGCTCGACGGGAGTCGGAGTCGGTTCCGCCTGCATGCTCTTGCGACCGACGAAAGCTATGAAGCTGCTGTCCGCCGACCAGCCGACGGAATCCTGGAAGACTACCGCGAGGTTCGGCGGCGTGACGTTGCGCAGAAACGCTCCGTCCGCGGAATAGAGATCGATGCGAAAGGTTTGTGTCGGTTCGTCAGTCGTACCGTAAAGCGCGAGCGCCCTTTGGCCGTCCGGCGACGGGACTGTCCGCAAGAGAGCATCATCCTGGCGGCGTGCGTCAAAGTCCTGCTGAATCGCCGGGATGATGGTCTTCGTTTCCTCCGCTACGACCCCGGCGGGCGGTTGGACGTCCGCCTGAAAACTGAAAGCCAATCGCCGCGCGGGGACATCGCGCAATTGTCGCGGTCGCACACCCTGCGAATCGCCATTGCTGCGGCACCCGGTGCCGGACAGAAGCAGGGCCAGACTAAGCAATGAAACAAACATCGAGGATCGGGAAGAAAAAAGGCGAGACGAAAAGACGCGCCGGCAGAGCGACCCTGTGCGAAATTGCGACGAAGAATTCTGGTTGCTCAAGCCTGCAAACATCCGTGGGCGATCTTAGGAACGATGGATTGGACCTGTCAATACAGACGGTTAGTACACCCGCAACTTAAAATCTTATTTCAGTTGATCAAATTATGCCTCGTTTAGACGGCGGACTTGTCCGCCGCGTCGGTATTGCCGGACAAGTCCGGCATCTAAACGCGACTATGAGCAGTGCGACTAATTGCGCTCGACGCCCATATTATCGATGTCGGTTGAGGCACCCAAAGCGTCTCGGCTGCGCCGCCGGCCAGAACCTCGCTGGCCAGCCCTACATCAAGCGCAAAGAGCGCGCGAATCGTGCTTCGCGGCGACAGGTGATCTTCATCTGACGCATCGTCATCCACGCAGTTATGTTCGAGGGCGCGCGCCAGACGGCGCGGCAAAGGCTCCCAGCTCGGCGTTTCTTTGATGTATTGCCGCGCCGACATCATCCCCACCAGATCGCACGCGAGTTCTTCAGCGCGCTGACCTTGAATGCGTAACCCGGTGCGCGTGGCCGCGCGCCACGCGATAGCGCGAAACAACGGCCGTAGGGCCTCAGCCTGTCCGCTGGCGATGTGCGTCAGCTCGTGGGCCAGTACGCTGATCATGGCTTCGTCAGATCGCAGGCCCGCCAGAAAAATTGTGCCGAATTCGATCGTGCGCGGCTCGCGCAAAAGGACCGATGCGTTGTCCCTTGAATCAACGTCGGGGCGAATGCGCCGCACCGCTTCAACGCGCGCAGTGGCCGCGTTAACGCGGGCGCGCGCGAGAGGAGTGCCATAAAGGTTGTATTCCTTCGCCAACTGAAGAATGGATCCGGCAACCAGCTTTCTGGTGGCTGGTAACACACGCTCAGCTCGGCGCAGACCGGCGACGGCGTCGGGGTGGCCCACGGCCAAAGACGGGCGGGCCTGCATCTCGTCAATCGGCATGCTGCCGAATGGATCGCGGATCCGCTCAGCGCAGGTCTGGCCGATTGCGCGTTCAACCAGACGGCGCTCTTCGGGCGTGAACGCTTTGCGAGCGGCAGATGAATGCGCGCCGTTTCGGGAAACACGTGGACTTTGCGCAAACGATAGAGGCGCCAGGATTATCTGAACGAAGAGAAAGACCGCCAGCGGGAGGCGGTGGTGCGCGGCAAAGCCGCTCGAACATTCTTGTCTTACGTTACTTATGACGCCACTCCGGCTTTCGCTTTTCCATAAATGCACGCACGCCCTCGTGTGCGTCTTCCGTCTTCATCAGTTCATGCAAATAAAGATTCTCGATTTCACTCAAGGCTGATTGAAAGCCGGTTTGCCCTCCGAGATCAAGCGCGGCCCGGGTCATCGCCAAAGCTGACGCGGAAAGATCCCTCAGCTTTGCCAGCACGCTCAGCAACTTCGGCTCGAGTTCCGCGCCTGACACTACATGGTTCACCAAGCCGAGGCGCAAGGCCTCACGTGCGTCGATCATATCGCCCAACATGATCAGTTCCCGCGCGCGTTTTTCGCCGATGATGCGCGGCAGCAGAATGGCCGCGACAGGGGGGAACACTCCAAGTTTGATCTCAGGTTGTCCAAAGCGGGCTCGCTCGCTGGCAATCACGATGTCGCATGCCGCGACTAACTCGCAACCACCGCCGAGCGCCGGCCCATCGACTACAGCAATCACCGGTCGCGAGATTTGTCCCAGCAAGCGGAATATGGAGTGAAACGACTCGAGCATTTGAAAGACAGTTTCCGGCACGTGCTCTTCCACGGCGACGCCGGCGCTAAAGGCCCGCGTGTCCGCCGCTGCGTCGAAAACAACCGCGGCCAGATCTCGTTGTGGCAGGCACTGGTTCAGCGCCTCGCCGATCTCGCGCATCATTGCGATGTCAAAGACATTGAGCGGCGGCCGCGCGAAAGTTATGCGCGCGACGCGATCGTCAATCGTGAACCTGATGTGCTGAAATTCTTTAGTCATCAGATGTAGCGCAAGTTGTTAACTTGCGCACAAGGGACGGACGCAAGTTAACAACTTGCGCTACATTATTCCCGCCAATGAACGCTCGTCCAGTACCGCGGGTCAAAGAGCCGAGCGTCGAGCGACGGATTGGCGCGCATCTCAGAATACTCTTCAATGGTGCGAACCTGTCCATCGACTTTGAAGATCACTTCCGGCGCCATCCAGCCACCGCCGAGCCGCTGGTACTTATTGAATTGCGTCTCCTGCGTTTGCGCCCCATCCTTTCCGGCCGGTCGCAGCATGCGGACAAAGTAAAGATTCTTCCGGTCGATCCAGAACTGCGGCGAATGCAGGTCGCCCTGCTTTGCTCCCACGACGTAGACGGATCTGCCTTGCCATGTATCTTCGTGCAAGATCGAAAGATCGAACTTGAGACCTTTGAGTGTCTCGATGACCTCAGCCGCAGGCAGTTTGTAGATATCAAAGCCGAGAATCATCAGCGGATGAACGTAGGGCTTGGTGCTTTCCTGCTTGCCGTCCTTGAACAAGAATATCTTTCGATCGGTAAAGAGGATGCCATTGCCTTCCTTCACCGGGGTGAAGTCGATGCGCAATGATCCGGGCACAGAGAGAGCTTCATACCAGGTTGCGACCTTCCTGTTTCCGTCCTTGTCATAGTCGGTGGTCTTCTGCACGAAGGTCGCCGTCCGGTACCAGGATTTCGCGTACTTCTGCTGCATGGCCTGGATTAGGTCCTGAGTTGTTTTGATCCTGGAGGCGGAAGCCCCCGGTGCAACAATACATAGCAGCACGAAAAGCATTATCGGAAAGGAACGCATCTTGGATTTTCCCTTATCAAAAAGTTCCCGCAGTTTCGGTTAGAGCCGGGCCCGACCAGGCGGGCGAATGGTTTTCGGTTATCGACCCGGCCAGTATTTCTGAAGGGTTCTCTTCGAAAGCGGCGATTCCGGCCGGAAGCGCAGCCGCATCAATCTTCTTTCCAGCCAGCACCTCCGAGCCCTTCAAATGATAGAGAGGTTGGTTGATGTGATTGTTGGGTCCGATGGCAAACCCTTTATTGAAATTTGCCTCCAAGGTCTTCCCCAGCAACTTATCTTTGGCGAAGGTATAGGCGATGATATGCGTGTACAGCGCCCTCGTCTTCTGCTCGTCCGTAGCGGGCTCGAGGGGACCAGCTAGCGGTGTCTTCTCCCCTGAAAAGTTAATTGCGCCCTTTTGGAACCAGCTAACTGCGTCTTTATCCATGAACAAGAGAATGACATTGGTCGACTCTTGTCCGAGAGACGTGAGTTCAAATTCTACTAAACCCCCAAAATTATAATAAGCGGGTAAGGTCCAGCCCTTGCCCTGTCGCGCGCTGGCAACACCACTACCTTTAATCCCTTTTTCCATTAAAAGCTTCCATGTCGTGACGTTTGGAAATACGACGACCGCCTGAGCTTTATCCATCACGTCCTTCGGAATTCCACCTGAAGTTAACTCGGCAATCTGAGAGATGATTCGGGCAGAGTCTTGCGAACGCCTGGCGGCATCAGAGAACTTCTGACCTTGCGCTGAAGTCAGGAACGGAAACGTAATCATAGCCAGGACAATGAAGGGTAACCGAAACGTCGATTTCATGATCTATTCTCCTGGTTTGAGCATCGGAATCTGCACGCCCTTCTCCCGGGCAGTCTCGATGGCTTCTTCGTACCCCGCATCAACATGCCGCGCGATGCCCGTTCCCGGATCGTTCGTCAGCACGCGATTCAAACGCTTTGAAGATTCGTCGGTTCCGTCAGCGACCGAAACTTGTCCGGCATGTAGCGAGTAGCCAATCCCCACCCCGCCGCCGTGATGAAAAGAAACCCAGCTCGCGCCACTCGCGGTATTCAAGAGCGCGTTGAGGATTGGCCAGTCGGCGACCGCATCCGATCCGTCCTTCATGTTTTCGGTTTCGCGAAAAGGCGAAGCGACCGATCCGGTGTCGAGATGATCGCGGCCGATCGCGATGGGCGCCTTCAGATCGCCGCGCCGCACAAGTTCGTTGATTGCTTCGCCCATCTCAGCTCGCTCGCCGTAGCCAAGCCAGCAGATTCGCGCCGGCAGTCCCTGGAACTGCACGCGATCCCGAGCCAGGCGCAGCCAGCGATTCAACGTTTCGTCTTCAGGAAAAAGTTCCAACGCGAGATCGTCGGTCTTTCTAATGTCATCCGGATCGCCGGATAGCGCGACCCAGCGAAACGGCCCCTTGCCTTCGCAGAACAGCGGGCGAATGTATTCCGGCACGAAACCGGGAATCTCGAAAGCGTCTATCACGCCAGCGTCAAACGCCATCTTGCGAATGTTGTTGCCGTAATCAAACGCGATCGCGCCCGATCGTTTCAAGGCGAGCATCGCTTCAAGATGAACGGCCATCGATTCCATCGCGCGAGCGGTATAAGCCCGCGGATCGCTCTGACGCAATTCAGCCGCTGCTTCCAGAGTTAGCCCGGAAGGAACGTACCCGTTCAAAGGATCGTGGGCACTGGTTTGATCGGTGACCACATCAACTTTAACCCCACGACGGACGATTTCGGGAAGCAGTTCAGCACAGTTACCAACCAAGCCTACTGAGACAGCTTTCCTTTGTTCGCGTGCGTCCTCACAAATGTCCAGCGCCTCATCCAGGGTCAGCGCCATCCGATCGCAATAGCCGTTGAGGACGCGGCGCTCGATGCGCGCGGGATCGACTTCAATGCCAAGAAAGACCGCGCCATTCAGCGTCGCCGCCAGTGGCTGCGCGCCACCCATGCCGCCCAGACCGCCAGAGAGCAAAAGCCTGCCCGACAGATCGCCGCCGAAATGTCTGTCGGCCATCGAAGCGAACGTCTCGAACGTTCCCTGCACGATGCCCTGGGTGCCGATGTAGATCCAACTTCCGGCAGTCATCTGGCCGTACATCATCAGACCTTTGCGCTCGAGCTCGTGAAAGTGTTCCCAGTTGGCCCACGCGCCGACCAGATTCGAATTGGCGATCAAAACCCGCGGCGCATATTCATGAGTACGAAAAATTCCCACCGGCTTTCCCGACTGCACCAGCAAAGTCTCGTCGTTTTCCAACTCCTGGAGCGAACGCACGATCGCATCGAACGATTCCCAATTGCGCGCAGCTTTGCCCGCGCCGCCATAGACAACCAGGTCCTCAGGCCGTTCAGCCACGTCGGGATCGAGATTGTTCATCAGGCAGCGCAACGCCGCCTCCTGATGCCAGCCCTTGCAGTTAAGCTTCGCGCCTCGCGGCGCGCGAATAGTTCTCGCGCTCATAGGCAAAGCATCTTACCCGATCGACTGTACATTTTCATTGGCTCTATGCGGCTCTGTCGCCTGATGTGCGGAAAGGCTCCGCCTTTCCGGTAAGGTGCTCTTTCTTTCGGAGGCAGGCCTCGACTTCGAGGCGTAGCCTCAAAGAAATTCTGGTAGCAACAACGGAAAGCCATAGGCTTTCCGCACATCAAACGGCGGAGCCGTCGTTCGACGTAATGCTTAGTTTTGGTTTCGTGTTTTTGGGTTGGGGCAAGAATGATCCACTGACCACACTAAACCCGCGCATACAATTCCGCTTCGTATATGTTCAGGGATCGTTTTACGTGGACGGCAGCGTCTCTCAGATTTTGGAATCTTGCCCGGCGAACTCGCGTGCGCTACTGTATAGAACCTCCCGATCGAGTGAAGCTTTTCCGAAAGGATTCAGCGAAATGAGAGCAGCTAAGTTTCAGCGAGCAAGCACAGGTGTTATTCGTTCGTTGGCGTTCGCGCTTTCCTTCGTGCTGGCGATGGAACAACTGCTCGCCGCCGGCGCCCAGCGTAATCCAAAGCCGAAGCCTCACCAGATGTCCGGGGACCAGCGCATTACTCACGTTCTGTCACGGCTGACTTTTGGAGCAAGGCCCGGCGATTTCGAACGGGTCAAAGCTATGGGCGTCGAGGCCTTCATCAATCAACAACTCGATCCGGATTCACTTGATGTCGGCGGAGTGATTGCCAGACTCAAGAAGTTACCGACTCTGGGCCTGGCTACGCCCGTGATTATCGAACAGTACACACCACCGAAACCGGCGCCCTCACCGGTTCCGATCAAGTCTCCTGACAATGCGACTGCTTCCCCGCAGAAACTAATCGCCCAAAACCCTTTGGCTCAAACGCCGCAGATGTCGGCGAACTCGAATTCAGCCTCGATGCAAAATGAAATGCAGATGGACGCGAAGAAGGAAGAGGCGGGCAGGATGCCGGCGGTCCAGGCAACTCCGAAGCCGACGACGCCCGCAAAGAACCCGCAGATGGTCGTGACTGAGTTGCAGCGCGCGAAGCTCTTGCGGGCCGTCTACAGCGAACGCCAGTTGTACGAGATGATGGTCGACTTTTGGGAAAATCATTTCAGCATCTTCGCGAATAAGGATGACGATCGATATCTGCTGACCGGCTACGACCGCGAAGCGATTCGTCCGTTTGCTATGGGACGATTCCGCGACTTGCTGGGCGCCACAGCACACTCGCCGGCGATGTTGTTCTATCTCGACAACTGGCGGTCAAGCGTGCCCCGGCCTTACGCCGCCACGAAAACCAAACCCGCAGGCATCGATGGCGGCCTCAACGAAAACTACGCGCGCGAGTTGATGGAGCTGCACACGTTGGGCGTTGACGGCGGCTATACACAAAAGGATGTGCAGGAGATCGCGCGGTGCTTTACCGGTTGGACGATCCAGAAGCCGAATGAGCAGGGACTGTTTCTGTATCGCCCGGGACTGCACGACGACGGTGAGAAGATTGTTCTCGGCCACAGGATTCTTCCCGGTGGGGGAATCGCGGACGGTGAACGCGTACTCGATATTTTGGCGACGCATCCGGCGACTGCGCGCTTCATCGCGACCAAACTCGCGCGGCGGTTCATCGGCGACGATCCGCCACAGTCGATCGTCGATCGCGCCGCCGCGGTCTTTCTAAAAACCGATGGATCGATTCGTGAGACGCTGCGCGCGATCGTCACCTCGCCGGAGTTTTTCTCTCAGACATCTTATCGCGCCAAGATGCGCTCGCCTTTTGAATATGTAGCCGCGGCAATGCGCGCGCTCAATGCCGAGACCGACGCTGACCGGCCCGTGCTCGATGCTATCGGGCGCATGGGCCAGCCCCTTTTCGGGCGCATCACTCCGGACGGTTACGCCGATCGGGCTGACCAGTGGCTTTCCAGCGGCGCAATGATCGCGCGGTTCAATTTTGCCAGCGTGCTGGCCGGCAATCGGATTAAGGGCACGAAGATCGACGTGCCGCGACTTCTGTCCGGAGTTGCTGAAGCAAAAAAGGACTCCGTCGCTGCAAAGTTTATTAGCTTGTTGGTTTCAGGCGATCTATCCAACGGAACGCGGGCTGTTTTGGAAAAGACTTTGCTGCCGGAGTCGGCGGCTGGCCCGGTAACTCCGGCGGCGACCCCGAGCGCAAATGTAGCCGTCGGATATGACGCGGGCGCGCCCGTGAAATCGCCGACACCAGCGTCGTATGTCACAGAATTAATCACGCTTTTGATTGGCTCGCCTGAGTTTCAGCACCGATAAATGCGCGCCTCACCTTCGACTCAACAAGCAATCCAACTTTTCCGCTCTCTGTCAGGCGGACCAGTCCGCCCTCTAAACAAGGAAGAAAGGTTTTTCCACGCTCTCGGTCTGAAGCTTGTCATCCTCCTGTGTTGCGTCACTGTGGCGCTTCAACCCGTCGCAGTGCGGGGTCAACGCAAAAGCCAACCTCGTACCGCGACCGTAACCGTGAATTTCACACCAGGCCATCCGGCCCACCGTTTCAGTCCTGCACACGCACTCGGCGCAGCGGTTGACGGTCACGACAAGGGGGTCATCGATCTTCAACTCACGCAGCCGAACATTCAAGCGATGTTGTCGGCCGGCTTCAAATCTCTGAGTTATCGTCTCCGCACGGAACTGGCCAACGATGCATGGCATTGGAATCCCCAGGGCAGTTGGAGCGACGCAAACAGTCGGCAGGGATACTGGACATCTGACAACAAACTAGCGGGACCGATTGAGCTCTCGTACGGTTACCGTCTGCCGCGCAGAGGCAACACGATCGATCAGGCCAACGACGATGGCTATTCGCGGCTGGACGATGGTGACCCGCAGACCTTTTGGAAGACCAATCCTTATTTGGACCGAGCGTTTACGGCTGAAAGTAATTCGGTTCATCCGCAGTGGCTTGTGATTGAGTTCGAAAAAGCCGTGCCCATCAACGCGATGCGCCTGGCTTGGGCCGAGCCGTTCGCGACGCGCTATCAAATTCAATATGGAAACTTTGATGACGTCAGCGATATCGCGTTGAGTCCAGCCGGCGCGTGGCAGAATTTTCCCAGCGGAGTAGTTCGCGACGGCCGCGGTGGTGAAGTCTCGCTCCTACTCTCGCGGCAACCGATCAAAGCGCGCTGGCTCCGCATCCTGTTGACCGAGTCGTCACAAACTTCCGGATCGGTCAACGCTTCAAACGATCGTCGGGATCGTCTTGGTTTCGCCCTGCGTGAAGTTTACGCCGGCATCATTAACTCCCGTGGTGAGTTTCGTGATCTCATTCGTCACGGCGCTAATCGTCGCCAGCAAACAATTGTTCATGTGTCATCGACCGACCCCTGGCATCGTGAATCAGATCTCGATCAGGGAGTGGAGCAGCCGGGCTTTGATCGAATCTTCCGGGACGGTTTGACGAACGGCCGGGCGATGCTCTTGCCGACTGGATTGCTTTACGACGAACCCGGAAACGCGGCGAACGAGATTCGTTACCTACGGTCGCGCGGCTACAACTTTGATCGCGTTGAGTTGGGCGAGGAACCGGACGGCCAATACATCACCCCGGAGGATTTTGGCGCGCTCTACCTGCAATGGGCTGACGCGATTCATCGAGTTGATCCGAATGTGAAGCTTGGTGGTCCGAGCTTTCAGGAGATCATTCCGGCCGACTCGACCAGCCGGATTCGTCTCGGCAATAGTGCGTGGCTGGCTCGTTTTCTGGATTACCTGAAAAGGCGCGACCGCTTGACAGACTATTCGTTCTTTTCGTTTGAGTGGTATCCGTTCGACGAGGTTTGCGATCCCATAGCCCCGCAACTGGCCAGCGCGCCCGGGCTGCTTGAAGATGCGCTGCATGACATGGAACAGCGTGGTTTGTCTCGTCAGATACCGTGGATCATTTCTGAGTACGGCTACTCGGCGTTTGCCACGCGCGCGGAGATTGGTATCGAAGGCGCGTTGTTGAATGCGGACATCGTGGCAAAGTTTCTCGAGCTCGGCGGCGATCAGGCTTTTCTGTTCGGTTACACGCCGGGCTACGTCGATCGAGATTTTCCCTGCACCGCCGGCAACAACATGTTGTTTTCAATGGATGACAATGGCAATGTCGGCCACCGTTTCGCGACTTACTTTGGCGCGCGTTTGCTGACGCAGGAATGGTTGCAGCCCGGAGACGAGGTTCACGAGATCTATCCAGCGACGTCCAACGCGCGTAACGCGGAGGGCGAAGAATTGATCACTGCTTACGCGGTCCATCGTCCCGACGGCTTCTGGTCCGTGTTGCTGATTAATAAAGATCCCAAGCGTGCTTTCCAGACGGACGTTGTCTTTCGTAATGCCGCCGGCGCGGTCGGGGCTTTTGACGGACGGCTCGACATCTTTCAATACTCAGGTAGGCAATACTTGCTTGGTGGGCCGGCGGGTAACCCTCATCCGGTTCGAGCAGATGAACCCGAACATCGAGTTATTGAATCATCCATGCGAAATCGTAGGCAGTTTTCGCTGCCGCCGTATTCCTTATCGGTTATTCGCGGCGCGTTGGACCGGATCTCGATCAAGTAATTCGTTCTGAGCTTCATCGGATCGCGCCGGGTAAGTTCAGCCAGTAATACGACGAGGCAAAAAATGAGGGTAGTCATCATTAGCTGTCTTAATCTATTGATAATCGGAATTATTTTTGCGCAACAGGCGCCAACGAGGCCGACTCGCCCACCCAACGTCTTGGAGCGCCCAGTGTTCGCTATTCGGGAACGGTCACTCGCAACGCCTGAGGCAGTTCGTGCAAGTCTTGGTAGCGCCCGCGTGGCGGGAGGAGTCGTTTCAATCACTGGATGTGAGGAAGATAAATCTAAGCGACACTGGAATCCCCAAGGAGAGGCCCTGGGCCAAGTCCTAAATGAAATTGTTGGCGCGGATTCGCGTTACAGGTGGGAAATGCAAGACGGGGCAATAAACTTGCTGCCGATGAGCGGCGAGCCACCATTGCTGCAAACTTATATTGGTGAGTTTAGCGTCACGACCAAGTCATCATTGGACGCGCTTGGTGTATTAAAGCAACATCCTGAAGTGAAAGAAGCAATGATTAGTCTCCATTTACAAGGAGGGCTTACGATTATTATGTATTCGCCTAGTCCAACAGAGTTTTCCGTCCGGTTCAAAGGAGGTACGCTGCGTCAAGCGCTCAATGCCATTGCCGTTTCGAGGGGAACCGACATTTGGACTTACAGAGAGATACATTGCGGCGAAAGGAACGAAGCAACTATCCAATTCTGAAGGTACCGCCATGCTCTACTCTGATAATCGGAGCAGAAAACTTCCAGAGCTGTATGGAGTATCGGACTGCAAAACGAACAGGGAGGTTGTGGGGCGGCGAGAGAAACGAAGTCACGATAACGTTTTAAGATGGTTTCCGAGAGATGTTTGCGTACATCAAACCATTTGTTTGAGTCACGGTAACTTAATGAATCCGGTGTGCTCGATCGTGCTTGGCTAGGAGAGGAGAGCAATCGCGAATGGTAGCGCGAGGCAAACCCAGAACGCTGGGAATAAAATTCTGTGGAGCGACAGCAAGCGCTGAGTGTTGCGATCCTTTGCCATCCAGGCCGGCGTCGAGATAAGCCAGTTCCAGGTCAAACGGCGAAACGCGTGGGCGCCGCTATAAGTAACAAACCATCCCCAGAGCCTTGATTCTTTCGGAATCCAAAACATGCCGTGGGGTTTGCCATCGCTTTCCCAAAGCGATCGGTGCCCCGAATACTGCCGACGGACAACGATCGTCATTACAGTCTGATCCGCGATCGCGAGCGGAATAACTAATAGCCAAATCAGCATGAACATGAGATTTAGAACCGAGGGCTTTGGTAAACTAGATTAGATCAAACTCACCATCGCGAATTGCCTTCGCTATCGCTTCAATCTCTCCGGACATTGCCCGATCGTTTGTAAGACGCGCCACGTGCCGGCGGACGATCTCGTAAGCTTGCTTTACGCCGCGGCCGGGTTGCAGAGGCGCGCGGTATTCCAAACCTTCGGCAGCCGTAATTAATTCGATTGCAGTAATTAATTCCGCGTTATCGACGATCGAGCGCAGCTTGGTTGCCCCGGTCATCCCCATCGAGACATGATCTTCTTTGCCGCCGTCGGTCGGCACGTTGTCGATGCTCGCCGGATGGGCCAGGACCTTGGCTTCGTTCAAAAGCGCCGCCGCTACTATCTGCATCATCATTAAGCCGGACCCCACCCCCGGTTTCGCGGACAGAAACGGCGGCAGGCCTTCATTCGAATCCGGGTTCACCAGGCGATCGATACGGCGTTCGGTAATGCTCATTAGATCCGTCATCGCGATTGCCGCAAAGTCGAACGCCAGTGCCAGCGGCGCCCCGTGAAAGTTTCCTCCTGAAAGAACTTCGCCGGTTTCAGCAAACACCAACGGATTGTCGGTCGCGCTGCCGGTTTCGATCTCGACAGTTTCGCGCGCGTGTGACAGCGCGCCGCGAATTGCGCCGTGCACCTGCGGCATGCACCTGAGCGAGTAGGCATCCTGCACGCGCGGATCGTTCTCCAGATGCGATTGTCGAATCTGACTGTCGCGCAGCAGCTCTCGCAAGTGTGCGGCGACCTCGACCTGGCCCGGATGGGGGCGAGCGGCGTGGATGCGTTCGTCGAAAGCGACCGGCGTTCCGCGCACCGCTTCCAGAGTCATTGCGCCGGCCACGTCGGCCAGGCGCGCGACTCGTTCGGCTCGGTGCAATGCCAGACCACCGACGGCGACCATCGCCTGGGTGCCGTTGAGGAGGGCGATGCCTTCTTTAACTTCGAGTTGGATTGGTTCGATTTCCGCGCGCTGCAAAGCTTCGCGGCCCGGCAATCTTTCGCCGTGATAAAAAGCTTCGCCTTCGCCGATCACGTTCAGGGCCAAATGCGCGAGCGGCGCGAGATCTCCGCTGGCGCCGACCGAGCCTTTCTCTGGAATTACCGGTGTGACTCCATGCTCGAGCATGGCGATTAGCGTTTCAATCAGGATGGGCCGGCAACCGCTGAACCCTTCGGCGAGAACGTTTGCGCGCAGCAGCAGCATGGCGCGGGCTTCCGCTTCAGAGAGCGGCGCGCCGAGCCCGCACGAGTGACTGCGAACGAGATTAAGTTGCAGTTCGCGCAGTTGCGACCTTTCGATGTGGACGTCTGAGAGTTTGCCAAAGCCGGTGTTGACGCCATAGACGGTGCGGCCTTCGGCGACGATCTGTTCCACGACTTTTCGCGATTGTTGGACGCGGGCGCGCGCGGCCGGGGCCAGCGAAACCTGTTCTCTTCCGCGCGCGATCGCCGCAATCTGCGCGAGCGAGAGTCTCTGGCCGTCAAGTTCGATCATGGTGAACAGGAAAAAGTAAGCTGGCAGCGTTACAGCGCGTTCGCATGATTCTCATTAGCACCGGGGCTTTAGCCCGGTGATTCAGAACCTGCCGAATAACCCGGAAACCGTTTCAAACGGTTTCCCTCTTAAATCCGATCAATAATCACCGGGCTAAAGCCACGGTGCTAATGAGAGCAAGGCCGCTGGGATGTTCACTGAACAGTACTCGCGAATTATCGGATACCTGCTTACTTAATCACGCGATCAGGTGTTTCGGAAACGTGTATCCGGCGCTCGGGACTTTGGGTAATATCGATTTTTCTATGTTCGCCGATCACGCTGCCCCGCAAACGTTGGCGCGCGCGCCGCGCGCGTCGTACTGTCGCGCGTCCTCCCGAACTTGCGGCCCTGGTCCAACTGCTCATGCGCTGGAGCGGGTGCAGCGAGAACTCATGTCGCGGTAAGACTTCGCCCGTGGCTTTGCGCAGTCTGATCGTTCCAACCGCGAACATTAAGATGACCAGGTTGAAAATAAACCCGACGATAAAAACGACCCGGCCGGGAACCAGTCCCACCGTCGCCCTTTGCAGGAATAATTCAAACGTGTCGGCGGGGACGGGATGCAAATAGACTTTGAGGTTCCAGCTCAGCGCGAGCAGCAGGAAAATCCAGAGATAATTTCGCCGCAGGCGCCGGCCGATTGCTTCCCATACGCTGATCGTAAAGTGTGGAGTCAGCAAATCATTCGCCAGATGCGACGCCCATTCCTGATCGCTGGGCACGCTGTCGGGAGCCAGCATCGGCGCCAGATAACCGGTCTCGATCACCCGCACGCGGCTGGCCCAAATCTCATAGTAGCGATAGCGGCGCGCTTCCATTACCAGAAAGACCGTTACCAGAATCGAGTTAATCGGAATCACAAAGTGCGGGCTAAGCGGCGAACTGAAAGTGAAAGACAACGTCGCGCCGGCAGTCAGTACGGCCCAGTAAGTCGTGGTATCAAGCCGCGTGCGCCAGGTGTTTGAGCGCTGAACCTCACCGCGATAAAAATGGGCCATCGCGGTGTTAAATTCAATGGGCGACAGCTTGCGCTTTGGATCCATCGGCGACGCCGTTTGCCGATCCGCGGTGATGCTTTCATGCAGCGACGGGGAACCGACGGGCCGCAGGCGAGCAGCCGGGCGTTCGCCGGACATCGTGATCGCCGAAGCATCGCGCCCCAGGCTTCCTGTCTGGCGGTGCGGGGCACGAACCGCTGGATCAAGATTGGCGCTATCGGTTCGGAGTTGGCCAGCACCTGGCTGGGTTGAGTCACTAGTAATTGCCATGACGGGATCACAAAGGCGGGTGCGGGATGCCCGCGAAACCGCGGGAATAATATCATGGAATCGTTTTGAGTTCGCGTTGATTAAAAGGAAGGTTGCGTCCGTTCTGGAATCTCATTAGCATCGCACTTCAGTGCGGTGATCAAGAGTCGGTCTTGTCTCAGAACCGTTTCAAACGGTTTCAGAGACACACCGTTGAAACTGTTGAAGGAGCATTTCGCCGCTCCATACCACCTGGCTGGAGCCACGTGCTCTAATGAGATGGACTAAGCAATAAATCACTCCGACAAGCAAAAAATGCGTTGCTTGACACTGATCTGAGCGCCACCTATAGTTTGGAATCCGTTGTTTGAAGCAATGTTTTCAGTTTCACAAAGCGCTCCAGCGGACGATCACGAACGGTGGATGCGCGAGTCTCTGCGCGCCGCGCGTGAAGCGCAAACGCGCGACGAAGTGCCGATTGGGACCTGCGTCGTGATCGGCGAGAGATTGTTGGCCGTCGCAGGCAATCGCACGCGTACGGATTGCGACCCAACCGCCCACGCAGAGATCGTGGCGTTGCGCGAAGCCGCCCGCACGTTGGGCAACTACCGGCTGGCTGAGGCGGTGGTTTACTCGACCCTTGAACCTTGCGCGATGTGCGCGGGAGCGCTAATCCAGGCGCGCGTTAAGCTGCTGGTTTACGGCGCGACGGATGAGAAAGCGGGGGCGGTCGAATCTCATTTTCAGATCTGTGATGCCGGCCAGTTGAATCACCGGGTGGACGTGATCAAAGGAGTGCTGGCATCCGAGTGCCGTGAACTGATGCAGGAGTTTTTTAAGGCAAGAAGGTAAGACCTGATGTTTAGAGTCGGGCTATTGCCCGACGAAGCGGGCGGTAGCGAGCTCCTAAACCGCAGATGGAGAGGTCGCATAGTGGATTAGTGCACCGGTCTCGAAAACCGGAGTGGGTTAACGCCCACCGTGGGTTCGAATCCCACCCTCTCCGCCAGAACTACGGAAGTAAAAAGTAAAAAGGTAAAGGGCAAAGGGAAAGAACAAGAACCTGTACGCGGAGCGAGTATACAATCGCGAAGGTCTCTGATTTTTGCCTTTTTACTTTTACCTTTTTACTTGTTCTCGGGAGAGGTGCAAGAGTGGTTGAATTGGCAGCACTGGAAATGCTGTGAGCGGGAAACCGTTCCGTGGGTTCGAATCCCACCCTCTCCGCCAGAATCTAATTCTATTCCCCCTTGGTCACACAAGTCCGACGCCCCCCAGAAGAATGAGCAAAGCAACTACGATTGGTTTCAACGGAGGATTACTGCACTCGAGCGTGCGTGGCGTCGGCTTGACGGCGTTGATAGTGGCGGCGGTTGCTGCGAATGTTTTAATGTTCGAAGCTTCGGCGCAGAAACCCCAGACGCGTCGTCGCCCGGTCAGGCGCCTCTCAATCTGTGGCGACCCAAGAGTTCCCTGTAAGACCGTCGCGACTTTTCAGCCGAATGATCTTTCGTTTCGGCTTCCGGAAAATGCGGTCATCTACGACACCGATCTGTTCTATGCTGTTATTCTTAAGAGCGTGAGCGCGGCGGACGACAACTGTGACATCTTCGTTTCCGAAAGCGAACGGCTAGCCGCGCAGGCTTTGTTTGCCCGCCATAAAGTTTTCTCTTCGCGATGCGCTGAGCCGGGTGGCCTGTCTTACACAGGCGCCAGCCCGAAGGCCCGGTTCATGGCGGTCTATGCCGGCATGACGCTCGCCGATGCGAATAGCATGCTTGGCGGCAGTGAAAGCGACGGGGAAATATCCCGGAGCAAATCTTCGACGCATGCGGGCAGCCTTCAATGGCACGTAAGCGGTTTCTTTAAAAGGAGGTAATGAAATTGGACGACGAAAAACTGGCGAACGAAGAAGCGCGGCGCGCCGGGCAACACAGCTCGGTCAAGTCGCAGGTCGAAGGCGAAGTGCAGGCTGAGATTGCTGAGAGCGCCGCTGTCACGCCCGCGCCGGAAAGCGAACGAATCGATCAGTTGGCCGGCCAGTTCCGCGCCAAGGCCGTCGATGAAGTCGTCGAGACCGAGCGCGAAGTAGGCCGCGCCCGCGGGGTAGCCCGTGTCTCTCAAGTCATCGATTATCTCTTTTTCGTGCTTTATGCGCTGCTGGGGCTGCGGTTTCTTTTGGCCCTGCTGGCGGCCAACAGCAGCGCCGGCTTTGTGCAGTTCATAGTTACGGTGACTAATCCCTTCTACGAACCTTTCCGCAATATCGTGGCCAGCCCGCACACCGGCGACGGGCACACCTTGATGATGCCGTTGGTAATCGCGATTATTGTCTATGTGCTGCTGCACCTGGCCATTAACGGGGTGCTGCGTATCGTTGCGCATCGCAAGACTGCGATCTAAACATTCGATTTTGATTTCCTTTTTGCCGGCGCCAAGTACGGGGCCACTGTTGCGTTTGATCGAGGCAGCCTCTCATTAGCACCGGGCTTTAGCCCGGTGATCGGGTGAGGGTTTGGAGGAAACCGTTTCAAACGGTTTCGGATCATGTTGGATACTTGAATTTCCGGGCTAAAGCCACGGTGCCAATCAAACGAGCCAGCCGACCACACCGCATAAATAACAACCGGCAATCGACAATCGACAATCGGCAATGCTTTAATGAGTCATCAGACTTCGGGCTCCGCACAACGATAGTCTTGTGAACCCCGCCAGGCCGGGAACGGAGCAACGGTAGCAATGGCAGCGTGTGTTGCGGGTAAGTCCGGAGTCTGACTTATCAGGAAGAATCGGGCAAAACCCGCAATCCTTAGTCCGTTACTCCCGCCGCAAAGAAGGAGGAACGATGAGAATTTTCATTAACTCGTCAATCGTTGTGCTGGCCATCTTCCTCCTGAGTGCAAGCGCTTTCGCCCAGCAAGCTTCTAATCCTCCCTTAGACTTTCCCGATCACACTACGCCTGAGCCGTCCATGCGACTCGAGCGCCGAGACGTAGCAAGGGAGGATCGGGTGCTGAAGAACGGTTTGCTGGCGCCCTCGGCACAAGATCGCCTGACGTACGAAAGCTTTCTTCGGGAGCGCAAGACAGGATTAATACGTCTGATGCCGCGCGAATTTTACGACTGGGAGACGTACGGTGCTAAGAAGCGAATACCGATCCGCGGCGGCGGTGCTTACTATTCATTTGCGAATCTCACACACGCCCACGGCTATGGGAATGACCTTGCCCTTGAGCGCGATGTCCTGTCGGTGGGATTTGGCGGTGCGGACTACGGCATGCTGACCAATCTCGGTGATCGACCGCTGGAGGGAATTACCCTCGACAATTCGGCTGCCCGGTTTATCGCGCAATACAAGCCGCCCGCACGCGAACGGTCTGCGCGTTCCGAATTTCGGCGATTTCAGTCGGGAGTCACAATTGACGGCGTCCTTTACCGCAGCAGACTTCCGCTCAAGATAGGAGCGACATATCTGTTGCGCTCGATTGTTTACCGTGAGAGCGATGTGCTGGTTGCCTTCCGCACAGTCCGCGAAGACACAGACGGCAGCGTCATCATTGCCTGGAAACTCCTGAAGAAGTATCCAGTCCCCGAATTGTGAAAGTAACGTTCGCAGAAATAATTCCGCAGTTCAAAAAAACAGATGGCTTATCAGGTAATCGCCCGCAAGTGGCGCCCACAAAAATTCGAAGACGTAACCGGGCAGGAGATTCTGACCCGCACGCTGCGCAATTCCATTGAGCACGGCCGGCTGCATCATGCTTATCTTTTCTCGGGCGCGCGTGGAGTAGGGAAGACCACTACCGCGCGTCTGGTCGCCAAAGCCCTCAACTGTCACAAGGCTGCCGGGCCGACCGGCTCGCCCTGCGCGGTCATGGATGAAACTGCTTGCCCCTCTTGTCGCGAGATCGCGGAAGGCCGATCGATGGACGTGATGGAGATCGACGCAGCTTCCAATACAGGGATCGAGAATGTTCGCGACGTGATCATTACGAATATAGGGATCCGGCCGGCGCGCGACCGTTACAAAGTCTTCATCATCGATGAAGTGCACATGCTATCGGATAAGGCCTTCAACGCTTTACTGAAAACGATTGAAGAGCCGCCGCCGAACGTCGTCTTTATCATGGCGACCACCGACGAGCACAAGGTTCCCGGAACGATTACTTCGCGCTGCCAGATTTTTGAATTTCGCACGATCGCCACCGCGAAAATTGCCGAGCGTCTGCGCTTCATTGCGGACGCCGAAAACATTTCTATTTCCGACGAAGCGATGCGGGAAATCGCGCGTGCGGGCGAGGGCTCGATGCGCGACGCCCAGTCGGCTTTCGATCAGGTCATTAGTTTTGCCGGCGATAAAATTAAGACTGAGGACGTCGAGAAGGCGCTGGGCATCGCCGGCGCGGACGTTTTGGCCCGCGTGGTAAACGGCATTGCCGAGAATAAACCGGCCGAGGCCCTGGCGATCGTCGATGACCTGGTCATGCGCGGTCACAACTTGCGCAATTTTTGTCGCGACGTGCTCGGTCACTTGCGGGACTTGCTGGTGGTAAAAGTTTCAGGCGATCCGAAGTTGCTCGATTCGTCATCCGTGCAGGTGACCACGCTGCAACAACAGGCCGCGCTCTTTACTGAATCTGACCTCGTGCGTTTCTTCCATTCGCTCGCCGAGACTGAATGTAGTCTTAAGGACGCGGCCAATTCGCGTTATCAGGTCGAAGTGGGCTTAGTGAAGTTGATGGAGATGCGCCGGCTGGCGTCGCTCGGTGATCTGGTCGGCCGCATCGCGGAACTCGAGAATGCTTTGCGCACCGGCCAGCCGCTCGCGGAAAGAAAGAGCCCGCAATCGACTCCTGAGAGCGGAGCGAATAAGGCGCCTGCTCGCTCGGCAGCATCCGCCGGTGTGAGCCGGAGCGCCAGCGGCGGCAGTTCCGGAATCGCTCGCCCTAGTGAGCCGGTCATTGAACGCTCAAGTGAAGAATCTGCGAATATGCCCGGCTCTTCCGAATCAGTATCGAATGAAGTATCTATGACGAGCCCGGGCTCCCTGTCCGATCAAATCAAAGCGGCGCTCGAAAAGAAGAAACGCCGGATGCTGATCGCCGCGTTTGATGCCGCGACCCGCGCTGAGTTGCAAGGCGACGAGTTGCTGATCGAGTTCACTCCTGAAGCAAAACATTCTCGTGACACGCTCGCTAAGGCTGAGAACGCGAAAGTTTTGCGCGAAGCCTGCAGCGAAGTGAGCGGCCGGGAAATCGGCATACGGTTTTCGACCTTGGAGAACGCTGCAGAAAGTAACGCCCCGCTTTCACCCGAAGAAGAAGAAAGTAAGGCTAAGAAACAGACTCGCCAGACCGTCGCTCAGAATCCCACCGTTCAACAGGTCTTGCGCGCCTTTGGCGGCGAGATAGTGGATATCAAGGCGCAGTGAATGTCCGGAACTTTCCTCGACGCAAACGCATTCAGTCAGTCGTCCGATCTCTCATTGTGCTAATGAGATCGCGTCCTCAAAGAAACCGGTTGCTACTGGGCTTCGCTTTTGGGTCCTTCATGGTCCCGTCCCCTAGCAACTCTGAGAAAAGCCTTCGCAGCATGTGAAAGTGTCGCACCCTTCCGATAAATCAAGTGCACACGTCTTTCCAGGCGCATCTCTTTCACTGCCAAGCCGGCCAGTTGTTTGCGCTCGATTTCAGTTTGCGCGGCCAGACGCGGTATCAGGGCGACGCCCAATCCCTTTTCCACCAGCCGCTTGATTGCTTCCAGGGTTGGCATCTCCATGGAAATATTCAGCGGCGTGCGTTGCTTCTCGAAAGTCTTCACTACTCTATCGCGGTAAGGCGACGGCACGTTGTGCGCGATGAATGATTCGGCGCCCAGTTCGCGCACGGAAACAATCTTTTTCGCGGCCAGAGGATGGTCAGGCGTGACAATTAAAGCCAGCTCGTCGGTAGCGATGGGAACCGACTTGATCGCCTGGTCACTGGGCTTAAAAGAGACGACACCGATCTCAACATCACGACCGAGAATCTCACCGGGAATGCGACTGGCCAGGCTGCGCTTCACTTCAATCTTGATGTGCGGATGACGCGCGCGAAAGATTGGAATCAGCGGCAACAGGCACATCACCGTGTATTCATTGGCCCCGAGCGAGAGCTTGCCGCGGTGCAGGTCGCGAAGTTCGCGAATTGCCGAGTGGGCGTGGTGACGGAGGTTCATCATCTGCTGGGCGAAGTCGAACAGGACTCGGCCGGCCGCGGTCAGCGTGCCGTCTTTCGAGGAACGGTCGAACAACGCTTCGCCCAGCTCGGTCTCCAGTCTGCGAATAGCCTGGCTGACGGCCGGCTGCGTGCGGTGCAGGGTCTCAGCCGCGCGTGAAAAACTCTTCTCCTGGGCCACCGCCAGGAAGACTTCCAATTGATTGATATCCATTGCTACTAACCTCTGCTACTGGTTTAGAGTTCAAGTTTTAGCTTGTGCTACCACGGGGTGCCACTGGCGTCACCGGGCGGATCCAAGGCTCAAGGGTGACGCGGCGTCGAGTGTTTGACCCACCCGCTCACGCAGGTTGTACTGACCTCAGCCACCTAAACGCGACCACTCTTCCATGTTATTCGGAGGCACGCCCCGGGTTATGCTAGGGCCAAAACTTATCTTATCATAAATATTATAACTTTGACTTTTAGGGGGCTGCGGCTTAGGATTCCTCCTTTCCAGATGGATTTGGAGGGCGAAGTGTGATGACATCCGAGCGGGTACGAATCTTTGACACGACATTGCGCGACGGCGAGCAGTCGCCGGGCTGTTCGATGGACCTCAAGGAAAAGGTGCGACTGGCGCGAGAGCTCGAATTACTCGGCGTCGATACCATCGAAGCTGGATTCCCGATTGCTTCAGAAGGAGACTTTGCCGCGGTCAAGGCAGTCGCGGCCGAGTGCCGAGAGGTGACCGTGGCCGCTCTTTGCCGCACCTTGGAGATGGACGTGCGCCGCGCCGCTGAAGCGCTGCACGGCGCAGCCCGGCCCCGTATTCACACCGTGGTGGCGACGTCGGATATTCATCTCGAGTACAAGTTGAAGAAAACTCGAGCCGAAGTAATCGAGATGACCCGCCAGGCGGTGCGCCTGGCCCGAAATTTCACCGACGAGGTTGAGTTCTCAGCCGAAGACGCGACTCGCAGCGACGTGGACTATCTCTGCGAAGTGTTTGCGACGGCGGTTGCCGAAGGCGCGACGATCCTAAACATTCCGGACACGGTTGGCTACACACTGCCGACTGAATTTTCGCAACTCGTGCGGACCGTTCGCGAGCGCGTGGCTCCTGATCGTGAAGACCTCACGATTAGCGTGCACTGTCACAACGACCTCGGCCTGGCGGTGGCGAACAGCCTGGCGGCAATCGATGCCGGAGCGAGGCAGATTGAATGTACGATCAACGGGATTGGCGAGCGCGCCGGGAATGCTTCGCTGGAAGAGATTGCCATGGCCATGCGCGTGCGCGCGGACCGGCTGCCTTTCGAAACCGGCATCGATACGACTCGGCTGTATTCAACCAGTCAGTTGCTCTCGCGGATTATTGGTTTTGGCGTGCAGCCTAATAAGGCCATCGTCGGGCGCAACGCTTTCGCGCACGAAGCCGGGATACATCAGCACGGCATGATCAGCAATCCACTCTGTTACGAGATCATGACGCCTGAATCGGTGGGCGTGCCGACCAACGAACTCGTGCTGGGCAAGCATTCGGGGCGGCACGCGCTGGCGTTGCGGTACGCGGATCTTGGCTATGCTCTTAATGCCGACGAGTTGGATGGCGCTTATCGACGCTTTACGGATCTGGCCGATCGCAAGAAGCAGATTTACGATCAGGATCTGATATCGCTGGTGGTGACCGATACGGTTGTCGCGCCGGTCGCCGCTGACGGCAAACAGTGGGCGCAAACTGTGGCCGCGTAGTTTTTGGAGTGGGGTGACTTGTCACCGCTTTCCTTCGGCGTGGCCGTTTAGAGGGCGGAATCGTCCACCTCTAATCGTAGCGGGACAAGTCCCGCTTCTAAACTTGATTGATAAAAGGATGCGACAAGTCTCAGCAGTTTACAAAAGATGAAACTAAATATAGTCGTGCTTCCCGGTGATGGAGTTGGCCCGGAAGTCATCGAACAGGCCGTGCTTGTTTTGCGAGAGGTGGCAAACATTCACGGCCACAACTTTCAGTTCGCGGAACATGACGCCGGCGGTGTAGCGATAAAACGCTGGGGCTCGCCACTGCCGCCGACGACTCTCGATGCGTGCATCGGCGCCGATGCCGTTCTGCTAGGCGCGGTCGGCTCGCCCGACTTCGACGAGCTTGCTCCCGACAAGAGACCCGAGGCCGGCCTGCTCGCGCTGCGACGCGCCTTGGGCGGCTTTGCCAATCTGCGGCCGATCACTTCCTTTCGCTCATTGGCCGGCGCTTCCCCTTTGCGCAGCGAAATTATTGAAGGCGCAGACATTCTTTTTGTCCGCGAGTTGCTGGGGGGACTTTATTTCGGCGAGCCGCGCGGGCTGATCTCACAAAACGGAAGTTCATCGGCCTTCAATACGATGCGCTACACGGTCAGCGAAATTGAGCGGGTCGCGCGCATTGCCTTTGCGGCCGCGGAGAAGCGTCGCGGCAAAGTAACTTCAGTTGACAAAGCCAACGTGCTCGAGACCTCACAGTTGTGGCGCCAGACTGTTTCGCGCGTAGCGACGGAGTATCCGCAAGTCGCGCTTGAACATCTTTATGTCGACGCAGCGGCGATGCACATCATCACTAACCCGAGAAGATTCGACGTGATTCTCACTGAGAATTTATTTGGCGACATTCTTTCAGATGAAGCGTCGGTGATTGCGGGATCGTTGGGCATGCTGGCATCGGGAACGGTGGGGGGCGCGGTCGATCTCTATGAACCAGTCCATGGATCAGCGCCGGACATTGCGGGAAAAGGCATCGCCAATCCCTTGGGCGCAATTGCTTCCGCGGCGATGCTCTTGCGCCAGACGGCCGGGTTGGCTGATGAGGCCGCGGACATCGAAGCCGCGATCGGTGCGGTATTGGACGCCGGTTATCGCACCAGGGACATCGCGCAGGGCACCAGCGGCCACTTGATTAGCACCGCAGAGATGGGGCAACTTGTAACCGAAGCCGTCTTTGAAATAGCCGACATGCGGCATGCTTATCATGCAGTTTGAAGAGGGTGTGGGTTGCAGAGTGTTGGGTTTAGCGCTTTGGCAATTGGGCCCGATTCTTAACAGCGTGAACCGCATTTGATTTAGAAACAACACCCGACACCCTTCGCCCTATCCCCTAATTATTATGCCTCGCACACTCTTCGAGAAAGTTTGGGACGCGCATGTGGTGCGCGCTGCATTGAACGAACCTGCCCTGCTTTACGTCGATCTTCATCTCGTGCACGAAGTCACTTCGCCGCAGGCGTTCGAAGGCTTGCGGGTGGCCCACCGTGGCGTACGCCGGCCCGATCTGACGATCGCCACCATCGATCACAACGTGCCGACCACGGACCGTAGTCAGCCGATCACTGATCCAATCGCTGCCAAGCAAATCGAAACGCTGAGACAGAACTGCGCTGAATTCGGCATCACTCTCTTCGACATTAATTCGAGGGATCAGGGTATTGTGCATGTTATTGGACCAGAGTTGGGCCTGACCCAGCCAGGCATGACTATCGTTTGCGGAGACAGTCACACCAGCACGCACGGCGCGTTTGGGGCGCTGGCGTTTGGCATTGGCACTAGCGAAGTCGAACACGTTCTGGCGACGCAGTGTCTGCCGCAGAACAAACCGCGCACGATGCTCGTGCGCACCCAGGGACTGTTATCAGAGGGCGTGACGGCAAAAGACCTCGCGCTGGGAATCATCGGCCAGATTGGCACTGACGGCGCGTCGGGCCACGTGATCGAATACGCCGGGGAAGCAGTGAGCGCGCTGACGATGGAAGGTCGTATGACGCTCTGCAACATGAGCATTGAAGCAGGCGCCCGCGCCGGGATGATCGCGCCTGATGAAACCACGTTCGCGTATCTTGAGGGGCGGCGGTACGCGCCGCGGGAGGCGCAATGGGAAGCAGCCGTTGCTTACTGGCAGACACTGTCTTCGGACCCGGGCGCTCAATATGATCGCGTCGTTGAAATCGATGCCGCCGGGATCGCGCCCTGCGTTACCTGGGGCACCAGCCCCGGCATGGTCGTGCCGGTAACCGGTAGCGTTCCCGATCCTGCGGAAGTAACCGGGGAAGCCGAGCGCCGCGCGGCCCAACGAGCGCTCGAATACATGAACCTCGAGCCGCGCAAGAAAATTGCCGACGTGACAATCGATCGCGTGTTCATCGGATCCTGCACCAACTCTCGTCTCGAAGACTTGCGCGCCGCCGCGCGAGTAGTCAAAGGCCACGACGTTCACAAATCCGTGCGAGCGATGGTCGTGCCCGGATCGCAGAACATAAAACGGGCGGCCGAGGCCGAAGGTCTCGATCAGATTTTTCTCAAGGCCGGATTTGAATGGCGCGAAGCCGGATGCTCAATGTGCCTGGGGATGAATCCCGACATCCTGGAGCCGGGCGAGCGTTGCGCTTCGACCAGCAATCGAAACTTTGAAGGACGACAGGGACGCGGTGGGCGCACGCATCTGGTCAGTCCGGCAATGGCGGCGGCGGCGGCGATCGCGGGACATTTTGTTGATGTACGTGAGTGGGAATACCGGTAGGGGCAGGGCTTGTCCCTGCCCGATTGCCTGGCAAACAAATCCGGGCAGGGACCAGCCCTGCCCCTACAATTATGAATCCTTTTAAGAATCACACGGGCCTGGTCGCACCGCTGGATCGACCCAACGTCGACACTGATCAGATCATTCCCAAACAGTTTCTCAAGCGAGTCGAGCGCACCGGCTTTGGTGAATTTCTTTTCTACGACTGGCGCTTTCGGCCGGATGGCGAGTTCGATCCTTCTTTTCCCTTGAATGAAGCGCGCTATCAGGGTGCGTCGATTCTGATCGCCGGCAAGAATTTTGGTTGTGGCTCTTCGCGCGAACATGCGCCGTGGGCTCTCGCCGATTATGGCTTTCGCGCCATCATCGCTACTTCTTACGCCGACATCTTCGCCAATAACTGCCTCAAGAACGGACTGCTGCCGGTTACCTTGAACGATGCAGCAGTCGCCGAGCTAATGCGGCGAGCCAAAGACATCGAAGGCTATCGCGCGACAGTTGATCTTGAGAGTAAGACACTCTCTGACGGTAACGGGTTTTCCGCAGCGTTCGCGATCGATGACTTTCAACGTTATTGCTTGCTGGAAGGGCTGGATGATATTGGGCTGACGCTAAAGCATGAGGGCGAGATTACTCGATTCGAACAACAACGCCCCTCGTGGGTCGGAATATCGCGTAGTTAAATCAGCGGGGGCGAGCCCCCTTCCTGACCTGAGAGGTTTCCGTACTAGATCTATTTTTTCAAAAAGCTGCAAAGGCCTTCCGAGAAAATCTAATACTGCTCAGGCGAGAGCACCTCAGGGTTGGGAAGGGGACCTTGCCCCGCCAGCCCTGTGGGAAACCCAATGTCGGCGGCGTCGAACAAATTCCCTCTACGTCTCGTATAGTCTCGCGCGGAGGTTTTCAGATAATGCGCGATCCGGCTTTGGCAGGAATTCTCAGCTTACTTATCCCAGGATTGGGCCAAATCTACAACGGGCGAGTTTTTATCGGCGTCATCTGGATGTTGGTCTTTGGAGTTTCATGGATTGGATCGGTAGGCATCTTCGGTTGGATCATTCACCTCATTTCCGCCTGGTGCGCTTATTCGTACGCGAAAGATCACCCCGTCCGCGTGTAGTGGCACAGACTTTAGTCTGTGAGCCAGCGGCCGAATACCGACTGAAGTCTGTGCCACTCACAACTTCAAAAAATTTTCCATGATGGTGCGGCCGTGCGGATGCTCTTCATCGAATAACTCCGGATGGAACTGGACGCCGAAAAGCGGCATCGAAGTATGCTGCATCGCTTGAATATCCGAGACCTCGTTGGTGGCGGTGCAGATGAAATCAGCCGGCAATGCTTTGACTTCATCACAGTGCGACTCCCACACGGTGATAGTTTCCGGCAAGCCGCTGAAAATGGTGTCGGCGGTTTGTGAATCCAACTTGACGTCGGAGAAACCCCGTTCCCGAAAGGCCCCTTCATAACCATCGCCCGGCGCCAGGCGTTCAATCAAATCAACGGGCGCGCCGAAGGCGAGCGCTATCTGTTGCTGCCCTCCGCACACACCCAGAATTGGTTTCGGCGCGCTGCGAATTATGTAGAAGACGCCCGCCAGTGATTCTGGCGAGTAGCGATCCCACGGATGGCTTTGGCCGCTGAGAATGATGTGGGAAGGACTGAGCATCTTCACGAATTCCGGAGTGATGTTGCGAAACGGCTCAGTGACTACTCGCAAGTCAGGCTCGATTCGCCCCAGAGCCGAGCGAATCTCGCGCGGGCTGGAGCCCGTGCCCTCAATCGTGTTGTCGACTAGTAAAATCATTCTGAGTCTTAAATTTCAGATCTGAGATCTCAAATTCCGAATCCTGATCTGAGATCCTACTCTTTCAGCCATCAGCCTACTGCCCCCGCCGAACGCTCGGAGACGGCTGTGGACTAGAAGCTTCTTTACTAGCGGCCTCTTCAATTCCCAGACAATATAACTTTCCCATGAACGCTCCAATATAGATACGCCCATCCAAAACCGCCGGCGTCGCATTTACGTTGTCGCCAATCTTGAGTTCGGAGATTTGCTTGCCATCCTCAGCCGACAGCAGATGAATCCATCCGGCTTTGTCGCCAAAGACGACTCGGCCGTCGACCACCGGCGCGGTGCCCCAGATCGCCCCGTGCGCTTTGTATTTCCACACGACCTCGCCCTTGTCGGCGCTAAGGCAATACATGTAGCCGTTGCTCGCGCCGATATAAATCCGGTCTTTCAAATAGATGGGACTGGCCCAGATGCCGATGTGCTCGCTGGCCCGGCCCAGATGCCCGCCGTCGGTAACAAAATTCCAAACCAGCTCACCCGTCTCTTGTTTGTAGCAGCGCACTACTCCGTCTTCCGCCGCAGTGTAAACGAAACCATTGGCAACAGCGGGAGTGGAATCTGAGTCCGCGCCAATCCTGACCTTCCAGATAAATTTGCCGTCAGCCGGATCGATGCAATAGAGGTCACCCTCTTCTGTCCCGAGATAAACGCGTCCGTCTTTGATGGTGATACTGCCTTCGACTGAGCCGACCAGGACTTTGTAGACGAGCGATCCGTCGGCGAGGTTCAAGCAATAGAAATAATGATCTTCGCAGCCAAAGTAGATGCGGTCGCCGACGACTATCGTTGAGCCGTCGATTTCGAATCCAGTTTCATGATCCCAAATCAGGGATCCGTCCTGCGCGTTCAAGCAATAAAGGTGGTGGTCGAGACCACTGGCAAGAATCTTGTCGCCGATCAAAACCGGCGTGGCCTTCATGCTGTCTTTGCCACGGAACTTCCAAATCTCAGTGCCGTCGTTTTTGTTCAGGCAATAGACATAGCCATCGGCAGATGGAAAGAAAACGCGATCGTCGCGAATTGATGGCTGGCCCGGCCAGGACGTTCCACCCCACGGGTCCTTATGCAGGCGGCCACTGATCCCCTTAGTTTCGACTTCCCAAATGATCTTCAGGTCACCGTCTTTCCAGGGCCCGGTGCCATAGAAATTTCGTTCCGCACTGCCCAGCCACATCGGCACCGCGGTCGGTGGCTTTGGCTTTTCTATGACCGGTGGCGGAGGCGGGGTCACGGCTTTGCCGTTACAGCCCGAAATTAGCACTGTCGCACAGATGATGATCAATAAGCCGCCAAAGTGGCGGCGGCCGAAGGGGACAAAAATCTTTCGCACTTAGGGGGATCCTCGCTAAGAACCTGAGACTAATAAAAACTAATTGAGCAGCCATTCACCGCTATAAATTACGTCCGCGCGCCCTGTTAGCACAACCTCGCCATCGGCGCGCCATTCGATTGGGAGCACTCCGCCCGGAGCATGCACCTTCACGCGCCGATCCGTCAGGCCGTTAATAACCGAGGCGACGACGGCCGCGCATGAGCAGGTGCCTGAGCTTTCGGTCTCGCCCACACCGCGTTCCCACAGGCGCTCTTCTATGTTTTCGCGGTCGCGCACGCGCACAAAGATAACGTTCGTGCGGTCGGGAAATCGCGGATGATGCTCGATCAAAGGACCAAGGCGCCTCCAGTCAATTGCGTTGAAGTCGTCAACAAAGATGCAGCAGTTCGGATTGCCCATCTGCAATGCCGTAACCCGCAACGTTTCACTGCCGACTTCGAGTGGATAATCAATAACCCGTTCGAGCGGCGCGTCCGTGAGCATCGGAATGGAAGTATTGTCGAAACGTGGCTGGCCCAACTCAGATTGAAACAGAAACGATCCGGCGTCGGAACGCTCGAGCAAGTGGTAGCGCTTGATGCCGTTGCGAGTTTGCAGAAGCAGCAGGTCATTCGACCAGAGTCGATGATAGAACAAATACGAAGCAGCGCAACGCGTGCCGTTGCCGGACATGCCGGCTTCGCTGCCATCCGGATTGAAAATGCGAACCTGAAAGTCTGAGCTGGCTGCTTCCGAGCGCAGCGTTATGGCGATCCCGTCCGCGCCAGCGCCGTAATGTCGATTACACACGCGCCGGGCAAAGTCGCCCAGGTCGTCGACTGCGGCCAATTGATCGGCTTCGAAGACTATGTAGTCGTTGCCGTAGCCGTGGAATTTGGTGAAACGAGGAGGCATTGTCTCCGCTAAATTGACCTTCAATTGATTTGCGGTGGATTACTTGTATCGAGAAGGCGGGACATGTGTACGACGGCGACAACGTCAACCCGATCTGGTCGAATGCGGTAAATTATTCGATAGGGATTTTCGAAGACCTCACGGAGTTGACCAACTTGAAATTCGGGAACGCTACGTCCCGCCATTGGAAAGGCGTCTATCTGTCGCGAGCGATCGGTAATTCTCTCAACCGTCCTGCGTGCATAATCCGCGGAGGTTTGCGCGATGTAATCATAGATTGCCTGAAGATTGCTATCAGCAGCCTTGGTCCAGACAACTCTCACTCGGACAATCCAAATCTCTTGCGAACGTCGTCAACCTCAATGACCCGACCCGCCTCGCTATCAGCCAGACCTGCTTCAATGGTCTGGCGCACGTAAATCTGGTACATCAGATCATCCCAAGTAACGTCTTCCGGCAAGTTCTCCACGAGCCTTCGAGCTTCTTCTTTAACGTTTTGTGCGCTCATAAGTCATGACTATAACTGTGCACTGCAAGTCGGTCAATCCAATGTAGGTTGCATTGAATTTAACGCAGATTACTGCGTCTTGCCCGCAAACGAAGCCAACAGCACCGCGATCGCGTCGATTGAATCCCGCCGCAGAGCGCTGGCGTCCGGATAGTTGTTCAGCATCATCGAGAAAACGAAATGCTCGCCCGCAACCGTTGTTACATAGCCCGATAGCGACGCGACCGAACTGAGGCTGCCAGTCTTTGCGCGCAGGTTACCTTCGGCTGGCGTGCCTCTCATCCGCGTCCGCAGGGTTCCGTCGACTCCGGCAATGGGTAGCGCGTCGCGAAACTGTGCAAAGTATTTATGCTTTGACATGTAAGTCAGCAATTGCACCGTGGCATTCGCCGTGATCATGTCATTGCGGGAAAGACCAGAGCCGTCGTTTAGGGCAAGATCACTTTCACTTGCGCCAGCCTGACGCAGAAAGTTTCTTACCACGATCAGTCCGGCTTCTTCGTTTGTTTGACCGGGTCCGGTGCTCGTCAGCTTGCCAAGCGTGCGCAGAATTATTTCGGTATAGAGATTCTGACTCGGCTTGAGTGTGTGCGACGCGATCAAGCTGAAGGGCGGCGATTGCCTGGTGGCGATCTCAATCGGCTGGGATTGCGGCGAAAGATTGGCCCCCGGCCCCAACACCGCCAATGGAATCGGAACGATGCTTGCTCCGGAACGTGCGTCCACGGTACGCAGTCGACCGTCAATTTTCACGCCATGCTTCATCAGCGCGTCCCGCAGCATGGTGACAAAGGCCAGCGCGGGATCAGGAATTGCGACGCTGCCGGTGAATCCATTATCACCGAGCGGCAGGCTGCCGGTGATTTCCAGAGTGTTGGCGCCCGGGCCGCGATAGATTTGGAGATCGCTCTTCGATCCGCGCGCACCGGTCGTGGCGCGATTCGCGATAGTCATGAAAGTCGCGGGAGGGCCGGAGGTGATCGCGACAGGTGCGCCAACTCTGTCGCCCGGCTTCACCGTAAGATCGATCGCGTTGTCGTTAACTGTCAGCGCGCTGACAGGCGCGCCGTAAGACCACTGCAAATCTTCCCACTCCCAACCACTGCCCAGCGGCGCCCCGTTGAACCAGCTCTCGTCGCCGACCAGATCGCCTTTGATGCGCTTCACTCCGGCGGCCGCGATGCGTGCGGCAAGATCGTCGATGCCTTTGAAGTAGTCTCCGTTGTTGAAGCGCGCGGCAAACGAAGGATCGCCGCGACCGTAAACGATCAGGTCACCCTTGACCTTCCCGTCCTCCGGCTTCTCCTTCACGTAAACCGAAGTCATGAAGTGATAGTCAGGTGTCAGTCGGTCGAGCGCCGCCGCGACGGTATAAAGCTTCATGTTCGAAGCGGGCCGAGTAAACTTGTTCGCGCTCTGTTCGTAGATCACCACGCCGGTATCGAGCGACACGATCTTGACGGCGAAGAACCCGCGTTCGAGCGCCGGCTGTCGCGCAATCTCTTCAATGCGCGTTTTCAGTTCGGCGAGAGTGGCAGGTGCAACTCGCGGGACAGGGAGGGAGCGCGAACTAACGGGCGAGGGAATTGAAGTGGGTGTGGGTGCGGCGACCCGGCGCTCAGGTTGTGATTGCGCGAAGCTAACTCGCGGAATAGGTGTCGCCGCTAACGCTAAGAGAAAAACCGAAAACAGTAGGACCCGGACATTACCGCCTCTTCGCATCGTCATGTTCTTTGCAAGTCCTTGCAGCTTAAGATTCATTATTTCTAATCAGCCCGCTGGTACGTCGCCGACTTTGTCGGCTGGGCGAGTCGCTCCGACTCAAATTGAATCGAGAACTTCTTTTCCACTCGCCGTTGCCGTGCCAAGTTTTCCTACGACGATGCCGGCAGCATGATTGGCGAGCACTGCCGCTTCAGTCATTGATGCGCCCGCGGCCAGAGCTGCCGCCAACGCGGCGATCACCGTATCGCCCGCGCCGGTCACGTCGAATACTTCACGGGCGGCGGTGCCGACGTTTATTGGGTCGCGATCTCCCTCAACCAACATCATTCCGCGATCGCCGCGCGTAATTAGTACGGCATCGCAATTAAGACGTCCGCGAATTGCGCGCGCGGCAAGCTTCAAACCCTCGTCAGAGTCTTCTTCGAGACCAGCCACGCGCAGCGCTTCATGATGATTCGGTGTGATCAGCGTGGCCGGGCGATATGAGTCAAAGTTGCGTATCTTTGGATCGATCAGCACGGGCATCCTTCCATAAGCGAGAGGCAGGACCTCGGCCAGGATGCGTGGCGTGACGACGCCCTTGTCATAATCCGACACGACCAGAGCGTGGGCATTCTCGATCGCTGCCTTTACGGCGGCGATAATGAGTGCTTCCGTTTTACCATTAACAGGAGTTCGGTGTTCGCGATCGGCCCGCACCACCATCTGGTTCTGCGCAATGATCCGAGTCTTGATTGTAGTAGGCCGCGAATTGTCCGTGACCAGGTAACCGTCAGTTTGCAAGGCGCTCTTGTCGAGCACGGAAGTGCGAATCCTTTCGCCGGCAAAGTCATCGCCGACAACTCCTGCCACGCAGGCTTTCGATCCCAGCGCGACGAGATTCGCGAGCACATTCGCGGCGCCCCCGAGGTGCGTGGATTCGCGGCGAATGTCTACGACCGGCACGGGCGCCTCCGGCGAGATCCGCGTGACGTCTCCCCAGAGGAACTCATCCAACATCACATCGCCGAGCACGACGATATTGCAGGCGCCAAACCTGCCGAGTAACTCCGCCGCGCGTTTCTTGTCGATGGTCGTCATGAATTCAGACTTGGAGTGCGCCGGCAGAGCGAAGCGGCGACGGCGCTTTGGATACGGCTTGAGTCATAGGCATCCTTCGAATCCAAAGCGGTGTCGCGCTGCGCTTGCCACCGCACTCCAAACGATTCGCTCGTCTCTACGTTGCGCGTTCGTGATTCAAGATTCGATCGATCGCACCCAGCACTCGCTCAACCGGTATCCGCAAGATGCACTCTGGTTTTTCAAACTCAGCACAAAAGTAGCCATGACACGGTTGGCAGGGCATTTCTTCGCGCACCACTTCATTCGGATTCGTCGTCCAGGGCCGCCAGTGTGCGACGTTTGACGAACCAAAGATTACCACGCACGACGCGCCGGCCGCGGCCGCGATATGCGCGATCCCGCTGTCATTGCCGACAAACAAACGCGCGCGCGAAGCGAGCGCCGTAACTTCCGGCAAGCTCAAATCGCTCAGAGCGAAGACCTGCGCCGAAGTCTCCTCGATGAGCGCTTCGACAACCTGCTTCTCCTTCGGAGAGACGATGGCGATCGCGGTGAGACCGCGATCCGTTAGCTCTTCCGCCACGCGGGCGAAGTTTTCCGTGGCCCATTGCTTGGTAGCAAATGCCGCCGCCGGGTGAATCACCGCGAACGGTCTTTCATCGTCTTCCAAACCAGCAGCACGAAGTTTTGCCGAGACTGAAAGCAGCGAATGTTCGGTTACCGCCAGCCGCGTTGCCGGTCGATCGGTCACTGGCACGCCGGTCCAGCCGATCAATGCAAGCTGCTGCTCGACTGAGTGCAGACTGGGTCGCTGCCAAATTTCTAAAGGCGATGGCGCCGCATGATTATGCAAACGAGCGTATTGATAGTGCCCAAAGCCGACACGATGTTTGGCGCCCGTCGCGCGCGTCAGGAGCGTGGCGGTCGTGCCTCCGTGCAAGTTATAGACAACATCATAACGCGAAGCGCGCAGCTCTCTCGCCAGACGCGCGCGTGCAGTCTGGCTGTCGCGCGCAATCGAGATCACACGATCGACAAGATCCGAGCCCTCGAGCACGGGCGCCACCCAATCTTCCAAAAGAATATCTATCTGTGTGTGCGGCAGGAACCGGCGCAAGGCATACAGCGAGGGCGTGGTCAGAACGGTATCTCCGATGGATCTTAGCCGCACGACCAGGATGCGTCGGACCTCAGACCAATCCCAACGCGCAGGCGCCAGCGCTTGCGGTTCGTCGCCTTCCGGTTTGTTTGCGAAAGCGAGGTGACGAACGCTGGGCGACGACTCAATTATTTCCCGCAGGCTGTTCATCTTCTATCTTGGCTTCGTCAATCAGCATCACCGGAATGTCGTCGCGGATCGGATAGACGCGTTTACACTCGACACATTTCAGGCCGCTCTGGTCCGGCTTAATTTCAACCGGGGCGCGGCAGGCAGGGCAAACCAGAATCTCAAGTAATTGTTCACTAATAGGCATCGTCAGATCCTCTTAACCAATCTAATCGGGGCCACTTGCGCGCGGCGCCAAAAACGTAAGCTTAGCAGTATTGTCCGATTTGTAGTAGCGCATGTAGTACAATCGCGAGGCGAAGGTGTATGCGGAAATTTGGCAGTCGGCTTCGCCGAAAAACGAGGAACCATGGTAATGATGATTGAGGAGTTTGGTCCGCGAGTCGCGAACGTTTGGAACCACTTGCGCACGACTACTCGCAACCTGGTTGAGCGGGCCTGGAAATCATCGGCCGGCGGGTCCGTGATGCAGGTGCCGCAGGCGACGCCTTACGATCCGCGCGCTGATCACGAGTTGAGTCAACTCCTGGCGGCCCTGGACGATCACGCGGTCGAGGCTGGCTTGCCGGCCAGCGACGCCTCACGTGAAGCTTTGCGGCTGGCAGACGCCTGCGCCAGCGTGCTGAGCCAGCAGACGCAGTCGGCCGAAGTTTTTGCGCAACTGATAAAGCGAGCCCATCAGCGGAACGACTACGCCCGCGTGGATGCCCTGGCGGGAATGCTCTCTGAGCGTCTGGCGCCGAGCGAAGTGTGCGAGTTAGCGCGGGCAAACAACGTGGTAGTGCGGGCGCTGGCGCAGGAGGCTCTAACCCAAATGCCGGTGTCACTCCTGACGGCGTTACTGCACGATCCGGTTGATGCCATGGTCGCGCGGCATGCGTTGGAACGGCAAGCCACCGAGTATGCTTCCGAAGAAGCATATCGGGCCTTGCGCGATTTTGAAGATTTCAGTACGGAAGAGTTCTGAAGTGTGCAGGTTAGGTTAATTCTCGCCGATCCACTTCCACATTAACCCTGACATTTTAAGTTCAGAGTTCAACCTTTAGGTTGCTGATTGAACTCTCAACCACTCTTGGCTACTCAGCCGGGCCGGCGCAGTTTGGTCCGTGCAGGGCGGGAATTTTTTGACTGATCACTGGATAGTTTGGCGCCTCATCGATATTGATCTGGGTCCAGTGCGCATATTGCTCAGGCACGGCGTTGTCGGCGAAGATCGCTTCCACCGGACATTCGGGTACGCAGGCATCACAATCGATGCAAGTGTCGGCGTTGATATAAAGACGGTCGGTCAATTCATGAAACGCCTCGACCGGGCAAACCGCTGCACAGTCGGTGTACTTACAATCAACGCACATTTCTACTACAACATAGGTCATTCGCGGATGACTCCTTTCACTGGAAGCAAATTCTTATTATTTAACGAGCGGAATGTCAATAAAAAACTTTGGAGTGCGATGGCAAGCTTAGCGTGACACCGCCTTCGATTGTTTATAGTAACAGATGTCCAAAGCGCCGCCGAAGTCGGCGCACTCCAAAAACACTTCATCGCTTCGGTACATAGGTCATCCAAAAATAGATCGCTTGTCCCACGCCGATCCAGAAACCAATCACAGCGCCAAAGAGCTCGATCGTTTTCAAGTGATGCTGCGCAACAGACAAGACCAGCGCTTCCAACTTTTCGATTGGATACTCGGACACTTTTTTTCGCACCAGGCCGCCGACATCAAACTCGGCAATCAGCGTCGGCAGCCGCTCGCGCGCGGCGGCGGTAATCTTTTCGGTGAGCGCGGCACTGGCTTTCTCAATCGCGCCGGCGGGCATGTGATCGGCGAGCCGGCCGATCGGCGCCACCATGAATCTTTCGATCTGAGTGCTCAGGATCGCGTTGATGGTCCGCGCTGTATCGTCGCGGGTGAGGACGCTCAGCAAACTTTTCGTGAGAAAGGCTTTTAAGCGAGGTGCTGATTCCGGATTCAAAGTCTCGAGCATCTCGCCCAACGTTTGCGGCCGCAGGCGTGCAACCGCCTGAGCCAGATATGTCGTGACCGACCCAGCCAGTTCCGGACTCCGCACTACCGCGACCAAACGCTTGGCGGCCTCGTCCTTAATGGTCGCGAACCTCTCCGGGGGCAGTTGTCCGATAAGCTCGTTAAGCGGCCGCTGAATCAGGTTGTCGATCGTTGAATTCAGAAAGCCCGTCGCCTCATGCACGAAAGCAGCGCCGCGCAAATACTCGTCGATGCGCCGCGGCAGAGTGTTATAGACCAGGTCATCGACCTCCTGGTAAATGCGCTCGCGCGAGATGAATATCTTTTTCACGAACGAAAGCTGTTCGTAATACTCGTCGACTTCGCGCTTGATCAGCGCTCCAATCTGTTGCCGCGTGCCAGGACTGCTGGCAATGTCTGCCAGGTGCTGGGCAATCGGCCCCACCTGCTCATCGACCCGCTCTTTGATTAGCGCCACGGTCTCGGGCGTAAACATTTCCGCCAGCGAAGCGTTCGTGAGCGCCAGGTCGTCGATGCGTTCGCTGACGAACACACGCACTTTCTCTTCGAATGATTCTTCCCCGACCAGTCCGGTAAAGCGTTCTTCGGCAAAGTGCAGAATCAGGTCGAAGGTTTCCGCGCTCACCGTTTCGCCCAGTTGTTTTTCCAGCAGCTTATCAAGCTGACGATCTACAAACAGTTCGATCGCCTCGGCTGTCTGCGGGCTTTTCAAAACGGACGCGATGTGTTCCGCAAGCTTGAATTGCAAAGCAGCGATCGTATCGAGCACCGGGGCGCGCGCGCCGGTCGGCAACGCCTCCACCAGCGAGGGATAGACAGTAGAGAGCAATTCATTCGTGTAAGAGGTAACAAATCCTTCGACTTTGCTGCTGAAGAATCCGGTTTCAAAGAGCGCTTCGAAAACAGTTTCCTGCGAGACGAGTTCGTTGCCGACGGCGTTGCCGATCGATTGCGCCAGCTTGGCCCGGTGCCGCGGGATCATCCCCTGCGGCCAGATGGTGATGCCGAAAAGTTTTACCGGATTGTAAGGATGAAACAGCATCCAGATCGCCAGCCACGCCGCGCCGAAGCCGTGCAAGGTGGCGATGACGACGATCGCCGCACTGATCAGAATTTTGAAGGTGATTGGATCGATGTTGGTAATACCTCACGAGCCTGCGTTAGCAGGCGTCAGCATAAAGCCTGGGGCGTGAGCCCCAGGAACGCGTAAGTCAAGGTTACAATTAGCCCGTGAAACGGGCGGCAGCGGAAGCCAGGTGTAGAACTGTGACATCGGATCCTCCGGGGCTATCGCCCGCTCCGCGGCTAATGATTCTCTCGGGAACTCTCAACCTGGGGTTGCGCTTCGCTCCACTCCAGGCTTTACGCTCTCGCCCGCTTCGCGGGCTCAGGATGCGCACATCACTCGTCGTCCGCACTGCTCGCCCACCACAGCTCCGTCGCGGGCAGCAAACTGAAATCCGTCTCAATGGCTGCTGTGCCCGGCGTCGCCTCGTAAACAATCTCTCCGCCGATCACGGTCATCAAGCAATGCGTCTTCAGAATATCCATTTCGGGAATCTTCATGATATCGGCTGAGAGCACGGTCAGGTCGGCGAGCTTTCCCACTTCAATTGTGCCGCGCAGCTTTTCTTCGAACGCAGCATAGGCGGGCCAGATCGTCAGCATCTTCAAAGCCTGCGCTCGCGTCAAAGCTTCCTCGGGGTGCCAGCCTTCACCAGAAAATCCTTTGATGTCCTTGCGCGCCACCGCTGCATAGAACTCGATCATCGGTTCGCCGCGTTCCACCGGCGCGTCCGAGCCTCCGGGTACGATTACGCCTGACTTCACGAAACTGTTCCACGCATAGGCGCCTTCCAGACGTTTGAGACCGAGGCGTGCGGGCGCGAAATGCAAATCGCCGATCGCGTGCGACGCCTGCATCGAAGGAATGATCCCCAGTTTCTTGAACCGTGGAATGTCGAGCGGATTCACAATCTGCGAGTGCTCAACACGCCAGCGTGGATCGGCGATCTTGCGTTGCTCAGCCGGTACAGCTTTCAAAGCTTTCTCGTACTCGTCGAGAATAAACCGATTACCCTTGTCACCGATCGCGTGCGTCTCAACCTGAATGCCTTTTCGCAACGCTTCTTCGAGCATGGGCAGCAGGTCTTCTTCCTTGACCGTCAAAAAGCCGGAGGTGTCGGGAGCATCGGAATACGGCTCGAGCAGCGCCGCGCTGCGCGAACCGAGTGAGCCATCCGCATAACATTTGAGCGAGCGCACGGTCAGCCGATTACCGTAAGCGCCGATGATTGGTCCCTCACTTAAGAGTCGTTGCGCTTGGTTCCCGGGAGCGGAAAGCACTTTGTAAATCCGCAGCTTAATCTTTCCTTCGCTGTAGAGCTTTCGGTAGATATCGACGTCCTGATAGCTGCCCCCCGGGTTCTGGACCTGAGTCCAGCCCAGACCGATGTCTCGCTGCACTCCCAACACGATCGCGCGTTCATCATCCGCGGGCGAGGTGGGCGGAATGTGACGGCGCACAAGTTCCTGCGCCGCGTCGAGCAACATGCCATTCGGTTCGCCGCTCTTGTCTTTCGAGATTTCGCCGCCAAACGGGTTCGGAGTCTCCTTTGTGATTCCCGCGATCTTCAGAGCGGCGCTGTTCACCACCGTGCCGTGCCCGTCGGCTC
>JAWVCT010000028.1:0-50901 GCA_033858155.1 Blastocatellia bacterium
GATCTGGAAGCCATCACTCGGACCGCGCGAGTTATGGCTATAGATATTCCTGGTCTGGAGGAGAAATTCCGTTTGCCACGCAATCGAAATGATCAGCATCTGCTGGCGGCGGCGAGGGGTTTCGCGAAGGATGCCTTGCCTTTCAAGGCGCAGTTCATCGCTCATGAATTACCAGCGGACTTCCTGGAAGATCTAGGCGCTGACATCGCCGCCTTGGAGGCAGCGATCGCGGGCCAGGCTGGCGGCCGAGGTAGTCACGTCTCAGCACGCGCAGCCATCGACGACGCCATCGAGCGCGCCGACGAGATCGTGCGCAAGCTCGACGCGATCGTGAAAAACAAGTACGCGAACAACGCTCCGGTGCTGGCAGCCTGGCTGAGCGCGAGCCACACCGAACGCGCGCCGCGACGAAAGAAGAACGCAGCGCAACCGTCGCCAAGTGCTGAAGCGTAGTCACGGTACTAGCGCGACCGTAAGGGAGCGCTTTGGAGTGCGGTGGCAAGCGCAGCGCGACACCGCTTTGGATATCTGCGCGCAGGAAAATCCAAAGGGTCGCCCCGCCCCGATCCATTCCGGCGGCGCATTCCAAATTTTGCTTTTGATTGATTGCAACTGAGGAGAGTCAATGGAAGAACACAAAGAAATTAACGAAGTGGAAGCTGAGGAAGTTGCCTTAAACTCATTTCAAAAGTTTAAGAAAACTCGAACCTGGGGATTCATTGAGGTTGTGTCGCCCATTATCGCCATAGTGGGAGGCATTGTCCTGCCCATAGCCTTATATCTATATTCTGAAAAAGCGGGGCAAGTAACCGTACGTGGCATCCAACAAACAAGTCTAATAAATACCAAGAGCGGACTTGGTAATGACGTCTCTATAGTCTATCGCGAGAAGAAGGTTGCGAATCTTCTCAACTATACATTTGAGATCGCTAATACAGGAAACACTGACATCGACAAGAGCGACGTCCACTATTTCCGGTGGATTCCACCCCCCTCTACGCAAATTTTGGATGCCCGCATAATTGGTAAGACAGGGGGTGGCGGTGAATTCCTAGCGGTGAATTACTCTGCGCGCGAACTCGATTTCGATATTCTAACCCTTAACAAAGGAGTAAGCGCGCGAATTACGATTCTTTGCTCATCAGACGCACAGTCGCCGAATCCAAGCGATGGCAAGATTGATGCAGTGATTAAGGGAGCGGCGATAGTGGATCAAAGCAGCAACTTTGATACAGAGCACCAGCCCTCATTCATAAGTAATATTTTAGCCGGCGGCTTTTGGACGAACGTCGCGAAACTCCTCATTTTTTTCCTGGTCGGAGTTCTATTGTTGTTTTTGATACTCATACCATGGATAAAAGTCATGGATTGGCGGAGAGCCCGCCGCTCTGAAGAAACGAAGCGACGCGACGAAGCGAAACAGAAGGAATTGGAAGCGCAGCGGAAAGAATTAGAAAATCGGCAAAAGCAACTCGTTAGGCAATTACGAAGACACCTGGCTAGTGACGCGGAGTTAGAAGAACTATCCGCGCGGTTCGGACGTCCATTCAACGATTTGGATCTAAAATATATTTCCGAGTGCGTTAATTTCTTTAGTGAATTGTCACCCGAACAGCTTCAGGTGTGCGAACAAATCCTAAAACAGGGGGAGAGTGATGTTTCGAAATTGATTTTGGGATCTGATCTTACCGAGGAACAAAAGACGATTCTAAGTTCCGCGCCAAATCTTGATGTGTTCTTTTATTCGATCTTTCGCTTTCCGTCACTCTACAAGCCACAGGTCGCCCTCAGATTTTTGTCAGAAGAGGAAGTGTAATAGCCAAGCCGACCTCAACCTGACATCTCACCCCACATCCCTTATACTCTCCTTGCTTCGCAAATGGGGGCGACAGGCTTCGACAGGAACCTTAACGTTCGTCGCGATGCATGCCGGGCTACCTTATGCTGCCCGTTATCAATGCGTAGGGAAAAAACAATTGCCAACTCTAACGAGTTAGCTCTCGCGGCCTAAACAGTTAGCGAGCGTCTCCGCCGCAAGTTGCTCATGCGCGCGGATGGAGATGTCACTTCAGATGAGCTGGCCCACGGCTTCGGTCCGTGGCGGTGGGCGAGATAAAGTCGGACTAGCCTGCATCGAGGTCTCGCCATTTCACTTACTCGATGCGTGGCAAAATCCGTCTGGCTAACAAGCCAGACGAAAAGAGAAGTGGCTAAGCATGTAGAGTTCTTCGGCGTTGGCTCTTGGATCCGGGTTCAATTCCCGGCGCCTCCACCAAAATCTGGATTTCGGATTGTGGATTTCGGATTGCGAATTTGAAATCCGCACCTGACCACAGAGGCTTAATCAAATTCGAAATTCGCATTCCGAAATTCGCAATCCCAATCTTCCCATCGGCATCTTCGACAGCGGCGTAGGCGGACTCACCGTCTATCGCGCGCTGCACGAGCATCTGCCCAACGAGCGCTTCGTCTATTTGGGTGATACGGCCCGGGTGCCTTATGGGACAAAGTCTTTGGCCACAGTCGAGCGTTATGCAGTTGAGAACGCTCAGTTCCTGGCGGCGCGTGGAATCAAACTGCTGGTCGTGGCTTGTAACACTGCTTCCGCTTTGGCGCTGCCGGCGATTCGCAAATCGCTTAACATTGAAGTCGTTGGCGTGATTGGGCCGGGGGCGAGGGCGGCGGTTGCGTTTGAGTCAGCGCCAGAAGAAATGCGGACGGGTCGAGCACCCCAGCGGGGCTGCCCCGCAGGGGACCCCGCCCGTCCGCGCTCCCAGGAGCGACGTATTGGAGTCATCGCCACTGAATCGACTGTGCAGAGTGGCGCGTATACTGCGGCTATCCACAAAGTCCATCGCGACGCCGTTGTGATCGAACGTGCTTGTCCTTTATTCGTGCCTTTGGCGGAAGAGGGTTGGGCGGAACAGGACGTCGCGCGAACGGTAGCCGAAACCTACCTCAGCGATTTGCGTTCGACCATCGATACCCTGGTCCTTGGTTGTACTCATTATCCGATTTTGAAAGAAGTAATTCAGAACGCAGTCGGGCGGCAGGTTAAGCTGATCGATTCGGGCGAAGCCACAGCGCGCGAGGTCAAGATGCTCTTGAACGAGAAAGGATTGGCGCGACTTTCACCGGGCACTGGTGCGCTGGAGCGCCACCTGTGCGATGATTTGGACCACTTTTATGTTACTGACGCGGCGGAACGTTTCGCCAGAGTGGCCGAGCGATTTTTGGGAAGCAAGCCCGCCCGTTTGGAAGCGGTTGAAGTTTGGGGACACGATGAGCTTCGCTCAGAAACAGTTTGACTCGTATTTCTTTTACGGGCGGTGCCGGACAGGTTTGAGATAGCGGCTCTGCCGCCTGATGTGCGGAAAGCCTATGGCTTTCCGGCAAGTATCAGAATTTATTCTTGAGGCTCGGCCTCGTCGTCTGAGGCGTAGCCTCGGACTCATAAAGAACCTGTGACGAAAAGGCATAGCCTTTCCGCACATCAGGCGGCAGAGCCGCTCAGAAAGAATGTGACGGAGGCGGGCGCCCTACTTGGCGCCCTCTCCGTAACCCTCTCCAAAGGGAGAGGGAAAATAAACCACTATGACTTTTGCACGCACTGATAATCGCGCCGCAGACGAGCTGCGCACAGTCCGCATTACGCCAGACTTTCTGCCGAACGCTGAAGGCTCGGCCCTGATCGAGATGGGTAACACACGCGTCATCTGTGCTGCTTCGGTCGAAGACAAATTGCCGCCGCATCTGCGCGGCCAGCGCACGGAAGGCTGGATCACGGCAGAGTATGCAATGTTGCCGCGCTCGACGGAAACGCGCACCTCGCGGGAGACTGGCCGCGGTGGGCCATCGGGCCGCACACACGAAATTCAGCGACTGATTGGCCGCAGCCTGCGCGCTATTTCAAATCGCAGATTGCTGGGCGACCGCACGATTACTTTGGACTGTGACGTGCTGCAAGCCGACGGTGGCACGCGCACGGCCGCAATTACCGGGGCCTACGTCGCCCTCACGATAGCCTGTAGACGCCTGATGAAAGAAAGACGAATTACAAAGTCACCCATCATTGGCGAAGTCGCGGCCGTAAGCGTCGGCATCGTTGACGGCACGCCGCTGCTCGATTTGAAGTACGACGAGGACTCGCGCGCCCAGGTTGATATGAACATCGTCTGCACTGGCGACGGCCGCTTTATCGAGGTGCAGGGTACGGCCGAGGGCTCACCCTTCAGCCGTGAAGAGATGGATAACCTGCTGGAGTTGGGACGCAAAGGAATTGCAGAGCTGGTGCGGATGCAGCGACAGGCGATTGACCAGGCGCAAGTTTAGTCTTAGAGCGAAAATTCGGATGGAGCGCCGGCATCCTGCCCGCATTGAGCGCGCCAGCGTTGGGTGTGTCGGGCGATTAGTTCACTTTAGACAACAGTGCCAGCGGGTCCGGCATCTGAGAACGTGGATTCGCAAGGGCAACAACAAGGAGATTAGACAGTGCGTTTAGCAATCACATTTTTAGGACTGTTTGTTCTGGCGGCAGTTAGCCCCGCGACCCCGCATCTGCGCGCGGTCACCCAGGAACACAGTTATTCGAGCCCCAAGGTCAATTATGTCGTCGACTTTCCCTCGGCCGTCTGGCGTCTCATCGACGAGCCGAACGAAATGCACCAGCACGCGGAGTTTGTCTACGGTGATCGCAACGACGGCTATCTTCGCATTCGTAAGGAAACGCTCGATGAAGGACTCACCGTCAAGGAGTTTGCCCATCGCGATCAGGATCAGAAAGAACGGTTCCGGCCGGGTTATGTTGACGGCAAAGAAGAAGATTTTCCCGGCCGGTTGTCCGGTGTGACCATGTCGTATGAGTTTACTCAGGCCGGAAAACCAATGGCCGGACGCAGCTATTATCTCCAGGGCGATAGTAGGACAGTTTATGTGCTGCGCTTCACCGGGATGCGCGCTAAGCTCTTGCCCATTCGTAACCAGACCGACCTCATAGCTCGCAGTCTAAGATTGAAATGAAGTATGGAGTTCGGTCAGGTTGCGTATTGTTCAGAGGACAGGCTAAAGCTTGAACTCTGAACCTCGGTTCTTTTACCGTAACTTTTTGCACGTCTCCCGTAATACACACTAGAGCTCCCCAGTTCGCACTTCAACCAAGACGGCCGCCGGCTAATTGCCGGACGTAGTACCCGTGTACTCAATATTGTCGTAAGCGGTGGCACAGACTTCAGTCTGTGATTGTTTCTTGCGGCACGTCCAATCACAGACTTAAGGGTCTGTGCTACCCAGATCGCTGATTCGTTCGAAGACTTTTCTCAAGCAAGCTCTCCCCGTCCGAAGTTCACCACAGAGAACCAGGAGATTGCCATGAAAAGATGCGATACGTGCGGTGAAGAATTCCCACACAAGTTTAGCTTTTGCGCTGTTGATGGGGCGAGACTGGAAGTAGTCCCAGGCGCAAACCTTGCAGCCGAATTTCGTCTGACTTTGATCGATGACGAGAGCCTAGCGCGCCGCCTGGGCAATCACATCCGGTTCGTCTCTACGCAAGTAAAGCAGGCGTGGCCTTCCTTCAGGAATAATCCGATCGCTTTTTTGGCCAGACAGGTTAGCGCACTCAGCCAATTATTCAAGCAGACCCTGGCACGTCCGCACGTGGTATCGGGAGCGTTGGCCGCTCTCGTAATCGTGTCCGCGATAATCCTGAGCGTACTGGTTCTGGAGAGACATTCGCCGAAATTAACCAACGCAATCGAAGACGGCGATGAACCTTTGCGAACGGTCGAGATTGATCTGCGAAACGAAGCAAAGCCCAACGACGATTCCGGAGTAGGCGCCGGCGAAAAAGGGCGTGTCGGTTTCAATAGAGGCAAAGGCGAAGGGTCGCATCCCACGCCGGCCCGGTCTCAAGGCGGAGGCAGCGGTGGCGATCACAACCAATCCCCGCCGTCGCTGGGCCGCGTGCCTGTCCCGTCAGTAATTCCGGCGCCGATTTCGACTACGATGGCTCGCCTGCCACAGGCTTTGCCGGACCCTGGCATCGATATAGATCCGGCGCTGTGGAAAAACCTTTCATTCACTTCTTATGGTGATCCTCGATCCAAATCAACCACGCCTTCCAATGGGCCGGGCAACGGTGGTGGCGTCGGCACAAATAACGGCACGGGCATAGGTGAGGGAGATGGCCCAGGATTCGGTCCCGGCCGCAAAGGCAACATCGGAGGAGGCGATAACAGTCCCGGTTGTTGCGGTGAAGGCGGATCGAGTGGCAACAATCCAAATCCCGATCTCGATCGAGTTTATCCGGCGTCAGACGTAAACGAACGCGCGCGCGTGTTGTCGAAGCCCGAACCCCAGTACACCGAGGAAGCCAGACGAAACGGCACCACCGGAACGGTTGTGTTGCGAGTAGTGTTTTCGCGCACTGGTGAAGTAACCAACATCCGCGCTGTGCAACCTCTGGGTGGTGGTTTGACCGAGAAGGCAATCGCCGCGGCACGACAGATCCGATTTGTACCGGCGCGGAAAAACGGTCAGCCCGTCTCGATGTATATGCAGTTGGAATACAACTTCAATTTGTATTGAGAAATTTGGAGTGCGGTGGCAAGCGAAGCGCGACACCGCCTTGGATCTAGCTGAGTCTCTCCAGAAAGGAATCCAAAGCGCCGTCGCCGCTTCGCTTTGCCGGCGCACTCCAAATTTAATTGATTCTTTGCAAGGTCTCCCTTTTTTCGCGTTCTATTTACGAAGCATGGAAGTTTAGAAGCGGGCGACGGTCCGCTTGGTCGGGCAGTAGCCTGACTCTAAACGTGATCCAATCGGGAACCAGAGACTGACGTTAGGCCTCTAAACCGGCGAAACTATGAATGTTTCTGCAACTTTCCCGGCGGTCAAGGGTGTTTCATGAAGGTCGCTTATTCGAAGTGGAGGAGACGATGCGTAGAACTTTCTTTCTCAAATCCCTGTTGGTGATCACAGCTTCAATCGCCGCGATGTTTGGCGTTAGCGCCTTGAGAAGTTCAGGCGGTCTGGTCACTGCCCAAAGTGGAATTACGCCCGGCGCCCTTCAGGTCATCGATCCGAATGGAAAGCCGAAGGCTTTGTGCCCGCTCAAGCACACCGACGTGAAAGCGCAAATCAGCGGCTTCCTTTCCCGCGTGGTCGTGACGCAGGAATTCGAAAATCCCTTCAAAGAAAAGATCGAAGCGGTGTACACGTTTCCGCTGCCGCAAAACGCCGCCGTCGACGACATGACTATGATTGTTGGTGAGCGGACGGTGCGCGGAAAGATCTTGCGGCGCGAGGAAGCCCAGGCCGTCTATGAAGCCGCGAAATCAAACGGACAAACGGCCGGCCTGCTCGATCAGGAACGCCCGAACGTCTTCACGCAATCGGTCGCCAACATTCTTCCAGGCGAACAAATCAAAATTACGATCAGCTATGTCGAGACTTTAAAGTACGAAGACGGTTCGTACGAATTCGTTTTCCCGATGGTGGTCGGGCCGCGCTATGTGCCGGGTGTGGCCACGGGCCAGCAAGGAAATGGTTTCGCACCGGACACGACTCAGGCTCCGGATGCTTCGCGGGTGACGCCTCAGCCGGCGCCGGACGGAATGCGGGCCGGACACGATGTGTCGATTGATGTTTCGCTCGACGCGGGAGTGCCGCTTGATGCGCTCAATTCAAAAACGCACGACGTGACTGTCGAGCGTCCGGATGACCGTCGCGCGGTGGTCCGCTTGAAGGACCAGGCGACAATTCCCAATAAGGATTTCATTCTGCGCTATGACGTAGCGGGCAAGAAGATCGAAGACGCTCTGTTGAGCCATTCATCCGACAAAGGCGGCTTTTTCACTCTAATACTGCAACCGCCGGATCGAGTTACCGCCGAAGACGTGACGCCGAAGGAGTTGGTTTTTGTGCTCGACACTTCGGGATCGATGAGTGGCTTTCCGATTGAGAAAGCCAAAGAGACGATGAAGCTGGCGCTCGACAATCTTTATCCATACGACACTTTCAACCTGATCACGTTCTCGGGCGACGAACACATACTGTTTCCTGAACCGGTGCCGGCGACGAAAGAAAACCTGGCGAAGGCGCAGGCGTTTCTCGAGTCGCGAACGGGCGCCGGCGGCACGGAAATGATGAAAGCGATCAAGGCGTCGATGGATCCATCGGACGCGCAGGGCCACATGCGTATCGTGGTCTTTATGACTGACGGCTATGTCGGCAACGACATGGAAATCATCGGCGAAGTGCAGAAGCATCCCAACGCGCGCGTGTTCGCGTTCGGCATTGGCAACAGCGTGAATCGGTTCCTGCTCGACAACATGGCTCGATACGGCCGAGGCGAAGTCGAGTATGTGGGTCTCAACGACGATGGCTCGGCAGCGGCGCGACGCATGCACGAACGCGTGCGGAATCCTTTGCTCACCGATATCGCGATCGATTGGAATGGCTTGCCGGTGTCGGATGTCTATCCGAAGACCGTGCCGGATCTATTCAGCGCGAAGCCCGTAATTCTGAGCGGGCGCTACACCGGACAGCCGCGCGGAACGATTCGTCTAAAGGGAAAAATGGCTGGGCATGATTTCGTGCGCGATATCCCGGTCGACTTTTCCAGTTCACAGCAGCATGACGTGCTGGCGACTCTCTGGGCACGCACGCGCATCGATGACTTGATGAGTCAGGACTTCAAAGGAGCGCAGCAAGGCGCGACGAAGGATGAGGTTAAGCTGGCTGTTACCCAACTCGGTCTGGACTATCGCCTGATGACGCAGTTCACGTCTTTCGTGGCCGTTGAAGAAATGGTCGTCACCGATGGTGGTCAGCCGCGGCGAATCGATGTGCCGGTGGAGGTGCCGGAAGGAGTGAATCGCGCCGCAGTGTTTGATCAGGAAAGTGATAAACCAAGCGGAACACTGAAGCTCTATGCTGGAAGGCCTACACAGAACATGGCTGGGCTGTCGCCGAACGCTCCATCAGCAGCCGCGCAAATCGTCACGGTGACCAGGTCGGGAGCCGGTTCAGGTAAATCAAAACATGCCGCGAGCAGCGGTAGCGGCGTGGCATTAGAGAACCCTCCTCCACCTCGCCGGCCTGCCACGAATGCCGTGATGGCGGATGAAGTTATGGCCATCGATGGCATGCGGACCCTGTCGCCTGAAGAGAAGAAGCGGGTGGACTTACAGTCGAAGTTTCATCCGTCGGTGCTGGCCGTCATCGATCGTTTGAAGGTCCTCACCGCGAAGCCAGGTGCGGATGAGGCTAAATTCATTCGTAACGGCAAAGCTGAAGTTCAGATCTGGTTGACTGAGAAATCAGACGAGACGATGACCAAGCTCAAAGAACTCGGCTTTGAACTCGTACTTGATCCAAAGACGGCCAAACTTGTAATCGGCCGGATACCGATTGAGAAGCTGGCCGCGCTCGCCGAATTGAAATCGGTTCGGTATGTAGGTCCGCAAATGTAGCGCAAGTTGTTAACTTGCGTGGAGTGACAGCTAGTCGCCGCTTTCAAGAGACGCGACTAGTCGCGCCGACTAAGAAAGAAATCATGGCTCGATTCAAAAATCCACTCAATCACGTGCGGGTCGCGGCGCCGTGTCCCGCCGATTGGGATCAAATGATTGGCGATGAGCGCGTGCGCTTCTGCGGCCAATGCAGCTTGAATGTTTTTAACCTTTCGAGCATGACCCGATCAGACGCCGAGTCATTGATCGCTCGGACCGAGGGAAGGTTGTGCGTCAGGTTTTATCGACGGAGCGATGGCTCGATCATTACCAAGGATTGTCCGGTTGGCCTGCGCGCGATCCGCCGGCGGGTATCTTACGTAGCGAAGGCGATTGGTTCTATGGTGCTTGGGTTGTTCGCGGGCTTGGGGATGCATGGAGCTTTTGCCAGCAACTCTCCTTTGGTATCAAGGAGAACGATGGGGATTATGGTAGCCCCGGCCGATCTCTCTCGTCCTCCAATTCCTCAAGGGCGGAGAACAGCGACGGTAGGAGAAATGGGAGTGAAGCCGACGCGGCATCGTGCTCCCTCAACTCCTGGAACGACGCCGCCCCTTAGATAAGATCGATGAGGCGCCACGCACTGCCGGGAGCGCGGACGGCCCGTCCGCACTCATAGCAGAAAGGTCATTGTTACCGTGTTCGCGTTGCGCGCTCAATGCGGACGAGCCGTCCGCGTTCCCAGCCTTAGGACTTTATTCTCGATAGGTGTGCTCCGCGGCAGCAACAGTCCGAACGCCACAGTTGGCGTACAATGTTTCCGATGAACCTGAAACTTGCTCCGGGCCTCTCAATCCAGAAATCATATATTAACGGCAAAGGCTGTTTTGCCATTGCTCACTTCCCGCGTCGCCGCAAGATCGCCGAATACACTGGTGAGCGTATTCCGGATCGCGAAGCGCAACGGCGCGCCCACCGGGCAAAGCTGCGCATCTGTGACGTCGACGGCGTTTGGAGCATCGATGGCAGTCGGGGCGGCAACGGCACGCATTACATTAATCACTCGTGCGAACCGAACGCCTATGTGCGCACGATCTATGGCCACATAGTCTTTTTCGCGCTGCGCGACATTCATCCCGGCGAAGAAATCACAGTGGATTACGAACAGACTCTGCATCCCGATTCGAAGCGTTGTTACTGTGGAGCGGCGAGTTGTCGGGGCAGGATTAATAAAATTTTGGGGGTGTAAGACGAACGGCGTTTGTAAATTCGCGGTGAGAGAGAGTAAGCCCCGAGCGGCTTGCTCACAATCGCGGCAACGCAAAACTGAACTTCGATCCTCGTCCTACTTCCGACTCGACGGCGACTAATCCGCTGTGTTGCTCGACCACTTCCTTCACAAAGGCGAGGCCGAGTCCGGTTGACTCTTCATCTTTCTCCTGCCCGTCGCGCGCCACTCGATAAAACTTTTCCCAGATGCGATCGATTGATTCCGCGGGCACGCCGTAACCGCGGTCCTCTACGACTACGCGTACAGCCTCAGCTTCCAGCAAGGTCGAGACTGTTACCGCGGTGCGTTCCGGGCTGTACTTGATCGCGTTCTCCATGAGCCTGGTGAGCACTTGAGTAATCAGGCTCTTGTCCGCGGCTACTGGAGGAATGTGCCCGTTAGGTTGCTCGATCAGCCGAATACGTTTTTTCTTGGCGAGCGGCTGCACGGTGTTGAGTACTTCGCGCACGACTTCGTCCAGGCGCAAAGCGATCTTCGTCACTTCCTTCTTGTCGGCGCGTTCGAGTTGAGTCACGGAGAGAAATGTATCGATCATGCGCGACATGCGCTGAGACTCGTTGGAGATGATCTGCAGGAATTCGCGTGATTCTTCGGGGATATTTTCGTCGATCACCAACAGTTCGGCGAAACCGTTAATGCTCGTCAGCGGAGTCCGCAGCTCATGGGACATCAGCGAGATCATGTCGCTCTTCAACTGCTCGAACTCTTTCATCTGAGTGACGTCGCGAACCCGGATGGCAAAGCAGAGGGGACTCGCGACGGCGCCATTCCCACTTGAGCCGTTACCGTTGCGGTCGGTAGCCAGCGTAATTCGCAACTCCAGAGTTTGGTTGCGATCGGAAAACTTCAACTCTCGTTCGTAAGGCTCGCCTGACTGCAATACGCGCCGGACCGCGATCGAAGGTTCATCGAAGACTCCGGAGCGAAACCGATCCAGCAGTCCAAACAGATCGGTCCTTAGCGCTTCGGACTTGTCCATCCGCGCTGCCCGGAGCATCGCCGGATTGACGAAGCCCAGCGTTCCGTCCAGATAGGCAATCGCATGGCCGTCCGAACTTTCTGCCAGGACCTGAGCGCCGAAGCGGTTCTCAGTCAGGACGCCGCTGATGACATCAAACGCATGCAAACGGTGACCGGACGTGCGCGCCGAAACAAACGCCGGCAAGTGACCGTTCAGTTTTCTCTTGCGGGCTTCTTCACGCTGAAGATTGCGCGCAACCTGGCCACCCACAGCAGTCAGCAGTCTGCGATCGCTCTGATCAAAACTTTCTCTCAGACGCAAGAGCAAAGCTCCCACGGTGCGGCCTTCGTGACATAAAGGAATGGCCACGCTCTCAAGAGAATCGATCTGGCCGGCGGGAGCCAAAGCTATCTCGCCGGTCTCCACAGCCTGATCGCAAAGTTGAATCAAGCGCCGCCAAACCGTGTTGCGACCCGGCTCGAGCGACCCGCTGGCATTTGCGCGCAGGCGTGCGCCCGGCACCAGGGCGCCGAGATCATCCAGTTCGAAAACGGCCGCCTCCTCCAGCGGAAGAATAGTTTGCAGGAGCTTGAGGCCGCTGGTCAGGCGACTCTGCGCCAGACTTGCTTCATGCGTATCTGTCCTGGCGGAGGTATCGTTGACGCGTTCGGTAAGCAGCGTATCGATTAACCAAAGTCGATGAAGTTGGACCAGAAAAACTGCGCTGGTCGCGCCTAGCGCCATGGGCGCGAACAGGATATCGATCTTCAGGTAGAGCGAGGCGATCAAGCTCGCGACTGCAGCCGCTAAGAAACCGAGGCCGAGAATCAGGAACGAGCGCCGCGCACCCGCGCGACTAACAAAAAACCCCGCGCTAGTGCTGACGGCCACGATCAGGAGCAGACCCAGCCACGTCTGGGGAGTTTGGAGCGGGACTTCGCCGCGACCCACATTTACGACAAAGGCTGTTTGCAGCGAATCGATTAATCCTGCGCGCCAGATCGCACAGGTAGCACCGCCGGCTAAAAAAGCCAGGCCAAGTGACGAAAACAGCGATCTCCACGAAAATGTTTTCAAGGTTTTAAGCGAGACTCGAGTGGCGAGTGTTCCGTGCTGGATGCCCTGATGGGAAGCGAGGCGCGATGTGCCAACGTCATTATACACGGACGCGCATCGTTATGCGCAAGAATAAACCGGAAACGCGTCACCGCGCGTTTGGGGATAAAGTACTCGGATTGTGGGGTTTTTGGGCGGGTCGAGGTCTAGGACGGCAAAGAAGCAATCGCGCTCTCGAGGGCTGACTGTTCATTTTCGGCCACGGTGCGCAAGTCCAGGAGCACTCGGTCATCGACGATTCGGGCAATCACGGGCGGCGTTGCACGGCGTAACGCTGCCTCGATTTGGTTAGCAGTCAGGCGGCTGTGAGCTATCGAAATAAGCACGGTCGCAAGACGCGAGGTCGGGCCGGACCCACCTCCCGCAGCGGATTCGCCGGTAATGCTATTCAACTCAACTGTCTCAGGTACTCTGTTTCGCAAACGTCTGATCATTTTTTCGGTGCGCTTCTTGATCTCAAGTGCTGACAATGCAATGAAGCGATGCGCCGGCACTTCCGTGGCCGAGGCATCCCGAGCGTATGAGCCCAGGGTGGCTTCGAGCGCGGCTAGGCGCAGCTTGTCGGCCCGCAAGGCACGATACAGAGGATGACGCCGCATGCGCTCGATGATGTCCGCGCGACCAACCAACAAGCCCGCCTGTGGTCCGCCGAGAAGTTTGTCGCCACTGAATGAAACAACGTCGACGCCGGCTTCGATTGAGTTGCGAACGACCGGTTCGCCTTCGATTCCATATTCCTTGAGATCGAGCAAAGCGCCCGATCCGGCATCTTCGTAAAGCGGCAATCCGGCATCGTGAGCAAGTGCAGCCAACTCCTTGAGAGTAGGAGTACTGGTGAAACCAACAATGCGATAGTTCGACGCATGGACACGCATGATCAGACGGGTATTTTCAGAGATCGCGTTTGAGTAGTCCGACAAGCGGGTCCGGTTGGTAGTGCCAACTTCGATCATCTGCGTACCGGAGTGGGCCATCACGTCGGGCACGCGAAAGTCGCCTCCAATCTCGACCAACTCTCCGCGCGAGACAATCGTTTCGGCATTCCGCGCGAGCGTCGTAAGCAGCAGCAGGGCGGCGGCCGCGCAGTTGTTCACGACGAGCGCAGCCTCGGCCCCGGTCAAATCGGACAGCAAATCTTCCACGCGCGAACCACGGCGTCCACGTTCACCGCTGACAATGTCGTACTCCAGATTACAGTAACCTGTCGCTTCGTTAGCGATCGCCAGGCGGGCCGCCTCGGATAAAGGCGCTCGTCCGAGGTTGGTGTGCAACACCACTCCCGTGGCGTTGATAACGTGTCGCAAGGCTCTCGAGTTTTCATCCAGAAGCGCCTCGGTGAGCCGCTTTTCAGCTTCCTCCAGCAGACTTTCTCGCGATCCATTCTGCCCGGAATCAATGTCTCCATCAGCCGTCGCCGCGAGAATCTCACGACGCAGTTCATCGGTAATCCGGCGAGCGAGGGAGCTTAGACGGGTCGCCCCTATCCGCTGTTTGATCGACTGGGCTGTCTCAGTCCGCAATAGTAAATCTACGGACGGCAACGCTCTCAGCGAAGTTTTGGTCTGAAGCTTAGACATTCGAGGTTTCAGTTTTCACTTGGCAAGAGCGAGCAGAATATGCTGTTTCGCCCATCTGAAGCAATCGTGAAGAACAATATTGACAGGCAGCGAACCGACCCCCTACACTGAGATCCAAGGTGGCGACCCTGCTTGCGTCACCCGATAGGAGTTCCGCCTTGTCCGTAAAAGATAACAAGTTAGCCAGGCTCGCAAGAGAGCGCCGCGATAAGAACAAGGCGCTCGGTTCCTACGAAGAACCGACTATTGAGGATCGTCTAACGCGCCTTGAAGAAGAAATCCGCCGTCTGAAAATTGAGTTCGACGTCTACTTTAACGGCGGGACAAAGCGTCCGCCGTATGACACGCGAATGCGGGTCGAATCGCATCTGAAGCGACTGGGTGACGATCGCACGCTCAATTTCGCACAGCGTTATCACTACAACTCTCTGGCCACCCGGTACGCTTCGTTCCGCGAGTTATGGCGCCGCATGTTGCAGGGAAGGGAAGAAGGGCGTGATGTCGGAGCGGCGGCGCGGGCTTCCAGTCGCGAGAGCGCCGGGCCGTTCACTCGTTCCGAGTTTTCCTGTACAGACGTGCGTCATGACGTTCGCACCGTGAAGGGCGTTTACGATGCACTGATCGAGGCGAAACGAAGTTGCGGTGAAGTTACCAGCGATCTATCGTTTTCCAGGTTCCATCGCCTCATCATGGAACGGACCGAAAACTTGAAGTCACAGATTGGATCGGATCGCGTAATTTTTTCCGTCGATGTGGAAGGCGGCCACGTTAGTTTCAAGGCGAAATCTGACAAGTAAGTAACACAGACTTCAGCTTTGTGGCTCAGGTCATTACAGACTGAAGGCAATGCCACCCAAAATAAAGGCGATCTCGTTACCGAGATCGCCTTTTCTTTTTTTCGCGCCTTCCGGGCTCACGACCGGAAGCGGTCAGTGGCTTTGCTTGGTAGCAAGCCGGGGAGACCTACGCCTTTGTCACTTTTTCGGCCTGAGGTCCTTTCGGGCCTTGCGTCACTTCAAACTCGACTTCCTGACCCTCTTCGAGGGTTTTGAAGCCGTCACCTTGAATGGCGCTATAGTGAACGAAGATGTCCGAAGAGCCGGGCTGTTCAATAAAGCCATAACCCTTCGAGTTGTTAAACCACTTGACCTTACCTGTTATTCTAGACATACAAACGAATCCTCCTAACGATTCGGCAAAACGGGCTGAAGTAACACGACTGAAGGGACTTGTTACTTCTCCTACAGGTTAATGCTGTGAGCCGGACGCGCTTACTAGTTGGGGCGCTATACGGAAACACACAACGAACAACGCACACGCGACCCCCCGCCGGGGCGAGCGATCATCGTGCACATACTTCCTAGCAAAAAGCTGAACTTCATTTGTCTTTTTGCGCTTGCAAATCGAAATGCAAAGGCGGGTGTAAAGCCAACCCCGGCACTGATCGAAACGTCGGCGAATCCTAAACGATGGGGTTTTAGCCTGTCAACTAAAAAAAGGACAGCGTCGCCATGACTCGACCTCCCCAAAAGTCTAAGTTTTAGCCGAGTTACTCGATTTTCTTGATGCTGGACACGAATTTTACGAATTCGTCAGCATGCTTTTCCGCGACTCCGGGAGCGGCAAAGGTCAGAATAATGATTACCTTTTTGGCGGCGAGCACGTCAACACTCCACTCGATGGTAGTGCCGTTGACGTCGCCGGTTCCGCCTTCACTGAAGTGCGGCATCCCATTATGAGTATCTGAGGTTCCCTTGTCCGTGGTCTTGATGTTCTTGATTGTCCTACCCAGCTCTTTGTCCAGGTCCTTTACCGCGGCGTCGAAGCTGTCCTCATCCGGCACCCAAAAAACCATCTGCACGCTGTCGTCAGCGGTCGAGACAGTTATCACTTCACCATCCGGCTTTGCCTTCCAGCCTTTGGGAAGTTCGAACTGCACCCCACCTTCCTTGTGAGTGAATGATCGGTTCTCCTGGGTAATTGGTGCGAGCGATCTGGTAATGGGCTTCGCCGATACGACACCAGCAAGGATTGGACTCCCCAGCGTCAGGCACAGAATGATTGTTAGTTTCTTCACGGTTAGATCCTCCAGTTGTAATTAGCTGCTTTGATTATTTTCCGGCATCACGCCGCTCGACGCAGCGTGGCCGGAGCGTTCTTGATGTCGAGTTCTTTCAGAATATATCCGGCGCCGCCGAATTTGTCGGCAATGAACAGCACATAGCGAATGTCGACGGAGATCGCGCGACCTTTCGCATCGTTGTAAAAGAAGTCGTTACCGAGTCCTTCATAGTTGCCGTCAAAAATGATGCCCACCTGTTCGCCGCGCCCATTCATGATCGGCGAGCCCGAATTGCCGCCAATGATGTCGGTGGTCGAAAGAAAGTCGACCGGCACGTTTTGGCCATCCAGCGTAGCATACGGACCAAAGTCGTGTGCGCGATAAAGCTGCTTGAGCTTTTCCGGCGCGTCGAAAGGCTCACGACCGATGTCCTTTTCGATAACCCCCGAGAGATTTGTGAACGCCTGATAAATCGCCGCGTCGTGTGGAACATAGCCCCTCACATCGCCGAAGGTAAAACGCAGCGTGCGGTTCGCGTCGGGGTAGGGAAGGCCGCCGCGCATCTCGCTCATGCCGCGAACCAGTAACGGCCGGAGCCGGCCCACGAGAGCATTGAAAGCGCGCGTGCGCGTAGCGACCTGGCCATTGAGAGCGCGCATTTCCGCCGCGAAATCAATTACGGGCTCGTTCAACTGCCGCAGTTGCGCCGTGGTCATATCGAATAACTTGGAAAGCGATTCCGGGGTGCTCAGGTTCTTGCTTTCGGTTGCGGCGCGGGCGAATTCTTCTTCGGCGCGGACCCGAGCGTCACCCTTTAGATTGCCAAAGCGCTTCTCAATGGGCTCGATCTTCTGATTGGCAGGCAGCTCGGCTGCTTTGCGCAACAGGAACGCGAGCATCTCGCGCTCGAAGCCGGGAAGGCGCTCGGCGAATATCTCCGCGAGGGCAGATCGCGCACGCATGACTACCATTTCCAAATTCGGGTTTCTTTCGGCCTGGGGCTTTTCCTTGTCAGCAACCGCGGAGCTAATTAATCCCGCGACCGCAAAGAAATCACCGAGTTCGGCAATTTGCTGAATCACAATGTCTCGCGGCTGCGTCTTTTGCAATTCGTCGTAGCCTTTTTGCAGCGCCGGCAACACGTCCGCATATGCTTTCTGCCGGTCAGGACTCTGATTGACCCAACCGGTGAAGGCGGCTTCGTCCTTGCGTTTCTGATCGACGATTCCAAACCGGCGCATTGCGACGACGGAACCTTCGAAATCCTTTACGGTGTTGGCAATGTCGAAAATCTTACTCTGCAGCTTAATCTGAAGGTCTCGATCGTTCTTACCCACGCCCTGAAGAACTTCAATCTGCCGGTGGAAGAGGTCGATCAGGAACGGCATGAACACGTCCTGGTTGTAGGCGATCGAGTAGCTCTCGCGATAACGCCGCGTCGAGCCCGGATATCCCATGACCATTACAAAGTCATTTTCCTTTACGCCGCCCATGGAAATCGAAAGGAACTTCTTCGGTTTGTATGGGACATTGCTTGCCGAATATTCTGCCGGCTTGCCATCGGCGCCGGCGTAAACGCGCATAAATGTGAAGTCGCCGCAATGCCGCGGCCATTCAAAATTGTCGGGGTCGCCTCCAAAGAAACCAATGTTCTTAGGTGGCGAATAGACTATGCGCACATCGCGAAGCTCAAGATAAGAAAACAGGTAATACGATAAGCCTTCGTTCAACGGCTGCACGTGCGCGGTGATGCCGGCTTCGGGTTTAGTGCCGGCAGTTTCAATCGAGGCTATCTTGCCGGCAATCGCGTTATTTCGTTCCGACTGCGGCATTGCGTCAGTGACGCCGCTCAACACTTCCGCCGTAACGTCCTTCAATTCCTGAGTGATTTGCACGGTATAACCCTTCGCCGGTAATTCCTCGCTACGGGTTTTCGCTAAATAACCGTTCGAAGCGTAATCCTTCGTCTGATCAGAGGCGGACACCAGGGCATCGAACGCCACATGATGGTTGGTGAGGAGCAATCCTTCGGGCGAGACGAATTCGCCGGTGCCGCCGTCCACGATTACGACGGCGTCTTTAATACTCGGGCCATTCGGATTGAAAATATCCGTAATCGGAATCTTCAGTCCGCGTTGCTGTAGTTTTTTCAGAGGAAGCTGGTTGATCTTATCGGGCATGAACATGCCCTCGTCACCCAGTACTGAGACAGGAACCAGACTGATACAGAGCAGCAGTGAAAGCCACAGCGCGGTCGCGCGCGAATACTTCGAAGTCATCAAGTTCTTCCTTCGTGAACTAATTTTGAAGCAGTTGGAGGGATACTATCAGAAGCCTTCTGAAAAGCGGAAACATTAGCGTCGGGCTTGGCAGGATATTCAGAGTAACGACTTTAGTCGGGTCTGTTCGATGAGAAGGGACCCAACTAAAGTTGGTACTCAAGACTTTGTCTACTGCTTTTCGGCTCCCGGAAGATACGGTCGCGGGTCGACCGGCTGATTGTTAATGCGGACTTCATAATGCAGGTGCGGACCGGTTGAGCGTCCGGTCGAGCCAACCAATCCGATGGTTTGCCCGCGCGTTACACTTTGGCCGACGCTCACATCGATCTCTGACAGGTGGCCATAGCGCGTGGATAATCCAGCCCCATGATCGACATAAACGACATTTCCATAACCTCTCTGCCAGCCGGCGATGGTCACTCTCCCGCTCGCAGCCACCTCAACCGGCGTTCCTCTGGCCGCATCGATGTCCTGTCCTTCATGGAATTCAAAGCCACGACCGCCGAATGGATTCCGTCGGCCGCCGACGCCGCTCTCGAGCTTGCCCATTACGGGCCAGATGGAGGGGGTCATGCCGTGCTGGCGCAGGAAAGCTTCATACATGCGCATGTCGCGCTCGAGTCTGGCGGTTTTTGATTCCAACGCTGCCAGAGCGGCGGCGCTGTCAACCGGGCGTGCTGGTCCGCCCTGGCCGTGTGCCGTCGGATCTTCGCGCTGAACTCCCGGCACCTCGGCTGCCAGCTTGCGCGAAGTATCTTCCACGGCATCTACTCGGTTGTTCAGGTTTTGCAGCTCTTGTCGCTGCTGTTCGTTTTCGGCGCGCAGGCGCTGATTTTCGTGCTCGATGCGCAAATGCGTTGCCTGCTGGGTCAGGCCATAGAAACCATAGGCAAGGCCGCACATGACGGCGAACAAGCCGAGGGCAGACGCTTTCAGCCAGCGTTTGTGGACGCAGACGCGACGGATATGAGCTCTGGAACGGGAAGTACGGGCGACGATAAAAGCATAGAAACGGTCGTCTCGGGTCATCAATTCTGCTCCTGTCGATCAGGCCAAGCGCTTGTAAATCAGGCCGCGTGGCGACCGCGAAAGTAACAGTTGCCAACGACGGCGACTGATAGAACGTAAATTGGGAGGTCTTAAAAAAGAGCCTGCCGGAAGATCTAAAGAACCCTGCTTGAAGATTAGCAGCGGAGTGCAAAGCCGAATCGCCGGGAACTGCTTAGGAATTCAGCGCGAGCTATCCTGGATGCTGCTTGAGCGCGACACCCTATCACACGATGCAGGAGAAGGCAAACGCGGAAAAGACGCGCTCGCAGAACTACTGGAATAGAAATATTTTTGAATTGGACGAGGGTCAGGAGGGAGAGACTGCCACGCTTGATTAGTCGCCTTCAGCTTCGCGTTTACGTCTCGATCGGTCGCGGAGGATTACCACCACGATCATTACCATCATCAGTACAAACGCTACAACAACGGCGAATTTGATCGCGATCAGCAGGAAGCCGACAAGGAGTATTAGCTGTTTAAGCAGAGCTACGACCAGGAGAATAAGTGCGAAGACCGCGCCGCCACGACCGAATGCTGCCAGGATTGCCATAAAAATTCCTTAAAAAATAGGTCCAATGCGACCTATACCTACTTAAATCTTGCTGAGCCAAGCTGACGCGGACTCACGTGGGTTTGAAAATCGTCGTTACCGAATCTTCCCGATCTGGCGGGCCAGTTGGCCACTACGGAAGGCGGCGGATTGTTCGTATCGAATCCACGAAGCTCTTCCCGACGGCGGCGGCGTTTCAAATAATCGAACAACATGTACGCGCCAAGAATGACCAGGGCTACGGGCAAAGTGCGCCGCACCGGAAACTGCATGCCGAGCAAAGTGTGCGCCAAGAAAATCAAACCAAGCGCAACTAGTGTGACGCCCCACGCGACTGGGTTGCCATAAAGCTGACGGGTAATCGCATCTTCTTCGGCGTCAGGCGCCAGGCCCGCGCGCATCAGTTGCGCCGTACGACAGGCATCGACAGCCGCGAATAACCAGGTGCCAGCTACTCCCAGCACGAAGAACGTCACGCCATCAGTTACTACTGCCATCTGAAAGAAGCTGGCGAAGATCGCAAAGTGGACGATTGCTTTGGAAGTCTGCCCGTTGTAGGCAGCCCCGAGGCCGGGAACAAAAAATGAAAGGAACGTCGCGATAAACGGTGAAGTCTTGCGACGGATGACTTGCGAGTCGGTAGGACGCGTCTGCTGGTAACGCAACAGCTCGACGCCGGCCACAATACAGTCCTGGCAGAACGCAAACCCGCGTATCCGATGATCGCAGGCGGGGCAGAGTGGCCGCGCGCATTGATTGCATTGCACGGCTGCTGGATTCTTTGTGTGATAAGCGCAGTTCATCAGTTCTGTACTGTTCGGCAATCTTGACTGAATGGATCGGCAATAAATGACAACTAAACTTTATCCGACGAACTCTCAACGATTGTCTTGATTTGAGTTTCCGCCCTTCGGATTATTCTGTCCGGTGCTTTTCTTCGCGCCTTGCGCAGCGTCGTTTTGATTCGATGTATTCTGATTTTTGTTCGCATCGTTTCCTTTCACCGGGGCTTCCTTACCGCCCATCACATCGTTAACACTGTCGGCGAATTGCTTCATTTCCTTCGGCAGCGCGGAACTCCTCGAGGCGTTACCCGCGGCGCGTTCAGCCAACTGCAAACTGGCATGATAGATTCCACCGACGGAGCCGTCAGTGGAAACGGTATTCGTCAAGACAAATACTGAGACCAACAGCATGGTCGCTACTGATGCAAGCTGCGGCGAGACGATTGGATCGAGCGCGCCGCGCAGCCACTCGACAAGGCGGGACGTCCATGGCGCACGGATCTCCCGCGGTAAAACGTTGCCGATGGTGCCTTGCAGGATGCGCGCTTCGAGGCCGGCGGGCACTGTCAACTCGTCCTGCTTATACGTATAGCAGGCGCCAATCGCGCGCACGACCGCGCCCGGAAGTTCGTTGCAACCGACGCAGAGGGCCGCGTGTCGCTCCCAGCGATGATAGAGCGGCGCCATTAAGAAGCCATCGAGATAATCTGTCAGATGCTCTTCGAAAGCCGAGCAGGTAATTGCCGTTTCCGGTATCGTCTTCAGCAGGATCCGCGCTTCCAAACCTGTACCAGCGAACGGGGCCTCTGACGCGGAACAAGCGAGCAGCGTGTTCTTCACCTCGCTGAGGAGATCATGACAAACAGGACAGCGCATAGCATGCTCGGCAAAGTCACGGTTTGCCTGCGCCTCGAGCGTACCATCGAGGTAATCGGTCAGCCGGTCTTCAAATTCATTGCAAAGCATCTTGTGCTTTTCTCCAACTCCTGTGCAAAAGACTTGCGCCGCCGCTATGCCTCCACTACTCGCATACGACGAAGGATCTTCGCAAGTTCAATACGGCCGCGGTTGATCCGGGACTTAACCGTTCCTTCCGGTATTTTCAGTAAGTCAACGATCTCTTGATAACTCAGTTCTTCGATGTCACGAAGAATAACGCAGGTGCGTAAATCAGGTGAAAGCTTGTCGATGCCACCCTGGACCTGTACACCCAACTCGCGGCGCTCCATTTCGCGCTGGACCGTGGCGCCGGCTGCTCGCAGATGGTACTGATGATCTTCGAGATCATCCGCCGCTTCGTCCTGGGGCGCGCGCTGGCGTTTGCGGTAGTCGTCAATCACCAAATTGCGGGCCAGCCGCATCAGCCAGTTCTGCAAGTCACCCTGTTTTGGATTGTATTGCGAAAGGGATCGATAGACTCGGATAAAAACTTCCTGGGTCAGGTCTTCAGCCGTGTCCGCGCGGGAAGTGAAGCGATAGGCAAGATTGTAAATGCGACGGCTATACGTCTGAACAATCTCTTCCCAAGCCGCGCCGTCACCCGCGCGACACCGTCGGACTAATTCAGCGCTTTCGTTGGTAGCCAAGCTGTTGGCGGCTCCCACTTGTTCCGTCTCCGATTTGTACTCGTTCCGAAAAAGCGTCAGGGCCAATTGCCTGGCCCGAGCGTCTTACGTCGGCCCGCGAAACAAAGTTCCGTTAGCTCCGACTCACCACCGCCGAGCTTTTGAGGGTTCAGATCGAGATTCTTGCGCGCGACATTAAACTGCTGTAGGCTTGCTGAGTCACACCATATCTTGTGGTTGGGTTAGGTTTTTAGTCAAGGTTGTCCCCGCGCGACGACACTCGGGTTGTCGATCGTCGCAAAGGTGCTATGCCGGGAGATCCCGCGCACAAACCAAAGTTAATCGGACATTTCAAAACGTTTTGGGAAAGTATCGCAAGTATCTTGAGTTCGCCGGACTGCTGTTATTGGCAGTACTGATTATTTGGTGGTTTGGCCGCAGGCTCGACTGGCCGCAGGTAAAGTTGGCGGTGCAGAAGTCAGATTGGCGGCTGATCGTCCTGGCGATCGTGTTCGTATTGTTAGGCTATCTCTGGCGTGCTCTGCGCTGGCGGGCGTTCCTCGCACCCCTCACCACGGCGAGCCTGCGCCAAGTGTGGATCGCGACCACGGTAGGGTTCGGAGCCGTGCTGGTTTTTGGGCGCATCGCTGAAGTTGTCAGGCCGGCCGTGCTACCCATGCGAGACCAGCGCGTGCGTCCCGCGGCATCTTTCGTGACCATCATGGTCGAGCGTTTGTACGACATGATGGCGGTGGTTTTGTTCTTTGCTGTCAATTTGCTCTGGTTCAGGGCGGCGCCAGGCACTGCCGCGGACTTCAACCGTGCGCGCATCGTGGGCTGGCTGCTGGTGGTTTTCCTGGGAGTCGCGATCGCCTTGCTGATTTGGTTCAAGCGGCGTTTCCAGAGCGTTATTGGCTGGCTGGATCAGCGGATTAGTGACCGCACGCGACTACGGACCAGGTTGAAGCGAGCTTTACTCAGTACGCTGGAGCAGCTTGCGACGGCTTTAGGTGTCTTGTCTGACGCGCGTCAATTGGCGATTAGCATTGGCTGGACGTTGTTGCTTTGGTTTTCCGTGGCGGTGGGGAACCTCCTGGTCTTCCGCGCTTTCGGCCTGCCGTTTGGCTTGTCGCAAGTCCTGTTCGTGTTGGGTTGGTCGATGGTGGGCTCGGCAGTGCCGACACCGGGCGGGGCGGCCGGCGCGTTTCATGCGGCCACTGGCGCTGCCCTGATTTTGCTTGGCGTTGGGCGCGATCAGGCAGCGGCCGTCGCGATCATTTTGCATCTGGTCGATTTTGCACCGGCAGCGATGTTTGGGTTTTTCTACTTTCTCCGCGGTGATATCAATGTTGCTCGTCTCCGCTCTCTGACTTCAACGAGCGCCGTCGAACATGCGGTGGAAGATGACAAGGTGGTGCTGGCAGAGGGTGTCTGAAAGCATCAGCGGTTAGTCCCGACAAGCGGAATGCGAGAGTGAGGATAAACCTATGAAATGCCCCTTTTGCGCCTTTCTCGAAGACAAAGTCGTTGATTCACGCGAATCACGCGAAGGCGACGCTATCCGGCGGCGGCGTGAATGCCTGAAGTGCGAACGCCGCTTTACCTCTTACGAACGAATAGACCAGATCCCTTACATGGTGATCAAGAAAGACGGCCGTCGCGAAACTTTTGATCGTAATAAGGTGATGGCTGGGATTCTTCGTGCCTGTGAGAAGCGACCGGTGCCGCCATCGAAGTTGGACAGCATGGTTAACGCGGTCGAAAAATATGTGCAGGAGTCGTCGGAGCGTGAACGGCCAACTAATAAGATCGGCGAATTAATCATGCGACGCCTAAAGGAGCTGGACAAGGTAGCTTACGTGCGCTTCGCCTCTGTCTATCTCGAGTTCGAAGATGTTTCCGAGTTTATGAATGAGCTGAAGACGCTGGTGCGCGCGCGTCAGGACAGGGCGCTGCGGGGGGCCAAGTAGGTGATTGGACGTTGTCCAAGTATCACGGAGCTTATAGTAACGACTCAGTTGGGGTCTTGCTCGCACAATAAGAGCCTGTCTATTCGAAACTCTGAACATCGTTTACTACCGGCCCATGCGAAACCCACTTACGCTTTTCGGCCTCTTCGCAGTGACCGCGATGCTTGTCTGCTACGCGTTTGAAAATCGCAGCCAATGGTTCATTCTCGGGTTCGCGCTCGCCTGCATACTGGGATCGGTTTACGGGTTTCTTCAGGGAGCATGGCCATTCGGTTTGGTCGAATTTGTTTGGGCCCTGGTCGCCTTACGTCGTTGGTGGAATGGCAGTAGGGCTCGTTAAGAGAATCAAATGGTCAAGAATGTAGGGTCGGCGGGTCTGGAACGGATCGAGTTGAAGCGTCTGACCGAACGCGTCGGGCGGCTCTTTTCCGTGTTGCAGGAGGCAGCGCAAGAGCAATTGCCGGTGATCGCCGGTGGATGGACGCCTCCGGTTGACGTTTGTGAGACAGCGAACGCGATCTCTGTCCGCATCGAACTGCCGGGCGTCAGCGCCAGCCAAATCAAGATCGCGCTGAACAGCAACAAGCTGCGTATTTATGGTGAAAAGAAGAAACGCAGTTCCCGGCAAAAAATCGTTTCGCATTTCTGCTCTGAACGCAGTTATGGCCATTTCAATCGGGTTGTACCGGTGCGCTGGACAATTAGTGTGAAGGATGCGACGGCAGAGTTGATAAATGGCATGCTGCTCATCAACTTGCCGAAAATAAAGGACCGCCGGGGTTCGGAATTCAAAGTTCCGATCGCCGAGACAGAATCGAAATAGAGAACTAAAAGAGAGAGAGAATGTCAGACATCATTAACGACGAAATTTCCGCGGTGCTGGAACCGACCGAAGCTGAGCAACAGCTACAGATCCCCGACGAATTGCCGCTCTTGCCGTTGCGCGACATCGTGATCTATCCGTTTATGATCGTGCCGCTGTTTGTCTCGCGCGAGAAATCAATCCGCGCAGTCGATGAAGCCCTCGGGCAGCACCGCATGATCCTGCTCACTTGTCAAAAGGATCTTGATAAAGAAGAACCTCAGCAGGAAGACCTCTATGACGTCGGCACGGTGGCGGTGATCATGAGAATGCTGAAGTTGCCGGACGGACGCATTCGCATTCTGGTTCAGGGAGTCTCGCGCGCGAAGGTCGAGTCCGTGACCGCGACGGGCGATTGTCTTCACGCGCGACTGCAGGTGATGACGGAGGTTTTGGCCCCTGAGCGTTCGCTGGAGGTTGAAGCGCTGATGCGTAATGTCCGCGCGTCGATGGAAAAAGCGGCGAGCCTGGGCAAAAACATCTCGCCGGAAGTGATGGCGATCATTGCGAATCTGGACGACGCGGGCCGGCTGGCGGATCTTTCAGCTTCCAACCTGGAATTGAAAGTGGAGGATGCTCAGTCTGTGCTCGATATTCCCGATACCACCGCGCGCCTCCGGCGGGTGAACGAGCTGCTCAACAAAGAAATCGAAGTACTCACCGTCCAGCAGGAAATCAATACACAGGCGCGCGCCGACATCGATCGTTCTCAGCGAGAGTTCTATTTGCGCCAGCAGATGAAGGCAATCCAGGGTGAACTCGGCGAAGGCAACGAGTTGGCCGAAGAGATCCAGCAGTTCCGCGACAAGATTGAAGCCGGCCAGATGCCCAAGCCGGCCGAAGAGGAAGCGCTGCGACAACTGAAGAAGCTCGAACGCATGCATCCTGACGCGGCTGAGACTGCAACTTTGCGCAATTGGATGGAGATCATTACCGATCTGCCCTGGTCAAAATCTTCCAAAGATAATTTGGACTTACATAAGGCAGAACGCATTCTGAATGAGGACCACTACGGTCTTGAGAAAGTTAAAGAACGCATTTTGGAAGCGCTGGCGGTGCGCAAGTTGAAAGAGAAACCCAAGGGCCCGATTCTTTGTTTGGTGGGCCCGCCAGGCGTGGGGAAAACAAGTCTGGGCCGATCGATAGCGCGGGCCCTGGGCCGTAAGTTCATGAGGCTAAGCCTGGGCGGTGTCCATGATGAAGCCGAGATCCGCGGGCACCGCCGCACCTACGTCGGCGCAATGCCTGGCCGCATTATGCAGAGCGTGCAGCAAGCGGGGACAAACAATCCGCTAATCATGCTCGATGAGATCGACAAAGTCGGCGCTGATTTTCGTGGCGATCCGTCATCTGCTCTCCTGGAGGTTTTGGATCCGGAACAGAACAACAGCTTTCGCGATAACTATCTGGGCGTCACGTTTGACCTTTCTAACGTGATCTTCATGACGACCGCGAACATTCTGGACACGGTGCAGTCTGCGCTTCGAGATCGCATGGAAGTGATCAGGCTGGCCGGGTATACCGAAGAGGAAAAGCTCGAGATCGCTCGTCGCCACCTGTTGTCCAAGCAGATGGATGAAAATGGGGTCACGGCCCGCGACATGAATATCTCGCGCACGGCATTGACGGCGATGATTCAGCGTTATACGCATGAGGCCGGCCTGCGACAACTCGAGCGCGAAATCGGTTCGATCTGCCGCAAGGTGGCGCGACGAATGGGCGAAGGCCACAAGGGACCCGTGCGCGTATCAGTAAATAACCTTCACGAGTTTTTGGGACCGCCCAAGATCATTCCTGAGGAAGTCTTGAAGAAAGATCAGATCGGGGTCGCGACCGGATTAGCATGGACAGCCGTAGGGGGTGACGTGCTGTTCGTGGAAGCTCTGCGCATGAAAGGGAAGGGGAATCTGGTTCTGACGGGACAGCTCGGCGAAGTAATGCGTGAGTCAGCTCAGGCCGCATATTCATACGCCAAGTCGCGCGCCCGCGAACTTCAGATCGACCCGGACGACTTCAGTAACTTTGATATGCACATACATATTCCCGAGGGGGCAATCCCAAAGGATGGACCTTCCGCCGGCATCACCTTGGCAACGGCGTTGGTCTCTGCCCTATCGCTGAGGCCTGTGCGCAAGGACGTTGCTATGACCGGCGAGATAACCCTGCGCGGTAATGTGCTTCCGGTTGGCGGCGTCAAAGAGAAAGTGCTGGCGGCTCGTCGGGCTCGAGTGACAAAAATCATTCTGCCTACGCAAAACCGTCGGGACCTGGACGAAGTTCCCAAAGAACTCTTCAAGGATATTCGGTTCGTATTCGTGGACAATATGAAGCAGGTCTTTCGCGAGGCGCTGAAAGAAAAAGCACCGCCGGTCGTGACATCGGGACCGCGCCCCGCTCGCTTACCACAGGCAGCAAGTAGCCGCCGAGGCATCTGATGTCCAGCGTGCTCTCTGACTAATACCGATCGAGGTGAGTCCGACTTTTTTAAAAGTGTCCAGCCAAAAAAATGATCTGTTCGAATTCTTCAAAGCGAAGCAGGCGCCACAGACGCGAAACCATGAACTTAGGGCCGATTTTCGCAGGATAGTACGTTTGACACCCCTAGGTTCGTGTGGTAACCTCGCGACTCGTGTGGCTGGTTTTGAGCCACAAAAAGCGGAACTTTTCCACGTTCCGTATTGTTTTAGTAGTGAATGCCGCAGCGCGACTCAGGTGGAAGTCGCAGTCGGGAATTCGCCCAAAGCATTATCAGAGGAGAACAACGATTGATGACCCGTAGCCCTCTTAGTTTAACTTGCAGTGCTTTTTTTGCTGCAACCGCCCTTTTTATCCCAGCAATTATTCAGGCCCAGATTCCCGGCGGCTCTTCTGCTCGCGACATCCAAACGGAAGTCCAAAAGGCCGATCCGCATGTCGAGCAGGTTCTGGAGCGCGCCAACGATCATTTCCGCAAGGGAAAACTTAATCTTGAAGACAACAAGCGCGAGCAGGCGCGCGATGAGTTCGACAAAGCCATCGATGAGATTCTTATGTCGGGCCTGGACGTGCGCGCCAGCCAGCGGTTGCAAACAGGATATTTGGAGTTAGTCGAGAAGATCTACCGCGAAGAAGTCCCGCTCATTCAGGCTTCGCCGCAGCAAAATGTAACTCCGGTGGTCGCGCAAGGCGCGCCAAACCCCCAGGGAGAAACAGTAGAAGTGGCCAAGGCGCAGCAGCCGAAGCAGGTCCTGATCGGTTTTCGGCAGCAGGGTTTCGATCCTTCACCGCTCGATCCTCTCAGTAAGTTAATCCTTACCAATGATGAGCAGAAGGTTTCCGGCGATCAACTGAATGCGCTGGAACAAGCAAAGAACTCACTCGATTTCAATTTCACGATCAATCCGCTGATTCAGCAGTACATTAACTACTATCAGGGACGTGGCCGCGCGACGATGGAATCGGGTCTGCGCCGCTCTGGTCGCTTCATGAGAATTGCACGCGAAACCTTCCGCAGAGAAGGAGTGCCCGAGGACGTCACTTGGCTGGGACAGGTTGAAAGCGCCTGGAGCCCGAAAGCACGCTCCTGGGCAGCCGCTTCCGGCTTATGGCAGTTCGTGGGCGGCACCGGCGCACAGTACGGTCTGCGACAGACTGCGTGGGTTGACGAGCGGAACGGAATCGAAAAGCCAACCGCCGCCTCGGCGCGATATCTGAAGGATCTGGCAAAGCGTTACAACGGTGACTGGCTGCTCGCTATGGCGGCTTACAACACGGGTGCGCTAAACGTTGACCGCGCTATCTCGCGTGCGGGCGTTGCTAATTATTGGTCCATTTATCCGTACATCGCTCAGGAGACGCGCAATTACGTGCCGAATATTCTGGCCGTGATTCTAATCGCCAAGAATCCCGAGAAGTATGGATTCCGCGGTATTCGTCCCGAAGCTCCGATGAGCTTCGAACCCGTGCTCGTTCCTTCCGCAACCAGTCTGCGATTGATTGCGGATGCCACTGATACCAGCGTCGATTACATCGCGGGCTTGAACCCGGAATTGAAACGTGACACTACACCGCGCGGCGAGTCCTACCAGGTTCGTGTGCCGGCGGGTAAGGGAAAGCAACTGGCCTCGGTGCTGAAACGGATTCCAGCCGATCGACGTGATTCGGCACGCGTGATTTCAGTCGTTCCGGGAGAAGAGCTGCAATCTGTTGCTAACCGCACCGGTGTCAGCGTAGCGACCTTGCAGACGATGAATAGCGGGGTCGATCTGAAGGGAACAAATAAACTAGTGGTTCCCAATAGCGGCATTAGGCTGACCAGTTGGCGCCGAGCACCTGGCGCGACCGATGCCGGCAGCGCTTCAACCCTAACCAAACTGCGGGCTCGCAAAGGCGACACCATTGCCAAGATTGCCGCGGCGCGGAAATTGTCGGCGGATGAATTGGCCCGCCTTAACGGCATCGGACCAAATGTCGAGTTGCAAGCCGGACAAGAAATAAAGTTGCCGGGCAGCCCGAGCACTTCGAGACAGAGATAGACTTCATTAGCTGATCAAGTAAGTGATAAGCGTTCGCTTGTGAGCGACCGCTAAAGAAATGGCGAGCGCGCTTCATCTGAGGCGCGCTCGGTCTGTTTAAGTGGCACGGACTTTAGTCTGTGCGACCCAGTAATGACTGATGACTGCGATTAAAGCCACAGACTGAAGTCTGTGCCACTAAGCTCCCATGCTCTTTCGGACTCAATCCGCTGCGGTCTATGGCATCGACGCGAATCTCGTAGATGTCGAAGTCGACCTCACCCCGGTTCGCAACGAAACTGATAATCCATCGTCTGTGACAATCGTCGGGTTGCCCGATCTCGCCGTGCGTGAGTCTCGCGAACGCATTCGCGCCGCCATAAACAACAGCGGCTTCTTCTTTCCATTTCACAAGACGACGATTAATTTGGCGCCTGCGGATGTTCGCAAAGAAGGTGCGAGTTTCGATCTGCCGATTGCGCTCGGCATTCTCGGAGCCAACGGCGACCTCGGTGACACGCCACACTTGACCGACATTCTTTCCGTGGGCGAGTTATCTTTGGATGGTCGCGTACGGCCGATCCGAGGCGCCTTACCGATTGCCCTGCGCGCGCGACAGTCGCAGACGAAACATCTGCTTTTGCCGGATGAAAACGCTAAAGAGGCGGCAGTCGTTTCCGATGTGAACGTCTATGCCGTCACTGATCTCCGCGGCGCCGTGGAAATGATCGCGGCGATTAGATCCGAAAATCCTCCAGAGCCAATTCGCGTGGATCCCTCTCATCTCCTGGTGTACGACGATCACTACAGCGTGGATTTTCGCGAAGTCCGCGGCCAGCAGGCTGCGAAGCGCGCTCTCGAAGTCGCCACGGCCGGCGGGCATAATATTCTTCTGATTGGACCGCCGGGCTCAGGCAAGACCATGCTGGCCAAGCGTCTGCCGACGATTCTGCCTCCGCTGGAGTTCGAAGCGGCGCTCGAGTTAACCAAAATTCATTCAGTTGCCGGACTGACGGGACGTGCCGGACTGGTTACTCAGCGGCCTTTTCGCTCGCCGCATCACACGATCAGCGACGCCGGTTTGATTGGAGGAGGCGCGCTCCCACGTCCCGGTGAGGTTTCGCTGGCCCATCACGGCGTATTGTTTCTGGATGAACTGCCGGAATTTGATCGCAGCGTCCTGGAGGTCCTCCGCCAACCGCTCGAAGATCAAAAGGTGACCATCAGTCGCGCTGCTATGTCGCTGACTTTCCCCTCTTCATTCATGCTGGCCGCGGCGATGAATCCATGTCCTTGCGGCTTCTGGAATGACCCCACGCGCGAATGTCGGTGCACGCCTTTGCAGATTCAGCGTTATGTTGGCCGCATCTCCGGCCCTCTGCTGGATCGCATAGATATTCACATCGACGTACCCGCGGTCCGCTTTCGCGATCTGTCCGGGGACCCGCCGCCCGACGCCGAGGACTCGGCCCGCATTCGCGAGCGGGTAATCATCGCGCGCGAGCGTCAGGGGAAGAGATTAGCGCCCGACGGGATTTTCGCGAACGCGGCCATGACGCCGCGTTTGATTCGGCGCTTTTGCCGGATTGATGCCGAAAGCGAGACGATGCTCGAACGCGCCATGACGCGACTCGGGCTATCGGCACGGGCCTATGACCGCATTCTAAAAGTCAGCCGCACCATCGCCGATCTGGAAAACTCTGACGAGATTCAATCCGCCCACGTCTCCGAGGCAGTCCATTATCGTTCTCTTGATCGCACCTACTGGACGTAAGAATCAGAAGATCAAAGCTGAAGGTAATTCCGGGCGCAGGCTTCTGCCTCAGGCTCCTGGCTCTTAGGGCAGATTCTGCGCAATCTCCAGATAAATCCCTTTTACTTTATTTTCATATGTGGCAGGCTGCTTAAAAAGAGTGGCAAAACCCAGAATCGGATTTACGGTCTCTTGCGGGTCCCACCAGCCAATCTCATTGAGGTGGTCAGCGGGGAAGGGAAACTCTTTCTGAACGATCGGCTTTCGCGTGCCATCGCTGGCGATCAATTCATTTTTCCATTGCTGCGATCTAAAGGATACGAGGCCGTCATTTTTGCCCTCATGTTCCTGAATAAAAAGCCAGGACGGGATGAGCGGTAGAAAGACCAGCTTAAGCTCCTCTGAGCTTGCATAGGTTTGATAGAAGACGCTGTTTCTTGCTTCGTCATTCTCAGCTCTACTGTTGAACTGCTCACAGGCCGTGACTCGCAAATCCTCGAACCCGTCCAGGTTTATGACCTGTCGCAGGGTTTCGACCAGCAGGTTTCCCCCATGATCGAGGACGTGATCAGCCAGGATGGTCCCCAGATGAGGTCCGCCTACGGTCGTCAAGCTGGCGACACTGTCGGCCATTCCCAGATCAACTATCATGTGCCGAGCATCCAGCGCGCCCATACTGTGAGAGATGAGATGAACCCGGTCGGCGCCTTCGTCCGTTATGATCGCTTTGATCCTGGTCTTCAGTTGCTCGGCTCTGAGAGCAACAGGTCCGGCAAAGTCCTGGTTAGTATGAAAGGTCCGAAAACCATGAGCTTCAAGGTGGGTCTTGATGCCCTTGAAATACTCGAAGCGATCCTCGAATTTATTTTCAGGCAGCGACAACTTCTTTTTCAGCATCTCGTGCAGGATGTCGAATCTGGCTATGCCGTGTACCAGGACGATTGGGTTCTTTTGATCGACTGGCATTTGCAATCTCCTTTGTCGAATGCAGCAATGGAACGTTTCACTTTATGATTGAGTCCAAGCCTCGCCACGAATTTCGTGGCTCTAATTCCAGAACAGGCGGCGCGTGAAGGCGCCCACGAATTTCCCTTCCGGGTCATACTCCTTTGCCACCTGCTGAAACTTCGCAAAGTGCACCCCGTGAAGTCTCAACATGTCTTTGCTGGTGAAGCTCAGGCAATACTTTCCCGGATGAGGGCGAGCATCAACCTGCTTCATTAGATCCTCGGCCGCGGCGTAATACTTCTCGAAGCCGTCCTCATCGTTGACGCATAGATTCATCCAGGTGGAGCGACGTTCGCGCCCGGCCCCAATCAGGGTTCGGTCATGACCCGCGGGCGTGAACCGTACTTCGAAAAGGACGTAGGGTAACTTCTTAACCCGATACATTTCTTCATAGAGCTCGATGAAGCGCCGGCACATCTCGAAGGTCTTTTCAAAAGGTATAGTGAACTCGAGTTCTTCATGCAGGGGATAGATGGTCCGGCTAAAAGCTTTGTTGCTTTCCATCACGAGGTCCGTGCCTCGTTTGAAACTGTAGGAAAGAGTCGAAAAAGTTGGCAAGAGTCCGGTATCCGCCATAAAGCTCCCGAACCACGCAGAGAGCAAAGCGTCCTTCGAGATGCTGACGAACTCTCTCAGCGGCCCACAAGAACTTTTCCGCGCCGTTGTGCTGTTCCACGTGTTGATTTGGCATCTGTCCGTAAACGGAAAAAGGTAAAGGCTCATGTGCTCATTTTGCGCGAACAAACGATCGAAGTTACTTTTAACGAAGGTCTGGTTAGACATCTCGACTTTCTGTTCGACATTAAAGCGGTCAACTGCCTGTACGACCACTTCCGAGATGATCCCTGCTGATCCGATCCCGCCGATCGCAGTTTTGAAAAGATCATCTGATGGTCGGCATTCGTGAAGAACCCCCTGGCCGTCGATGAGCTTAATACTGACCACCCAGAAGCTGACAAACCCCCAATCTCTGCCCGTCCCGTGAACGTCGGTAGAGATTATACCGGCGATGCTCTGGGCATCGTGCGAAGGTAAAGCGCCGAAGGCCAAACCATCATCCAGCAGGAACTTCGCGCATTCCCTTATTCGAGTACCGCCCTTGAAAGCAACCTGCTTCGCCGCGAGGTCTTTCCAGAGCACACCCTTAAAGTTGTCGAGCGAAACCAACGTTTTGTCGGCCACGATCCCGTCATTAAATGAGTGGCCCGCGCCAAAAAATCTCACGCCGGTCGAGCCTTTTACCAGCGCCACAATCTCTTCCTCGGTTGTGGGCTTGACGAAATTCGTGGGCCGATAGCGGAAGCGCCTGCCCCAGTTGCGAAAGATGCCGCCGCGAACTCTCCCCTCCAGCCAGAGGTATTGTCCGAGCGTCAACGCGTATATCATGATGTTGAGGGTCGTCGCCAGCGCGACGTAGAAGTAACCTCGACGCTTCATTGCAGTCTCCTCGCCGCTAACAGGGACAGAATCCTGACGAACTCAGGAATGATTGCGACAAGCCGTTTAGGTGCTCTCCTTGCAAAACCACCACGGGTGTCTGCGAAAAATCGGACCTCGTCAACGCGCGGAAAGCGTTGGCGATCCCATCAACGCAATTGGAATATGGCGCTCGTCCCTGCCTGCTAATGATCAGATATCCGAAAAACATCGATGAGTTTGGGTTGGAGTTTGCTCCCCTCCGTATTGGGCTCATCTATCCCGATCACGTATCCGGTGAGCCCGTTGCGATCCAGGCGAAAACGGATGAACTCCTTGAATCCTTCTATTCTGGCCGCTCCCCCGGCTTCATTGTTATGTCCATTGAACGCCAGCGCCACCGCCAGGTACCAACCGAAAAGGACGCAGCTCATGAGCGCACCGATTGCCCCCGCGTACGCACAAAGAAGGAACTGGAGCGGTCGTGTGTTAGCTATATTCAAGGGCTGCCCATTGAAGATAAGAGGCGGCCTGGTCGCATCCAGAACGAACGGCGTGGCGAGCAACAGCACGCCGAGGACGATCCAGGCGAGAACCAGTGGCCAACCATTCTCCAACTTGCCGAGACCGGTTCCGATATACTTGAAAATGACGACCAGAATGAGCACAGCCAGGGGCGCCCAGAGTAGATTGCCTTTCCTGACAAGCAAAAAAGGAACCAACAGTTGCAGAAAACCATGAGACGCTCCGAGCAGAAGGAAACCAACCTTGCCGGCCCCCTTCTGAAGGTTGCCACCCGTGGAATAAGCAAAAAAGGTTAAGCCGCCGCCAACGGCGACGAGAATCAATATCAGAGCGAGGTCCGATACAAGAAAGGCAGACTCCTGTTTTCCGAAGAACCATAGAGAAGCACCAAAGCCAAGCGCCGCCAAAATATTCAGAGCCCAGAGGGGCCAGTAATGCCACGACTGGAGGTTGCCGTAATAGACTTCCTGAAAGAGCCAGTCTGAGTATTTAACACTCTCGATGATGGCTAGCACGGACCATCCCAGGGCGACGAACACGATCACGCTCCGATCAAAGCGCGTCAGCATTTCATCGTGGGCGTGAAAGCCCAAGATACCGCCGGCCAGAGTGGCGAAAGATGCGAACACCAGCGTCCAGAGAATTATTCGCTGCCATTCGCTCACTTTCTTCTTAGGTCTGGACCACGTGGGATCGTATTCGGCCGCGAAGAGCCTGGATGAATAGTAGAGCGCGAGACCGAGGAGGATAATGGCCAGGACCAAAGCTGCCGCCGCCACCCAATATTCAGCCGGCGCGCTCTGCGGATTACTCCACCATGCATTCGTCGGCATTTGCTGTACATAGGAGGAAACAGGTTTCGCGAGATGGGCGGACACTGGCGAAATTCCCAACTTGACGAAAGGTGGGAACGTGTCAATCGCGTCCCGGCTGCTTTGCGGAAAAGTCGCCGCGAAGAAAATCGAGAACGCGATCACAAAACCGAAGAGCCAGACATAACCTCCCTGCCAGATATTAGTGAACTTGAAAAGCTGGTTCGCAACTGCGCGGCGCGAATCCTGGGGTAGCGGGTAGACGACCGTTGGGGTTACCTCTTTGATAGAGGTGTGAGACGGATGAAAAAAAGCTCCGCCCCCGCCCGACATGACTGAGGCATAGTTGCTCGCGCGATCTTCTCCCTTGGGAGCGCCCCAATGCCTGGCATAGTGGTGAACATCGCCCGACAAATCCAGACGACACTTGCCCTCACCAATTGGCTCGGGCTTTTCCAGGAAGGGGCGCTCAAGCCCGAGCGCCACAAATGTTTTTGATTCGTTCTCGTCCTCTTTGGCATATTTGCCGAAAACTGTCGTGGGTTCCGGAGTGGCGACGATCAACCGCTTGGGCCGATACTCCGTCTGAATGTTTTTGAAGAACTCCTGCTGACGAAAATCAATTTCGCCTTCCTCGGTGTCCATGCCCCAGAACCACCAATCGAAGGGCAAACGGAGAGCTAGATAGCTGGCTTCCTGGACACGTTTCAAGGTGGGAAGTGTAAGTAGCGGTTGCCGGGGAGATCCCAGCGACTGATCGCCCGTAGCCGGCCGGCGAAACTGGCGGTTGAATCCGTCCAGGGCATCGTAATAGTCATGATTCCCCGGAATTCCTACCAGCAGCCGTGGCAAATGGTCTCTGATGCTGGCAGCTTTACGAGCGAAGAGATCCCGAGCGGCCCAGCAGAATGGGTTCTGCACGCGCACGGCCAGATTGCCATAGTCCGAGATGTGATAGCTGGTGTCGCCTCCAATAAAGAGAAAGGCGCCACGCGGCAAGAGCCGCTTATCATCTGCTGCTAAGCGCGCCGTGTCGGGATCCACCACGAACTCAGCCAGGTCACCAATCTTTTCCGCGGTTTTCACGGCGAGGTCGCTCATGCACAAATAGGCGATGCTGTATACGGCCTTCTGTCCGTCTCCGGTGTCAGCGATATAATCGAACCAAAATACTTCATCGAGATCACCAGGTTGCTCTGCTCCTTCACGCGGCGATCCGGCCTCGTCAAGCTGTTTTGCCGGCTGATTCGCACGAATGATATTCGGCTTCATCCAGTCACGCGGATCGAGTTTGCCTTTGAACGCCGTGTAAAGAGCGATCCACTTGAGATTGGCGATCAACTGTCGTCCGAAGAGCCAGGCGACCGGAGGCTTAAAGTTGTTCGTATCTGGTTTGGGCGGAATCCCTTTCGGCATCCCTGCCGGACCGTTAGTAGGTGAAGCTGCTGACATTGCCTGGTCTCCTTTCCGGAAGCGGAGCATGACAAAGTGGGACAAGTAAGGGCCTAAAGGTGCTCGCAAGGCGCAGGATTTATGGGCTCTGCCACACCTGAAGTCGGCGGCCGTCCCGCGACTTTCAAAGAAAATGGAGTGTGCCGACTAGCCGAGAGTTCTTCAGGGCAATCCGTTGCAGGTTAAAGAGTGAAGAGAGCCCTCGAAGAAAGCTCGGATAAAAAGCTATGAAAGCGGGGAGAGATTATAGTCAATATAAGTGCTTGTCAATAGAATTTGGTACCTGATTGTTCTGCCGAAAACTAAAGGCCATTTCACAGGTAAGAGACTTCATAACAGCGCCGGACGTTCAGGCCGGCTCTGCTTTTGTTTACGCCTGCTCGACCGAAGATACAATCTTTGTAGCATCGTCGCTGTTCCTGGGTAGTTGGGTCGGTATGAAAGAGTGGCATGGGCGTCTCGCCCATGAAGCACGCGCAAGATGCGCGTGCCACCATCACTGACCCACTATCGTTGTTCATCCTATTGACAATGCACATGCACAGTAATATCTTGCTCTCGCCCTCGCAGGCCCTTTTCCCGGATCGTTTCACGTGGTCTCACGTAAGCCGGCACTGTTTCAGTCTTGAAGACTTTCCACTGGGCTTTATTTCCAGGCATTGACAATTGCCTGGATCCCGTTTGACAAGGAGCCAGAATGACCGCCGATATCCTTTTTGAACCGCTGAGATTTCGCAATCTGACCGTTAAAAATCGCGTGCTGCGTTCCAGCCTTTCCGGCAGGTTCGACAACTATAATGGTTCGGGCACACAAACCCGAATAAATTGGGAAGAGAAATTCGCTCGTGGAGGAGTAGGAGCGATCATTTCATCCTTCGTGGCTATATCGGTTGCAGGCCGTCACGTTCCCAACTATGCGACCATTCATCAAGACGATCAGATCCCATTTTGGCGCGAAGTGGGACAGAAGGTTCATGAATTCGACTGTAAGTACATCTTGCAGCTCAATCACGCCGGCCGCCAAATGGACTTCAAGGGCGTGGACAACCTGGAGAGTCAAACCTTAAGTTCGACGAATACTACGGAACCGTTCAGCGGATTCCTTTGCCGGGCTATGACCCTGAGTGAGATTCAATCGACAATTAACCAGTTTGCGCAAGCGGCAAGGCGAGTCCGCGAAGCCGGGCTTGACGGCATCGAGCTGCACGGCGCGAATGGATATTTGATTACACAATTTCTCAGTTCGGGGATCAACAATCGAACGGATGAATACGGCGGCCCGGTGGGTAACCGCGCGCGGTTTCTGCTGGAAGTTGTCCGGGCCATCCGCAAAGAGGTAGGAGCCGATTTTCATCTTCAGGTGAAACTCAATGGGATCGACTACAACAACTCAGTCTTTTTCTGGAAGAAAAAGGGCAACACCATCGAAGACAGTATTCAAATCTGCGAGTTGCTTGAAGCGGAGGGCATTGATGCTATACACGTTTCGAGCGGAAGCAGTTTTCCGCATCCGCGCAACCCCCGCGGCGGTCTTCCCCTCGACGTTATCAAGCGCGTCTATCCAATCATTGATAGCGGCAAAAAAACATTCTCGAACTATGTGATGGCCCGCTATAAGCTGCTGCGTCCATTTATCAAGCTGCTGTGGACGAGAGATCAGGGAGAAAGCATAGAGGGCAACAACCTTCAGGCCGCGACAGCGATCAAGCAACGTGTGCGAGTACCGGTGTTATGTACCGGCGGCTTCCAAACCGGTCAAGTTATCCGAGATGCGATCAGTAGCGGTAAGGTTGATGCTGTAACGATCGCGCGTGGACTGATCGCCAACAATAACTTGCCTGCGCTCTTTGCACAGGGCAAAGATGCAGAGCGACCTTGCACCTATTGCAACCGGTGCCTCTATCATGTGCTCGAAGACCCTCTTGGCTGTTATGACTCATCGCGTTACCCCAGCCATGAGAAAATGTTGGAGGCCGTGATGTCGGTCTATCATTCGGGTGCCGCGACCAATTAAAACAATTCACCCCTAAGATCCGAGGAAGATCAAACAAAGGGCTGGCCGCCCGTAGAGATAGTCATTGGATTGCCAGCTCTTCAGACGAACCTGTTGCGGCGATGGCGCCCGAGACATCAGAGACGAGTTGCTTTCAGTCGTCCGCAGGTTGCGTCCAGCGCCTAGCACCTCCTTTCTTTGTTACCGAGGTGCTTCCAGTACTAACCAACCTCAACCTCATTCACCAACAAGTGCTCGGGGCTGAGATGACGGTTCTCGCGGCTTGTCACAGCCTCCCTATGATCGGATACTAAAAAGCGGTTTTCCAATACTGACTTTTAAGAAGCGCAGGCGACGAATCGCACTTCAAAATAGAGGAGTGCGGGACGGAGAAAGTTGCCGATCACAGGAACAAGTGGCAGCAAGCGAAACCGAGACACCGAAAACCCCGGATTACGAATTGACGCAGCGGTCCGCCGGAGGCGATATGAAAGCCTTCGAAGAGCTTTACCAGCGCCACAACCGCCGCGTATATTCGCTATGCTTGCGCATGACGGGCAACGTGACTGAAGCCGAAGACCTGGCGCAGGAAGTCTTCATTCAGCTCTTTCGTAAGATTGGTAGTTTCCGCGGCGAATCGGCTTTCACAACCTGGCTGCATCGGTTGACTGTCAACCAGGTGCTGATGCACTTTCGCAAGCGAGGTGTGCGCCTCGAACAGACCACCGAAGACGGCGAGGCCCCAATCCAGATCGTCAAAGGAACCGAGAATCCGAACGCGATGCCCGTGGTTGACCGCATCGCGCTGGACAAGGCAATTGCGCAACTGCCACCGGGATATAAGATGGTTTTCACGCTCCATGATATTGAAGGACACGAGCACGAAGAGATTGCGCGCATGCTTGGCTGCTCTGTGGGCACGTCTAAGTCCCAATTACACAAGGCCAGAATGAAATTACGGGGACTTCTCAGGCAACAGAACAAGGCTCGACAGCAACCAAGAGACGGCCTTTAAAAAGCTGCGGGCAGTCTGTCCGTGCTCCCAGGCGGGCCACTTTGACATTGCGGCGAGCGAATCGCCCTTGGCAGAGCAAGAAGGAAGCAGTCTCCCCTTTATTGCTTTGAGACCGCGAGAGTCGCGCATGGCGAGGCTTTGGCAGTATGATGCGCGACGCATCAGAGGTTAGGACAATGAACTGCGAGAAATATCAGAATTTACTTAGCGATTTTATTGACGGGTCGCTGGCTCAGGATGACCACCACAGCGTTGCCACGCACTTGAGCGGATGCGGCGTCTGCAGCGAAGCCCGAGACGACCTCGGCGCGATCGCGGCGGTTTGTCTCAATAGCCGGGGCCAGTACGACGCCGTGCCGAACGAGCGGGCTCTGTGGTTGCGCATAAGCAACATCATTGAAGCAGAATTACCGGTCGCATCGCGGAACGCCGTTCACGCAAACGCGGGTTGGTGGTTTCGCTTGATGAACCGAAGTTGGCAATTGTCGTTTCCACAGTTGGCGGCTGCTGCCGTGGTCGTCATGATAGTAGTCTCGACGTTTACGCTCGTTGGTTTACGCAGATTCAGGTTCGCCGGCGGCGCCGGTTACCAGGCATCCGGATTTGTTCCAACGCTGGGCAGCGAAAACGTGAAGGATCATTATCGCCAGCAGGAGCAGGTAATTGCTTACTGGAACGACCGCGTTGAACTGAACAAGGCACGTTGGAATCCGCAGATGCGGGAGACGTTCGATAAGAACATGAAGGTGATTGACACGGCGGTTAACGATTCAATGCGTCAGTTGAGCCAGAATCCACACGATGAAGTTTCTGAGGAGATTCTCAACGCCGCTCTGAACGACAAGGTCGAGTTGCTCAAGGAGTTTTCCGCACTGTAACCTGAAAAGGCCGCGTTCCGTTCCCGGCCATCGATCCACCGATGAACTTTCATTTTCCCGCCACCAAAAATCGAGTGAGTTTTGCAGCCTTCCCGGCCCTCTTTCTCGTATTCGTTGTCGCCCATAGCGCCCTCGCCCAACAGCGAGTGTCGCGGCACTATCCCGCGGGTAAGAACGTCCGCATTGAGCTAAAAAATCTGTCAGGCACCATCACGGTCGAAACCTGGGCGCGGGATGAGATTCGCATCACCGCTACCATGGAGGCGCCGGCCGTCCATTTTAACCCGCGACAAACCGATTCGGGTTTGGTTGTCGACATCGTAGGCGACAATCGCGATCGTCGTGATGTGGGCGACGTCAATTTCAAGATTCAGGTGCCGGCCCGATCTTCTGTTGATTTGGAAACGCGCAGCGGCCAAATCAGTGTCAGTAACATTCAGGGCGATCTGGTGCGCGCGCATGTCTGGACCTCAGGAGACATTACCCTCTCGGGCGTGAACGCGGCCCGCGTGTTTGCCTCGAACACTACCGGAAATATTTTCTTTGATGGGGAATTCGCCTCGGGCGGCACTTACGAATTCAAATCGGGGCAAGGAACTATCACCCTCCGGCTTCCGGCAAACTGCGGCTTCCGCCTGGTGGCCACCGCCCCCGCGGAGAAAATCTCAATGGGCCCATTCTCGAGTGGCGCCTTGAAAACGCTGGGCCAAGGTCGGCGGATCACCGGCGATGTCGGAGATGGCCGCGCCTCGGTGACTGTCACTAACTATCAGGGCGACATAAAGTTTTTCCGTCGCTAGACAACGCCTGCCGATCTCCCTCACAATCTGTCCGGTGAAGAGAAGCGCAATCTTTGTTTCCGTTCTTGCTCTGCTATTAATTTCCACTTTTTACACCTACCAACCGGTCAAGGCCCAAAAAGACAAGCAGGTTACGCCAGGCACGCCGTTAGTGACACGCACGACGATGCGGCACGATAGTCGCCGCCTCGGGTATGGCGGCGCGGTCACGATCGTCGGCGCCCCCGCAGGTTCGATTACGATCGAAGGTTGGCAACGAAGTGAAGTTGATATCACTGCCGAGGTAGAGTTACGTGCGCCCAGCGTCCAGGACCTTGATTTACTCGCGACCGTGGACAGCTTTGCGATCGACGAAGACGCCAATCACATCCGGATCATAACGGTGGGAACTCATGACAAGAAGTTCCTGAAACGCGTGGCCAGGAACTTTCCAAAGTCTCTGATCGGTATGCCATGGAAAGTTGATTATCACATCAAGATGCCGGCGATGAGCGACCTGGCAATCGACGCGGGTAACGGACCCATAAAACTTTCGGGGGTCGAAGGCTCGATCCGAATCAACGCGCTGGAAAGCGTCGCGGACCTCTCGCTGACGGGCAGCGACGTCTCGGTGCTTATTCAAAAAGGAACAGTAAACTTTACGATTCCGGCGCGCTCCTGGCATGGCTTGCGGGCCGAGATCAAGCTAGCCAGCGGCAATCTCAATGTTGATCTCATGCCTGGCTTTAGTGGCGACATCGACGCTGACATTTTGCGCGTCGGTGAAATCAAAACCATCTTTCCCGGTATCGAGCCGCGCGACCGAAACAGTATCGGGCCACGCTCGGTGCGGGCTCGCGCTGGTGGCGGCGGTGCGGTACTGACATTCACCGTCGGGGATGGGACGATCCGGATAGGGTCAGTAAGCAGTAAGCAATAGTTGGCCGTAAGACCCGCGTTTCACTTACAGTTACTAACAAGAAAACGATGTCCTTAGAAATCCAACTCGATGTGCTGGCCGTATTCTCGCATCCTGACGATGCCGAGTTAACGATGGCCGGGACGTTGTTGAAGCTGAAATCGCTCGGATATCGCACTGGCGTTCTAGATATGACTCGCGGGGAAATGGGCACTCGCGGCACGCCGGAAATTCGCGCCAGGGAATCGCTCGACGCCGCGCGTGTCATGGGATTGGATGCTCGCCTTAATTTGGACCAACCGGACGGTCACCTCGACCTCAATGAAGAGTCGCGGCGGGCCATGGTCCGCGTATTGAGAGAGCGCGCCCCGCAAGTGGTATTCACCTCGCATTGGGACGATCCCCATCCGGATCATTCGACGACTTCTCGAATAGTGCGCGAAGCTGCCCGTTTGGCCACCATGCGCCGCTATGATGAACAAGCGGGGACGGTCGCGATCAAAATGCCGGCGATCGCCCACACGGTCTACTCGCGTCTGACTATTCCATCATTCGTCGTGGATGTTACCGAATTTGCTGAGGGTAAGATGAACGCGATTCGTGCGTATGCTTCGCAGTTCTACAGCGCCCAGTCAAAGGAACCAACGACGCGGATCAGCGAGCAGGGATTTCTCAAGCAGATCGAAGATCGGATGCGTTACTACGGCTCGCTGATTGGCGTCGAGGCGGGCGAGGCCTTCTATGTACGCGAGGCATTGAATGTCGAAGATCCGTTTGCGTTGTTAACCCGGCCGATGAATATCTATTCATAGGCTCTGTACTGAGTAGTAAGCTCGCCTTCAGTTTGCCCGCACTCATCTCATTAGCACCGTCGCTTTAGCGCGGTGATTTAGTCACCGACACATCGGAAACCGTTTGAAACGGTTTCCATTCACAAGCCCACCACTGCTCACCGGGCTAAAGCCACGGTGCTACTCAGAAGGACCGCAGATCCGCACTGCGCCAGCACTGATTAGTTTTTAGGCTTGTCTTTGTTTTCCAGCACCGCCTTGGCGATGGCAATCACTGCGCTGGCTCTGGGGGCTTCGCGTTCAAAACCACGCGCCAGTTCGACCGTGCGATTGTAGTCTTCCTTCGCGAGTTCGCCAAAGATGCCTGACACGTCAAAGTCCTGCGCTGAAGAGCTGTGAACGGAAGCAATCACCTTGGTAAAAAAGCTGATTCTGAGCACGCCGTCTTCTCCAGTAAAACCTTCGGCAGAGTTTGCAGCTCTGACGGCGTCGTAAGTAGCATCCCAGGTCTTACTACGATCGTTAATCAGCAAAGCATTCGCCACGGCCATTAGTGCGCGCGGCCGGTCGGGATCGGAACCCTCGATGCGACGTGCTTCGGCGGCTGCGTCCTCAATCACTGCCAGAGCCTTCTCACGATCAGTCTTTGCCAACAATTTCGCGGCTGAAGCCAGGGCCCAGGCTTTCTGCAGGTGAGTTAACTCGCCGGTTCGAACGAACTCCAGGATCTGTTCGGCGTTTTTCTTGTCAACCGCCCGCATAGTCATGGTGATATCGGTATAGGCACGCGTATTCTGACGCAGTTCGCTGTCATCGATCTTGTCAACATAGTCGCGGGCGCGCAGATCGCCATTGTCGGCTCGGATTCTGGCCAACTGAACGTAGAGCCCGTCACGGTCCTCCGACGTTTTGGCGCGATCGATTCGATCAAGCAGGGCCTTCTCGCGATCGTCGCTGGTCAGCGACGGCCTTATTCCTTCTCGCAAGCTGTTATCGTCGCGTTGACGCAGGTCTTCCGGCACGGCCGTGCCCAGTGCCTCCATCTGCGCGCGCAGCGCTTCAGTCATATCCCTCGGAGCGAATTGTTCGAATAGCGGCAACAGACGTTTAATCATGAGGTATTTGCCTTGAAGCCCTGACGAGGTCTGATCCTGTCCGGGAGGAGCTTGCGGCCGCAGCAAGATTCCTACCGCCACCCGAAAGAATGCAGTGCGTAATTCGGCCGCTACCAGCGGAGCTTCGGAGTTTCTTGAGGATTGAGTGTTAGCGCCGCTGTCGGTGAAGGTTACGAAGACATGTGGAGTGAAGAGATAGGACGATAGAAGGGAAACCGTGTTCGCGTCCGATTGCAAATTGCCCGCAGCCATCGCGAGCGATCCGGCATATCGACGATCGGCGGCGGCGGCATTTTTCTCACGTAGATAAGAAAGAAAATCGATTCCTTCCCGGGTAATGGTGACCAGAGCCGGATCGGCAAATTGCAGAGCCCGCTCAACATCAGTTGCGAGCAATTGACTCGCCAGATTCAGTCTCTGGCTGACTCCATCCGGAGTATTAAACAGATCACCCTTGGTTTTGTCCGCGGCTTCCGTGGCCTCCCGCGCCTTTTCAACTTTGAGTTTGGCCAACATCTCCTCGCCCAGCGCTCGATCGCGTCGGGCGGCGAGACGCAGCACTTCGCTGCGCACGTTTGTGGGCCCGGTGTTGGGAATGCTTCCGCCTTTATTCGGTCGCGTCATGTCGATCGAGACTGGGCGTTGGTCACCCTGATCGACAATCTCGGCGGCGTCCCAGGCTCTGCGGAACAGAGTGCGGGCCCGATCCTGATCAGCGTCCCAGAGCGCATCGGCGATGCGAGCCTGGGTGCGCGCTCGCAATTTCTGATCAGAGTAAGAGCCTGCATCGGCGGCGAGAGAAATTAGCAACGACTGCGCCTGGGCTCGGCGCTCCCTCAGGATTCGCTCGGCTTCCAGATCCGCAGCGGCCTTGCCCTTGCCGGCGATTTCCATAGCCGGAGCGGGTTTGTTGGCTTCGTTTGGTTGGGCTGTGACAGTTGCGCACAGGAACAGCACGCCAAGCAGAATGGGCGGGGTACGACGATTCATGTCTTAACCTCCGGAAGGCTGGGTAGACTAGGAATGCTACGTAAACGCGTATCACGCGCCAGATGGGGACGAGGTTCCAGAATAAACGCCGAAATTAAAGTTGGATCAGAGTAACTTAAACCGCCACAACTTCCATTTCGGGATCGACTTCCTGCTTGAGCATGCCTTCGATCGCCATCAGCGTGCCTGAGAGTGAGCTGGGGCAACTACCGCATGCGCCCTGATAGCGAATCTTCAGCGTGTGATCCTGCAGACCGATGATCTCTACATAACCGCCGTCACCCATCAGGGCCGGCCTCACCTTTTCATCGAGGATATTGTTGATTTGCAGTAAGCGCGGATCGTCGCTGGTGACCGCCGCGATCGCGCCGCCCAAAGCGCCGGCTCCGGCGGGTGGAGTGGTGGTAACCGACTCCGCGGCCCTGATCGGCACGGCCAGGGTCGGCAATAGTTCATCCCAATCCGCCGGGTCTTCCTTCTCGACGGTGATCATGTTGTCCATGTAGAAAACTGACACGACACTGCCCACCTCGAACAGCGATTTCGCCAGCGCATCGCTCTGGGCCTGATCGGCGGAACCGAACTGCCGGGCGACGCCGTGGGTTACGGGCTCGCGCAGAATAAACTTTACGGCGTTGGGGTTGGGCGTTTCCTGGATATCGTTAATTTTTGGCATTTCTTATGGGCGCCGCAGCTCTCAGAGGAAGCGCGGCGCTGATCCTTCTTTAGGTGTTCTCCACATTATAGCTCTTTGAAGCCAGAACCCTAATGGCGACAGTCGGGGAGTAGTGTTCTCAACCTTAGTTGAGCGGTGTGTCAAAACTCGAGTCCTTAACGCCGAAGGCGTTACCTAATTTAGCCCAGGGTATCACCCTGGCGGAGATTCGATTGATTCATCACTACGCTGAAAGCGTTGAATAACTCAACAATCCATTGGCAAACCCTTTCAAGATAGGAAACCCTCACTGACTCATTTCCCGGCGTGGTACGCCGGGCTAAATTATCTAACGCCTTCGGCGTAATCCGATGCGCAGACGAGTTTTCACATAGGCTCTTCACTGCTGGGCTATCGCTCGTCCACTGTGCGGACTGACAAACTTACTTTTTGTGCAAGGCCATTCTTATTCGAAAAAACTTTTGGAGGGAGTGGCCTTGGGGATTATACTCGCGCCTCGCTTGCCCTTTTTCTCAAAAGTGAGACGAGTTGAGTCGAGGCAGACGAATTGCGAGAGTCGTCTTATTGGGTGAGCCGTGATCCCAAAGCCGTGAGCAGTTTAGGACACTGAGGTTTTATTTCCACTCCCAAGCGTCCTCTGACTTGTTCACGGCCTGTTTGCCTCCTGCTCACCGCTCACTGCATACTGCTCACTGATTCCATGAACATCGGTATCACAGTCTATCCGACCTACGGGGGCAGCGGCATTGTCGGTTCTGAGTTGGGCAAGGAGCTTGCCGAACGCGGCCATACGGTGCATTTCATTTCGTCCGCATTGCCCACCCGGCTTACAGAACTTAACGAGCGCGTGCGCTTCCATGAAGTCGAGATGATGTCCTATCCGCTCTTTGAGCATCAGCCCTACACCCTCGCGCTGGCGACAAAGATGGCGACCGTCGCCGACAATGAAAACCTCGATTTACTGCACGTGCATTACGCGATTCCGCATTCGATCAGCGCGATTCTGGCGCGCGAATCGATCAAAGCGCATCGACGCCTGCCCGTGATTACGACCTTGCACGGGACGGACATCACCTTAGTCGGCGCCGACCGTTCGTACCTGCCCATCACGCGTTACGCGCTCGAACAATCCGACGGCGTGACGGCTATCTCGAACTATTTGAAGCAAGCCACCATCGAGACGTTTCAGTTCGACCGCATGCAGGTGATCCCGAACTTTGTTTCTCCCTCGGAATACAAGCCCACGCCGGATTGCGACCTGCGCAAAACCCTTTCGCCTGACGATGCGCCGATCATGGTTCATGTCTCGAACTTTCGTCCGGTAAAACGTCCGGTCGATTGCGTTGAGATTCTCGCGCGAGTACTCAAGAAGGTTAACGCGCGACTAGTGATGGTGGGCGACGGCAGCGAGCGCACTAACGTGATTCATCGCGCGCGCTGTCTCGGCATCGATGACAAATGCGTCTTTGTCGGAAAACAAGCGCGCATCGTCGACTATCTCTGCGCTTCCGATTTGCTGTTGTTGCCTTCTGAGCAGGAATCTTTCGGGCTCGCGGCGCTGGAAGCCATGGCCTGCCAGGTCCCCGTCATTGCTTCGCGCGTAGGCGGCTTGCCGGAAGTTGTTGACGACGGCGAAACTGGATTTCTTAGCGCGGTAGGTGACGTCGACAAAATGGCGGACGATGCCGTGAAGCTCTTGGCCGACAATAAGCTGCGTCGCGAAATGGGCAAACGCGCCCGGGCGTCGGCGGTCTCGCGTTACAGCACTGACCTTATTATTCCGCAGTACATAAAGTTTTACGAACAGATTCTCGCCGGACAGTGAAATGTCAGTTCCTCTCTCATTAGCACCGTGGCTTTAACCGGGTGAAATTAGAATCAGACATGATCTGAAACCGTTTCAAACGGTTTCGCTTCCTAAACGAACCACTAGTCAGGGGGCTAAGGCGATGCTGCTAATGAATGGCCGTGGACCACGCATCCACTCTTTTACTTAACGAACATTTCATACTAAGCTGGCCCGAATCGTTCGTCCTGGAGGCTCCCTTGAAGAGACATCACCTGCTTGCCGTCGCGTTAATAATTCAATTGGGCTCGGGCGTTGTTGGGCAGCAGCCGGCCAACACTCCTATCGGGCCGCCACCACCTCAACAGCCACCGTCGTCCCAGGAAATCCAAAAGCCGGAATCAGACGAAGTCGTGCGCATCACGACCAATCTGGTCCAGGTTGACGCGGTCATCACCGATAAGAAGGACAAGGTCGTAACAGATCTGAAGCCGGAAGAGATCAAGATCCTGGAGGACGGCAGACCGCAGAAGATCACGAACTTCTCTTACACTGTTACCGAGACTCGGGCCGCGCCAACGCGTGAAGAAAAAGCGGCGAGCGTTGATAGAAATGCTCCGCCGGCCCCGCCCAGTCGCCTGAAACCTGAGGACATCCGCCGCACGATCGCAATTGTGGTCGACGACCTGGGACTTTCTTTCCAAAGCACTTACTACGTGCGCCGCGCGCTGAAGAAATTTGTTGACGAGCAGATGGCCACCGGCGATCTCGTGGCCATCATTCGCACTGGCGGCGGCATGGGTGCCCTGCAACAGTTCACTTCGGATAAGCGCCAGTTGTACGCCGCGATTGAGCGGGTGAAATGGAACTCAAATGGACGAAGCGGCGTCGGGGCCTTTGCGCCGCTCCAGCCTCCGACGCCGGGCGATAAGGGACCCGAGATAGATGCAAAGAACGAAGAGTTAAACCAGTTTCGCGACGACATGTTTTCGGTCGGAACGCTCGGCGCGATTAGTTACGTAGTGAAAGGTTTGCGGGAACTACCGGGCCGCAAGTCAATTCTGCTTGTATCGGACGGGTTCAGGATCTACAACCTCGAGGATCCGACGCGCGGCTATTTGGCGCAGGAGAAACTCCGCCGCTTAGTTGACGAGGCAGGCCGAGCTTCAGTTGTAATCTACACAATGAATGCCACCGGCTTGCAGACGCTGGGCTTGACCGCTGCCGACAATCCGGGCAACGGCGACGTGGAACAGATGTTAAGCAATCGCCGCAACGCCGCGTTCGAAACGCAGGATGGCTTGGACTATCTGGCGCGGCAGACGGGCGGCATCGCGATTAAGAATAGCAATGACTTGAGTAAAGGCATTCGCCGGGTGTTGGAAGATCAGAAAGGCTTTTACCTGATTGGTTATCGCCCGGATAACTCGACCTTTGATCCAAAGACCGGACGCCGGACTTTTCATAAGCTATCGCTCAAAATTACGCGGCCGGGCAAATTCAACGTGCGCATGCGCAACGGTTTTTTAGGCTTCACCGATGACGCCAGAGCCGCTCCCGCTAAACGGACACTCGCGCAGCAATTACTGGGTGCCTTAACCTCGCCATTCGGTTCGACGGGAGTCCACCTTCAGTTGACTTCACTGTTTAGCAGCGATCCAAAGACTGGTCCAATCATGCGTTCGATGCTGCACATCGACGCCCATGACCTGACGTTCACCAGCGAAGCCAATGGCATGCGCAAGTGTGTCTTTGACCTGCTCGCCATGACCTTCGGCGACAACGGCAATCCCGTGGAGCAGAGCGGTCGCACTTACAGTCTGGAATTGCCTGAGCCCCTATACAAACGGGCGCAGCGCGAGGGACTCGTTTACTATGTAACCGTTCCCATAAAGAAGCCCGGCGCCTACCAGTTGCGAATTTCGTTGCGCGACTCGAGTACGGAAAGAATCGGCTCGGCCAGCCAGTTCGTCGAAGTTCCTGATCTCAAGAAAAATCGTTTGGCCCTTTCAGGCATCGTTCTGCGCGGAGACAGTGCCGGTGAAAAAAACACTGCCTCAGCCTCCGCGGCATCGCCGGGGAATCAAGCGGCAACCGGAGCAAGTTCCCCGGCGGAGGACCAGGAAGCAGCGGACCGGGGAAATCCCGAAGCTAGTCCGGCCGTACGCCATTTCAGTCGCGGCATGTTGATGGACTATCTCTATATTATTTACAACGCGCACTTCGACAAGACTACGAACAAGGCACAACTGATCTCGCAAGTGCGGCTGTTTCGCGACGGGCAAGCAGTGTTTACCGGCAAGGAAAACGCGCTGAATTTTACCGACGTAGTTGATCAGAAGCGTCTGGTTTCCGGGGGCGCAATACGCCTCGGCAATGACATGGTCCCGGGCGAGTACGTGCTCCAAGTAATCATCAAAGACCCGCTGGCCGACGAGAAGCACCGCATGGTCACGCAGTGGATGGATCTTGAGATTGTGAGGTGAAGCGACCGGGTCGACGGTACGGAACCGCTTGCGGTAGCAAGCGGGTCTTCAAAACGTTACGGGTCGCTGCTTGTGTGAAAACTTCGGCTTCAGCGCCGTTGGCGCTGAGACCCAGGAGTCTTTCGCACAGCCTCGGTAGAATGGGTCTTCCGCGCAAGACGCTACCCACTCGCTACCGCGAGCGGTTCTGTACCTTCTCACCAGCCAACCGTTTCAAGGGTAATTATATACTTGACTAACCACGCGATTCCTGCTATCTTCACAGCATGGAAACGCCAAAGAGTTTACAGCAAGCGATTATATACTTCTCCAAGCCTGAGAACGTCCAGAACTTCATGATAGCGATGCGCTGGCCTGATGGTCGGGTGCTTTGCCCTCGCTGTGGTTCGGAGAATGTCACCTATCTGGAAAACCAGCGCCGCTGGAAGTGCTATAGCAAACACCCGAAGCCGCAATTCTCGCTCATGGTCGGAACCATATTTGAAGACTCC